>JACYMD010000110.1 GCA_015272215.1 Rivularia sp. T60_A2020_040 | reverse complement strand
TACTCTCAACTTCCAGACTTTTGATAAAACTCAGATTGTTTCCGTTTAAAGTATAACCATTCAATCTCTTTTTTAAGTAGAGTTAATTGTTGACTACAAGCATTGTAATTTAAAGTTTTTTGCTCAATTGTGTATAGTTCTTGTCTTAATGCTAAAAAGCGATTGTACACAAATCTAGCGCAACCAATTGTCTTATTAATTAAGACTTCTTGGCTGCGACTAGGAATAAGTGTAACTTTAAATGCTTTCTGCATTTTGATTTTCTATATAATTTTTTACTTGTGACCAATGGTGTTTTCGCTGACTGTTGAGACAAACAGGACTAGGATTCCTTCATGTGTCCGGACCACAACTTTTTCTTGAGTTGAGGAAACTTTAAAAATAGCTTTCTTGCTGATATCCCTTTTAGGATTTTCACCATATTCGGGATGGTGTGCCTCTGTGTTACAGACACTAAAACATGAACATGATCTTCTACTACCTCAAGACTTTCGACTTTAAACTTGTACAGAATTGCCGTCTCAACTAGAACCTATGAACAGAAAATCGGCTATTTCATCTTTCAATACCTTGTGCCTGTACTTGACACACCATACAATGTGGTATTCAATTGCATAAACATCACCTCTGCCGTGCTTTATTTCCATACCTAATCATACTATGTGTATGACCATCTGAAGTAAAATATGGAAATATGGATCGCCTAACTCGTGACGATCAATTTATAGGAGTCTTAACTTGACGCGCCATGTCTAAAAATGAATTCATATTTGCTCCAGGACGACGGCGTACATTATCATTCTTAGGTATTAAGTATTTAGGTGCAAAAGTAGTTTCTTTTGGCTCTTCAGGTTTATTTACAGTAGTAGATGCTTTCTTGGCAGCTTTTTTATTTTCTACAGGGATAGCAGTTGCTTCTAAACCTTTAGCTGTTTGAACCAATTCGATATCAACTTGTTTAACTTTATCGGATGGGACTTCTTTTACTTGATTATTTTCATCCTTTACTTTGATTGTATCTACTGGTTTTACACCATTAGTAGCTGCTGGTTTTGCTCCATTCTTAGATGCTTCAACCTTTTTAGAATCATTGTAAGGCATTGGTTCATCAGGTTCTTCTTTCAATTCTAAAAAAAAGTTACCATTTTTTTTGTTTCCACCAAGAATTCCAGAAATAAATTTCATAATTTCCTCAGATTAGGGTTTTAATACAACTAAATTTGCTTATTTATTTTGTCTTTTATATTTAATAAATAGCCGAATTTTGACCAATTTGACCAAATTAATTTATAAAGACGTATTTTTGTCAATTCAATAATTATCAAAAATACTTGTTTATCTTATGCCATCCACTTTCCAAAGATTCTAGAACTGAGGATGGTTGAAGTATCGGTTCGGTATAACTTTACTAACTACAAAGCCTCCATTGCTTGTATTTTGAGCGATTGCGGCTCCTCAATACTCTATTACAATTATCAGATTTTCTTGTAACCAAGAGCAAGAATGTGAAAGCTGATTTAACAAAAGTTTACAAGTCAAAGGTCAAAGGTGTCTGTTTATCTTACCAATTACCAATTACCTCTTCCTAAATAAGTTACATTTTAGATGAACTAAATTAAACTCTATGTGTTAAATGAATCAGGTAAATCAGCAGCGCAATCCTCTATTACTGGTACACGGAATTTGGGATAATGCGAAAGTATTTCTGAGAATGATTCCTTTTCTGAACGAACGTGGTTGGAAAGTATATGATTTGGATTTGTTGCCTAATAACGGTACTAAGGGTTTGGATGACTTAGCACAACAGGTAGCGAATAAAATTGACGCTACTTTTCCCAACGAACAACCTTTTGATTTACTTGGTTTCAGTATGGGAGGAATTGTTAGTCGTTATTATGTCCAGAGACTAGGTGGAATTAACCGTGTACAGCGATTTATTGCTCTTTCTGCTCCAAACCACGGTACGCGAACAGCTTATTTTAATCAAGGACTTGGTTGCGTGCAAATGCGTCCTAATAGTGGTTTTCTTCGAGATTTAAATAGTGATGTCCAAATGTTATCCCAAATTAATTTTACCTCGATTTGGACACCCTATGACATGATGATTGTCCCGGCAGATAGTTCTAGAATGCCTGTAGGAGATCATATTGTGGTGCCAGTGTTGAATCATGCTTGGATGCTAACTGATAGCAAAAGTTTGAATGCGATCGCAACTGCTTTATCAACACCAATTAAGTCAATTCCCCAATAGTAGTAAATTCAGCATTGCCAAAAATTGCTTGTGGATAACGATAATATTTATATTCCATCAAGTTGTAAAATGGGTCTTCGAGAAAGAAGGTACGATGTTCTAAGGGAGAATCTACAAAGCGGTTTTTCGCTGATTCTCTGAAAGGTAAATTGTTTTTTTGCGCTCTTGTCAATAAATCTTCCCAATCAGCTTCCTGGGTGAAAACTAAACCAAAATGTCTGGGATAAATTCCTTGTTGAGGTGTAAGAATTTCCTTCGTAACGTGTGCGACTAATTGATGTCCGTAAAAATTGAGAATTAAAGCATGACGATTTTCTCTACCGTTCGTGCATCCCAAACCATCGACATAATATGCTTTTGTTTGAGCAATATCGCTTACGGGGAATGCCATGTGGAAGATGACATTGGGCATTGGTAATTGGTAATTGGTAATGGGTAATTGGATATATGGTATAACAATCACCTGACTTTTCACTAACTATTAGCCGTATTATTTTGATAATTGATAACTGTTTACTGATTACTGATTATGTTTTTTGGAAATCACTTAATTGTTGGTGTTTCGGGTACTTCATTAACCGATGAAGATAAACGGATACTTAGTAAATTAAAACCTGTGGGGGTTTGTTTTTTTGCGAAAAATTTCCATCATGGTGAACCTTATACATTGTGGTTAGAAAAGTTTAAAAAACTCAGTCTAAATATCAGAGAATATACTGAGCGTGATTCGATGTTTATCTCCATCGATCATGAAGGAGGAAGGGTGATTCGTCCACCTTTACCAATTACGCGATTTCCCTATAGTTATGTGTATCGTAAACGAGCGCGAGAAGTTGCGATCGCCATGGCAGTTGAACTAAAATCTTTGGGTATCAATGTTTCCTGGGCACCCGTCGCGGATATCTTTTCTAACCCCAATAATCCGATAATCGGACCACGTGCTTTCGATACAACTCCAGAAATAGCAGCCCAATTCGCTCGTGAATATTTCCTCGGACTTAAAGAATCGGGAATTATTGCTTGTGCTAAACATTTCCCCGGACACGGAGATACCAACACTGATTCTCACTTAGCATTGCCGGTCTTAAATTTAACTAAGGAGCAATTACAAACACGAGAATTGATACCATTTCAAACGTTAATATCCGAGAAAATACCCTTAATTATGACGGCTCATATCCTCTTTCCGGAAATTGGAGGAGATAAACCTGCTACATTTTCTCAATCAATTTTGAACGGAATACTGAGAAAAGAAATGGGATTTGAAGGGGTTGTGGTATCTGATGATTTAGATATGAAAGCTGTTGCGGATATGTATACTCTAAGCGGTACAGTAGCCTATACATTGAATGCAGGTTGTGATTTGTTTTTAATGTGTGGTAATCTGCCTTCATCATCTACTGAACGAATAGAATTTATTGCTGAAGATTTTGTAAAATCTTTAGAAAACGGTAGCCTTGAAGAATCAGTAGTAGAAGCTGCGAATCAAAGAATTGAGAAATTATTCAGCGAAACACCCCAATATTCTGTAGAAATGCTTGATAAAGATATATTTTTACAACACGCTGAATTGGCGATCGCTTGTAGTTATGATTAATAGTAATACAACTGATTATTGTTTTATTTTAAGGGCAGTTTTGAGAAGTTGGGTTTTTCATCGAGATTTTCTGATATTACAGATATTTATGCTAAAAACCCGACTTCTATTTATTCTAAGAAGGTGTTGGAAAAGTTTTGGGCGAATATAAAATATAATATGTCCTTACGCACACGCTACTAAGCACGCGGCTACACAAATAAAACCCACCGTAGCAGGGGTTTATAATCGATTATATTCGCCGGTTATGGCATTAATTTAGACAGGGCAAACATTCTCTAAGGTTAATTTTACGGTGATTTATAACTCGCAACTCGTAAAATCAATTCTGCTTTTTCGGGATTCTGAGTAAATATAAATGCACCCGTTTCTTTCTCGTTTTTCGATAAAAATTCTATTTGCTGCTCCCCTGTTTCCTCTACTTTTCCGTTAATACGCAATTCTGCTATAACTTGTACCGCAGCTGCTGTTTCTCCTCCTTGATTAACTATCTCAAAGGGTATGTAATATTGTTCGTTAATTTTTCGTAGAGGCTGATTATTAGTAATTACCAGAATAGGTGGTTGTTGGGGAGATTCTACAATCCAAGTGAAGCTGACTAAACCCACAACCCCGATAAGTATGGAGGAAGCAACGCTAAATGTAACCCATTCGGCAATTGGGCGTTTTTGATGAAGTTTTTCTTGTTGTTGAGGCTGATTCATATTGCTAATCTTCCCGCAGCACCACCAATGGTTGTCGGTAATCCTAATATTAAAGAATGTTTTAACCAAATTGTCCAAGAATCATGGATAGTCAATTTTTGAAAAAACCACAGCATTATCACTGCTGCTATTAACGATATTAGGTAACAAATCATGGTTTCGCTAAATGGTTTTTGAAATATACCTTTGTGCTGTTTGCGTTTGTTTTGATTGGAAAAACCTGCTTGAAATACTATTCCATAGGAAATTAATAAAGAAGTGGCAATAATTGCTAACAGCCAAGGTTGAGATATTGCTGCTGCAAGTGTTGCGATTTCATCGGTAGGAGCAATATTAAAGCCAATGACAATTGCACCAATTAAGGTTGCACTTAAATCGGAAAATGTAGCATTATCATTAATTGAATCATCTTGTCTAGTAGTTCTATTATCTGGTGAATTGTTGCCGTTTTCACCTAATAATTGATTTGCTAATGCAACCCCCAAACTAAAGGGTACACTTTCATAAATAATCTTACCCAATGCTTCTTTAAGAGAAACTCCCCCAGACAATTCTTGTAATAGTAACAGTACAAAAGCCGAACAAATTAAGCCGATTCCCATTGCTTCTACTGTTTCTGTAATTCCTTGATAACGACGATTAAATCGTTTCGGTTTGCGAAAACCTTCAGTACGCATGAGTAGATAAACAACGATAAATGTTAATATCAGTGCTACTAACATCATCTTTGGTGTAGCAGATGAACCTATCCACCATACTTCCATGGTATAAAGCAAAGGAATACCGAATAAAAAACCACCACATCCACCTCTAACGATGTCATTAAGCTCACTTCTCCAAGGATTTTTTTGGTGTTTTCCCCGGCTTTTTCTGCGCGAATTAAGTTTCATCTGCAAAAACGTTTGATTTATCAAATTATCGCTCGATATTCTTAATACTCACTAAAACTCTTCTTATTTATCAGTTACTCCTATCCCGCTGGAAAATTACCTATTTCTATGAAACCTCTTTAGACATCTCCGGAAAAGAATCTAGAGACGCTCATAGTATCGCGTCTCTAAAAGGTTTCTGGATAACACATATTTAATTTCCGGAGATGTCTTTTCAAGAAGTGTACTCTCTCTAGCCAAAGTTTTTCATGGGGGAAACCCCCAAGAGCACACTTTCCGCTGCGTCTAGAAGGTTTTTTTTTATCGGTAATCTTCTGCCGGGAAGGGAGTAGTTATAGATTAAGAAGTTTTTATCAAGAAATTATTCTTATATTATCATTAATGCTTGTTTGCTTGAAGCTCTTTTACCAATAAGTCGGCTTTTGTAAGAGTTACCCGACTTCTAGATTTGTAATCTGTTTATTTTATAATTACAAATTATTCGGAATTATTATTTGATATTTGGAAGAGTATTAAACAAATAAAATACTAAACACTTAATTAGTTATCAGTCATCAAATTGTAGAATAATCTGGGTTTAAATATCTCAACATATCGCCAAAGTGATTAGTGGTGAGCGTTGGTGGTAGCTTAATGCCCTGTACTGCTGACTACTAATTGAATACTTCTAATATATTTGCGCTTATATGCCTAAACTTAAACTTGTACTGTTAATTATTAGTTTTTTAACTCTGATTGTACTCAGCGGTTGTATTCCTAGTAAAGGAAATATTTGGACACAAAAAATGTCTCATCTCTTCGGTGATGATTACAGAATTACTTTATATTCTGGAGGTAATGCAGTTCGAGAATGGCAATTAAAAAGCGGTATTATTAATTATGAAAAAAACGATGATGGATGGTTCTTTGCTTGTAAAAAACATATCGTAATTATTAGAGGTAAAGAGATAGTCATTGAACCATTAACTTATTCTCAGCAACAAGTAGAAAATCCGATTATTTGTAACTAATAGTTAATTATTTAACAGCCATACTCGCGGATTTTACTTAATTCAAACCAAGTGCGATCGCCAACTATTCCATCTGGGAGTAATCCAGTACGTTGTTGTAAATCTTTGATAGCGTTTTCAGTTACAATACCAAAATAGCCGGTAATTGCAGATTGAAAAAAACCAGACCACAACAGTCTTTCCTGGATTTTTTCGACTAATTCCCCTCTACTATCTTTACTTAATAACGGCATATCTACTGGCGCACCTTTGTATAAACATTGCCAAGTATTTTCATCAACAATGCCATCTTCTGCTAAAAACATCCAATACTCAAAACAATTAACAGCAGATGTAGTTTGAGGACCAAATATACCATCAACTTTACCAAAATAGCACTGCCAATGTTTTAATAAATCTTGTAGCTCCTTAACAGCCGAACCTGTAGAACCTGGAGTCAGTATGGGTTTATTCATATGAAGGCGAGTATTCTGAAAATTAGAAGTAGAAGTCATGGTAGTTAGAATGAGTATTTGTATTGAGTTCAGAATTGCTAAAATTGAAAAGATATCAAAGCTTTTAAAAAAGGAATTACAATATTTATTTTTATAGAAAAAGCTACAGAAGCGAATTCGAGTATTCCGGATGATGAGTAAAATATTTTTAATGGAGAAAAATACCTATTAGTATTTGGTAATGGGTATTGGGTAATTGTTGAGTGTTCCCGAACCAACTTTATTACAAGTGTTTAACCGGATATGATATTAGAGGATTTCTATATTTTATATTCAGATGTATTAATCATTTTCGTTATTCAGTACATAGTATGCCGTCATCGAGAATATAAATCCGAATAATGCTTTTAATTTAGTCGTTTCAGAATTTTTTAGTTAATATTTACTCTTCGGTATGCCTTACATATCCCCGACTGCCTTAAAACGACTATTTAATTAGCATGAACTTGTACGGATGAGCCATCATTTTTAAAACCTGATGTTAATTTAGTTAATACATGGAAAAAGAAATAAATTATGATCTTGATCTTTACCATTTGCAGTTAGGATAAAAGTAAGACTGCATTTTGGGCAATACCTACCATGACAGCTGATAATCATGATTCTTTTGGTTTAATTGCGATCGCCAAACAAACTCGACTTGCATCTATGAAGCTAGCGGTTTTATCTACAGCGGCGAGAAATGAAGCGATTGAAGCGATTGCTAGTGCGTTACTATCGTCACAAGATGAGATAATTCAAGCAAATATTACTGATTGTGAAGCTGCTGCAAAACAGGGAATTGCCAAGCCACTTTACAAACGGTTGCAGTTGGACGAACATAAATTGAAGGATAATATCGCTGGTGTAAAGGATATTGGTAAACTTCCCGATCCAGTTGGTAGCGTTCAAATTCACCGTAAATTAGATACTGGTTTAATCCTCAAGCGTGTTACTTGCCCTTTAGGAGTTTTGGGGGTAATTTTTGAAGCACGTCCGGAAGCGGCAATTCAAATTGCATCTCTAGCGATAAAATCGGGTAATGGTGTAATTCTTAAGGGTGGAAAGGAAGCAATTCATTCTTGTGAAGCAATAATCAAAGCGATTAAACAAGGATTATCTCAAACTAAAGTTGACCCCGATGCGGTACAATTATTAACTACTAGAGAAGAAACTTTAGAACTTTTGAAGTTAGATAAATATGTAGATTTAATTATTCCTAGAGGTTCTAATTCTTTTGTAAAATTTGTACAGCAAAATACCTCAATTCCAGTATTGGGACACGCTGACGGAATCTGTCATTTATATATTGATCAAGCCGCAAATATTGAGAAAGCTGTAAATATTACAGTAGATGCCAAAACTCATTATCCTGCCGCTTGTAATGCCATTGAAACTTTATTAGTTCATCAAGAAATTGCATCAACATTTTTACCACAAGTAGCCGAAGCTCTGCAAAAATTAAACGTAGAATTGAGAGGAGATACAGCAACTCAATCAATTTTATCAAATTTATCAAACATTGTACCTGCAACAGAAACAGATTGGGAAACAGAATACAGCGATTTGATTTTGTCAATTAAAATTGTTGATTCTTTACCCGAAGCCATAACCCACATCAACGAATATGGTTCCAAACATACCGATGCAATTATTACCGAAGATATAGAAGCAGCAGAAACTTTTTTATCCTTAGTAAATGCAGCTGGAGTTTATCATAATTGTTCCACCCGTTTCGCAGACGGTTTCCGTTACGGATTCGGTGCAGAAGTCGGAATTAGCACCCAACAAATACCACCTCGTGGACCAGTTGGTTTAGAAGGCTTAATAACGTATAAATATAGAATGACAGGTAATGGTCATATAGCGAGTAGTTACACTGGTGAAGATGCTAAAGCTTTTCTTCATAAAGATTTATAATTAAAGGTCAAAGGCTTTCTTGCAAGAGGCAAGAGATAACTGTCAACTGTCTCCTTAATTTGCAAAAAAAAAGCGAGAAAGACTTACTTCCCGCTTCAAATATCACCTTGAGCATATATTTTCGATTGACAGACTTAGGATAGTAATTCCAACACCCTGAACTAAGCTAAGTAGACTTATTAATTTGAATCATAAATTAGAAAAAGTCATACTGGTTGCCAATGTGGCAAGGTGATAGTAATTTAACGTGAGTTCGACATAATCATAGAAGTCGGCTTTTTACGAGAAATATCTGTAACATAACGTGAGTTCGATGTTCATTGCTTCGATTCGGTTTAAATGATTATGATACTGTAAAACCTCGATTATTCCTGGGGTTAGAAGTCGGGTTTTTATGATGATTGTCTGTTACAACCCAGATTTATCTTAAAAACCCGACTTCTTCGCGATTCCTCGAATTCACGTTAACTTAACGAAACATTCCCTTATGAAAAAATTCCACAACCAATCATGAAAATACCTCTTAACTCCGGTGGTACTAACTTAATTTATCCACCGTAATTCCATCCAGTTGTTTCGAGTAAGAGTTGTTTTCCTTCACGGTGAATCCCAGCAGCAATAACTTCACCAACGTAAACCGTATGATCACCTTTATCTACATTACCGACAACTCGACATTCTATATATCCCAAAGAGTCAGAAATAATTGGACATCCGGTTTCTTCACCAAGATAAAATTCCACATCTTCAAACTTATTTCCAACGCGACGCATCGGTTTAAAGAACTTTTCTGCTAACTCTTTTTGTCCATCTTCCAAGAAACTGATTGCAAATACCCCACTTTTTTCAATCATTTCATGGGATATAGAATCTCCTTTAACACAGTTTACCACTAAAGGTGGCTTAAATGAAGCCTGCATCAACCAGCTAGCAGTAAAACCATTAACTTCTTGATCATTCTTAACCCCACAGATATACAACCCGTGAGGAATCTTCCGCAACATGGTTTTTTTGGCTTGTTCGTCTAACATGAGTTTATTTACCTAATTTCTTCTCTAATCTTCAGTTTATCGAACAGGGGGGAATAGTTGACAGTTGACAGTTGACAGTTGACAATTCTTCCCTTGTCTCCTTGTCTCCCCATCCCCCCCTCATACCTTGGGACGAAACAAATGGGAATGCTCTGGGTGATATAATCGCGATCGCGCTGTAGTTTCAGCAAGAGCGGGGCTAATAATATAAAGTGTGGTGCGAATCAGTTTTTCTTTGTGGGTATAATCTGCAATTTGATTGAGGGGAACTACAAATATTTTTTCATCGTGCCAACCGACTCTAAAACATATGGCTACCGGCGTTTCGGGGGGATAATGTTCTAAAAGTTTTGTTTGGGAATCCTCAACGTGACGAGCGCTTAAATACAAGCAAAGACTAGCTTGATGTGCTGCCAGTGAAGCCAACTCTTCCTTTGGTGGTACTTGCGTGCGTCCACTGATGCGAGTCAGTATAATAGTTTGCACCAAACCCGGTACTGTAAGTTCGACATTTAATTTGGCTGCGGCGGCTTGGAAAGCACTAATACCAGGGATTACCTCAAAAGGAATCTCGGCTTGAGCGAGTAGTTGCATTTGTTCGTGGATAGCGCTGTAAAGGCTGGGATCTCCCGAATGTAAACGGACAACCGATTGATTATTGCGGACAATATCTATCATCCGAGGCACAATTTCTTCTAATGTTTGAGAAGCAGTACGAATGATTTGAGCATCTTGACGACAAAATTCTAATATCTCTGGGGGAACTAAAGAGTCTGCAAATAAAATAACATCGGCTTGCTCAAGCAGCTTTTGCGCCCGAATCGTTAGTAAATCAGGGTCTCCGGGACCAGCACCGACGATATAAACTGCCGATTTTAGCTTAATATTAGATTTTTCTTTACACAAAACATTAGTATTTTCACGCATAAAAAAACAGGTTATACTTCCTCTTTAAAAGTTTTTTAAGAAAATTATCGGTATCTTTCCGGATTTAACCCCCATATATAGAAATATTGATTGGTAGATGCACCCTGGTTAAGCCCTAGAGAAAACTCTGGGGCATTTTTTATTTTAGATTTTAGATTTTAGATTTTGGATTAAGAAGTTAGGAGTTAGTACCACCGGAGTTAGGAGTTGTAGAGACGTAGCATTGCTACGTCTGTACCGGAGTTAGGAGTTAAACCATCAACTGTCAACTGTCAACTGTCCCCCCATCCCCTTGTCTCCTTGCCCCCTTGTCCCCATCACCTCATTCCCTCGTCATCTCTTCACTTTGGGTAGAAACGACATCTGGTAAAGGACGTTTTCTGATGTAAAGCCACCATAAACCGGCTAATCCTATGGCTATTTGGACTAAACTTACGATTTGGGCAATTCTTAAAGGACCAAGCATCAAGCTATCTAAACGTAAACCTTCAATCCAAACACGCCCTAAGCTATAAGTTACTAAATAAACTAAGAATATCGTACCTGTTTTTAGGGAAAGTTTTCCTTGCAAACCTCGAAAGAATAATATCATCAACAAGGCGAATACCATGATATTCCACAAGGATTCGTAAAGAAATGTGGGATGAAAGAAGCTTTCGTCGATGAATTGTGGTGGACGAGGGTAAACTTTTGACCCATCAATAAGAGTAATTTCACGGGGAATATAAAGCTTCCAAGGTAAATTAGTCGGTTTTCCGAAGGCTTCCGAATTGAAGAAATTTCCCCAACGTCCAATTGCCTGCCCTAAAATCAGCGAAGGAGCCACTAAGTCTGCTAATTGCCAAAATGAAACTTTTTTGAGTTTAGCAAAGATTAACGCGACTATTAGACCGCCGATAATGGCTCCATGAATAGCAATACCACCCTTCCAAATGGCGAAAATATCCCACGGACGCTGGGCATATTCTTGCCATTGAAATAAAACGTAATATAATCGTGCTGCTGGAATTGATCCAATTACTAGCCAAATAGATAAATCACTTAACAAATCGGGATTAATATGACGACGCTTCGCCAAATATTGGGAAAGAGTAACACCAATCAATACCGCTGAAGCAATCAATAAGCCGTACCAACGGATAGTTATTGGTCCTAATTTTACTAAAATAGGACCTGGAGAAGTAAACACAAAGGAAGCGAGAATATCCAGTGTCATGGAAATACCGTAACTCTACTATTGCACTAATACTGTGACATACTCCCACAGTTGCGGGGGGATGGGGAGATAGTTGACAAGGGGATGGGGAGAGAAATTATAACCTTTAACCTTTAATTGTTAACTAGTTGCTATTTACTAATAATTCGGATCTGGTATGATAAAAATTTCAAAATATTGGCAGTATAAAAATAGGACAAGATTTACGCGATAATTCTGAAATTAGACCAAGAGGTTAATCATAAAATATTGCTTAACTAAAATTCTTGTTCTGATTAAGTTTACTGATACCAAGGGTGCTATGTAGAAGTAAAATTAGACACACAACCTTTGGCTGATTATTATGGAAAAACGGTTGACAGAAAAACAAGTTTCTCAAATTGTCGCAGAAGTTGAACGTTTGTCTCAACGACGACAATCTGAAATTGAAGTGGAGGAGTTACAGCAGATTTTACAGGAGTTGAATTTACCTGATGATTTGCTCGATGAAGCTGTAATGCAGGTTTATCGCAAGCAAGCTTTGGATAAGCAGAACAAACGTAATCGTTGGATAATGGGGGGTGTATTAGCGGTAGCTTTAAGTGCGATCGCAACAACATTTTTTGTACAACAACAGCATAACTCAGCCCTTGAACGTATTGCCGTTTATGATAGTCGGGTTGGTTTGAGAGAGAATGATTCTGTCAATATCGAGGAAATAAATCGCCAAAATAGTCCGTCCGTATTTTATAATGTTACTCTTCAAGATGCTCCGGTAGGAAAAGAATTAGAGTTAGGCTGCAATTGGCTTGACCCTAGTCGTCAAATTGCTCATCAAAACAGTTGGAAAACTAAAACTATCAGTAAAGAAGTTTGGAATACTCATTGTCGCTATGAATTTAACGAAAATGTTCCTACTGGTAATTGGATTGTACAGATGACTTTGGGTGATGAAGTTATTATTAGTAAGAATTTTGTTGTTAAGTGAAGTGATTAATAATTAATAATTAATAATTAATAATTGATAATTGAAAGAGATTTTAGGTTATTGGGGTTGCGGTGATTTATCTGAGTTGGAAACTCTTTTCGGTAAGGTGTTAACTAAAGCATCTGTCGCAAAAGGTTTGCAGCAATTTAGCTATCAAAATAATAATTGTGTTGCGGCTTTCGCTGGATGGAATTTTAGAAATAATTTTTCTATTAACGGCGAAAATATTCTTAAAAAGAAAGATTTTTGTCAGGTTTCGCTTTCTGCTGCTGGAATTGATGAGCTACCAGATGCAGTAATTAAGTTTGAAAATGAGCGTTTAATTTTAAGTCGAGATTGTTTTGGGCGTGTACCTTTATATTGGTTTCGTCAAGAACAGGTAATTTGGTTTGCTTCGCGTTTACAGTTGTTATTACCTGTTTTAGATTTGCCACAAGTTAGTATTTCCGGTTTTTACGGCTATAATTGTTTTTCTTATGTACCTACTCCTTTAACTGCTGTCGAGAATATTTTTACTGTACCCGCAGGATGTGAAATTGTTTGGGAAATTAATCAAAATAGCGCAATTCAAAATATCTATGAGTGGGTGGAAGCAGAAGATTTAATTAGAGATGAAAATACAGCGATATCGCAACTACAAGTTTTACTAAAAAACTCTATCCACCGTCAAATTAGTAATTTAAAAGATGAGGAAGTAGGAGTATTTCTTTCTGGGGGATTGGATTCTTCAATTGTTGCGGCTTTGTTGGTGGAAGCTGGAGTAAAAGTGAAAGCATATGCTTTAGATTTTGGTGAATATGGAGTATCAGAATTTCCTTTTGCTGAAGCTGTAGCCGCACATTTACAAATTCCTTTAGTGAAAGTAGATGCAACACCAAAACGAATTAAATCAGTAATTACTGCTACTGTCAAAGCCTTAGATTTACCTTTTGGTGATGGGGTAACGGTACCCATATATTTACTGTGTGAAGCAGCATCAAAGGAAACTTCGGTAATTTTTAATGGTGAAGGTGGAGATCAATTATTTGCAGGATGGACTAATAAACCTTTAATTGCTGCCGGTATTTATAATTGTGAGGATTTTCATCAACAATACCTGCGGACTTTTCATCGACTTTATGGTTATGAAGCGCAATCTTTTCAACCAGAGCTATATAGTCAAATTGAAAATATTCATCCACAAAATTGGATTACATCAGCATTAAATCCAGAATTTACTCACAATATTTTAGCAAGATTACGGCGTGCTAGCTTGATGCTTAAAGGCGCACAAAATATTCATCCGAGAGCGACAAATTTAGCAAAAGCATTTGATTTGAAAGTGCGATCGCCATTTTGCGATTTACCATTAGCAGAATGGAGTTTTGCACTTTCAGGAGAACTTTTTTTGCAGGGTAATACTGAAAAATATATCCTTAAACGAGCAGTTGAATCATGGCTACCAGCGGAAATAGTTTGGCGAGAAAAACGCGGTATGGGTGTACCTTTAAATAATTGGTGTATGGGTGAATTATGGAGTGAAATTAGTAAAAGGTTGAATACAGGTATTTTGAAATTTGAAGCACGTTATCAACAAGATATTATAGTGAAAGTTCTAAGGGGTGAAATAGGAGGACAAATTCGTCAGCGTCGTATTGGTGAAGTTTTATGGTTGTTATTAATGTGGGAAATATGGAGAGTTGAAGTATTAGGAGAGCAAGCTGAAGGTAAATGTTTTGATTATCAGTTATTGGGGTTAAGAACTTTGCAGAAGTTTGGGAAGTGATAGTCTAAGAAAAATACAAATTAAATTGCATTGATGCTATTGATGACCTTGTAGATAAAGTTTAAATATATTAATATTATAAATATTGCTAATAATTGTAAATATGAACGCTCACAAAATCGAAACTATTTTAAATGAAGATGGAACTTTAACGCTGCGTGGATTGCCTTTTCATGCTGGAGATGCTGTAGAGGTAATTATTTTGAAAACTTCTATCCCCCAACAAGAATTAATGTCGGAATCTCAAATAAAAAACAATGTTTATCCCTTACAAGGTAAAGTAACACATTACGATAACCCAACAGAACCCGTAGCTTTAGAAGACTGGGAATTTTTGCAATGATTGTACTCGACACTCATATTTGGGTTTGGTGGGTTGATAACAACCAACGACTTAGTACAAAACATCGGCAATGGATACAAATATATCAGTCTCAAGGTTTAGGAGTTAGTATTGTTTCTTGTTGGGAAGTTGCCAAATTAGTAGAAAAAAATCGGCTTACTTTTTCTTGTTCCCTTAATGAATGGTTGGAAAAAGCTTTAGCTTATCAGGGGGTACAACTATTAAATTTGACTCTTCCCATAGTAGTTGATTCAACGCAGTTAAGTGGATTTCATAGCGATCCTTTTGACCAAATAATTGTAGCTACATCTAGAATTTTTCAATGTCCTTTACTAACGGCTGATACAAAAATTCTTAACTATTCTGGTGTTACAACGCTTAAATAATAATACCAATAAATCATCATATCTCTTGAAACTGTAACTCACCCTACAAATTAATTAACTTAACGTAAATTTCACAATTAGTACAGAAGTCGAGTTTTTATGATGATTTCCTGTACAAACAATTCTGGTAAAAACGTGACTTCTAACCCCAGGAATCATCTAGGTTTTACATTTTATTAATTAACTTATTTATTTAAATGAATTCTCCCAAAATATTAGTATAAAATTCTCTAGTGAATAACTAATTTTATATGGAG
Organism: Rivularia sp. T60_A2020_040; assembly: GCA_015272215.1. GTDB lineage: Bacteria > Cyanobacteriota > Cyanobacteriia > Cyanobacteriales > Nostocaceae > Rivularia. The sequence goes on along the minus strand of JACYMD010000110.1, from coordinate 60,895 downwards.
GTAGAAAATAAATGCTCTATAAACAATACCCAATTCCCCATAACATAGCAAAAGAAATCCTCTCAATTTACGATTCTCCTCTGTACATTTATCAAGGTGATATCTTACGTCAGACAATAAATCACATTACTAAATCGATTGTTTATCCCCATACAAAATTCCATTTTGCTAGCGTTACTAATGGCAACATTTCCTTGTTGCAAATCTTCAATGATTGCGGTTGGGGAATTCACGCCAATACCCCAGGTGATGTTTATTTAGCATTAAAAGCGGGTTTTTCTGCCGAAAAGATTGTTTATAGCGGTAGTAATCTGAGTGCTGAAGAAATGGCACAGTTATTAAAGTGGGGAATTACAACTTTTAATTTAGATAGTATTGCTCAATTACAAACATTTTGTGATATATATCAATATCAATTCCAAAATCATCATAACTATAGTGGAAGCATCTTGCTTCCTAATGTCTCTCCAAGTGAGAAAAATGCTTTCACGACTAACAATAAAATCGAATCCGCTGCAAAAGAAATCAAATTAGGATTGCGATTAAATTTACCCGAAATTACTGGTGATAGTCGGATTGGTGTACAATCAAATCAATTTATAGAAGCTGTAAAAATTGCCGAAAAAGTCAATTTAAAAATTAGCGGATTACACTTCTATCGTGGTACAGGAACTAATGCAACAAAGGCTTTTACACAAGTAATAAATCAAATTATTGAAACCGCAAAATTATTACCAGATTGGCAATATTTAGATTTTGGTGGCGGTTTTGGATATCCTTATCATCATGATGGAGTTGCTTTTGATTGGCAAATTTTTGGTAATGAAATTACTGATGTATTGCTAAAACTTGATAGAAAAATTGATTTAATTATCGAACCAGGAAGGGCTGCAATTGCTGGTTGTGCAAGTCTTCTTGCTCAAGTTGTTTCTATAAAATGGCAACAAGATAAACAAATTATTGGTGTGAATACAACCGTTGCTAATTTATCAGTGCCATCGGTACATGGAGGTTATCGCCAAATTGTGAGTTGGAAATTGGGAAAATCATATCTTACAGATGTTTGTGGAAATACAACTTATTCCCGCGATTATTTAGGCAAAAACTGTCAACTTCCAAAATTAGAGATTGGAGATATGATAGCGATTTTAGATGTCGGTGCTTATGGTTATGCAATGTCTTCCCATTTCTTGCATCGTATACGCCCTGCTGAGGTTTTATTGGAAAAGCATAACCATAAATTAATCCGGAAAAGAGAAGATTATGATATTTTATTACACAACCAGATTTTTAGTTAAAGATAAAACCTCACCCCTTTCCCCTCTCTTTATTAAGGAGAGGGGTGTCGATAACTCAGCGAAACATTAAGCTATAGGATAAATAAATGAAATGCGTTAATTGTGGTGTCGATAATAATCTTAAGGAAAGAACCGCAAATCAAGGAAGGTGTAAAAATTGCAATCATACTTTTGCTTTTGAACCTACAAGTATGGATGCTAAATATAAATTTACTGATCCATTTTTTCAAAAAATAATTACAGATATTTCGGTAAATAATACCTTGTCTTTTACACCAAAGCAGTTTTTTTACGCTTTAGATAAGCGTATGGGGAAGAAAAATAATCAATGGAATGGATGGAAAATATTGGGATTATTTCTGATTTTTCCTGTAACTGCAACCTTTATTACTGGTATTTCATTGATTGTAGGATTAGGCATAATCTTGATTAATTCTTATTTGCAAAGTAAATCTCCAGAAAACAAAATTTCCATACGTAAAAATAACGCCAAATTTATTCAAATTAGCGGTATTGTAATCTTGATATTGGGTATTTTACTTTCGCTCTCATTTAATTCATTTCCATTATTTGCATCAAGCGTTATTTTCGGTATCTTGCTTATTTATTTAGGAACTACACAAATAAACAGTTTGGTAGATGCAGCAGAAATTTTTAAAATCAATAAAAATTTGTTTGAAACTTGGCTAAACCGCTGGCAACAAATTAATGGCAAAATTACCAATATGTTGCCTCCTCCACGTCAGCAAAATACTCCAGCTACAATCAATCCTGATATTACAGCATATAGTTTTGATCGAGTTGTAGTTTGCGATAGCGCAGAAGTTGCTCAATTCTTAATAGCTAATAATTTCCACTTTGAAAAAAATTGTGCAGTATTGAGTGTAACCGGATATCCAGAAGATATTTTCAGTACAGTTATGGAAATGTTACGTCGAAATTCCGATTTAAAAGTTTATGCTTTACATGATGCTTCTCCTCGCGGTGTAAGTTTAGTAAATCATCTCCGCACCAGCCCTAATTGGTTTTTAAATACCGATGTCACTATTTATGATTTAGGATTACCCCGTCAGTTGATGAATGATTCCCAAGTATTTATCCAAAGTTCTGAAGAGTCTATCGAAGATGCCAAAAAATTATCAGTTGATGTCAAACGAGATTTAACTGAAGCAGAAATGGTATGGTTAGTATCTGGTAAATATGTAGAATTAGAATCTTTTACCCCACAAAAACTTTTAAGATTTGTCAATCAAGGTATTGCTAAAAGTATTCAACCTAATATTAGTAGTAATAATTTAATTGGGATTGATGATAATTATAATAGTGGCAGCAATATCACGATGTTTGCTGTTGATACTTTCGGGTAAGTCAATTTTGGATTTGCTGTTGCTAAATCCGGGTATGAATTTAGATTTTGAGACGTAGCACTGCTACGTCTCTACAGGGTTTTGGGTTATCCAATAGCTCTATTAACATACTTTTTTTCAGCAACCCCTTTAATTTAATTATTAATAAAAAAATATTTGTAGTGGGAGCATCTTGCTCCCTATCTCCCTATCCCCCCATCTCCCCATCTCCCCATCCCTTACCTCCCCTTCTGTACCTGCAACCAAATTTCTAAACTTACTAATAACCACAATTTGACACCATAACGTTGCCAAGCATCACCTTGATAATTCAACCACTGACGAATTAAATCTTGATTTAAATAAGGTGCAATTTCGGCATTTTTATCTAATAACAAACTTTTCGCACGACGCTGCCAAATATTTTTAAACCAATACTGTACAGGAACCATCATCCCACTTTTGGGACGCTCTATGATTTCTTTGGGTAATATATCTAAAACCGCTTGTTTTAATACCGCTTTTTCTTGCGCCCCTGCTAGTTTATACTGTGGCGGTATCTGCATTGCCATTTCTACTATTCTTCTATCAAATAATGGCGATCGCCCTTTTAAATCATTAGCAATTGTTAAATTATCAACTTTTGTTAAAATTTGGTCTGCTCCTTTAAATTTGATATTAATTGTCATTAATCTATTTAAATAATTATCTTCTGTGTATAAATAATCGGCAAATACAAATGGTATATCTTTGACTGCTGTAAAAACTTCTGGTTTGAGCAGTTGAGGTAAATCTGAAGAACATTTTTTAAAAGAATTAACATAATTTGCTACTAAATTTTCCTCAGTATTATTAACTCCACCATAAAGCTGATTTAACAACATCGGCTGATTTTTTGGTCCACCAAAACAAGGGTCTCCACCTTCTCCATTCAAGATTACATTAGCATTTTCTCGCGCTATCTTTCCTAATAAATAGTTGGGAATCGTCAAAGGATCGCCGATGGGGTCATCTAAATAAGACATAATTAAAGGTAATTTTAACCACATATCATCAGCAGTAATTTCCAGGATATGATGCTGAGTTTTGCAGTGCCGTGCAACTAAACCAGAAAACTCCAATTCATTCGGACAATTTGCGCCAAAATGAATCGAGTAAGTGTGTACCGGATGATGATGAAACTTCGCAGCTAAGGCAGTAATACAACTCGAATCCAAACCCCCAGATAGATAAATTCCCACAGCTTCATCCACAGGTAAATACTCTTGCACAACCTCATCTAAAAGCTCTCTTAACTGCTTTCCATGCCAAATTAAATCTTCTTCTGGATGCTTTATTTCTTCTCGTGGTTGCCAAAACGACTTGTGATTGAGATAATTTATCTTTTCTGCTGATGATTCCATTTGCAAAACCATCCCCGCAGACAACTCACTGACATTTTCCCAAAGCGTTTTTTCCCCAACTACGAAAGCACAACAAAGATAATCCCGTAACGCGACTAAATCTAATTTTTGAGAATGAAAAGGTAAAAGCGTCCCTAATCGAGGCGCAATCGCGCAAATTTTACCGCAATTAGTATAATAAAGAGTACGACAACCAACCCCATCTCGTACTAAATATAACCGTCTTGCAAAGTTATCCCAAACACATAGCGAAAACATTCCTTCTAATAAATTTAAACAATCTTCGCCTTTGATTCCCCAAAGATGGGCTACTAATTGTTTATCAGTATATTCATTATTAAGATGTAAAATTTGCAGCAATTGAGAGCGGTTGCTTAACCAAATATCTCCAACTATAATAAAACGCCCATTGTGATTTTTTATAACTTCAGCATTGACTACAAAAAAGTCTTCGCAGTAGTAAGTAACATCATAATTGCTAGCATCTACCCGTCCCAAAATTACATACCAATCCGGTAAAAGTTTGATATTGGGGATTTGTATTCTATTCCACAAATTAGCGAATTTCATGAACATTAAAAATCATTGATTAGGAATCGAAAATAAAAATACCGTAAAACCTGCATCAAGTATTTGACATTTGCTATAGATAAAAATAGTATATTTTGATGCGAATTTAGCGATAATATATAAAGAAATGACATTTTGAAGTTCAAAAATAGTTATGTAACTTTAAACACATTGCTACCTCAATAAAAATACTTCGATATAATTACTGAACCTTGAAACTCATACGAGTGTGATGATTGCTATTTATCCTGGAAGTTTTGACCCCGTAACCTTGGGACATCTTGATATTATTCAGCGTGGTAGTCGGCTATTTTCTGCCGTTATTGTTGCTGTATTACGTAATCCGAACAAAACACCATTATTTACTGTACAACAACGTTTAGAACAAATACGTAAAGCTACCACACATCTAGAAAATGTAGAAGTAGATGCCTTTGAAGGTTTAACAGTCGAATATGCCCAAATGCAAAAAGCACAAGTTTTGTTAAGGGGTTTACGGGCGATTTCTGACTTTGAAGTTGAACTGCAAATGGCACACACCAACAAAACTCTTTCCACCGAAATAGAAACTGTTTTTTTAGCAACGTCAAATGAATATAGTTTTTTAAGTAGTAGTGTGGTAAAAGAGATTGCAAGGTTTGGTGGTTCTATTAATCATCTCGTTCCTCCTCACGTTGCTTTGGATACATACAAATGCTTCACCCACAACCAAACGGTATCGAACCCAATCAAAACGGAAGTAGTCCCCCCTCTCAACAGTTTCCCCAGCAGTCGGGAAGTGTAGATATTCAGCAGGAACTCAACCGTTTAGAAGAAATAATTCTCAGTAGTTTTCGCATCCCTTTGATGCGAAAAACCCTGGTAGATGAAGAAAAATTACTCGAACAGCTTGATTTTATCCGCTTATCTTTACCCGAAGCTTTCCAAGAAGCAATCTTAATTATTCAACAAAGAGAAGAAATTTTTTTAGAAGCGGAAGCATACGGACAGCAAATGGTAGACGCAGCACAAGCAAAAAGAGCGCAAGTGTTGAACGAAAGCGATATTATCAGACAAGCCGAACTAGAAACCGAACAATTGAAGAGGCAAGTACAGCAAGAGTGTGAACAAATGATGCAAGAAACTCTTGATGAAATCGAGCGTAAACGTCGTACTTGTCAACAAGAAATCGAAGAAATGCGTCGTCAAGCCATAGAAGAAGCCGAACAAATCGCTCAAGGTGCAGATCAATATGCTGATAATGTTTTAGAAAATATAGAACTAGAACTCACCGAATCCTTAAAAATTATTCGTAACGGTAGACAGCAACTTTATCCAGAATCACAGCCACCGCAACGCGGTTATCCCGGTAAAAGTGTTAAGAAAAAGTAGAGGTATTTTATTTTTGTGAACCATCAGTGGTGTATTTTTATTTATAAATCTACGATCAAAAATGTTTTATTTAGCGCAAGTTAATATTGGTGTAAATATTGCTTCCTTGATGGGATTTATTCAGATAATCTTCGGCTTATTTTACTTGGTATTTCTAATATTTCAATTAATGCTAAATGAATTTAACCCGCGCATAGGCGGGTGCCGGTTTGTCTAGCTGCCGTTGAAACCGCCAGGTAAGTTCACTTCCACACTTCTCTAAAGCGTATAAGTAAAATCTTCCACTAACATTCCCGGAACCATACTACCGCCAAGCTGACGATTTTCATAGGTTCCGACTTCGGGAATAAATTCATGCTTATCAGTAAAATCTATTAGATTATCACCCCAAAAACTGTATAAAGTATCATCAAAACGTAAATCTTCTATCGGTGCGACTATTTCACCGTTAGCAACCCAAAAGCAAGCATAACGAGTCATTCCAGTGATTCTACCAGCAGGGCGATCGCTCCAGTTGAGGTAGTGCAAATTCGATACATAAAGCCCTGTATCTAAACTTGATAAAATATTTTCAGATGCTAAATTACCCAAACCAATTTGTGGTGAACGTAAAGACTCGGAACTATTCGCACCATTTGGACTTTTATCATACTCTTTAGCAGAACGAGAATTAACTAAACTATTTAACAAAACACCTTTTTCGATTAATTTTAAATCTATTGGAGCAATTTCACCCCATTCGTTAAAACGGGGTACTAAACCAGTTTGAAAATTTTCTCGTAAAGTAAATTTTGGAGAAAGCATCTTTTCTCGACTGGCTAACTTTGCTAAAGCACTGTTTCCTTGTTGAATATCCGCTTCACTAATACCTCCCCAAGAAAGCATTGTTAAAAATTCTGCAACCGCAGCGGGTGCAAAATAAGTTTTATAATGTCCTCGTGGTAATTCTTTCGCAGGACGAGAAAGTAATTTTAATTGCTGTTTAGCTTGATAAATTTTGTCTATATAAGTTTGATGATTCCAATTATTTCCAGCAAAAAAGCCTTTAACAGCTTGTCCGGAATCGGTAAAGATTGAATAGTCTAATGTAAAAGTATCGGTACTAAACCAATATTTTTTCCCATTGGAATCTGCATAACCTTGACTTATGACACCTCCAGCATAAAATCCAGTAAAATCTAATTCTGCAACCGCTTCTAAAATAGTTTTAGCAACTTCTTCCTCAGCCAATAAATTACCCGAATAAACTTCCCGATTGTCATCATCTCCTGATGGTAAAACCAGATATGTATCTAAAGGTAATAATGGTAATTCTGCTCGTAATTCTTGCAAAGAACTATAAGCTTGCTGCCAATCAAATTCCCAATTACCGCTAACAGGAAAAACACGATAACTACTGCGTTGATTTTCCATTAAAGTCAATTCAATCCAACCATCGGACACAATACCAGTTTGCCGTACCTTCCCACGATTGAACCGAGTAAATTGACTGCGTTCTCTATTTAATTTAAAAGTAAATTCTTCCTCCGGTTTCTTCTTATCTAAAAGAGATTCAAACAGTCGATTAAAGCTGACTTCTAAAGCTGAGATATCTTTTTTTTTCATATATATAAATTAATTAGGTCAAAGGTCAAAGGTTAAAGAAAGGTTAAAGGGAACGCGACCATTACCAATCACTCAATTAACTGATAACTGATAACTGATAAAACAACCTCATCCTCCACCAAAAACTTCAACATTGGTAAATAAGCAAAGCGGGGAACCATGTCCTACGGAAATTGCTTGGTTTGGTTCTCCTTTACCGCAATAAGCAGTACCGTACATTTTCCAAGTGGATTTATTCCCTACTTTGATTAAACTCTGCCAAAATTCTGGGGTAGTAGCTCGATAATTCGGATTACGCAGGGTTTTTGTGAGCTTACCATCTTCAATTAATTTACCGTATTCGCAACCAAATTGAAATTTATATCGACGGTCATCTATTGACCAAGAACGGTTAGCTTCCATGTAAACGCCGTTTTTTATACCACCGATGATTTCTTCAAAGCTGGCTGAGCCTGGTTCTAAATTCAAGTTTGCCATGCGGTCAATTGGTGGTCTATTCCAAGAACAAGCGCGAGCGCAAGCAACACCGCTAACTCCGCTTCTAGCTTGACTTTCCAGACTTCCCAATCCCCGCTGTAATACACCTTCTTTAACTACATATTCTCGTGTTGCGATCGCGCCTGTATCATCGAAACCATAGCTGGCAAATTCACCTTTAACTGACGGATCAAAGGTAATATTCATTAAACTAGAACCGTACTTCAAACTGCCAAAATCATCCGTCTTGACAAAACTACCACCAGCGTAGTTTCGCTCATCACCTAAAATCCGGTCAATTTCTAAAGGATGTCCGACACTTTCATGAATTTGTAGCATCATCTGATCCGGTGCTAATACCAAATTAGTGCGCGTATTCGGGCATTCTTCTGCTGTTAACAACTCCACAGCTTGCTCCCCAACTTCTCGCACCCGATGCCACAAATCCTCTTCCTTAAATTCCAAAAGTCCTTGATAGCAATGCGCCGACCAACCATTATTTGTCCGTTGCTGGACAATTGGACCATCTTGTGCAGTAGCTCCGAAATGAGTGCTAAATAACAAGAACTTTTGATAAATTTCCGAACCGTTACTACTGACAAACCAAGTATTCTTTTCGGTAGTACTAGTACTAGCTGTAGTCTGAACAATTTTGTCATCAACTTTTAACGTACTGCAGATACGCACCAACAAATCATTAATTTCACCCGGACTTAAAGCATCCAAAGTACCAACCGACGGCGAAATATATTCACCTACGACTTTGGGACGTTCGCTTGCCTTTTGAAATGGATATATCCACCATTCGCTAGCAGCAAGTGCTTGTTTATACGCTATTGCCGCAGCAGCTTGTAAAGAATAAAAATCTAAAGAATTAGTAGCAGCATAGCCCAAACAGCCATTTACTAGTACTTCCACCATTGCACCCAGAGTAGAAGACTTGCCATTGCTTTGAGGTAAAGCATCCCGAATAAAACGATTTGAAGATATTTCTGTTACCGCCCTGATACCAATCCAGTCAGCAGAAACATCAATATTATTAATTGCTTTTTTAAGTTCAGACCACATACAGTAAAAATTTAGTGTGAGCAAGGGGAGACTATATTATTTACTACAAAACGTCAGATTTTGCAGCTATGATTTGTTAAGTTTTTTCTTTTTTTAAAAAAAAAGTAATTTGGGAATGGGTAATAGGTAATGGGGAATGGGTAATTGGTTAATTAATAACTCTTAACTGTCCACTGTCAACTGTCAACTGTCCACTGTCAACTGTCCACAGTCAACTCACTCCTATTGCTCAAACTTGCCTTCAGCTAATAATTTGGGACGAAGATATAAATTTTCTAAAAGAACAGTTATACCGGCTACCCAAGGGGGGACAATCACAGCCCCAATAATTCCTAACACCTGGGTTCCCCCCAAAACTGCTAACAGTTGATAAAAGGGGTGAACTCGCACGGAAGAACCTACTAACAAAGGATCTAAGACGTAACTTTCAACATTTTGAATAATTACAAACAATAGTAGTACCCATAAAAAAGTTAACCCTCCTTGGGGAATGGCAACAATTAAAGCCGGAATCGCGCCCAAAACCGGACCAACAAACGGTATAACGTTGGTAAATGCCGCAATTGTACCTAGTGCTAAAGCGAATTCCGCAAGTCCTAAAACTCGTAAAGCAAGGGTAATTGCAATACCTAAAATTGCTGAAACCAAAACTCTTCCTTGAACATAACCTCCCATGCGTCGAGAAATCGGTAAAACTTGAGCTTCAAGACGTTCATTCCACGGTTGTGGAAATACATTTATCAAACCATTAATTAAGCTTTTGCTTCCAGCAGCCATATAGCCGGAAATTACTACAGCCAAAATTAAATTTACCGCAGCTCCAAGAATACCGAAAGTTACACCAAAGGAACGTAAAACCAAATTTTGACTCGAACGGAACAACCAATTAGTTAGTGCTTGAAGATCAAAGAATTGTTCTAGAGTTTCTATCTGAGTAATTCCGACTCGTGTAGCTAAATCTTCAACTGCTACCCCCAAATTGTCCAAATAAATCGGAAATCTCCGGGCTAAACGCTGAATTTGTTCAGAAACAGAAGGACCAATTAATAAACCGATAATAATTAATATCGCGATCGAACTTAGATAAAACAGAATCACCCCCAACCAACGGGGAAAACGAAATTTTTCTAGTGCATCAACAAAAGGTGTAATAGTAGCAGCCAACACCACAGCAATCATCAAAGTTAACAATAAACTCCGTAATTGCCACAATAAAATCACGAGAAAAAATCCCGCAATAACCAGCAGAATATCCGAAAAAGAAAGAGATTTACGCTTTTCCAACATGATTATAGGGGATGGGGGGATGGGGGGATGGGGGACAAGGGGATGGGGAGATGGGGGGATGGGGGGATAACTCCTAATTCCTCATCTTCAATCCAAAATCCTGTCTTCGCAGCGTGTCCGCAAGGACATAATTTAAAATCCAAAATTCTAACTCCTGTGCCATTTCGTACCTTCACGACTATCAATTAAGGTAATACCTTGGGCTTGTAATTCGTCGCGGATACGATCGGATTCGGCGAAGTTTTTAGTAATCCTTGCTTGTTGTCTTTGTTGAATTTTTTCTTCTACTTGCTCATCACTCAAACCATCACTTGTAGACTTTTTCGATTCGATTTGAACTTGTAAACCGAGAACATCAGCTAATGTAACTAAAGTTTGCCACATTTTCTGTAATTCTTCGGAAGCAGTTTCAGTTTTACCTTGGTGTACCAAGATATTTCCTTCCTTCCCAAGTTCCTTCGCAAGTTCAAATAATACACTCAAACCGCTAGAAAAATTAAAGTCATTATTTACAGCTTCTTGAAAACGGTCAATATAAGCATTTTCCCCTTGTCGCCTTGTCTCATTGTCCCAATTTAACTTTTCCCCATATTTATTCCCAAAAACCAACCCTTCTTTGAGAGTATTCCAACCATTTGTAGCTGCTTGGATAGCTTCGTCAGTAAAGTCTATGGGTTTGCGGTACTGTGCGGTTAGGACAAATAACCTTACTGCCATCGGGTTAACACCTCGATCGAGTAATTCCCGAATGGTGATAAAGTTACCTAAAGATTTAGACATTTTTTCACCTTCTACTTTCACCATGCCATTGTGCAGCCAGTAATTAGCTAAAGGTTTACCAGTGACAGCTTCGGATTGAGCGATTTCGTTTTCGTGATGAGGAAAAATTAAATCGGCTCCACCTGCATGAATATCAATAGTCTCTCCCAGACGTTCCCTAACCATCGCAGAACACTCAATATGCCATCCCGGACGACCTTTTCCCCAAGGTGAATCCCAAGAAGGCTCTTCGGGTTTTGCTGCTTTCCATAATGCAAAATCAAAGGGATATCTTTTCTTCTGATATTCTGGATCTTCTACATTTACCCTTTCACTTGCACCGGCTTGCATATCTGCTAATTTACGCCCCGAAAGCTTGCCGTATTGCTCAAATTTTTGTACTGCGTAGTAAACATCACCGCTTGATGGGTAAGCATAACTTTTATTTTCCAACTCATGAATTAACCGCTTAATTCCATCCATCGTTTGAGTAGCGCGGGGATACTCGTCAGCTTCTTTGACATTTAACCGAGCCATATCCTCAAAATAAGCTTGGATATAACGCTCGGCGACATCTTCCATCGATGAGTGTTCAATTCTTGCTCGCTTTAAAATTTTATCGTCAACATCAGTAAAATTCTGCACATAACGCACTTGATAACCGCTAAATTCTAGGTAGCGTCGTACCACATCCCAAACAATACAAGCTCTAGCATGACCTAAATGGCAGTAATCATAAACCGTTACGCCGCAATAATACATCTTAACTTTTTGCGGTTCTACAGTTGTAAAGGCTTCTAAACGACGAGTCAGGCTATTGTAAACTGTTAGGGTCATAACTAAAAAAATTTTAGATTTTGGACTTTGGATTTTGGATTTTGGATTAAATTATAATAAATGGTTTCAATTTCCCAGATGTGAGTTACGCAATAATAGAGTAAAGCAGTTTCCGATTACAACCTGCGCTACATTATTATTTTTAATTTTTTTCTACATTTACTGTTCTCGTTATGCAATCATCAGTTTCAGATCCAGCAATGGAAGCACCGAAGCAGGGATTACCAGTGACAATTATTACTGGGTTTCTCGGTAGTGGTAAAACGACTTTACTCAATCATATCTTGACTAATCAGCAGGGTTTGAAAACCGCTGTTTTAGTCAATGAATTTGGCGAAATTGGCATTGATAATGAGTTGGTAGTCTCCACCGACGAGAATATGGTGGAATTAAATAACGGTTGTATTTGCTGCACCATCAACAGCGATTTAGTAGATGCCGTTTACAAAGTCATGGAACGCCAAGATAATATCGATTATTTAGTGGTGGAAACAACGGGTTTAGCAGATCCATTACCAGTAGCATTAACGTTTTTAGGCACAGAATTACGCGATTTAACTCGTTTAGATTCCATTGTGACTTTAGTAGACGCAGCAAATTACAGTTTAGATTTATTCAACTCCGACGCTGCTTTTAGCCAAATAGCCTATGGTGATGTAATTGTTCTTAACAAAACCGATTTAGTTGATGAAGCCGATTTGGATGCTTTAGAAGTCAAAATTCGGGAGATCAAAGAAGGAGCCAGAATTCTCCGTACCACAAAATCCCAAGTACCTTTACCTTTAATTCTCAGCGTCGGTTTATTTGAGACAGATAAGTATTTTGACGCGGCTGAAGAGCATAAACACGAACACGACCATCATGACCACGAACATCATGACCATTCAGAATGTGGCCATGAACACCATGACCATCACGAACATCACGAACATGACCATCATTCCCAACACTTAGAAAATGATGGTTTTACTTCAGTATCATTTGAGAGCGACAAACCCCTTTCTATCCGTAAATTTCAGTATTTCCTAGATAACCAGTTACCCGAAAATATTTTCCGCGCTAAGGGAATATTATGGTTTGATGAAAGCCCCAAAAGACATATTTTCCACCTTTGCGGTAAACGCTTTACTCTGGATGATGATCAGTGGAAAGGTGAAAAGAAAAATCAATTGGTGTTAATTGGTCAAAATTTGGACAAAGAAGCTTTGTTAAAGCAGATTGAAAACTGCATATGTATTCCTTCGGCTAGCAAAGGTCAAGGATTTGGTAAATAATCATCAATTGTAAAGACGTGATATATCACGTCTCTACAGGGTTTTGCGGATAAACCAATTGATCGATCGCAATTAATCAAATGTACTGCGAGAATCTTGCTTCCTAATGGCTACCAGGGAGCAAAACGTTTGCACTGCCGCTCGCATTGGCTACTAGGGAGCTAGAAGCTCCCACTAAAAATAGATGAACGCCCAAAATTTATTTGATAGACTTACATATTAACTCTGGGAAAAGTTACAGAAGCTATAGAACTGCTAGAGTGTTCTGATATAATAAGGAAAACTAATAATTAAATATTACCTGTAATACTTGACAATAAGTACAATTAAGGGAATGAAATTAAAACAATTAATCATTGTGAATTTTCCTTTCTGCTTATTAAATTAAGTAAAAATGGAATCCCTCTGAATAAAAGGAATTCCAGTATGTAATAAGTGACTCCTTGATTGGAGTCTCTACAAGTTGATATTCGATAATCAATAGTCAATGTTAACTATTAATTATCGTAATATTGACTAGACAACAGCCATCGGACGACTACCGGCAGAGTGACGGTCTATCACTTGGTCAATTAAGCCATACTCTTGGGCTTCATGAGGCGACATGAAGAAGTCTCTTTCGGTATCTTCAGCAATGCGTTCAATGGGTTTACCAGTGTGTTCAGCTAAATATTCATTTAGCTTCTGTTTGTGATAAAGAATCTCGCGGGCTTGAATTTCGATATCGGTTGCTTGTCCTTGTGCGCCACCTAAAGGTTGGTGAATCATAATTCTCGAATGAGGTAAACTCATCCGCTTACCTTTAGTACCAGCAGTAAGCAGGAAAGCACCCATACTAGCTGCTAGTCCGGTGCAGATAGTAGAAATATCCGGACGAATATGTTTCATGGTATCAAAAATGCCCATCCCAGCAGTTACTGAACCACCAGGAGAATTGATATACATATATATGTCTTTCTCCGCATCTTCAGCATCCAACAGCAACAACTGAGCAACAATTAAATTAGCTACATTGCTGTCAATGGGTTGTCCTAAGAAGATGATACGGTCGCGTAGTAACCGTGAGTAGATATCAAAGGCGCGTTCGCCGCGACCAGATTGTTCAATAACGATAGGAATCATGCAGCTTAGTTCTAGTTAATTTACATACATTTTATCGATTACTAAGCTAATTGTTGCTATCAATAGCACAAGAGAACAAATATTGATTCTCTAATTAAGTGATTATATTCACTCAAAAAGTAGCACAAGTCACAAATTACATATTGGTACCATAGGCTATCCGGATCAAATCATCATTACAGGTAAAACAATAATACGAGAGAGATATTAGTTAATAACTTGAAGTCAAAATGCCATTTATCTATTGGAATAGGAAATAATTATGTTAAAAAAATTAGTACAAGCCACAATCATCACTTTGTTACTCAATTTAATCTTCGGTTTAACCTCAAATACCGATGGAGCGATTACTTCACAAGCTCAACCTCCGTTAGACACACAACCCAAACCAACTGCGAGTCTACTTGTTCGTGCTATCAAGTAAATTGCAAGTGATTTGTATCGAAAGCTGACGAACCATTAGTGTTTGACGTAATTAAATATTCATAAAAATACTCGGAAGTTTGGAAACTCAGAGTATTTAGACCTGAGAGGAAAAACGAGCGTGTGAATTTATTCACCGTGATATTTGAAAGCTAGTTTTTAATTGGAGATAATCCGCTTGTTCTAGCAAACCCGTTTAAGTCCCTTCGCACACCTAATCTAAGATGTCTTGGCTTAACCCAACGACTGAACAAACAGTCTTGCAGATAATCCGAACTAGGGAAGTATTCGGAAGTGTTTACCGAGATTAGGCTCTGCGGTGCTAGTCACTACTACGCAAGATTTGTTTCTTGCAAGCTCAATCCCTGTCTTGGTTGAGTCAGTGACAATCAATAATCTGGTGAAGTGCTATACTTCCACAGGGTAGCGTTCAATGAGTTGATGCTTTTTCCTCCAGCTTTGGGGAGGTATATCATGGTGTTGACGAAATTGTCGGGAAAAATGACAGGCATTTTGATAACCAACAGTTGTCGCTATTTCTTCGATGTTTTGGCTAGTATTTTTGAGTAAGCTGCGTGCAGCTGCCATTCGACGTTTGACAATCCAACAGTTTACCGTTTCTCCGGTGATTTTTGCGACTCTATTAGTTAGATATGCCGCAGAATAACCAACTGCATCAGCGACATCGCTTAAGGTGATTCCTTGATGATAGTTGGCTTCAATAAAATCAAAAACTTCTTTTAACTGAGGAACAACAGGAAAAATCGATTGTTCTTCGTTTGATGCTGCGGTTTCATTGAATCGCGATGGTGAAATATTATTATACTTGGAATAGCAATAACTAAATAAGGTTTGTTTTCTCTCTAGTCTAGTGGCGATCGCTCTTAACAATTGTTCTACTGTTGCAGGTTTAGTTAGATAGTCATCAGCACCTAACTCCATACCTCTACGGAAATCTTCTTTACTACCCCTACCAGTCAGAAAAATAAAGGGAATAATTGATGTAAGTGGATTTTGGCGGAGCTTTGCTAAAACGGTATAGCCATCCATATCTGGCATTAGGATATCACAAATTATTAGGTCGGGTAAATGAAAAAGAGCTTCTCTAATTCCGGCAGTACCATTTTTAGCACTAATCATCTCAAAACCTTCTGTTTCAAGACCATCTAAATACATATTACGGGTACGAGTATCATCTTCAATGACTAGAATTTTTTTTGCAGTTACATTCATGATGGTTATTTACAATAATGAAGGAATTAACAACTGAAACTAAATGCCGAGTACAAAGGGAATCTAATATTTATGGGAATTGATTGGCTGTATATAACTGGTTAGCGATAAAACAAATATTCAAATTTAGTTATTAAGCAACTATCAAAAATTTTATATTTTATGTGGAGAACCATCGCTTTTAAATTCAACTTCAACTTCAAATAAATTTAAATTTTAAATTCAACTTCAAATTCAATGCTTGTTTAATGGGACTTTCAAAGTAAAAGTAGTTCCAACACCCACTTCACTTGACAAAGAAATTTCGCATCCGTGTAAATCTGCAAGAGTTTTGACAATCGATAAACCCAAGCCGGTACCAGGTATACTATCAATATTGCTGCCTCGATAAAAAGGCTCAAATATTTGTTGTTGATCTACAGATGGAATCCCAATTCCTTCATCTTTAATCATAAAAACCACATTATCCTCTCTACATTCGAGCTTTAAAGTCACCGGAGTGTTATTCACGGAGTATTTAAGAGCATTAGAAATCAAGTTTGTTAAAATATGGTGCAATAATTTAGGGTCTACACTAACGCTGATACATTCACCATCGCTGATAAAGTTAATTACTTTTTGCTTGCCTGATGCCAAATGCATCTGTGCTATAATGTCTCGACAGAACTGCTTCAAATCTAGTTGTCTTGGCTGGCACTTTAATTTATCAGCTTCAGCTTTACCAAACAATAAAATTTCATCAAGCAATTCGCTAATTTGCTCTACAGCATCTTTAATTAAGTCAAGATAAGAGTGGTTTTTCTCGTCACTCCATTGATGAAAATTGCGTGTAAGCAAATCAGATGAGAAAGAAACAACGTTGAGCGGAGTACGAAATTGATGACAAAGCATCGAAACAAAACGCTGTCTGAGTTCGCTTAATTTTCTTGCTTGTTCTAATGTTTGACGAAGTTCTGATTCGGCTTGCTTATAATCGGTAATATCGATCGCCGTAATCATTTTCACTCGCTTTCCAGCAAAGTCAAGTACTCCATCGAGTTGTTCAATGGTACAAGCTAACCAGCGCAAAATACCTTGTTTTGTCAAAATTTGCATTTCTTGGTATCGACAACTCGCTACACCATCTTGCTTGCGTACCTGTCTGCACTGTTTGACTCGAACTATTTGCTCAAAATCAAAGCTATTATGAACTAATTCTTGAAGCGAATAGCCAGTGAGCATTTCTGCTGCTGGATTTGCATAACAAACTTTATTTTCCTGAATTAGAAAAATACCAGCTTCCGTATTTTGAGCTAAAGTACGGAATCTTGCTTCATTGAGTTTGAGAGCTTCTTCTGTTCGCCTTGACTCGGTAATATCCCAAATACTCCACACTCTACCAATAATACTACCATTTAATCTATACGGTTCTGAATAATGTGCAAATATTCTGCCATCTTTTAACTCTAGCAAATCATAAGTTTCGCAATCCGACTCTGTAGGAAATTCCCAAATATGCGAACGAAATATTTCTACATCTTTGACTTGACTTTCAAAAAAAGCTTTGGCTTTAGTACAGTTCCTCGACATTCTCACATAAGATGGAAGATGCCATATATCCATGAACTTCTGATTATAGTAAAGTATCTCTCCTTCAAAGTTGACTGCAAGTATGCCATTTGGCGCACACTCTAAGGCTGAAGTTAATAAAGATAGAGAATTTTTTAATTGATCATCTGTTTTCTGATATTCAACGATTTTTTGCTGGACATGATTTTGAATATTTGATTGAATATTGGGAGATTCTACCGTGAATTTCGGCAATTCGCTGCGTAACTCCGAAGCATAACCACAGCAAATCAACTTTCCTGCCAATTCTTCCATCACAAAACTAATTTCAACGGGAAATACTTTACCTGCTTTATTCCGATAGCAACTTTTAAAGCTGATCGAACCTTGTTGTTTAAGTAATTCCCACTGTAGCAGCCATTTGTGTTGTTCCCAATTCACATTCACTTGTTGCAACGTCATCGAAAGCATTTCCGAACGGGAATACCCGAAAAGCGAACAAGTAGCATTATTAACGTAAATAAACTCCGCATTTTCTCCTAAGCAAAAAGCAGCATCCTTTGCATGATTAATTAGTACTTGAGCTAATTTTAACTCTTCTTGCAGCTCCAATCTAAATCTAGAGTTGGGTTCGATAATCATAATAGTTTTGTTTTCTTCAAAGTCACTTCGGCTTGTACTGGTTTAACGCTTTAAAAATTTAATCCCTATCCCCGAAAGATTGTCATCAAGTTTGAGCAATTCTGAATTATCCGTGGACGAGCTTTTTCCATTCATAAGCATTATTACTTAGAGTTTTTTGACGAGAACTTATTTGGCAATAAGTTTCTTAAATAGTTTCACTTTAAATAACTTATCAAAAAAATTAACAAATTAATATAACTTTACAAAAAAATTTAGATCTTTTCCTTATGATTTCAAATTCGGGAGTTTACGTATAATTAGTTACATTGTAATTAACTACTGAATTATTTAGCTATTCACAAATAAGCTGATTGCAATCAAACTAAATATATTATGAATAATAAACAAGCAAGCTCTTAAAAACAACTAGAAGAGAAGGTTGTGCAAAATTTCAAAATCACCCAAAATCAGGTTAGACAAGGACAAAAATAGAATCTTTCTTTTTGTTAGCAAATCTTATTGTACTACTTAAATGAGAGCATTACCGGCATAACGTTTAAACTTAATTGCAGCGTAGAAACAAATAGCATTTACGGAAAACAAAGTATAAAATAGAGTCGAGTTATTGATATTAATGCCAGAATTACGGAGTTATTCGGGTATCATTAGAGAAATAATTTTGACCTCTTTGTGATAAATAGTAGCTAATTTATTTTGCCCACCTAGTTTATTCTCTCATTATTCTTCCAACGATTTAACTATAAAGCTGATTCCCAGAGCATCTATCACTAGAAATATTTGCAGATTAGAATTATTGCTGAATTGTGACTAAAAAGATATCCGCATCTATCCTTAGAAATAGATTAAGTTATATTAAGGATTTTTTGCGAATTCAAGAGTTTTTGTCATAGTTGATACTATGTAATACTTAATTGTCGTAAGTATGCTTTTGATTGTTCTAAGTATTTTGAACTACTTAAAAACCGTATTTTACGATAAAAAGCTGTTTCTATGTGCTAAAAAATGCTTTTCATTTCACTATATACACAGATGTTTTGCCAAGTAGTAAGTATCAATAATCACTCTAGCTCCGGAATATCAAGGATTAATGTAAAGAAAACAAAAGAATTGCCAAGCCAATCAAAAGATTTTTCATTGCAGCTACCTATAAGATTTATGTACTCTGTGTTGTATAAACACACAGTCTTGGTTGTTTTGCTTCTCCAGTTAAAATTTTTCTATTGACAGCAAAAGTGGTAATTAACCATTCCCAGTGTTTGTATAGCTGGGTGTGAAGTTATAAGGAAGTAGTTCAGAAGTACAACCATAAAAAGTTTTGACTGTAATTGGAAGAGCATCCGAGAAGTCGTAAGTCGTAAATAGTTAGTTACACCGGAACCTCATTGAGGGAGCGTATATTTAAATAATGGTTAAAAATTTTACTAGAACATCTTCTCCTGTGAATTTACAGCCGAAGGAAGTTCTTAATCAAAGTTATCTAGAGGCATCTGCAAGTAAACGCATTGACGAAAGCAACGATAATATGACGGTTGCTGAGGCAGTAGCGGAAATGTTTGAAAAGTTAGGGATAAAATCTGCCTACGGCGTTGCCGGAGGTGCTATGGCATCACTGTGGGGCGCTTTATCCAACAGTAGTGTAGAAGTGTTGAACTTTCGCCACGAGGCTGGAGCAGCATTTGCCGCAACAGAAGCTTATTTTGCCAGCAGTAGTCCTACTGTGGTATTTACCACAGCAGGACCTGGTATAACCAATGCCTTAACCGGGTTATTCGCTGCACGTGGCGAAGGTGCAAAAGTGATTTTGCTGTCAGCTTGCACCTCAGCAGCACAACGGGGACGGTGGGCAATTCAGGAAACCAGTACCGACACCTTGCCCAGTAGTGGTATATTCACCACGGGTACAGTGTTTAATTATGCTAGCACAGTGGAATCTGCTGCTCAATTACCGCAAATATTTCGTAAACTTGCTTTGGGATTTTCTCAGCCTGGGGGCTATGTAGCTCACTTGAGCATACCTACCGCCGTGCAGAACATGGCGATGAGCGATGTGAGATTACCAGCACAAGGCGTTAGCTGTTCTTTGGTAGCCGCGAATCAAAGCGCGATCGCCAAGGTTGCCGATCTACTTTCACAAGGTACATTCGCGATTTGGTTGGGATTTGGGGCGCGTGATGCAGCCGACGAAATTCGCCAGCTTGCGGAAAAAACCGGAGCAGCGGTAATGTGTTCACCTAGGGGTAAAGGAATTTTCCCCGAAAACCATCCCCAATTCGTTGGAGTAACAGGTTTGGGTGGTCATGGTTCGGTAATGACCTATATGCAGGAACAAGCTCCCATCCGTACCTTGGTGTTGGGAAGTCGTTTGAGCGAACCGACATCATTTTGGAATCAAGAAATGGTTCCTGAAAAAGGTTTTATTCATGTTGATATTGATCCCAGCGTACCGGGAGTAGCTTATCCTCATGCAGAAACATTGGGGATTCAGTCGGACATTAAAACTTTTGTACAGCAATTGTTGCATCAGCTAGAAACCGATGTTGAAGCATTGAATCGAGTTAAATCCCTTCAACCTTCATCATTACCCAAGCCGGAACGTTCCCCAGTGGAACCCGGACAAGAATCACCCATTAGACCAGAAGTTTTGATGGAAGCGATTCAAAAGGTAATTGTAGACGGTAGCGATGCGGTTGTAATGGCTGAATGCGGTAACTCCTTTACTTGGTCAACAAATCTATTGCGATTCTCTCAAACCAATCGTTATCGGGTTAGTACCGGAGTTGGTGCGATGGGACACGCTGTCACAGGTGTTGTAGGTGCAGCCCAAGTTCGTAACGGTAAAGCCGTCGCGATTGTGGGAGATGGAGCCATGTTGATGAACAATGAAATCAGCACGGCAGTTAAATATCAGATTCCAGCAGTTTGGATTGTCCTCAACGACTCTCGCTACAATATGTGTCATCAAGGCATGAAAATGCTCGGTATGACTGGTGCAGATGCAATTATGCCTCAAACAGATTTTGAAATGATTGCCAGAGGAATGGGAGCGATCGGAATTCGCGTTACCAAAGAATCTGAAATTACAGCAGCATTACAACAAGCAATGAGTGCAACAGGTCCGATAGTCATCGATGTTCTGATCGATCCAGATAGACCAGCTCCTTCCAAAGGACGTAATAAAGGTTTGGCTTCTCAAGGAATCAAAGCGACTTCTGAGAAACCCAAAGCACAAGCATCATTCCCAAATATTTAACAGAGTAGAGACGTAGCAATGCTACGTCTCTACCGGAGTTATGATTTAACCTCTAATAAGGAGAACAGAAGATTGAATCTTTTTGAAAATGTCACCGAAATGGGTCACGAACAAGTATTGTTTTGTAATGGTAAAGACCCAGACATCAAAGCCATAATTGCGATTCACGACACGAGTTTAGGACCCGCAATGGGTGCAACACGAATGTTGCCTTATGTCAATGAAGCAGCTGCTTTAAAAGATGCTTTACGTTTAAGTCGGGGTATGACATATAAAGCCGCTTGTGCCAATATTCCCGTTGGTGGAGGTAAAGCTGTAATTATTGGTAATCCTGCACATAAAACCGACGAGCTTTTATATGCTTATGGTCGTTTTGTCAACGGTTTGAACGGACGTTTTATTACAGGTCAAGATGTTAATATGACCCCGGAAGATGTCCGAAAAATTAGTAGAGAAACCAGCTATGTTGTCGGGGTTGAAGAAAAGTCCGGGGGACCTGCTCCTATAACTGGATGGGGAGTCTTTTTAGGTTTAAAAGCGGCAGTAGAATTTCGCTTGAAAACTTCTAATTTCCAAGGTTTAAAAGTAGCAGTTCAAGGTTTAGGAAATGTCGGTACAAATGTTTGCCGTCATTTGCATGAAAACGGTGCAAAACTATTTGTTACTGATATTAACCCAGAGAGAACCGAGGAAATTCAACGTCTATTTGGTGCGACTGTAGTTGAACCTTCAGAAATCTACGGACTTGATGTAGATGTATTTTCTCCTTGCGCTTTGGGTGGAATTCTTAATAGCGAAACAATTCCCCAAATCAAAGCGAGCGTAATTGCTGGTGCTGCCAACAATCAACTTGGTGAAGAAAAAGCAGACGGAATGATGTTGGTAGAAAAAGGCATTTTGTATGCTCCCGATTATGTCATTAATGCCGGAGGATTAATCAACGTTTATAACGAAATGATTGGTTATAACGAAGAGAAAGCCTTTAAGCAAGTAAGAAATATTTATAATACTTTGCTAGAGATTTTTGACCGAGCCGAAAAGCAGCAAATTACTACAGATGCAGCTTCCAAACAGTTAGCAGAAGAAAGAATTGCTAATGCTAAAAATATGAAGAAGGTTTTAGTAACTGCTGGTTGAGTTAATGGTAAAAGCTAAGTAATTTTTAATTCTAAAAGGGTGATTATGGAAAAAAATACATTTGCGACATCTGCTTATATTGCAACTCCACCAGAAACAGCTTTTGACTATCTTTGTAGTTTGAAGAATCTGGATGAATGGACACTATTTAGCAGAATGATTGAACAGATTGATGAAGATACCTGGCTGGGAACAGCATCTGGTTATCACGAAAATCTTTATTATCATGTTAAAAAACTGGACAATCCCAAATTTTACGGCATTGAGTGGCATTGTGGTTTGGAATATCAAAAGTATTACCAAGTTTACCCAGTACTGCTGTTCCCTACCGATTATATAGAACCGGGAACCGATGAAAAAGGAGTCTATTTCCACTGGTTGAGTTTTGTCGATCCGAAACGGCAAACTGGGATGATTATGCAGGGAATTCATAACGTCCATACTTCCGAATCGCGATCGCTCAAAGCAAATTTAGAGCGAAAAGCTGGTTTAACTTCAGCTGCAAAAGGCAAGTACTTTATAGATACTGACACTATATATGTCGATGCTCCCATTGAAATGGGTATCGAATTTTTGCAAGATTTGCGGAATATGGATGATTGGGCGCATATGCTCAGACCTGATGGTGAAGTTTCTCAGTCTGAGGGTGAGTTTCTCGATGAATACAACCAGAAGGTAAAAGCGAGTGTACAGCTACATAGTTTGAGTAAATATTATTTGCTCGAACAAGAATTCTACTATCCAGAACACGAATTTTATCAGCGGACTCCCATGCTATTAATACCAGCTTCTTATGCTTTTGCAGACCCCGAAGCACGCGGTTTTATTATGCACAGAATCAGTTTCTGGAAAGCAGATAAATCTCAAACTCACGGTAAGTTGCAAATGGAAGATTTGGGTGCTGAAAGCATGAATATCAAGCGGATGTTGGAAAGTAAAGCCGGGAACATGGAAAGCTTTAATCGTGGAATGAGCTATATTCCGCAATAGAATTTTAGATTTTGGATTTTGGATTTTGGATTGAAATTTTTTCAGTTTTTTTATCCTTATTAAAACTTAAAAACTAGAAATATCAAGCCTTTATTCCAAAATTAATCCAATAAAATAAATCCAAAATCTCTTAACTGAATTCTAATTTTTAAAGCTATTTAGCAGGGTGTTTATTTACTATTTTTTACTATCTTTCACAGGTATAACTTTAGCCAATTATATGAGGAAATAAAACCTATTTTATTTCTATTCGCTTTTTAGTTTTTGATAAAAGTCTTGTTTGGTAAATCCAAAATCTAAAATCTAAAATCCAAAATGGAATGACAGTACAACAACTAACAAATACATCTTTAAAAATACTTGCTTCCAATCTTGATAATCCCAAGGGAATAACATTTGCTCCTGATGGGAGTCTCTACGTAGCTTTATCTGGAATTGGTGGAGATGGAGCTTCTATTCCTTCTCCTAGCGGTCAAGGAAATTTAAATTACGGTCGCAGTGGTGCCATTTGCAAAATTGAAAATGGCATTGCTAAGCCTGTTTTAACAGGATTACCTTCCGTGGCATTTGCAGACGGTACAGGGGCTGCTGGTCCTCACGATATTAAATTTGATCCAAGTGGCAAAGCTTATGTTTTATTGGGGTATGCGGCTAATCCTGCTTTGCGCGACTCCCTCGGCGATACTGACTTAGGAAAAGTTATTGCTTGTGATTTAAGTACAAGCACTTGGTCAAGTATAGCTGATATCTCTTATTATGAAGCTACTAATAAGATTTTGTCAAGCGATTGTGAAGTTGTTAGTAATCCCTTGTCTTTCTACGTAGATAGTAATATATTAGTATTAGTTGATGCGGGCGCAAACAGTCTCCTCAGCATAAATACTGATAGCAGCGATATAGAAAAACTGGCTGCGATTCCCAATCAGATATTAACTAATCCCATATTTCCCGGTGCTTCTTCGGAAAACTTTGACCGGGGACACGTACCACCTCCTAGCGCTTATGCTAAAGCGTTACCGTCTCAGATGTCGATTCAATCGGTACCGACGGATGTAGTTAAAGGTACGGATGGAGCTTATTACGTTTGCGAATTTACTGGTTTTCCCTTTCCAGAAGGCGGCGCGAAAATTTATCGAATTGATACTTCGGGCGAATTAGAAGTTTTCGCTGATGGGTTTACACAATTAATAAATTTAGCTTTTGATACCGAAGGTAATTTGTATGCTTTACAACATATGAATCAATCGGGATGGAAAGGAAAACCAGATGGAGCATTGATTCAAATTGCTCCGAACGGTGAACGTACAACGCTGATTGAGGGTAATGGATTAGAGATGCCCTCTGCTCTCACAATCGGACCTGATGGTGCTTTTTATATCATCAATCGAGGTGGTCGTCCGGGAAGTGGACAGGTTATCCGATTTGAGAATCCGCAAAAGATTTCCCGTCACATTAAATAGCTTGTTAAGGCTTGCACGTAAGGTAAGCCAAGTTCAGACGTGAGGCGGAAAACAAGTTTCAAGCTGATAATATGCTTGATTTTCATATCCCAATCATTGGGGCTGTTCTTCAGAGAACCGCATTTATTCCATAAACTACTAATCAATTTCACAAATTATGAAGTTCAAGTCAATTGCTCTAACATTATTTACTGTTAGTATTGCCTCAATTTTTGGAACCACAGCCGCACAAGCAGCCTCGCTGTCCGTGCTAGCTGACGGTTTGGATAACCCCCGGAACTTTGACTTTGATTCCGAGGGAAATATTTATCTGACAACCAGCGGTAGAGGTGGAGATGGGACAGATGGAAGATGTGTTCCATCACCAAGTTCGCAATTTATTCCTTTGTGTGCGGGTAATACTGGTTCCCTACTCAAAATCGGTACCGACGGAAGCAAGCAAACAGTTATTCCAGACCTTGCATCCTTAGCATTAACTCCTTTTGGTGAACAAGCAGCCGGTCCTGCTGACTTCAAATTCGATGGCAAAGGGAACGGTTATCTATTGATGGGTTATGCTGGCGACCCTTCCACTAGCGGACCAATTTTACAAACTCCTACCCTGGGAAAACTATTTCAAGTTGACTTAATAAATGGTGTATTAGGAAAAGAAGTTGCTGATTTTGCTCAGTATGAAGTAGAATTCAACCCCGACGGTAGTGACATCATTACTAATCCTTATGCGATGACCATTAAAGACGATTTTGCTTACGTCGTTGATGGTGGTGCCAACGTCATCTGGAAAACAGCACTTGATGGTAGCGGAATTCAAAATGTAGCTGCATTCCCAATCTTGCCAGTAGATCAAAGTGAACTTGAATTTCCTAGCTTTGAACCACCAGGTGAAATTCCAGCAGGAGATGGAGCACCAAGCGGTCCCCCTCCAGGAGAAGGAGCGAGCCAAGATTTTCCGATCACTTTCCAATCGGTACCTACAGGAATTACCCAGTCTCCCAATGGTGATTTTACAGTAAGTGAATATTCTTACTTTCCTTATCCAGAAGGTAGAGCGCGTTTATATTCAGTTGACGGAGATTTGAACATCGAAGAAACAATCACCAATGGTGGTGACGGCTTTACTCAGTTAACTGGTACAGCATACGACGAAGACGGCAACTTGTACGTACTGCAACACATGAACACCTCCGAGTGGAAAAATATTCTCCAAGGTGGGGAAGTCATTGGTGATATCAGCAGTTCGATTATCAAAGTTGCCGCTGATGGTACTCGCGAAACTATTTGGAACGGTAATGGTTTAGAAGCAGCTTCCGGTTTAACTTATCGTGATGGTGCTTTGTATACCGCAAACCGCGCTCGTTTAGCAGAACAGGGTCAATTAGTCAAGATTAGTCTAGATAAAGGTGGTGACAACCCAACTAAAGTTCCTGAACCCGCTTCCATGCTCGGTTTATTAGGTATTGCAGCAGCTGGTGCAGCTTCCAAATACGGCAAGCGCAAGCGTCAAGAAGACAAGCTAGAAGAAATCTTGGACAAAGTAGAAGTTCTTTAATAGTTATCAATCGTCAATGTAGGGTGTGACGCTTCAATAAACTTTGTAGCGTCACGCACCACCTGCAATCTAGTGGTCTGTCCCATTAATTTTGAGGGGTTTTTATCCTAATCCGCCCGGGAATGCAATTCCCCGTCTCATAGCAAAAGTCGTCTGTACGCGAAGCGTTCCCGGAGGGTAGACGACTGACGGAGTACCCCGCAAAACTTGTGTGGTGAAGTACTAGTAGTCCATGTCATTAATTTTGATGCGTATTACTTCAGTCCTATTCATAGGACTTGTGCCATGAGACAGGGACTTACAGTCCCTGGCGGATTAGATACCCACCCATCAGAACAAATGAAATGAACTGCATCCTCTGGGTGAAAACCATGATTGTAAAAAAAACAGCAAGTTGCTGTCTCATTAAAATGGCATAGCAACTTGCTGTTAAGAATTCCAGGTCTAGACCCGGACGCATTACCTAATCAAGAGTATAACTAGCCTTATCGGGAGTTTCAATGATGAATGTTGTAAAAAATGTATCAATAGCGCTGGCGAGTGCGGGGTTTATGGTTTTGGCTGCGACTGCTGAAGCTAAAGCCGTAAATTTAACCTTCGATAGTCAAATTGGCGAACCGGGGTTTGGTCCGGGACAGCTTTTCGTTCCTCAAGGTATAACTGTACAGGACGATACTGGGAACGTTTATGTATCTAACGGTCGCGGTCTTAATCCGGATGGCTCTTTCAACCCAGACCTTGGAAATAAAGTTGAGATATATAATCCTAATGGTGAATATATTGGCGCAGTTGGTAGTGGTGGAACTGGACCTGGAGAATTCGACGAACCTTCAGCTTTAGAATTTAGCCCTAAAAACGGAAACCTTTATGTAGGTGATGTTTTTAATAACCGCGTCAATGTTTACGACTCAAAAGGTAACTTCGTTAATACTTTTGGGGAAGGTTTATTTGGCGGTCTTATCGAAGGTAGAGCCTTCTTCGGACCATCTGGAGTAACATTTGATGAAGTTGGTAATGTATACGTAGGAGATTTCAGCAACGACCGTATTTTGAAATTTACTGAAGATGGCGAGTTGCTTGGTAGTATTGGTAGTGCTGGTACAGAGCCAGGACAATTCCAAGGACCTGCGGGTGTAAGAATATCTCCAACCAGCGGAAACTTCTTTGTTACTGACCAGTTTAATAACCGCGTTCAAGTACTCAGCCCTGAAGGAGAGCCTCTCTTAGTCTTTGGGGAACAAGGTACCGGAAATGGGCAGTTCAATCAGCCGATTGGTGTTGAAGTTGATGACAAGGAGAACATTTATGTAGCTGACTCTATTAACAGTCGCGTACAGGTATTTGATAGAGAAGGTAATTTCCTAACCGCTTACGGCGAACCTGCTCTTAATGAAGAAGGTCAACCTGTTCCTCCTCCTCAGCTTGGTGAGCCTCCTTTTGGCGACCCTTTAGACCTTACACCAGGTAGATTTAACTGGACTGCGGGTACATCATTAAACGACGGCAAACTTTATGTAGGTGATTTTTTCCAAGGTCGCGTACAAGTATTGAATGTACAAGGTAAAGATATATCGAAGAAAGTACCAGAGCCTGCAACTTTGTTAGGTCTAAGTGTTTTTGCGCTCGGTGCTGCTGCTAGTAAATTGAGAAAGAATAAGCAGCAATCTGCTTAATTTAATGTGAATTCGACGACTGGTACAGAAGTCGGGTTTTTAGGATAAATGTTTTTAGTAACAGACAATTTTAGTAAAAACCCGACTTCTAACCCCCAGGAAAAATCCAGATTTGACAGCTTGCTGATTATTTAAGCAGCAATCGAATTTGTGAATATCGAACTCACGTTAATTTAGAATTTAGCGTTATTCAGCTAGATTTTGAGACGTAGCAGTGCTACGTCTCTACATGACGGGTTGAAAAGAACAATAAAAATTTAATTAGTGTATATAAGATGACTTTGGCAACAAGTTTTATAGA
This sequence comes from Rivularia sp. T60_A2020_040, assembly GCA_015272215.1. Lineage (GTDB taxonomy): Bacteria > Cyanobacteriota > Cyanobacteriia > Cyanobacteriales > Nostocaceae > Rivularia. Next base: position 32,269 of record JACYMD010000110.1, on the reverse strand, counting down.
AACGCAAAATATTAGTGCTGCCGATTTACTTTACCGCTGGGTGTCCCGACAAGTTGATGCTGAATCGCTATGTTGGTTGAACGAGAAGCGAGAGCAAATTAGTAACGGTGCAGCGACGCGAGTATTTTTTACTGCTTTTAGTGCTGTGCCTCGCTATACTGGTAAACACGAAATTCAGCCAACGGTAGAAGAGTTAGAATCTGCATCGAACGCTTGTGATAATTGGTTTCCCGCTAATTGGACTGTAGACCAAGCGGCTCGGACTTTACTGGTATTAAGTTTACCGTTCAAAGATGTAGAGCAATATTTGCTAACATTAGACCAAGTATTTGCAGCTGCGGATGTGGGGGAATTAGTCGCGCTATATCAAGCATTACCCTTGCTTGCTCATCCTGAAAGACTTTGCGATCTGCTTGCAGCAGGGCTTCGCTATCGCGCTGCTGAAGGTATCCGCAGTAATATGACGGCGGTTTTTAATGCCGTTGCTCTGCAAAATCCCTATCCAGCAGAATATTTAGACAATCTAGCTTGGAACCAAATGGTTTTAAAAGCTTTGTTTGTCGGTAGTCCGTTGCATTTAATTCAAGGACTAGATGAACGAGCAAACCCAGAACTAGCAAGAATGTTAGTTGATTACGCTCACGAACGTTGGGCAGCAGGACGCGATGTATCACCCGAATTGTGGCGATGCGTCGGAAAATTTGCCAACGATGAAATGTTAGCCGATTTAGAGCGAGTTTTAGCAGAATCTCACGCTCAGCCTTATTCCAACGGCAAAGGACAGCAAAAATTGCTAGAACGAACTGCTGCAGCTTTAGCTTGTGCTGAATGTCCCCTACCCCAAGCCCCATTTCTTCTCGCTCAATATCCAGAGTTAGAAGCTGATATTCAAGCAGGAAGATTGACTTGGAAGAACGTTAAGTGAGAGACAAAGGGATGGGGAGACAAGGGGACAAGGGGATGGGGAGACAAGGAAATAATAAAAAATTCTCAACTCCTAACTACTAACTACTAACTACTAACTCCCCATTCCTCACTTTATTAATCCAAAATCCAAAATCTAAAATCTAAAATGTATATAGATCCACATATTCACATGAGTTCGCGCACTACTGACGATTACGAAAAAATGCGTAATGCAGGTATTGTTGCGGTAATTGAACCTGCTTTCTGGATGGGACAACCCCGGACTAATGTTGGTTCTTTTCAAGATTATTTCAGCAGTTTGGTGGGCTGGGAACGTTTTCGAGCGTCGCAGTTTGGCATCAAACATTATTGCACTATTGGTTTGAACTCCAAGGAAGCTAATAACGAACCGTTGGCTGAACAGGTAATGGAATTATTGCCTTTGTATGCTTGTAAAGAAGGTGTAGTTGCCATCGGTGAAATCGGTTACGACGATATGACACCTGCGGAAGATAAGTATTTTCGCTTGCAGCTAGAGCTAGCGAAAGAATTAGATATGTTAGTGATGATTCATACACCACACCGCGATAAAAAAGCGGGTACGAATCGCAGTATGGATGTATGTCTAGAACATGGTTTAAAACCATCTCAGGTAGTAGTAGACCACAACAACGAAGAAACTGTCAAAGACGTATTAGATAGAGGCTTTTGGGCGGCGTTTACAATTTATCCCAATACCAAAATGGGTAACGCTCGCATGGTGGAAGTTGTACGTGAATACGGTTGCGATCGCATTATCGTCGATAGCAGCGCCGACTGGGGAGTAAGTGACCCCTTAGCGGTACCAAAAACCGCTCAATTAATGATAGAAAGAGGGATTCCAGAGGCACACGTCAGAGCCACTTGTTACGAAAATGCTCTCGCGGCATACAGTCAAAGTGGTCAGATACAGGAATCCGATTGGTTAAATCCATCACCAATCGACCAGCGGGAATTATTTAGTGGTAACTCCGTACTGCGCGGACAAAAACCAGTAGTCGAAGAATCTAAATCTGAATACGCGCTGATTGAATAAAAGTTAGGAGTTGTAGAGACGTAGCAATGCTACGTCTCTACGGGAGTTAGGAGTTAAGAGTTAAAAATTATGAATGTAGCAATTTTAAACACCAATCGTCTTTGGGCGTATTTACAATTAACACGACCTGCAAATATTATCACTGCTTGGGCGGATGTGCTGGCGGGTATTGCAGTTGCGGGTTTTGCTGTTTTGGCTAATCCGGTACCTGTAGTATGGTTACTTTTAGCAACTACTGGTTTATACGGTGGTGGTGTTGTATTTAATGATGTATTTGATGCGGAGTTAGATGCCAAGGAAAGACCGGAACGACCAATTCCCAGCGGTAGGGCAACTTTTAGGGGAGCAACTGTTTTAGGAAGCGTGCTGTTGAGTCTCGGTGTATTTGCAGCGGCTCAAGTTTCAGTGTGGAGTATGGCGATCGCCTTTTGTATTGCTGCTGCGGCTTTACTTTACGACGCTTACGGAAAGCATCATCCGTTTTTCGGTCCTTTAAATATGGGGATTTGTCGCGGTGCTAATTTACTGCTGGGTGTAAGCATTTTACCGTCAATGCTAGGAGAAAGCTGGTATTTGGCTTTGATTCCGATTACTTATATTGCTGCAATTACAGCTATCAGCCGAGGTGAAGTGCATGGTGGTGAGCGTAGCACTGGTATTATCGCGTTAGTATTAATGGGAGCGGTAATTACTGGACTATTAGGATTAAGTTGGTTGAATAAATCTTACTTGATAGCAGTCTTACCATTCGTGATTTTACTGAGCGGGCGTGTCTTACTACCTTTCATGCAAGCTGTGCGTCAACCAAGTGCCGAGAATATACGTACAGCAGTGCGTTCAGGGGTTTTATCCCTTATAGTACTAGATGCAACTCTTAGCTGTAGTTTTGCTGGTTTGTCTTATGGAATTATAGTGTTAATTTTGTTACCTTTATCTATGACGCTAGCACGATTATTTGCAGTCACTTAAAAAAGTTAGGAGTTAGGAGTTAAGAGTTAAGAGTTTTTAAATATTTATTCCCAATTACCTAATTACCTATTTTTGATAAATGCAGATTCTAATTTATTCTTATAATTATCATCCCGAACCGATTGGAATTGCTCCTTTGATGACTGAGCTTGCGGAGGGGTTAGTTAAAAAAGGTCATCAGGTACGGGTAATTACAGGTATGCCGAATTATCCTCAGCGCGAGATTTATGAGCAATATCGGGGTAAGTGGTATGTGACGGAAGAGATAAATGGTGTAACTGTTCAACGTTGCTATTTGAGAATTAAATCTAAACCTAATTTAATCGATCGGTTGCTATTAGAATTAAGCTTTGTCTTTACAAGTTTGCCTCAAGCTTTGAATGGCTGGCGACCTGATGTTATTCTATTAACTGTTCCACCGTTATTGGTTTCATTACCTGCGACTTTTTTGGGTTGGTTTTATAATTGTCCGGTGGTGTTAAATGTACAAGATATTTTGCCAGAAGCTGCGATACAAACTGGTTTATTAAAAAATGAATTGATGATTCGCGGTTTGGCAGCTTTAGAAAAATTTGCCTATAAAAAAGCTTATAGTATTAGCGTAATTGCTGATGGGTTTGTCAAAAATTTAGTTAATAAGAAAGTACCGATAAATAAGATTGCTTGTATTCCCAATTGGGTAGATATAAGTTTTATTCGTTCTTTGCCAGAAAAAGCTAAAGCATGGAAGGCTATTCATCAACTTGAAGATAAATTTGTCGTCCTTTATTCGGGAAATATTGCTCTTACTCAAGGTTTGGAAACGGTAATCGAAACAGCAGCATCATTAAGTCATATTCCGGAAATTGCTTTTGTAATTGCGGGTGAATCTAAAGCTTTAAAAAGATTGCAAAAACATTGTTTAGCTTGCGGTGCTGATAATGTTTTATTGTTACCTTTACAACCACGAGAAAAATTGCCGGAAATGTTAGCAGCTGCTGATGTTGGTTTGGTTGTACAAAAACACAATGTAATTTCCTTTAATATGCCTTCCAAAATACCATTATTATTAGCTTCCGGAAGTCCGATTATTGCTTCAGTTCCAGCTTCTGGTACAGCAGCCCGTGCAGTCCGACAAAGCGGTGGTGGTGTAGTCGTTGAACCAGAATCACCTCAAGATTTAGCTGCTGCAATTGTGAGTTTATATAGCAATCCTGAATTAACGAAAAAGTTGGGTGAAAAAGCAAGAAAGTTTGCTGTTGAACGCTATTCTTTTGAGCAAGCATTAATGGCTTATGAAGCTGTTTTTTCTCAAGCTGTTTATCAAAAAGTGCCTCGTTTGTTACCAGCGATGGAGAAGAAGTTAGGAGTTAGGAGTTAGGAGTTAGGAGTTAGGAGTGAGGAGTTAGGAGTGAGGAGTTAGGAGTGAGGAGTTAGGAGTTGGGAGTTAAACTAAAAAGCGTTTTATTTGTATAATTTTATTCAAGTCTTGTAGTGCGGGCATCCTGCCCGCTAGAAAAACATAAATTAAATGCGCGATAGCTTAGGAGTTAGGTAGTAAATTAATAGAGAGCAAGCCTGCCCTCGAACCCTTCACTTCGTTCAAGGGTAAACTCCGTGAAGGGATGCTCCCACTACAAGTTTTTAGATAGTAAGAGATTATTCTATTTTTTTAAATTTGTATAAGATATTTTATTTGGAAGCTAAAAAATAAATATAAGTCAATAAAGTAATAATATATCAAGTCAAGTATATGAATTATTTATTAATATATAAAGATGAAAGCTTTGATTAAATAAATTGTTGCATCACGTACCATAGACCGAATAATAGTTTCACCTTAAAACAATCATCGAATTCACGTATATTAAAAGGCAATCTGACATTTATTATTGTCTTAATATCGCTACATTAATCAGAAATTAATTAGAAATTAACAATTATATTTTATGACTTCTAACAAACATAATCAGAGTGAATCTCGACGAATTACCATCATCGGTGGATGGGGGCAAATGGGGCAGTTTTTTGCTAAGGAACTTTCATCATTTGGTCATCAAGTTTGTGCTTTTGGAAATGAAGATTGGTTACGTGCGGATGAATTACTCTGCGATGCCGATTTAGTATTAATTTCGGTTCCCATAGAACAAACAGTAGAGGTAATTCAGCGTGCTGCTCAATATCTTAAACCGACTACAGCAATAGCAGATATTACTAGCATCAAAACTGAACCCTTAAAAGCAATGTTGGAATATCATAAAGGTGCTGTAATCGGTTTACATCCGATGTTTGGACCAAAAGTTAAATCTTTTGCAGAACAGATTGTGGTGGTATGTTCGGGACGAGATGATGATAAGTTTCAATGGTTGTTAGATTTCTTTGCAGCCAAAGGTAGTAAATTAGTAGAATCTACACCTGAAGAACACGATAAGATGATGGTAATTATTCAGGCAATGCGCCATTTTGCTCGATTTAGTTTGGGCGTATTCTTAGCTGAAGAAAATATCGATATTCAGCGTAGTTTATTAATGTCGAGTCCTACCTATCGTCAAGAAATTGATATTCTCAAGCGTTTGTTTGCCCAGAGTTCGCATTTGAGTGCCGATATTATGTTGGCTACTGAAAAAAGATGTGAAACAATAGTTTCCCTTGCTGAAACTTACAGTCGTTTGGCTAAACTTGTACAGCAAAAAGATAGAGAAGGATTAATCAGAGAGTTTGAATTTGCTCAAAGCTTTTTTAACCAACTTTTAGATTCTGAAGAAAAAAGCGAAGAAGAACAGGTAAACAATTATCTAATCAATAAAAATCTGACTTCATCAGAACATCTTCATAAAAGCAAAAAAAAAGGTAGTGAAAACATCTTGATTACGACTTAATTATTTAGGCTCATATCAAGTTAGGATGAATGTTAATCATAAAGTTAATTATAAAGCAGTATCTGGCGGTTTAAACCGCTACTATAAAAGCAAAGTCCATCTGCGTGGACTAGTGAATTTTAACCCGCGCAGGCGGGTTTTGTTAATGTAGCCAAGGCAGCGCGCAGAAAAGGGGGTCTCCCCCATGAGCGACTGCCGTGCGACTTCTAGTCGCCAGGTTAAGTATTAAACTTTTAAAACACCCTCTAAAGCGGTACTACAAATTTTTTAAAGTAATTGTATATTTGTCAAATAATAACTATGCAAATAGATATATTTCATGATACAGTATGTCCCTGGTGTCGAATTGGTAAAAAACATCTTTTTGATGCTCTTTCACAATCCGAACAGGAAGAACTAGATATTCGCTGGCATCCTTTTCTTTTAGATAATTCCGTTCCTAATCAAGGATATGAATTCCGCGATTTCATGCAAAAGCGAAAAGGAATGTCACCGCAACAATTGCAGCAAATGTTTGATTACACGCGGCTGATGGGTGAAGCTGCTGGTGTAAAATTGGATTTTCAAAAAGTGCAATTAGCTGTTAATACTACTCTTTCTCACCGACTAATTGAATTAGCTCCATCCAAGCTTAAAAATAAAGTTGTAGAAGCAATTTACCAAGCTTATTTTGAAGATGGTTTAAATCTAGGAAATATTAATGTAATAGTAACAATTGCTAAATCATCTGGAATGGATATTTCAGAATTACCACAGCAATTAAACGATAAAACTGCCTACAATGCGATTGTTTTAGAATCAGATAATGCTCGAAAATTAGGTATAAATAGCGTCCCGTTTTTTATTATTACTCCCTTCTCGCTAGAAGATTACCGTTCGCGCAGCGTCTCCCTCCAGGGAGAAAACAAAAACCGCAGAGACGCAGAGAACACAGAGGAAAGAGGTAAAGAGAGATTAGTAATTTTAGACCGGGATAGGAGTAACAACCAAGGAAATCAAATAAGTATCAGTGGTTCTCAATCAAAAGAAGCGTTTATTGAAGCGTTTAAGCAGTTAGTTGACAGTTGACAGTAACCTTTGACCTTTGACCTCTTATTAATTATGATATTAGAACTAAAGAGAAATACTAAATTTAGCTTACAACCAATTCAGCAACGTGTTGAAGTGACTTTTAATTATGCGGTTCACTTCACAAATGGTATTTTTGATCTAGATAATCCACTGTTAGCGCAAATTGTTGCTTCAGATGGGGAAGCTAAACCAAAAAAGGTTGTAGCTGTTGTCGATGGTGGTTTACTCGAATATCGACACGGGTTGCTCGAACAATTACGTGAATATTGCGATCGCCATTCTCACATTCTCACATTGTCTGCTCAACCATTGGTAGTTCCCGGTGGTGAAGCAGCGAAAAATAATCCTCAGTTACTCGAAAATATTCATCAATTAGTTGATAAGTCTGGTATCTGTCGTCACTCTTATATTATTGCGATCGGTGGTGGTGCTGTTTTAGATTTAGTAGGATATGCAGCGGCTACAGCCCATAGAGGGATTCGCCTTATCCGTATTCCTACGACTGTATTAGCTCAAAATGATTCTGCGGTTGGAGTAAAAAACGGTATCAACGCTTTTGGTAAAAAGAACTTTTTAGGAAGCTTTGCACCACCTTACGCTGTTTTAAATGATTGTGATTTTCTTGATAGTCTTGACGAACGAGATTGGCGAGCGGGTATTGCTGAAGCTGTGAAAGTAGCATTGATTCGAGATGCGGAATTTTTCGAGTTTATTTCCGATAATGCTGCACTTTTAGCACGTCGGGATATGGAAGCAATGCAGCAGGTAATTTACCGATGCGCTCAGTTACATTTACAACATATTGCGAGTAGCGGTGATGCTTTTGAAATGGGTTCCTCTCGTCCCCTGGATTTTGGACATTGGGCGGCTCATAAACTCGAACAATTAACTGATTATCGTTTGCGTCACGGGGAAGCGGTAGCAATTGGGATTGCTTTGGATAGCACTTATTCTTATTTACAAGGAATGTTGCCCCATTCAGACTGGCAAAAAATACTGAGTACTTTCAAGACATTAGGCTTTAATTTATACGTTCCCGAATTAACTGAAGAATCTCAAATAGAACATCCAAGATGCTTATTTGGAGGCTTAAACGAATTTCGCGAACATTTGGGTGGAGAATTGACTTTAACCCTTTTGCAAAGAATTGGAAAAGAAATTGAGGTTCATGTAGTAGAAACTTCTTTATATCAACAAGCAATTGTATTATTATCTAATGCGAAAATATAGCTAATCGCAAAACTTTTATTACCCGTGCCGAGTCGTAGCACGCTCAAGGGATTTGCATTTAGCAATTGACAAACAGCTATAAACATGAAAATTTCTGCGAAAAACTTACATCTTACCTACTGTACCAACATTCACCCCGGTGAAGATTGGAGTCAGGTTTTTGCTAATTTACAGCAATACATTCCATCTCTGAAAGCCAAAATATCACCAAATCAAGCTTTTGGTATTGGATTGCGAATAGCCGATATTGCATCTAGACAATTATTGCAAGGAAACAATTTAGAACAGTTTAAATCGTGGTTAGAAGAACATGATTTATACGTTTTTACACTGAATGGATTTCCTTATGGTGGATTTCATTTACAAGTGGTGAAGGACAAAGTTTATGCACCAGATTGGTCTAAACATGAGCGTTTAGACTACACCTTGCGATTAACTCAAATACTTGCTGAACTCTTACCCAACGAAATAGAAGGTAGCATTTCCACAGTACCATTATCTTACAAACCTTGGTTTGAGGGAAATCAACTTTTTCAAGCAAAAGTAATTGGTAGCGCTACTATTTATATCGCCCAGGTAGTAGCGCAAATGGTACGTATCCGCGCAGCAACCGAAAAAGTACTACATTTAAACTTAGAACCAGAACCGGATGGATTGATTGAGAATGCCGAAGAAGTAATAAAATATTTTTCAAAATACCTATTACCTATTGGTGGAACATATTTAGCTAAAAATTTAGGAATTCCCCAAGCAGCAGCCGAAGTGTTGTTACTTGAACACGTGCGAATATGTTACGACACTTGTCATTTTGCTGTCGAGTATGAAAATCCTGTTACTGTTTTTGAACAATTTCAAGCAGCAGGAATTCAAATTGGAAAAATTCAAATTAGTGCAGCATTAAAAGCCGAATTACCGCAAGATAAAAGCCAACGAATTTTAGTTAAAGAAAGATTAGAACCTTTTGCCGAATCTACATATTTACATCAAGTAATCGCTCGTCATCCAGACGGAAAACTGCAACGTTATCGAGATTTAGCAACAGCCTTACCTTTTATTGAAGAAACCACAGCTTGCGAATGGCGGACTCATTTTCATGTACCGCTATTTATCAACGATTATCAGGTATTACAGTCAACTCAAGACGATATTGTTACAGTATTTAAATACTTACAAAAGAACGATATTTGTAATCATTTAGAAATTGAAACTTACACCTGGGAAGTATTACCTCATAACATGAAAATGGATATTGCAGCATCAATTGAGCGCGAGTATGAATGGGTTTTATGGAAATTGCAAACAGCAAATACTCAACAGTTAGTTATTAGTAGATAATAGATAGTTGTTAGTTGTTAGTTGTTAGTTGTTAGTGGATGATGGTTAGTTGTTAATTGTTAGTGGATGGTGGTAAAAATTAAATTGCTAACCCGTATTCCAAATATTATATCTTCAGTAACAATTATCAACTGTCAACTATCAACTGTCAATTGTCAACTGTCAACTGTCAACTATCAACCATCAACCATCAACATATAAATGAATAAAACAGTAGTAATTAACGTAGTTGGATTAACACCAAGTCTTATCGGAAAGCATACACCAATGCTTTCGCAATGGGCTGAACTTGGAAAAATTGCAACGGTAGAACCTTTATTACCTGCGGTTACTTGTTCGGTACAAGCTACTTATTTAACAGGTAAAATGCCTGACAAACATGGTATTGTCGGTAACGGTTGGTATTTTCGAGATGAGTGTGAAACTAAGTTTTGGAAACAATCAAATAAGTTAGTTCAATCACCTAAAATATGGGACATCGCACGGGAATTTGATTCATCTTTTACCTGCGCTAATATGTTCTGGTGGTACAATATGTACTCCTCAGTTGATTATGCAGTAACTCCCCGACCGATGTATCCTGCTGATGGTAGGAAAATTCCCGATATTTACACTCAACCAAGTAAGTTTCGCAATCAATTACAAGCAGAGTTTGGGCAATTTCCTCTATTCAATTTTTGGGGACCAACTGCATCAATTGAATCTACACAATGGATAGCAAATTCATCAAAATGGGTAGAAGAAAATTGCAACCCTAATTTAACTTTAATTTATCTACCACATCTAGATTACTGTTTACAAAAGTTTGGTCCAGACCAAGATAAAATAGCCAAAGAGTTGCAAGAAATAGATGCAGTTTGCGGCGAGTTAATTAATTTTTACGAACAGCGTGGTGCTTCTGTTATCGTATTATCAGAATATGGGATTACATCCGTTTCTCAACCGATTCATATTAATAGAATATTGCGTTCAAATGGCTTATTAACTATTCGCGAAGAAGAAGGAAGAGAACTTCTCGATGCTGGTGCTAGTAAAGCTTTCGCTGTCGCAGATCATCAAATTGCTCATGTTTATGTCAATGATACAGAATATATTCCTCAAGTTAGAAGTTTATTGGAAGAAGTTGAAGGAATTGACTATATTTTAGACGAAAATAGCAAAGCAAATTATCATTTGAATCATTCTCGCAGCGGTGAATTAGTTGTAGTTGCCAAACCCGATGCATGGTTTACTTATTATTATTGGCTTGACGATAAAAACGCTCCCGACTTTGCTAGAACCGTAGATATTCATCGTAAACCAGGTTATGATCCTGTAGAATTATTTGTTGACCCCAAACTCAAATTTCCTAAACTCAAAATCGGATCAAAACTCCTGAAGAAAAAGCTGGGTTTTCGCTATTTAATGGATGTAATTCCTGTGGATGCTTCCTTAGTCAAAGGTTCCCATGGATGCATTCCTCCTACCCCCGATGTCGCACCTTTATTCATTAGTAAAAACACTGACTTACTCAATTCTGAATCTATCAAACCAACAGACGTTTGTGGATTAATTTTACAACACTTAGAAATGAGGTTAAAGGTCAAAGGTTAGAGGTCAAAGGTCAAAGGTTAGAGGTTATAATTCTACTTTATCTCCCCATCCCCCATCACCTTGTCCCCCATTTTCTAACTAAAGACGTACATTTTTTCATACTTTAGATAGTAGCGATAACGCTGATAATTTGTTCATCCGGAATTATACTAACAAAATAATATAACTGCGAAAAATTGGACACACCTATCGAAAAAAAGTTCATGTATGCTTTATACAATATCTAGTATTCTTAAGGAGTGTAAAGAAAAATTAAACCTTTATTATAATTAACGGTTTTTTACCCTAATTATAATTTGTTATATGCTCTTAATTGAAGCGTAGCAAGGGTTTGTTAGTTCACACTTTTTATATATTTTTAAATTAAATTTTAAATGAAATTTTGATTAATAACTTAAGTGGAAATAATTAGTATTTTGACTTGATAGCATTTTAGCAAATTTACTCTTTTCAAATTTATGCAATTTATTTGTAATTAAATAGAAAGTAATCCAAGTTAAATATTGATTGACGGTTTAAAATTATCGAGTGATTAATCACTAAATCTTTTACGCATTTATATTCTATATATACTGCGGAAAATACTTGAAATTTTACTTAACTGTTGATTTTCATTTTTACCGCACACTCCCCAATTATTCCAGAGGAATAGCTTATGATTCTTGATAAACTTACTTACACAACTCTTGGTGGTGTTAATATATCTCGCACTGGAACGGAAGTTGAGATTAACGCAGCTTTAGAAGATATTTTATTTCACCTCGATTCCAAGCGGGGAGGTTTGCTCAAAAGTAGTTACGAATATCCCGGAAGGTATAAAAGATGGGCTATCGGATTCGTAAATCCACCTCTGGAAGTTGCCACACGAGATAAGGGTTTTACAATTACAGCATTGAATCAACGCGGTGAAGTACTTTTACCGATGTTGTTACAGCGTTTATCTCAACATCCGCAATTAACAGAAATTAGATTTAACAATAAACAAAAAATTACTGGTGCTGTCAAGCCCACAACACAATTATTTACAGAAGAAGAACGCAGTAAACAACCTTCGGCTTTTACGGTTATTCGCGATATATTACAAGTTTTTTACAGCCATGAAGACGAACACTTAGGGCTTTACGGTGCTTTTGGTTACGACTTAGTGTTTCAGTTTGAACCAATTTCTCAACGCTTGCAGCGTGCAGATGATCAAAGGGATTTGGTACTTTACTTACCCGATGAATTGGTAGTTGTTGACTATTATTTACAACGTGCTTACCGTTTGAGTTACGAATTTGCCACAGCACAAGGTAGCACCGATAATCTTCCTCGTACTGGGGAATCTATAGATTATAGAGGTAAACGGCTGACTCCCGCCCAAAAATCAGACCATGAAACTGGCGAATATGCTCAACAGGTAGGAGTTGCGCTCGATTATTTCCGTCGTGGGGATTTATTTGAAGTCGTACCCTCACAAAATTTCTCTATAAATAGTGAAGCCGCACCTTCGGAATTATTTACAACTTTACAGCAAATTAATCCCAGCCCCTACGGCTTTATATTTAATTTGGGTGGGGAATATATTATTGGTGCTTCCCCAGAAATCTTTGTGCGAGTTGACGGGAGACGGGTGGAAACTTGTCCAATTAGCGGTACAATTGCCAGGGGAAGAGATGCTTTAGATGATGCGACGCAAATTCGTCAGCTACTCAATTCATTCAAAGACGAATCCGAGTTAACCATGTGTACCGATGTCGATCGCAATGATAAATCGCGGATTTGCGAACCGGGTTCGGTGCGGGTAATTGGTCGCCGTCAAATCGAAATGTACAGCCATCTAATTCATACTGTAGACCATGTAGAAGGCTTGTTAAGACCAGACTTTGACGCTTTAGATGCATTTTTGACTCATACTTGGGCAGTTACCGTTACAGGCGCACCGAAGAAGTCAGCCATCGAGTTTCTCGAACAGCACGAACGCAGTGCTAGACGCTGGTATGGTGGAGCAGTAGGATATTTGAACTTTAACGGTAATTTGAATACCGGGTTGATTTTGCGGACAATTCGACTCAAAGATTCAGTTGCAGAAGTCCGAGTCGGTGCAACGGTGTTGTATGATTCGATTCCCGCAGCCGAAGAGCAAGAAACTTTAACGAAAGCCGCAGCAGCCTTTGAAACTATTCGTCGTGCTAAGGAAAAATCTAAAGCTTTGGAAGGTGCTTCAATTTCTTTGAGTGCTAGTATCCCGAATGTCCAGTCGGGTAAGCGCGTTTTATTAATTGATTGCGAAGACTCTTTTGTTCACACCTTAGCAAACTATATTCGTCAAACTGGAGCGACCGTAAAAACACTGCGTCATGGTTTTGATGAATCGCTATTTGATACCGAAAAGCCGGATTTAGTTGTATTGTCTCCAGGACCAGGAAGACCGCATGATTTTAAAGTACCTCAAATGGTTGCTATTTGTATGCGGCGCAATATTCCAATATTTGGGGTGTGTTTGGGATTGCAAGGTATTGTGGAAGCTTTTGGTGGAGAATTAGGAGTTTTAGATTATCCACAACACGGTAAACCTTCACGGATTAGTGTTACTGACTCGAATTCGGTGATGTTCAAAGATTTGCCCGAATCTTTTATAGTCGGTAGATATCATTCCTTGTTTGCATTACCAGATAAGTTTCCTCAAGAATTGAAGGTGACAGCGATGTCAGAGGACGATGTAATTATGGCGATCGAACATAAAACATTGCCGATTGCAGCGGTACAGTTTCACCCAGAATCGATTATGACTTTAGCTGGTGAGGTGGGATTGGCGATGATTAAGAATGTTGTTTATAAGTATACCTCTGGGGAATCGGAAGTTGTGAGTATAGGTTAGGAACTGTGAGAAATACGGAGATTGCGGGTGTTTTACTCGCGCTCTTTAATCAGGTTTAAGGAAAAAATATACTTTTTAACGCAAAGGAGCGCAAAGGTATATGCTAAGGGACGCGGAGTTTTTTGTTGATAACTTAGTATGAAACTAGTTGGTACTAGTTTACTATTGCATAATTTTTAAAAACCGTCGGTAAGTAATTTATAGTAATTCGCGATCGCGAACTAAAACTGGTGTCACCTGTTCTTAGAAAGTAATATTATGAATAATGTCTCAACTCTGAATAAAATCAATATGTTAACTAAACCCCGGCACATTCTTGAGGAAATAGTCTTGTATAAAAAGCAAGAAGTTACTCAAATGCGGTTAGATTTACCTTTGGCTGAGGTGCAACAACAAGTAAAAAATGCGCCGGAGGTACGAGATTTTTTACAGGCTTTGCAAAATAATTCTCACTGTCCTAGTTTGATTGCTGAAGTTAAAAAAGCATCACCGAGTAAAGGAATTATTCGGGAAGATTTTGACCCGGTAAATATAGCTCAAGCCTATGAAAAAGGTGGAGCCGCTTGCCTTTCAGTTCTCACCGATAGTAAGTTTTTTCAAGGTAGTTTTGACAACTTGCGTAAGGTGAGAAAAAGCGTAGAATTACCGCTATTATGCAAAGAATTTATTATCGATTTATATCAAATATATTTAGCTAGAACTGCGGGTGCTGATGCTGTGTTATTAATAGCATCAATTCTATCTGACGTACAGCTAAAAGATTTTTTGCGGGTAATTCACAGCTTGAAAATGACAGCGTTAGTGGAAGTTCATACCGATAAGGAGTTGGATAGAGTTTTAAGACTTTCTGACATTAAGTTAGTAGGAATTAACAACCGCAACCTCAAGAAGTTTACTGTAGATTTGGCAACCACCGAGCAACTAATTTCTCAAAGAAAATCCCAATTACAAAGTTTTGGAATTACTGTTGTCAGTGAATCCGGTATATATACCCCTGAAGATTTAACCTTCGTGAATAACGCTGGCGCTCGTGCCGTTTTGGTAGGAGAATCTTTAGTTAAGCAACCTGATATAGAAGAAGCAGTAAGGAAATTGCTGGGGAAAGAGAGTTAGGAGTTAAGAATCCCTCAATTACCAATTACCCATTACCAATTAAAATTAATCACATGACTACAATATCTCAACGCTTTGAAGAATTAAGAAAATCCCATACTTGCGCTTTAATTCCGTTTATTACTGCGGGAGATCCGGATTTAGAAACTACTGCAAAAGCACTGAAAATATTAGATAAAAATGGTGCTAGTTTCATTGAGTTAGGTGTTCCTTATTCTGACCCTTTAGCTGATGGTCCAGTAATTCAAGCTGCTGCTACTCGTGCCTTACAAAATGGTACGAAGTTAGACCATGTTTTGCAAATGCTAAAGACATTAACTCCTCAATTACAAGCACCGATTATTTTATTTACTTATTACAATCCCATTTTAAATTTAGGGATTAAAGAGTTTTTGAAAAAAGTTGCTGAAGTTGGGGTAAAAGGGTTGGTAGTTCCGGATTTACCGTTAGAAGAAGCTGAAAAATTAATACATTCTGCCCAAGAATTTGAAATTGAACTAACTTTGCTCGTAGCCCCTACTAGTTCCAAAGATAGGATAAGCGCGATCGCTAAATATTCTCAAGGTTTTATCTACCTCGTCAGTGTAACTGGTGTTACCGGAGTACGTACTAGTTTGGAAGGCAGAGTCAAAGACTTACTGCAAGAAATGCGTGGTATTACTGATAAAGCAATTGGACTTGGTTTCGGTATATCCGGTGCAGAACAAGCAACTCAAGCCAAAGAATGGGGTGCCGATGCAGTAATCGTTGGTAGTGCATTTGTCAAAAGATTAGCAAACGGTACCCCAGAACAAGGATTGCAAGCAGTCGAAGAACTTTGCAAGGAATTAAAAACCGCAATCTCTACAGAACAATTAACAGTTGCAGGGAAATAAGGTTAAAGGTTAGGAGTTAGGAGTTAGGAGTTAAGAGTTAAAAAAATACCAATTACCACAAGGAATATAAATCAAAATGGTCAGCACTCCAGATATCAGCACAAAAATCTCATCAACTGCTCGTCCCGATAATTTGGGCAGATTTGGACAATTCGGTGGAAAGTACGTTCCCGAAACTTTAATGCCCGCATTAAGTGAGTTGGAAATTGCTTACGAAAAGTATCGTCATGACTCTGATTTTAAAGCTGAATTAAATGGCTTGTTACGGGATTATGTAGGGAGACCTAGCCCTTTATATTTTGCGGAACGTTTAACGCAACATTACGCGAAACCCGATGGTTCTGGAGCGCAAATTTACTTAAAGCGCGAAGACTTAAATCACACGGGCGCTCACAAAATTAATAATGCTTTAGCTCAGGTATTATTAGCCAAACGCATGGGTAAACAAAGGATTATCGCCGAAACTGGAGCCGGACAGCACGGAGTTGCCACTGCTACCGCTTGCGCTCGCTTCGGTTTGAAGTGCGTGATTTTCATGGGTATTCATGACATGGAAAGACAAGCCCTCAACGTATTTCGGATGCGGTTGATGGGAGCAGAAGTTAGTCCGGTGTCAGCAGGAACCGGAACTCTTAAAGATGCAACTTCTGAAGCAATTCGCGATTGGGTAACTAATGTGGAAACCACACACTACATTTTAGGTTCCGTTGCAGGTCCCCATCCCTACCCCATGTTAGTACGGGATTATCATGCCATCATCGGTACGGAAACTCGCAATCAATGCCAGGAAAAATGGGGAGGATTACCGGATATTCTTCTAGCTTGCGTCGGTGGTGGTTCCAATGCAATGGGACTGTTTCACGAATTTGTTAACGAAGAATCTGTCCGATTGATTGGAGTTGAAGCCGCTGGAGAAGGTGTAACTACCGAAAAACACGCTGCAACTTTGACTAAAGGTAGAGTTGGAGTATTGCACGGTGCAATGAGTTATTTGTTGCAAGATGAAGACGGACAAATCATCGAAGCACATTCAATCAGCGCTGGTTTGGACTATCCCGGAGTTGGTCCAGAACACAGTTTTCTCAAAGATATGAATCGCGCTGAATACTACAGTGTAACCGATGAGGAAGCATTAGCAGCATTTAGAAAAGTATCAGAATTAGAGGGAATTATTCCCGCATTAGAAACCGCTCACGCTTTTGCTTATCTAGAAACACTTTGTCCTCAATTAGATGGTAGTCCCAAGTTAGTTATTAACTGTTCCGGTAGAGGTGATAAAGACGTACAAACTGTAGCTAAAGTAATTAATCTTTAGTGATTATTTCTTACCCTAGTGGTTGATTTCATTTATTCTGATAGTTTGTAGAGACGTTATACATAACGTCTCCCAAATATAAGCGGAAAAACGAACTATATTGATTCTTTTTGAATGGTTCGTTTTCACGGAAACCATAGTGAGACGTAGCAGTGCTACGTCTCTACAGCAGCACTCTGTCAGAATTAATGTGGTGAAATATTAGAATAACCTTTTTCACTAATGCTTTATATTCTTTCTTAGTGAATCCAAAATCTAAAATCTAAAATCTAAAATCGAATGTCTCAAACTTCGGATACTTCTCGGTGGTCTACTTTATTGCAACAGCTACTAAATAAAGAGTCTCTCAGCGTCAATCAAGCAACTCAATTAATTGAAGGATGGCTCAGAGATGAAATTCCTCCCGTACTTTCGGGGGCAATTTTGACCGCAATTCAAGCCAAAGGAGTCTCTCCTGAAGAATTAGTAGGTATGGCTCAAGTTTTACAATCTCTGTCTTTAGGAGGAATCGAAAATCAACAATATGAGTTTCCATTAATCGATACTTGCGGAACTGGGGGAGATGGTGCTTCTACTTTTAATATTTCCACTGCTGTAGCTTTTGTCGCTGCTGCTGCGGGGGTAAAGGTGGCAAAACACGGTAATCGTTCGGCTTCGAGTAAAACTGGTTCCGCTGACGTACTGGAAGCATTAGGTATAAATCTGCAAGCTGATCCCGAAAAAGTACGGTCTGCTGTGGATGAAATCGGCGTAACATTTTTGTTTGCACCCGGTTGGCATCCGGCTTTGAAGCCCGTGGCACCTTTGCGGAAAACTTTGAAAGTACGTACTATTTTTAACTTACTTGGTCCGTTGGTAAATCCCATGCGTCCTACAGGGCAAGTTATTGGTGTATCCGATCCGTTTTTAGTACACACAATTGCTCAAGCTTTATCTCAATTAGGAATTCGTCGAGGAATTGTGATTCATGGACGAGAAAGATTAGATGAAGGTGGTTTAGGTGATATTAATGATGTCGCAATTATTGAGAACAAAGAAGTAAAAATATTGGAATTAACGGCAGAGAAATTAGGTTTAAGTTCTGCACCAATTAGTGCTTTAAAAGGTGGAGAAGTTCAAGAAAATGCCGAAATTTTACAAGCTGTTTTACAAGGAAAAGGCACTCAAGCACAACTTGATGTAGTTGCTTTAAATACAGCTTTAGCTTTGGAAGTTGGAGAAGCTATTGATGGTGAAGATATTTTAGAACGTTGTACTAAAGGTGTTGTGATTGCTAAAGACGTTTTGAAGAGTGGTGCAGCTTGGCATAAATTAGAACAGCTTGCTGAGTTTTTGCGATGAATTAATTGAAAGTTGATAGTTAATGGTTTTACAGCTTCTTTTCCTGGGAAGAGTAATCGAGGATTCACCATAAAATTCACATGATAATTTATAAATTGATTAATAATAGACACGTAATAAAGCTTTTTTGGGCTTATTTTAAATACGTGCCTATTTTTTTTTACCTATATTTAACTAATTAATCAACTAATTTAATATATATAGCAAATTTCATTTGAGTCAAATACATTCAAATTGTGGGATGGGCATCCTTGCCCGTCCGAATTTCCATAACTTTAATTTGTATTGCATTCAACCGAAAAGCGGAATATTAATTTTATCAAATCAAACATTTTGTACTTTTTATTACTAATATATTTATACATACATAAAATTTTATTTAATATAAATTCTTATACAAAAAAATATCTAAAGAAACGAAAGAATCATCAAAATATTATTCATAGTATTCAATATAGAAATCAATTATCTTATATATGTACGTTCTGCATCTAAGTCTATAACTGAAATCTAAGAGTATATTTACGCTATTTTTTTTCTGATTTGGCAGATTGATTAGAAAAGAATAACTTAGATATTCATCAATGCAACTAACTTTAATTACGACATTATTGTTGGTTAATTATCAATCAATAATCTTTATTAAAAAAATTAGGAAACACTCTCATATTTAGTTTCTTAATTTAGTAAAAAAAGTCTCAACATAGGAGAATCATTCACAATGGAAGAACAAACAAACAGTCAACCGAATATCGGTCCGTTTTCTCGTCTACTTGAGATTCAAGGCGCAGATGGAGAAAATCTGACAATTGAGGATATATTCGGCAATCTTGGCGGTTCAATGGGTGGTGAAAACCCCTTTGGTGGTGGAGAAGGTGGCCCTCCTGCTGATGTAGAGATGAGTGAATTACCTTATGGTGGTAATCCTTTCGCTGGAGATAACTTCTGGAACATATTTGCAGGTGGTGTAAACCCTACAGAAAGTAGTTTCGGCGGCGGAATGGGCAGTGGTTTCGGCGGCGGCGAAGGTAATCCATCCGCAGGTGGCGGAATGGGCGGTTTCGGCGGCGGTTCCAATCCATCCGCTGGTGGTGAAGGCGGAATCTCATTTGGTGCTGGTTCTAATCCATTCTCCGGTGGTGAGGGTGGCTTCGGCGGCGGTTCCAATCCATTCTCCGGTGGTGAAGGCGGCATGGGCGGCGGTTCTAATCCATTCTCCGGTGGTGAGGGTGGAATCTCATTTGGTGCTGGTTCTAATCCATTTGCTGGTGGTGAGGGTGGCTTCGGCGGCGGTTCCAATCCATTCTCCGGTGGTGAGGGTGGCTTCGGCGGCGGTTCCAATCCATTCTCCGGTGGTGAAGGCGGCATGGGCGGCGGTTCTAATCCATTCTCCGGTGGAATGTCATTTGGTGGCGGCTTCGGTGGCATTTAATAGTTTTTGATGACGACTGAAAGTAATTATTTCGCCAGTTAATCATTCACAATTAATCAATTTATGATTGTGAAAACTGTTGGTTCATAGCCGTATTGTGGGGACGTAGTAATTGTACGTCTCTACATATTTTTTAATTTTCTAAATATGTAAACGTAACCCTTTAAAAGAAAAATATTTCCTTTATTTTTTATCAACCTCAATTTTAATTTCCAGGAGAATATTATCAATGGAATCTTTCGATATAAACTCTATTAATCAAATTAATAAGAAAGAAATTGACTTTACAGACACATTAATGAGTACTAGTAATTCTTTCTCTACTAGTAGCAAATCATCAAAAGGTAAAGTCAAATCTACTCTTGACATTGGTAACATCATTATTGGTAATGGACAATGGATAGTCGATGATGAAACCATGCGACAGTCGTTAATTTCGGAAGTAAGAACTGATATTGACGAAAGGATTAATTCTCTTTTTACAAAATTGCGTAATAGATTACCGTTGGATGAGAAAAAACAAGAGTCAGCAGGTAATCCGTTTACAGAAGAAAATCCGTTTGCTGATGGTAAAAATCCATTTGGTGAGGGAGAATTTACACCACCACCAGCTTATCAAGGATTACAATCAACCATGGGAGAAAATTTCCCATTACCTTCACAAGAAGTTGTAGATAATATTAAATCTGTTCAAGATGAAGATACTGTTTTAGAAAAAGAAAAATTATCTACAGATAACAGTAATAATTCATTTACAAATTATCAAAACTCCAATTCTATTGAAGATAACGAAGGTAAAAGCTCAGAAAATCAAGAAGTAAGTAGCGAAGATATCAATCCTTTCGTAAATGATGAAGGTGGAAATCCTTTTGCTAGTGGAGAAGGTGGAAACCCCTTTGCTGGTGGAGAAGGTGGAAATCCCTTTGCTGGTGGTGGAGAAGGTGGAAATCCCTTTGCTGGTGGTGGAGAAGCTGGAAATCCCTTTGCTGGTGGAGAAAGTGGAAATCCCTTTGCAGAAAACGATAATGGAGAGGCTTCAGCATCTTTTAATATAGTAGGAATAATTGCTGGTGAAGATTTACCATTCTTAAATGCTGGTGAAAATGAATCTAGTTACAGCACTATACCCAACCAATCAACAGCTAAAACTTTAAGAACTGTTAGAGATAGTCTATTAAGATTTAACGCAAATCTTAATTATCCAGGTACTTTTGGTAATGGTAATAATACACCATTACAAACACCCAATGACTTATTGACGCTGTTTCGTAATGATATGTTTAGCTTCAATAATTCTGCAAATTCTTTTCAGGAATTAGTCGGTGATGATAATCCCTTTGCTAGCGGTGAATTTAATCCTTTTGGTGAAGGTACTTTAGCGGAAGAAATTCCTTTTGATATTATCAATGTTGCCTTGGATGGTTTATTACCATTTAACGGTTCCGAAAATGTATTTAGCACTCCTGAAGGTGAGATTCCAATTGGTAACGGAAATCAAGACTTTGGTAGTGATAATGCAGTTATCGGTAATGCTAATTGGAATTATGGTAGTGATAATGCAACTATTGGTAATGGAAATTGGAATTGGGATGGTACAACTAATAATATAACCGTTGGTAATGGTAACTGGCATTTAGATTTTACTACTGATAATAAAACCGTTGGTAATGGTAACTGGTATTGGGATTCTAGTAATGACAATACAACCCTTGGTAATGGTAATTGGCAGTTTGGAGAGAATAATACAACCATTGGTAATGGTAATTGGAATTTCGGTGATAATAATACAATAATCGGAAACGGAAATCGAGTTTATACCGATAACAGTATTGTAATTGGTAATGGTAATTGGTCGGTTGTAATTGATAAATCAGCCGAAATTGGTGACGGTTTCTTGGGTGAATTAGAAACTATAGCCATGGGAATTGGTGTGAAGAAAAGTGCCGATATGCTTGTTGATTCAGTAATGAATAAAATGGGTGAAATCTTCCAACCATTAACGGAAGATTTTGATGATTCAGCGCTGAATACTTATCAGGAACAGTTTCTTGATTCTGGTAGTGTTATGAGTTTTCTTTCGACTTGATTGAAGAGTGAAATGGTTTTTAAAAACCTTATTGCTACTCCATCACATTAATTTTGATGAGTTAGTTCGTAGTTGAGTTAGCGAAGCGGCTGTGTAGCAGCTTTTATCGCTCAAATAAAGCTTTAAAGCCCAACTACAAACATACACAGAAAATATGCAGATAAAAAATACGAGAAATAAATCTTGTGGCGCGGGTTTAACAACCCGTTTTTTTATGGAAAACTTTCTGTCTATACTGACTAAAGTTTTTCCATGAGCATGAAATTAAATCGAGCAGATGCTGTTACTGTAACACTATAAACTAAACAGACTTTGTAAGATATTCTTTTGTAACCAGCCTTCTCTAAATAAATGGGAATTTTATTCCAACTTTTAATTTTAAATTCCTCCTCATTCAGATTAATCAATAACTCTTCCAAATATCTATATAAACCATTAGATAAACTTACTCTTACTGAATTAGAATTTTTAGCTTGATAAAGCTTCTGTGCTATTTCTCCAGGGCTATAACCACATAATATTCCTCGTAAAAGTTTCTTTTCTGTGGGAGTTAATCTCTTACCTTTGGCAGATGATAAATCTATATATAATTTATCCAAATCCCAATAATTTATTGCTTCAATAAATTCTTCTGATTGACAAGTAGAATTAATAGCCATAATATTCAATTATTTGAGAACACACATAAGAATAATTTACCCTATTTATTTACACGCTACTCAAAGATGAATTTCTCAGTTTCATTGTAAATTGTAATGGTTAGTAATACTTAGATGTGATAACGCAATGTCTCTATTCTAAAAACTCTGCATAACTCCGCGCTTTCCTTTGCGTTTCTCGGCGTTAAAAGATAAGTTATTTTAATCACAAAGGATTTGATATAATTTAGCGCTGAAGCGTAAATAGTACCCCATGAACAAAATAATCCTAGATACAGACCCCGGTGGTGATGATATATTTGCTTTATTGTGGCTACAAAGTTTGGTAAAACAAGGCAAGGCAGAATTAATTGCCGTTACTACTGCTGAAGGTAATGTCGATGCTAAACAAACTTTTATTAATGCTAGTAAAGTTTTGAGTTTAGGAGGATTTGAACAAGTAGAATTAGGTCGAGGAGTAACGCTAAAAGACTCCAAAATTGCCGATGCTGCTTATATTCACGGTATGGATGGTATGGGTAATATTTCCGATGATTTACCCGCAGCTAAACATCATTTTGATAGTGCAATTTATTCCGATGATTTAATTGTCGATAAACTTCATGCTTATCCTGGAGAAATTACTATCCTTGCAGTTGCACCTTTAACTAATTTAGCTAGTGCTGAAAGCAAAAGTCCCGGTATTTTAAAAAAAGCCAAGGAAATTGTGATTATGGGGGGTGCTTTTAAAGTTCCGGGTAATGTTACTCCTTACGCTGAATTTAATATTATATATAATTCACAAGCCGCAGCAAAAGTATTTGCTAGTCGTAATGATATTGTAGTTTTACCTTTAGATATCACTCACGAATTAATTTTTACTCCAGAAATGGCTGAGGATATAATTCGTAATTCTCAAAGTTATTTGACGAAGTTTTTATCTCGATTATGTAACTTTATGACAACAGCTTCTCTAAGATATCGTCAAACTAAAGGCATAAAAGGTTTTCTTGTTCATGATGGTGCTGCGGTTGCTTATTTATTTTATCCGGAAACTTTACTCTTTCGTCGCGCTCTAGTAGAAATTGAAACTCAAGGTGATTATACTCAAGGAGCAACTCTTTTTGATCAAAGACTCAATGCTAAAACTCACGCAAATGCTTGGGTTGCTTTACAAGTAGATAAAGTTGGTTTGTTAGCGAGTTTAGTTGAAGATTTGAGTTTTTTAGGTAATTGCTAATTGCTAATTGGTAATTGGTAATTAGTAATTAGTAATTGGGAATTGGGAATTGGTAATTGGTAATGGGTAATGGGTAATTGGTAAGCTAAAAAGCCTTTAAGAAAGTATATTCAAATTTTATTAAAGTCTTGTAGTGCGGGCATCCTGCCCGTTAGAAAAATACAAATTAAATGCGTGACAACTTAATTGCTAATTGGTAATTGCTAATTGGGAATTGGTAATGGAAAATTAAATCCGTGAAATCCATTTTAATCCACGATCAATTTTTTAACCATTAAACCTATACATTATCACCTTCGCTTTCGCATCTTCCTCCACAAACACTAAATACTCACCATTTTTACGTTGAAAAGCACGTACCCCATAAGGAATATCAACCCAACCAGTTTCTCCAAATACTTCTGCTCCTGGTTTCAAAACCCTCACCTGTCTTCCCGTCTTCGCATCATAAACGTATACTTCAGCTTTCTTCACAGTCACAGCAAATACATAATCTCCTGCAATACTCATTGCTGCCGGATTCAAGACTTCTGGAGGTGCGCTTTTATCTACAGGAAGCACTATGCGCCATTTTGGGATACGATTTCCTTGACTCCAATTGTCGTAACGAGCGATTTCCGAGCCGATTAACTTGGCATAATCACCGTTAATTGCAGGATTATCTGGAGTGTAACCCGATAAATACATCGTGTCAGTTTCGGGAAAATATTCTATCCTACGTAAATCACCGAATATTTTTGGATGATCAATTTTTTCCATCTTGCTGTAACTGTAGATGGGATTTCCATTTTTATCTAATCCTTGTAAAGGAAAATGACGAATCCCTACACCATCTTGAGTACGTAAACTTTTCCAAACGTCGCCTTTACTATCTACCCACCATCCACCAATATAAGGATAATCT
The DNA here is from genome assembly GCA_015272215.1 of Rivularia sp. T60_A2020_040. GTDB lineage: Bacteria > Cyanobacteriota > Cyanobacteriia > Cyanobacteriales > Nostocaceae > Rivularia. The sequence continues at coordinate 7,428 of JACYMD010000110.1, read as the reverse complement.
TTACTTTTATCATATTCATCACGGTCAAATGCACCGTTACCGTTTTTATCACGCCAAATCCATTCTCCTTCCAAAGGTTGAAAAGGAGGAAAATTATTTCCTAAAGCTGGTTTACCATTTGGATGAGTACCGACAAACATTCCTGAAGGTATGGCAATTTCACCGTCGGTTTGTCGATTGAAACGGTAAATTTGCAGCATTCCATTGTACATATCTGTCAGGTACAAAAAAGTTTTACCCTGGATATGACGAACAAATGGTGCATCGGGTGCGGTATGCAAACGGGAGTCTTGAGGATATTTAAAAGCGTTTAAAGTGTAACCTTTATAAGTTGCTTCTTTCCCCGCTGATTTACTGTAATCCATTACAAAACGTTCGTTCTTAGTATATACATCCAAACCATTTGTTACTGGGTCTACATCAGCGTTATCAAGAAATTGCAATCCTAATAACTTCCATTCTAATTTACCTGATGCAGAAAACTTACGTAAATCTACTCCAGAACGTTCAAATCCATCATTACTAATATAAATGTTACCCCAACTGTCGCTACCAACTCCTGAAATACCGTAAAATTTTAAATCTTTAACTTCTCCAGGAATTCCCGCATAAATTCCACCTTTAACACCAAAAGTATTAATTAGTTTTGGTTGATTAGTAATATCATAAATTAAAACTTGCTGCTTAATACCATTATCCGCAATCAATAGTCTACCGCGATTATCGATAGCAACTGCACTGGGTTTATCTAACCTTGAAATTACTTCTGGTAATGGCTTACCTTGCTTTGAATAATGGACAATCTTGTTACCTCCAATTATCCATAAACTACCTTGTTTATCAACAGCAATATTTCCCGGTTTTTCTAGATCAAAACTACGTAACTCCTGCATATTATCGGTGTTATAAACACGCACCTTATTCGTCGCACTATCGCTGACAAATAGCTCACTACCTACAGTTGCAAGTCCTGTTACTTCCGAATCATTACTAACAATTAACATACTTTTATCCCACCCCTTACCATTAACAAAGGGTGCAGTTTTACCAGTCAAATCATAACGTCTGACACAGTACCAATTCGTTCCTTTTGGCGGAAATCCATCTTTTTTCTGATCAATTCCCGATTGCTTCATCGCGACATAAATATATTTTTTATCTGCCGTAATCGCAACTCCACCGTTTCTTCCCCATCCATGTAAATCCTCAGCTTTTCCAACTACATCCCCATTGCGATAAATCCCGACTTCCCTACCTGCTTCATCCCACAAACTATTCGTATAAATAATTCCATCTGGTGCAACATACATTCCACTAACTTGAATTTGTACCCACTTATCACCACCTCCAAAACTATTCCCAATCCAGGAAGTTTTATAGCGAGATGAAGAAGCCGCAGGAGTTACTTTTCCATCCAAATGAATTGTAACTACCATCGAAATCGCTAATGCAACACTTAAAAATAAAAGAAATTTCTCCGTTTTACCATATCTAATATTACTGACAATTAAGTTTTTAATATATAAATATAATCTGCCCAATCTTGCTATAAAATTATTTCGCATAATTTAATTTAATTTAATTTAATTCTTATTATTTCTTCTCTTGATTATTTAATCTCTACTTGTACCGATATACTCCAATTCATCTATGATTACCATCAATAAAAATGATGAACAATTTACTAATTTATTTTTTACAATATATAGTTATAAGTAATCATTAAAAATCTAATTATCGATGGGTGAGACCCCCTAATCAACACACTTTTCCTTGTATTTTGTAAAATTTTTCAACAGATTAATTTGATTTACATCTTATTTTAGCGAAATCTAAATAACTATGGAGTAACCAGATAAAAATCAACAAATTCCAATTTTAATTTTGTAAATCCGTTGTAAATTCCCTCGGCTTCATGTCCAGCCAAAGTTTTGTAATTCAGCTTTCATCACTAAGAATAATCACGAATAGCAAACTAAGGATTTGTTTTACATAAAATTCATTAAACTAATACAATATTTTTAAATAAAAAAGGATTATGTTTATTTATGAAATACAAAAAATAGATAATATTGATTGTATTTATGCCAAACAAAGGTATATATGTATACATACATAAAGTCTAGTATTAAATTGGTTTTTTATGAACAATTTGACCGCAAGAGAGTATAAAGTATTGAATTTAATTCATCAAATCTAAGTAATATCTTGCAGTTATGATAAATATTATCGGAGTTTTATATGGAAGCAGAAAAAGTGATATGTAATGAAAAGAACCATACATCAGTAAAGCCAGCATCAATACTTTGCTTGGGTTTAGGCTGGTTTCCCAAAACTCCCGGAGGTTTGGAAAGGTATGTGTACGAACTTACACTGAGATTAGCGAAGAATAAAGACCAAGTAGAATTATGCGGAGTAGGTTTACCTGAAGAAGAAACTAACCTACCCATCAAAATGACAAATTTAGCTGCACCAGACACAAGCATATTACAAAGATTGTGGTCGGTGAGGAATAACTTTCAAAAAACCAGAAAAACCAAGCCAGATGCAATAAACTTGCACTTCGCCTTATATAGCCTGCCAATATTGGACTTATTACCCGCAGATGTGCCAATAACCTTTAATTTTCATGGTCCTTGGGCTTCAGAATCTCAAGAAGAAGGAGTGGGTAACATCAAAGCTTTGTTGAAAAAATCCTTAGTAGAACAAAGAACCTATCAACGCTGTCATCGCTTCATAGTTCTGAGTAAAGCCTTCGGTAATATTTTGCATCAACAGTATCAAATTCCCTGGGAGAAAATTCACATAATTCCCGGTGGAGTCGATATTAATAGTTTTAAACCCGACTTATCAATCCAACAAGCACGCATTAAACTGGGATGGTCATTAGAACGTCCGACATTATTTACATCCAGACGTTTAGTACATCGTGTCGGACTTGATAAATTACTTGTAGCCATAGCTCAAATCAAACCAAAAATTCCCAATATTTACTTGGCGATCGCCGGACGTGGACCTCTACAAAATAGTTTACACCAACAAGTTACAGAATTAGGACTCGAAGACAACGTGAATTTTTTAGGTTTCCTACCAGACGAACTCCTACCAGTAGCTTATCAAGCAGCAGATTTTTCAATAATGCCTTCACAATCCTTTGAAGGTTTCGGATTAGCAATTGTAGAATCCCTCGCTTGTGGTACCCCGGTAATCTGTACCCCCGTCGGTGGAATGCCGGAAATTCTCGAACCATTTTCACCCCAATTGATTACAGAATCAATAGAAATAAGCGCGATCGCAAAAAAATTAGAACAGGTATTAAATGGACAAATAACCAAACCTTCACGAGAAGAATGTCGCGAATATGCAGTTAACAACTTCGATTGGGATAAAATCGCTCTCCAAGTCAGGAATGTAATATTAGCATAAATCAAAATTTAATACTGAGGAGAGTCAAGTATACAAATCAGCAAATTAGTACGGGAGAAAACTGAATGATGAAGTTAAGTGTTATAATACCTTGTTTTAACGCAGCAGATACGATTAATGTGCAATTAGAAGCACTAATGCAACAACAGTGGTCGGAGCCTTGGGAAATAATTATTGCTGACAACGGCTCAACAGATGAAACAATCAAAATTGTGCAAACTTATCAACAACGTTTGCCTAATTTAAAGATAGTCAATGCATCTAAAAAACGAGGAGCCGCTCACGCTCGTAATGTTGGTGCTAGTGCTGCTGACTCCCAAGCATTGGCTTTTTGTGATGCAGACGACGAAATCGCTCCCGGTTGGGTAGCAGCAATGGGTGAAGCTTTAGATAAATATGACTTAGTAGGTGGACGAGACGAACACTGGAAACTAAATGAACCCTGGTTAGTCAAAACTTACGGATGTGAAAACGGTTTTGGAGTGGGTTTCGATCATCCATATTTACCGTTAATCAGTGGAAATAACTTTGGTGTTAAACGTCAACTTCATCGAACCATCGGTGGTTTTGATGAGAATATTGCCATTCTCGATGACGTTGATTATGGTTGGAGAATTCAACAGCAAGGAATTAAACCTCATGAAGTAGAAGATGCGTTAATTCATTTTCGGTTTCGTAACACTATCAAGGATATTTGCCTTCGTGCTTGGAATATGGGTTGTCAAGAAGCATTAATGTATAAAAAACATCGACCGATGGGAATGCCTCAACTGATTTCCTGGAAAACTATGATCAAAACAGCAGTAATGTTCCCCATCCGTTTTTTAACGAGATTTGGCGACAAAGCGACCTTAACACAAAGTTTAATGGATTTAGCTTGGCGAGGAGGTCAATTACAAGGTTGCTTCAAATATAATTATTTACCTTGGTAAAATTGGTAAAAATAAGGATTTAGTTGACAGTGGACAGTTGACAGTTGACAGTTAAGAGTTATTAATTACCCATTACCAATTACCCATTACCAATTACCTTTATAAAAATGAAAATATTATTTTTAGACCAAAGCGGTAAACCTGGTGGTGCTGAACTATGTTTAATAGATATTGCCAAACCTTATCAAAATAATTGCCTGGTGGGGTTATTTGCAGATGGTTCTTTTAAGGATTTATTAGAAAAAAATCAGATTCCCGTAGAGGTTTTAACTAATCAAAAAATACAAGTAAAAAAAGAAAGTTCTCTTACCCAAGGATTAGCAAGTATTACTCAACTTGCACCTTTAATTACTAAAGTAGTAAAAATTGCTCGTAATTACGATTTAATTTATGCCAATACCCAAAAAGCATTAGTTGTTGGTGCAATTGCAGGCTTTTTTAGTGGTCGTCCCTTAGTATTTCACCTACACGATATTCTTTCACCAGAACACTTTAGTCAAACAAACCGCCGTATTGCAGTGACTTTAGCAAATCGTGCAAAACTCGTAATTGCCAATTCTCAAGCTAGTAAAAAAGCCTTTATCGAAGCTGGAGGAAAAGCCGAATTAGTCGAAATAGTTTACAACGGTTTTGAACCGCAAAATTATTTAAATCAAGAATCTGAAATTCAACAACTTAGACAAAAATTAGAACTCGATGATAAATTTATCGTTGGACATTTCAGCCGTCTTGCACCTTGGAAAGGACAGCATATATTAATTGAAGCATTAGCAAAATGTCCGCCAGAAGTTGCCGTAATTTTAGTAGGAGATGCTTTATTTGGTGAACAAGATTACGTCAAGCAATTGCATCAACAAATCGATAAATTACAACTACAAAACCGAGTCAAATTCTTAGGTTTTCGCAATGATATTCCCCTGTTGATGGCAGCTTGCGATTTAGTTGCTCATACCTCCACCGCTCCCGAACCTTTTGGAAGAGTAATTGTAGAAGCCATGCTATCCGGAACCCCCGTAGTTGCAGCAGCATCCGGTGGTGCAGTTGAGTTAGTACAATCTGGTATAAACGGCTTTCTCTCAACTCCGGGAAATCCCCAGGAACTCACCAAAGTGATTAACTCCTGTATCGAAGACAAGCAAAAGACTGCCGCCATTGCGGAAACAGCCCGCAACACCGCCAGTCAGCGTTTTAATGTAGCAAATATTAATCAGCAAATCGCTCAATTACTACAAAAATTATAAATTGGTAATTGGTAATGGGTAATTGGTAATTGGGAATTAATAACTGATAACTGTCAACTGTCAACTAACTTGATTTACGCTGCTTCTCGCAACTGAGGCTTTTGTGATACTTCGGGAAATGTGAACTGTAACTGTTCCGCTAGTGGTACTTTTTCTTGCTGCAAAACTTCTATATCAATATTTACGCTGATCAAATAATTACCCCCATCAGCATCGACAGCTTCAGCAATTAATTTTGCAATATCGGGACGTTTAGAACTAAGCACGTCACGCAAAATACATCTATCCCATTCGTGCTTAGCTGTAGGGTTGATACTGAGAATAAAATGTTTAACCATAGGACAAATTTTGATTTATCTTCTCAAAGACTTCTATTGAGTCGTTTTATCTATCATAGTACATCTGTATTAAAATGCCAATATTTCTTGAGGAGTAGACGCACTCGTGTGGTGAGAAGTAGTGCGTTGGCGCAGCCTGCCCGGAGGGCTTACATCTTGCTCGCTGATATTAAAAAAATTAAATATTTAAAGTAAAAACCCGACTTCTTGATATTTGTTGCTAAGGGATGAGATGAGTTTATTCCTACAGTGAGAGTAAAGACAAAGCGGAAACATCTATTGTGTTTACTAGTACTCCTTGGGTTGTGGCTAACGCGATTAAAAATGCTTAGAGTTAATTTCATTCCCCAGTCCTTGGACTAGTTAATACTCGTCAAAATCATTGTTTTAATTGTCGAAACCAGTAAGGAAAATTACCATGAAGCTTACCAATTTATCTAAAACTCTCTGTACTAGTGCTTTTGCTGTTAGTTTAGCCGCCTTACCTTTATCACTTCCTGCTTCTGCTCAAACAGAGACTGTAAATCCCGATATAAATAGAACAGTTACAGTTCGAGAAAATGATGGATTTGATTGGGGATGGTTAGGTTTGTTAGGTTTGCTTGGTTTAGCAGGATTAGGAGGTCGTAAAAAACGTAATGACACAGTAGCTTATCGCGATCCAAATGTTACTGGAACTGATACTACAGGAACGACCACCAGATATTAAGTTAGTGTTGACGCTCTCCGACCTAAAGGTGCGGAGATTCTTAAGACTTCACAGCCTTAATATCCTGTTTACACAGGTTCCCAAACTCACCACGTTTGCACGTAAGTGCGTGGTGATACCTTTTGGGCGTTTAGCTGTCTAGCAGCAAGTTTCGCGGAGTCCCCGCGTACTATCTCCAAGCCTCTATCTCTGATTGTTTTTGCAGCACCGATGTCAGCGTGTTCGTGATATCCGCATTCTGTACAAATGAACTTCTCGCCATCACGGTTTGATTTATCGGTGTGTCCACAATTTCTGCATTCTTGCGAAGAGTGCGATTGATTAATTTTAATTACGACTTTTCCTTGCTTTGCAGCTAGATACTCAATCTTTAAAATTAATTCACTCCAACTTGCATCAGAGATAGCACGATTTAACCCTTTTTTTCTTGATTGTCCATTTTTCAGAAACCTACCAGTATTCTCATCAATTTTAACTTTACAACGCTTCAACATTCCAGAGATATTTAAATTCTCTAACGCAATAGCATCAATCTTTCTGGATACTATCTTGCTAGCAACATCCCACTGGTAAGCAACTCGCTTATCTGTAATCTTTTTATGGAAACGTCCTAACTTGTTTGCTGCTTTTTTACGATTTTTGCTACCTTTAAGTTTTTTGCTAACTCGTCTCTGCCTAATTTTCAAAGTACGTTTAGCTTTCTTGTTGGTTGAGAATTTAGGATTATTATACTTTAAACGGAAACAATCTGAGTTTTATCAAAAGTCTGGAAGTTGAGAGTA
>JACYMD010000073.1 GCA_015272215.1 Rivularia sp. T60_A2020_040 | reverse complement strand
TGTTGCATCTATTCCTTGCTGTGACTATTTTTCACTTCTCTTGTCACCCCTTGAAGTTTTTAGTTCCTCCCTGTTATAAACCTGCCCATCACCATGTCAAAACCTACTGCTCACCCCCTCCCGCGTTTACTGCGCTATGCTAAACCCTATCAACCTCAAATTTGGGGTGCAATTTTTTGTTCGATTCTGCGTACCCTATTAGACCTAGCACCACCCTATCTCATCGGTGTTGCAGTAGATGTGGTAGTCGAACGAGAAACTTCCTTAATTGCTCGGTTTGGTATTCAAAATCCCCTGAATCAGTTATTAGTGTTGTCTGTGCTGACGATCGCAGTCTGGGGTTTAGAATCCCTCAGCCAATATGCAGCAGACAAAATTTGGCGTAATTTAGCACAAACTCTACAACACGAACCACGTGTAGATACTTACAACCACTTACAAGAACTAGAACTTGCCTACTTTGAAGACCGTAGCACGGGCATCCTGCTATCTATTCTCAATGATGACATCAACCAGCTTGAAGGCTTCTTCAATTCTGGCGCTCAAAACCTCATCAGCTTTTTCACGCGAGTCTTTGCGGTGGGGATGAGCTTTATGCTTTTAGCTCCCGGTATTGCGTGGCTGGCGATGTTACCCATCCCGTTTATCCTCTGGGGAACGTTCATCTTTCAATCCCGTTTAGCTCCCCGCTATGACACAGTACGCGATCGCTCAGGTATCATTAGCGATCGCCTTGCTAACAACATTTCTGGAATTGCTACCATCAAAAGCTTTACGGCTGAAGCTTATGAAAGCGATCGCGTCTACCAAGAAAGTGAATCCTACCGTCGCAGTAACAAACAGGCGATCGCCCTAAGTGTAGCTTTTCAACCCGTGCTGAGATTTTTGATTTTACTAGGGTTTGTGCTGACTCTGTATCTGGGTGGTCGGGAAGTGCTGCAAGGTGGGCTGACTGTAGGTACTTATGGCTTCATGGTATTTATTGTGCAAGATTTACTCTGGCCGTTCACTTTTCTCAGCGAAATCATGGATGAGTATCAGCGAGCGATGGCATCGGTGCGGCGTGTCATGGGATTATTGGATACCTCTGTGACTATTCCCCACGGACAGCAATTATTACCGGCAGGAAGCGTCAAGGGTCAAGTACAATTCGATAATATTACCTTTGCCTATAACGATCGCACCAATATACTCAAAAATTTATCCCTACAGATTCCTGCTGGAACTACCATCGGTATTGTCGGTGCAACGGGTTCAGGTAAAAGTACCTTAGTTAAACTTTTACTACGCTTTTATGAGGTACAGAGTGGACGCATTTTAGTTGACGACATTGATATCCGCGACCTCAATTTATGCGATTTACGGCAATGTATTGGTTGGGTGAGTCAGGACGTGTTTTTGTTCCACGGTACGGTTGCTGAAAATATTTGTTACGGTAGTTTCCATGCCAATCAAGAACAGATTATCCATGCAGCCAAGTTAGCCGCAGCCGATGAATTTATCGAGCAACTACCCCAAGGATACGATACTATTGTCGGCGAAAGAGGTCAAAAACTTTCTGGTGGACAAAGACAACGAATTGCCATAGCTCGTGCTATTCTCAAAGACCCACCGATTTTGATTTTGGATGAGGCGACTTCGGCGGTAGATAATGAAACGGAAGCGGCTATCCAAAAGTCCCTGGCGATGATTACCCAAAATCGGACTACGATAGCCATCGCTCATCGTCTTTCCACAATTCGCCATAGTCATTGTATTTATGTCATGGATAATGGTCAAATTGTTGAGCAGGGTAAACACGAGGATTTACTAGCAATTGATGGGATTTATACCAGTTTGTGGCACGTACAGTCTGGAATTCATTAATACTTACTTTTAACTATTTTTGATGATGATTACAAGTTTATCTACAAAATAGGGGATAGGTTTTAGCAGTTCGCTAAATCCTCAATCTTCAACTCTTACACAAGGTGTTTCTCCGAAATTCGGAGGATCTGCGAACACTGCTAAAGTATTATATTCGGGATTACCTTCTTGATAAAGTACTCGAAAAGTGTAGAGTCTTTTTTTGCCGTTTCCTTCTGTAATTACCGTTAAAAGTGTATTATTAGTATGGGGAAGTCCAGGGATATCGAGTTTTTCAATTCTTTTAAGATGAATTACACTTGCTGCGGAATTTTCACAATCTGCGGTATCAGCATTTTGGTCACCAAATTGCACACACATCGGACCATCAAAATCCAGAGTAACTTGTGATGGGTCATCTAACCAGACTTTTTTGATTGTTTCTTCTGCGGGAATAAAGCTTAAATTTGTACCTTGTTGGTACCAAACTTTAATATTAGGAATTGCACCTCCCAAACCCTGAGCTTGACAGGAAAATATTGAACGTAAAACAGCATTATTTGCTGATACAATACTTGCCATTAATATTCTGGTTGCGGAGAAAATTAAGGAACCTATGGACAGATTAAGTGTTTGTTTCATCGAGAAAGAAATAACTCCTAATTACCAATTACCAATTACCAATTCCCAATTCCCAATTCCTAATTCCCAACTAAATCAAATCTCTGTTTCTTGATTAACAAATATTTCAACTTCTTTCCCTGGAGGTAGAAACCAAATATTTGTTTTGCGAGACATTTCAGACATTGCTCGTTGATTGCGGCGGGTAATTTGTGGAATTACGGTTTTCATTCCGCCTTCTAATATACCGGCAGCGGTGCTGGGATTACGGTTGACATTGGTGACAGCTACTGTACCATTTTCGCCGGTGACTACTTGAGATTCGGTACGGTTAATTATTTCTGCGGCTTTACCTAATCCTCCTAAAGCAAATAATTCTGCATCCATCAGAGCCATGGATGAACCACTGTTAGAATATTGATTAGCTATTAATGGTTTACCATTTTTACCGCGAATCATCAGCGCGTTTTGGGGTACGTTTTTTTCTGCAAGTTCACCATTTTCTCGCTTGATAATTTTGACTATTTCTAGTTGCATTAAACCGTTTTCGGAGATGGAATCAATTTTGGTTAATATTTGACTTCCTATCGGTAGTGCTACCGTACCGTCTGCGGCTTTTAAGGATTGTTTTAAGCTCACTACATAAACGTTATTGTTATTACTATTTTCAGTATCTTCTCTGCCTAGCTTGGTAGTTTCACTGTAGATTGCTGTAGTTAATACGGCTTTCGCACTGTTCCCTACTGGGATTGTTTGAGGATTTCTTCTGACTGATTCTGTAGTTGTACGGGTTCGTGTTTCTCTCACAGGCTTACTTTGGGTTTCTTTCTCTTTCACATCTCTTTCAACTGCAACTTGTGAGGGTGATGTTCGATTGTTGACAGTCTGTTTTTCGTTAACGGATACCTGTCCGTAACTACCTAATTTTGCTAACCTTGTCCATTCTTGCATCGGATTAGGTTCTGGTGGTGCGATTTCTACTAAGGGTTGTGAAGCTGGTGCGGGTGGTAATATTGGTAATGGTTTCTGTGGTTGTGATGTTGAAACTTTTTGCGATCGAGACAGCATAGCTGAACGCGATACATTTGCAGCATCATCATTATGATTTGCACTTTGGGGTATTTTAACAATACGTTCAACTGTGACGATTTTAGGTACCTCAACAATGCGTGTTTGTGGTATTTGAGGTTTGGCACGAATCCGAGGCATTGATAAGTCACGGGGAATCGTTTGCGGTTGAATTTCGGGGGTTGCTCTAGCTGCTACAGATGTTGATGGTGTGGGTTTAACCATTCTCAGTTTTTCCTGTGCAGTTTTTACTGTTTCGAGTTGTTCAGAAAGTGCTAGTTTGGTTTTCAAGCCTTCGATTTGTTCTTCTAATTGTTGTTGACGGGGTTTGGTTTCGGGTTGGGGTAAGATTGGGGTAGCGATGGTGTTTTGTGTCGGTTTTGTATCGTTATTCATTAATTGAGATAAAAATCCACCAGCAAACATAACTACAGCTAAGGTAGCAGCACCCACTAAACCGGCTTTAGCGAAAGGATTTGCCGAAAGTGGTTGTGAAGTGACGTTATTATTGGGTTCATCTGTTTGAGGATTTACATCTGTAATTGATGCATCTTCCATTTCGATTTCTGCCGGAGTCGATTCATCCAAACCAACCAATTTTGCCATCCGCATTTCCCATTCGGTAATTTCAGTTTCAGTATTTTGGGATGATGTTGAGTATTTAGTCATGATTGGGAATAGGGAATTGGTAATTGGGAATAGGGAATTGGGAATTGGGAATTGATAATTGGTAATTGGGAATTGGTAATTGGGAATTGGGAATTGATAATTGGTAATTGGGAATTGGTAATTGGTAATGGAGAATAAATAATTTAAAAAGTTAATTTAATTAAAAAAAATCAAATAAGATTATGTAGTAAGCTAAAAAGCCTTTAATTTGTATATTCTGTATATTCAAATTTTATTAAAGTCTTGTTGTGCGGGCATCCCTTCACTTAGTTCGAGGGCATCCTGCCCGCTAGAAAAATACAAATTAAATTAAATTAAATTAAATGCGCGACAACTTATATATATAAAATCTACCAAACATAAAAAATCATCACAGTAAATTTAAAATTCTCATCTTCTTATTAAATTATCTTTATTTTCAGAACAACTTTTATCTTCAATATCACAAATATTATAAATTTGTATTCTGGCTTCTCCGAGTCGGTAAACTGCTAAATTTAAAGGAGTTGGAATACTTGGTAAAGAATTTACTTCATCTATAGCTTCAACTAAAATTTGTTTGTTAAAGGGAATTGACTTACCTAAATTATCACCCCTACTAAAAATTAAACAATTGGCTAAAATTTCAACTTTCCATCTACCTTCGGAAATTACTTCCGGTTGAGAAATCCTTTGAATTACTAAAACATTTTCTTCGGGACTTTCTAACTCAAAGTTATTAAATCTCTGAGCAAATTCTCGTCGAAAATCATTTCTCAATAATTCAGAACTAATATTCCAAACTACCATTGATGATTGTTTTTGCGACCAAGTAAACATTAAAGTCATAGTTTCACCTACAAAACGGCGAATTGTTTCGCCGTCGCGTTCCAAATTACCTTTAGCATCGGCGGTGATAACTCGACCATCTGTTAATTGTACCAAAATTTGGGGTACAGATTTACGCTTAACTTGCTGTAACATTCCCCCATGAAACATCAATAAAATCAAAGTCAATAAATGCAAGCCAAATGTTGCGATCGCGAACAAGGGGACAATATTAGTTTGATTTTTATCTGTATTTAGGGTTTGCATTTAGATTTTAGAGAAATCTTAACAGTGGATGCTAACTTGATTGCAAATTAATTCATAAAACCATTGAATTATCGCTGATTTTGACAACGATTAAATCCGTCTGTAGTTAGATTGTCATATCGATCTGTCAAACATAAATCTCTAATTTCGTAAATTTCTAATTTATCGCTGCGAGTTGCGTAAATTGCTTGTTGTAAATCGGTAAGATTTGCTGTAATTGGGTAATCAAAAGTATCTATTGCTTGTACGAAAATATCCTTATTAAACGGTGTAACTATTTGTTTGTCATGACTGCGTTTTTGAACCAGATTCGCAACTATTCCTACTCTCCATTTACCGGGTTCAATTTGTTGCGGGGGATAGATTCTAGTAATATTTAATTGTGCTGATATTACTTGCTCGGAATTACTGACAAAAACTTCTGGTGGAGTCAATTCAGCTACCGTAGCTAAAAAACCTTTACGAAAATCTTCTGAAAAACCAAAGCTAGATATCCAACTACTTGTAGTAACTTTTTTACTTCCACCTTGGGGTGTTTTAATTGGTATTCCTAAATCTTGTTTTGGGTTATTGAATTGGTTTATATTTTGTGCTGGTAATATCCCAGTCCAGTTAAACATGGATATCATCGTTTTACTTACGAATTCGCTAATTAATTCTGGTTTTCGCTGCAATTCGTCATTATTATTTACAGGTTTTCCGTCAATTAATTGTACAAAAGTAGGTGTTTTCTGAACACTTAATTGGCGAATAGTCAATCCTTGAATTATTAATAAAAGTAAAGTTAATAAATGTAAACCAAAGGTTATGACAGCAATGGTTACTAAAAGATTTCCTTTTCGTTTTCGTTTTTCTAATAAACGCACCATAATCAAAAGTTAGAAGTTAGAAGTTAGTTTTGTAGAGACGGGGCGTATTGCTACGTCTGTACGGGAATTAGGAGTTAGAAGTTAGAAGTTGGGAGATGAGAGTTTAAAGTAAATAATTTTGAGTTATAAGTTTAGTAAGAAAGCATGATTTATTTTTTTAGAAGTAAAATTTATTTCTAGGGAGCAAGATGCTCCTACTACTAACTTACTTTTAAATGTAACATTTGGATAATTTAATAAATTTATAACTCCTTACTCCTAACTCCTCACTATTCTTTAAACTCTTTCTTTAACCCAGGAAGCGGTATTATTAATAGCACTAAATACAGCAAATCCTCCAGCAGCAGATACTATTAGAGATAAAATCGGAGCTAATATTCCCAGAAAGATGATAAACCACATTAAATCTGGGTTGGTATTAATATTTTGTGCTGGACTATTTACGATTACTGCTGCTGTTAATATAGCAATAATATTGAAAGAAATTTTAGCAATTCCTAAAGAGAAAAACCCCGTCAACCAGGCAAAAATCGGTTTACCTGCTACTGGTAATAATGAACCACCCACCGCTAAAGGGCCTAAAGCTGCTATTAATAACATTGTCACTTCTATCAAGTTTTGAAAAGCTGATTGCAGAGAAATTAAAAAGTTTTTGATAGTAACTTGGAAGGTGGAACCAATTAAGGAATTAAATGCTTCTTCCGATAAAATACTACTTCCTAAATTAAGTTGATTTACTTGATTTTCTAATCGACTTATCCAAGGTTGATTACCGTATAAATTTCGATATTCTTGCCATAAAATATCAATTTTTTCTGTCGCTTTAGTAAAACACTCTCTTTGCTGTTCCCCATTCAAAGATTGACAGGGACGTAAAAAAGAACCTACCACATCTTCGGCAATACTCATATTAATTGCTTGCTGATAAGTCTGGTTAATATCGGTTGATTCTACTACTTGTTGATTAATACCATTAACAAAATTTCGTACTCCTAAAGTCAAATTTGATAACACAGTTCCATTGCCAGTATTAGCTAAAAATAGTACTACTATAAAAGGCCAAATTAAATCTGATATCGGACGGGAATAATCGTTATTTATGGTATCTTTTAACCATTGAGTCATAAAAATTAGTAAAGTACCAACCGCAAAAAATACACCTAAATTAGTTAGCGCTCCATAGAGATTATTATTGGTGTTATTTTGCAACAAATCCACCCATTGTTTATCCCAACCTTCAGCAATACTTTGTGCTGTAATTGCACCATCTTTTAAAATTTCATTGATACCAATTTGTGCTAATAACATTTTTGGATTATAAATTTAAATTATAAAGGATTGGTATATGTCGGGTAAGAAGTCGGGTTTTTATGAGTGTTTTTTGCTGCTACAGATAATTATTCTAAAAACCCGACTTCTGTGGTTATTACTTTGCGTGAACCTCAGCGTTTCTTTGCGTTTATGATTAATCTTCTATTATTAACTCCTAACTCTAGAGACGGGGCGTATTGCTACGTCTCTACAACTATTTTTTCCTTCCAATTAAATCAACTTGAGAAGTAGTTCTTAAAAGCCTTGCTGCTTCTGAGGATGCATTAACTCTTCTAGCACGATTTGTTTCTTCAATTTCTTGAGAAATATTAGCTAAATTCAAGTTAGAATATTGCATTGTTTGATGTAATTTCATTGTTTGAACGAGATTTTCTCCCATCATTTTTGATTGTTCGCTTTGTATTTGAATGCTTTGTGATTGCAATTTAACTAATTCTGATTGATTCCGATTAGTTAATGATGATAAAGGATTAAAATTACTACCTAATTCTGTAATATTATCTAATAGATTATTTGAACTTTCTCGTGCTTGTTGCGCGATTTGTGTTGTAAAATCAATTGACCTATCAATACTTTCTAATTTGTTTCTAGAACGTATTTGCGCTTCTTCTCCCAAAACTCCTACCGCAATACCACGAGTAACTTGTCTATCAATTTCATTTCCAACTAATTTAGCGTTTACTGCTGGATTATTTTCAAAATTATCTGATAAGGAATTAATTGTAATATCGTCATTTAAACTTTTCCTCACAGCCACCGGATTGGGTATATTTAATTCTCCATTAAAGCTGTTAATTGCCGTTTGAGTTTCTGACTCTACAGGTTGCAATGTATCTGATATATTATCTTTTAAATAATTTTGTAAATCGATAGCGTAATTCTGAAAATCACTCCATACATTACCTAATTGAGCAATTGCTGGCAAGGTTATTAATGTAAATGAAACTGTCAAAAAAAATATTTTGTTCATAGTTGGTTGATAACTGATAACTGATAACTGTTCACTGATAACTGATAACTGTTCACTGATAAATGATAACTGTTCACTGATTCCTTAAAGATGCTACTAATTGACGAGCAAATGCAGAAATTGCTTCATATTTATCTTCATGACTTTCCATAAATTGATTTCTCGCTGTTTGTTCGTTAGGATTATTTGCCACTACTGCTAATTGTTCGTAACCTGGATAATAACGACAAAAACTATAAATTCCGTTATCGTCTAATAACCATTGACTGTAAATTCCTTCTTTACGAGGGAAGAAACTTTCTGATGCATTGCGACTAATTATATCGCGGGGATATTTTAAAATACTTTCAAAACTATCAACTGCAACTGGTTGAATTCTACCGATTAATCTGGTTGTCAAATTTTGCAAAATCTTTGATGCTGCTTTCGATTTGGCTATGGTATCGGGGTCTTGGGCTGATAAAATAACTCTGATGCCTGCTTTGGCTCCGTTAGCACAAATTCTTCCCACTAAGTCGGCAATTTGATCAAATTCAAATAAAATCGGTGCTTCATCAATGAAAAATATCGATGCTGGACTACTCAAGGCTCTTCTTAATGCTGCTGAATAGGCACTTAAAGATAATACCGCAGCATCTTCACTATCGGATAAGTTCCTCAAGGCAAATACTAACAGTTGAGCATCGGTAGGAAAACTCGATGGTGCGGAAATTGCTTGTCCAACTCGGCTCGATAACCAAAATCTCAATCGCAAATCAATTTGACTCAAGGCATCTTCTATTCTTCTACCCTGCGTTTCTAAATTTAAATGCTCTGGTGAACAAAATGTGATAAAATCTTTTAGAGTGGGTGTTTTGTGCCAAGCTGTAGAACCAAATCCTTGGTTTATTGCATCTTCATATCTCTTCCTTATCCCTTCGTCGTTAAAAAATGCATTCAGCGCTAAGTTAATTACCGATCGCACAGTAGTAGTTAAAAGTTGACTTTCCCCCGATGAACCCAATACCATCGTCATCAAGGCTGATTCTAAAAAAGCCACATAATCACTAAATCTATCTTTTTGCTCCTCATAACTCAAAGCTCGTAAATCTGGCTGCTCAAATAAATTGTTCGATTGTTTGGAAATATCGAAGTATGCTCCCCAATCTTCCATGAATTCCGTGTAATCAGTGAAAGTAGAAGTACCGTCTGGTTTCGGAAAATCCAAAGCTACCACGGGAATATTATGTGCTAAAGCTTGCGTTAAAATCCCCGAAACTAATACAGACTTACCAGCACGAGTTGTCGCAAATAAAGCTAAATTTTTATGCTGATTGAACAAGTCTAACTGAATCGGTGTCCCTCCTTCTTCCGCTATCAACTCAAAACCTTTTCCATCACCTTCCCTAGTCTTCACCAACGGAATCAAACCCGGTACCTCATTAGTTAAATAAAGCTGACGACGGTTAAAAGGTTTCGCTAATAAACCTTCCCAGACAATTGGGAGAGTTTGCAGCCAAATTTTCCAAGCATATTCGGTTTCTCGAATAACTTGCGCTGGACGTTGAAAACAGTTTTCAATATATCTTGTAGCTTCATCCAATTTTTCTACACTATCGCGATGCACCAATATGGCAACACCCGTATAAATTGGCACGGCACCCTCATAAATCTGTTCTTGTGCTGCTACCGACTTTCTCAACTTCAACTGAGCGCCGACATCAATAGTTTTACTTTTCTCTTCTGCCAACCTTGCCGTCATGTTAGATTGCTTCAAAACCCGTTGTAGAGTAGTTTTCACAAACGCTGGATTCGCAGCACTCAACTGACAAAATATCTCTGTATCGACAACAGTTTCCCTGGCAACTAATTCCCAAAGGTAGCGTAACTGTGATGATTTATTTTGCCAACCTCCGGGTTTTTCCAGAAAAGTTAACACACCAACGTATCGATTGTTAACATTAACCCAACTGCGATCGGCACAGGGTATTCCTTTTTCCATTAATAAAGTTGTACTGTGCAGATTGTCAATTAATAATTTAGTACTAGTTAAATCTGAGTAAACCTGTTCTTGTAATCCCTTCTCATTCAAAGTAACCAACTGAGGAATATCGATAGGTTGAGTATCGTTAAAGCGTCTCCAAATGTCACTCCAAAGTTGGTTTACATTCATAGGCTTAACATCTAAACCCATTTTGTTCGCTAAAAGTTGTTCCCAACGCCGAAAACCTTGTTTATAAGCGCTTCTAACTACAGTTTCAATGCGTTGATGCTGAGTCGCTGTTAAATCTCCTTTGAATTTTAACCACCATTTTTCACCTTTCGCTAACAGCCGTTCTATCCAATCATCGGTATTTGTACTATCTGGTTCAACAGTATAGGTAACGTAAATTCGTAAAAATTTCGGCTTACGAATACCGCTTTGAGTCAACTCTTTAATCCTAGCACGTTCTGCCATCAATAAATATTTAATATTGGGAGAAGTCGCTTGTTTAATTAAACCTTTTAATTCCTCCTGCCGTTGATTTTCCTGAGTAAAGGAACCCAAATGAAACGTTAGTTTTTCACCACCAGGAATATCTTTTAATCCTGCTTCAATGTTATTACAAATAGTGTCAATTTGTTCTGGTCTTAAAGTAGTGTGAATTCCTCGACAATCGAAACCAAATACAAAACAAAAACTATCTTTTTTATTACCCTTATTTAAAATATAAGCACCAATATCTCTTCCATCAAGAGATATCTTTAACATCGTTGCTAGATGCAAAGCATCTTCAAAAGGTGTTAATCTAATCGTATTACCTGCGACGTTTGCGACGCTTTTTTTGCCGATTTTTGACTTCATAATTTACTGACAAAAAACTTTGATAACGTGCAATTCCCCTTGTCCAATTAGGAACACCAATAAACTTACTTAAAAAACGCCAACTTCTACCACCTGTTAATATCCACCAAGTAGCCATTCCCCAACCAGCAATTAAAACTGTCCATAACCACTTTTGAAAATCATCTTCAAAAATACCACCAAAAATTCCATTTACAATAAAATAAGCCGCTAAAGCAATTACCATCCAAGGAAATATTTGATCTGCTGGAAGAGGACCTAATGATGGTTGAGTTCCTAAAATTTGATTTACTGGTCTAAATTCTTTATCCATTAGTTAATAGTTGATAGTTGTTGGTTGATAGTTGTTGATAGTTGTTGATTGTTAGTTAATAGTTGATAGTTGATAGTTGTTGGTTGATAGTTGTTGGTTGATAGTTGTTGGTTGTTGATTTTGGTCATAAATAATAACTACTGTCCACTGTCCACTGTCCACTGTCAACTGTCAACTGATTAGTTGCCGATAATAAACCCAGTTAACACATCAGCAATTGTGACAGCGACAACTACTAATAAAGGAGTTCTAGCGATATTTTGCCAATCTTCATCTTTACGAACTGCATTTACTACACCAATTAAAGCGACTGCAATGTAAAGTAAATAAAGCGCTCGCAAAACGTTAAATACTAAACTCACAGCGGCTCTAGTACCTGAATCCGTAGAACCTTGAGTTAAAGTGTTCTGAAAAAAATCTTCAGCTTTACCGAAAAATTGCGCTTGGGCTGGTGCTGCAAAATAATCTAACCAAAATGCAGTTAGAATAATTGCGATCGCGATTATTTGCAATCCAATTAATTGACGCTTCGGTAAATTAAACCTACAGGAAACTTGCTGCATTACTACTACAATTAAACTACCTAACAGCAAACAAAATAATAATATCGGACTGTGCAAACTTAAGACGCTTAAAAGAACTGCACAAGCCGCTAAAAATGGTACGGATTTCGTCAAAATAATACAGCAATGATGAACTATCTCAAACAGATTATAAGACGCTTTTGCGACCTTGTTAGCTAACGCTTTGAAAAAGCCTTTTCGGAGAAGAAATTCCGCAGCCATTTGTTTTATTCCCGTCAGTATATAATAGATATCTACAAAGAGAAGGTGAGTTGCGATATTTTGATAAATTTCATCATGTAAGCTCAATTTTACCGATATTTCTCTATAAATAGACAAGCATAAAATATTTTTGTTTTGTTTGAAAAATTTACTTGAAGATTACTTGAAGATTATTTGAAAATTATTTGAAAATTATTTATTTCTTCAAATTATACTATAAACTTTTGATAAATGATTGAGACAAGATAATTTTCAAAAATATTTTTTATTCAGAAGTTTGATTCCACTACAATTAAATGTACTTTTAGTCAATCTTCTATAAGAATGATTTAATAATTTATACATCAATTGCTAAGACTGAGATAGATTACTCCCGAACCGCTAAAGAGATTACCGATGTAATTTCTTTTCTCCTGCTCTCTCGATTCGGTAATCTTCTGGCACAATAGGATTAAGATAAAAAAATATTTTGTATGTATAATTATTAACTATATGAATCATCAATTACCAATTATTAATAGATTTTGATAACTGATAATTGATAATTGAATCTATCGTTTCATAAAACGGCTAGCTAATTGAATAGCATCGGAAATATCTACATTACCATCACCGTCAGCATCGAGGAAGCTGTGAAGAACCGAATTTTCACCAGATTGGGGATTTTGAGAACTAGCACCTGACTGCAAAAATTGCAACACCAAAGGAACTAACATCGGTAACATTTGTAGAGCCATATTTGCATCCAAGCCAGTACGCTGAGCAATGGCTTGAGCTACCTGCTGCTGCATACCGCCAGAAAAAATAGCATTAACAGCTTGAGAATTAGGAGAAGTACCGCTAAATTGATTTACTATGGATTGTGCTTGCTGTTCACCTTCAGCGACTCGTTTTTCTTGTAAAGAAGAGCGAACAAAATTTCCGACAATTCCCATAGCAGACTCCATTGTGGAAGAGTCCGTACCAGTATTACCGCTCAACTGCTGTACAGTATTGAGAATACTACCAATTTGATCCATACTGCCCTGACGATCAGGACTGTTAATTGCACTGAGAACTTCATCAAATAATCCCATAGTCTTAATATTTCATGTTGAATAGGTATCTTCACGTTTATATTAAATAAAAATGGAGGTTAGAGGTCTGCATGTTAGAGGTTAAAGGTTAAAGGTTATGAGTTAAGAGTTAAGAGCTAAGAGTGAGGAGTGAGGAGTTAGTACCACGGGAGTTATTAATTAAAAATTATCCCCCCATCCCCTCATCTCCCCATCCCCCCATCTCCCCATCCCCCCATCCCATTCCTTCCATCATGCCTTTATCGCGCTTAGTTACATTAATTATCGGTTTAATCGTCATCCTAGGGCTTAGCCTGTGGCTGATAGATTCTCTGTCCCGACTTTATTGGCAACTGTCTTATTCTCCATTATTGGGTAATTTGCTGCTGTTTCTACTAGTTATTTTAGTTGCAGCTTTGATTGCAGCTTTTGTATACTATGTTTTAAAAATCCAATCTGGGGAACAGCGACGTAGCAATCGTAACCGTCCTGCTCTTAAGGTTCCTGAAGCAAAAACTGATGCAGCTTCATCGACTTTATCCGCAGTACGTCAACAGGTTTCGCAAATTCAAGATGAAGTTTCTCGCCAAGCTTTACTCAGTAAATCCCGCGAAATTGAAGCAAATTTATCACGCGGTGAAATTCAAGTGGTGGTGTTCGGTACAGGAAGTGCTGGTAAAACTTCTTTAGTGAATGCTGTCATGGGACGAATGGTTGGTAAGGTAAATGCTCCTATGGGAACTACTACCGCAGGAGAAACTTATTGTTTGCGTCTCAAGGGGATGGAGCGTAGAATTTTGATTACCGATACACCGGGTATTTTGGAAGCGGGAGTTGCGGGAACTGAAAGGGAACAATTAGCCAGAGA
The DNA here is from genome assembly GCA_015272215.1 of Rivularia sp. T60_A2020_040. GTDB lineage: Bacteria > Cyanobacteriota > Cyanobacteriia > Cyanobacteriales > Nostocaceae > Rivularia. The sequence goes on along the minus strand of JACYMD010000073.1, from coordinate 1,036 downwards.
ATTAGCGACATCTGCCGATTTATTATTATTTGTAGTCGATAACGATTTAAGACGCTCCGAATACGAACCTTTAAAAGCATTAGCAGAAATTGGTAAACGTTCCCTCTTAGTACTCAATAAAACTGATTTGTATGCTGAAGACGACACCCAAGCCATTTTAGCCAAACTGCGTCAGCGAGTGCGCGGCTTTATTTCTACAAACGATGTAGTGGCGATCGCCGCGAATCCCCAAGAGGTAGAGTTGGAAAATGGCGATATTTTTCGTTCGGAGCCGGAAATTATACCATTATTACGACGGATGGCAGCAATTTTACGGGCAGAAGGTGAAGATTTAGTCGCAGATAATATTCTTTTACAATCGATTCGTTTGGGAGAAGAAGCTAAAAAATTGATTGATGCTCAACGTCGTCGTCAAGCAAACAAAATTGTAGACCGTTTTCAGTGGATTGGTGCGGGAGTTGTTTCGGTAACACCTTTACCAATGGTAGATTTGCTGGCAACTGCTGCGGTGAATGCTCAAATGGTAGTCGAAATTGGACGGATTTACGGTTGTGAATTGAATATGGAAAGGGGACGAGAATTAGCACTTTCTCTCGCGAAAACCCTTGCAAGCTTGGGTATAGTTAAAGGTGCTTTACAATTAGTTTCTACAGCGCTACAGTTAAACGTTGCTACCTTCGTAATTGGTAGAGCAATTCAAGGGGTAACAGCGGCTTATTTAACCAGAATTGCCGGTAAAAGCTTTATCGAATATTTCCGTCACAATCAAGATTGGGGTGATGGGGGAATGACAGAAGTTGTACAAAGACAGTTTCAGTTAAATCGTCGAGATGAATTTGTGAAAGCTTTTATTTCCGAAGCTATAGCGAAAGTTGTGAAGCCGTTGACAGATAGGAGAGAAGTGGTTGAGGAAATGGAAGATAGTTAGGAGTTGGGAGTGAGGAGTGAGGAGTTTGGAGTTAACTAGGTAGGCGTAATTAACTGGAGTTTAGACTAAACACTACAAAATGACTCAGGAAGGCTGAGTTCAGAAATC
>JACYMD010000005.1 GCA_015272215.1 Rivularia sp. T60_A2020_040 | reverse complement strand
ATAACTACATTTCAATAGCATATTATCATGTCATTTTTCTTGCGTTTGCCCTGTTTAGGAGATGACATTGCCCAAGGTTTAGGAAGTAAAATTGAATGGCAACGGGGTTTATTATTAGTAATTAGTGCCGCGTTATCCGGTGCAGCAGTTGCAACGGCAGGAACAATTAGTTTTGTCGGATTAATTGCACCTCATATTGCCCGTCAATTAGTAGGAGGAAATCATCTCGGTTTGATACCAGTTTCCGGAGTTTTAGGAGCGATGATGGTGGCTATTTCTGATTTATTAGGAAGGGTGATTTTTGCACCAATAGAAATTCCCTGTGGAATTGTCACTGCGGTAATTGGTGCGCCTTATTTTCTTTATTTATTAATACAAACCCGCAAAAAATAACCTGGTTATTAGTTGATTTATTGAATTTGAATAAATTAAACTTTCTAAAACATCTAAAAAAATGCAATTAAACACTCACCAACACTCGCAAATTGAAACCCGTGGTTTAACTTTAGGCTATGACGGAACGACGATAGTTAAAAACCTAGATTTAACTATACCCAAGGGAAAAACGACAGCATTAGTTGGAGCCAATGGTTGCGGAAAATCTACTTTGTTACGAGGATTAGCCAGATTACTTAAACCTAGCAAAGGAACTATTTACTTAGATGCCAAAGATGTCTTTAAACTTTCCACAAAAGATGTTGCTCAAAAATTAGGAATTCTCACACAGGGACCTGTTCCTCCTGAAGGATTGACGGTGAAAGATTTAGTCGCTTGTGGGCGTTTTCCTTACCAAAATTGGTTGCAACAGTGGACAAAAGAAGATGAAAGATTAGTAGATATAGCCTTAGAAATTACCCGGATGAAAGAGTTAGCAGAAAGGGAATTAGATACCCTTTCCGGAGGACAGCGACAACGGGCTTGGATTGCAATGGCTTTGGCACAAGATACGGATATTTTATTATTAGATGAACCGACAACTTTTTTAGATTTAGCGCATCAAATAGAAGTGTTAGATTTACTCTGGGAATTAAATCAAAATCAAGGACGAACTTTGGTGATGGTGTTGCATGATTTAAACCAAGCTTGTCGTTATGCTGATAATGTAGTTGCAGTCAAAGAAGGTCAAGTTTTTGTGGCTGGGGAACCAGAATTAGTAATGACGGAAGAGATGGTAAAGGAAGTTTTTGGGTTGGAATGTCGAATTTTTCCCGATCCTGTTGCTGGTACACCGATGTGTGTTCCCATAGGGAGGAAGGGAAGAGTTTAATATTGATTTACATTTCTTTATATAGTGTTATTTTTTTGTGCCAGCTTACTTACTCTAATAGATATCTCCGAAAAACATTTATATGGTTTTAATTTTACGCAAAGACCTAACACCCTGTCCCCCTGTGGGGGAGAGGTTTGTATACAGTTCTTTTTTAATTTCCGGATTATTCTAATATTTTCTTCAACTGGTTACAAGTTTCTTCGATTTTATCAATACTACCAGGATTTACCAGCCCATAATAATCAAAAACATAAACTTGTTCATTTTGAGCAGCTTTAAGTTTATTCCAGAAATTCTTTGATTTTAATTGTGTAATTACTCCTGCATTAGCAGGGTCTACTACTAATAGTAATTCGGGATTTTGTTGGACTATTTTTTCTTCTGAAAGTGTGACATAACCTTGTCCTATCGATTCTCCCTGTAAATCCGCTGTTAAATTATTCACATTAAATTTTGACAGTAAATCTCCAGTCCAACTATTTTTATTAGGAGATAAAACTGGTTGACTGCTAACTAATACAAGAAGAGAATTATTACTTTTTGGAATGTCTTTCAAAAATGAATCGTATTTTTGTAATAAAGTTGTTGGGTCTGTATTTGTAGCTTGAGCTAGTTCTTGTGTATGTTTAATTAAAGCATCCCAACTGTTTGTTTCACTGGCTAAAGTCCTAATTCCTATATCTTTTAATTTTTTAAAAGTTTGGTCATGAAATCCAACCGCACCAATCACTAAATCAGGTTTAAGAGCAACTATTTTTTCGATGTTTGGAGGTGTTCTGCCTTCACTGACTGCTGGTAGTTTTTGAAAACGTTCATCTTTTCTGAGCAAACTACTACCGGGAATTCCAACTAGTTTTGTAGCATCAAGTCGGTGAATAATATCCGCAGATAATGATGTTAAAGCAACAACTCTTTTGGCGTTTTCAATTTCCGGTTTAGAGGTTTTATTTTCTTGAATTTGAGTTACATTAGTTGAAGATTCTGAACTGTTTTCAGTAGTTGTAGAATTACAAGCTATTAAAAGGAAACTTAAGAAAATAGCAAGAGTGCGAGTTTTGAAAATATTAAAACTATTGTACATGGTTATGATCAAAAGGTAGTTCAGGGAACAGGGAGCAGTAATTAGTAATCTTAACTATTTACTAATTTGTTTTAGTTTTAAATTAAGATTCCTATATATAGCAATCCTGTTTGATTGCATAAGTTGTAGGAACGTTAACTGTTAACTGATTACTGCTCCCTTTATTTAAACATTAAAATGCAACTTTCAATCCGACAGTAGCATTGAAACCGGGTAATGTTCGACGTGCAATTTCTGGAGAATTATTTGTCAATCCTCTTACATCTTGCCAGCGCCAATATTTCTTGTCTAATAGGTTAAATAAACCAACATTTAAAGAAACTTTATCGCTAAATTTATAGTACCCTAGTAAGTCTAAATTAAAGGAACTATCAGGGATAAATAAATCAGTACCACTTTCGGCAGCACGTTGATTAGCTGCAACAAATGTAGTTACTAATTCGCTTCCCCAACGGTCTTCTGGTGCGCGATAACGCAGTCCAACTACTGCTTGAAATGGGTCTACAGTGTCCAAAGGTTGATTATTTTGTAAATTATTACCTTCAGCCCAAGCTAAACTACCAATTAAACTCAAACCATATTTAGAAGGACTTAAACGATATTCAGCTTTTGCTTCTAAACCATAAATTTCTGCACCTTCAATATTTTGTGATTGGAATTGTTGAAAATTACGACCTCCGATAGATGTTAGCCCAACAAACTCTGTATCGATAAAGTTGTTGTAGCGGTTATAAAACCCACTCAAACCAAAATTAAGCTGAGAGTAACTACCCTTAATTCCGATTTCATAACTATCGCTAGTTTCAGGTTTTAAATTATTATTAGGAAGAACTGTATAACCAAACAAGAAATTAGTAAAAGCGATATTTGCATCGTCGTAGGGAGGACTACGAAAACCACGTGCATATTGAGCATATGTTGATAATTCTGGGGTGACTTTGTAGACAATTCCCAACTTAGGAGAAAACGCAGAAGCATCAAAATCTTTAACATCATAATTATCGATGTTGATATTCTGAAAATCTTGGTCTGGATTCGCTGTCAGTTTGTAATAATCAAAGCTTAATCCGGGAATTAAGGTCAGACGATTGCCAGGAAATTCTATTTCATCTTGTGCATAAACACGAAATCTTAAGGTTTCTGTGTCAGGAAAAGTTTTGTTGGGATAGGTTTCACCACCTACAAACTTGTTTATCGCACCTGTGACTAAATCTGTTTCTGTCCTATCTCTTGGGCGAGAAGTATCAGTATTAAATACCTCTAAACCGTAAACTAAACGATGGTCTATTCTACCCGTTTGAAAATTACTCTCAAACTGGATATCTCCACCAAAAACGCTTTGCTCAAAACTATTAACATCTTCTCGTGAAGTTGTAGCTACAGCACCTCTACCACGCAAACTGTTAATTTCTTCCGAGGCTTGTGCATCCTGATAATAAACTTGCCATCTCAATTTCTGCAACCAGTTATTATTAGGATTATCGTACTCTTGTCCTAAACTGATACGATAACGCTGGTTTTGATAGTCGGCAAAATTATCAAAAGTGGTTGTACCACGTGATGTTCCCAAACTGCTAAGTAAATTAGTATCGGATTTACTATTAAATCTTTCTCCTGTCAACTTAAAAGTGTTGGTGTCGTTAGGTTTAAAGACTATTTTTCCGATAAAATTTAAATCACTGCTATCTTGAGGATCTGCGATCGCAGTACCATAATTTTTAAACTCGGAACCTGTAACGTTAGTTAAAGCGGCTGAAATCTGAAGCTTTCCATCTTCACTTTCCGCTGCAATCACCCCAGTTAACTTACGACTCTCATCGGTGCTATCATAAGTATATTTAACACTTGCATATGAGGGTCCATCACTGTTCAATAGATAATCATCAGGGTCTTTAGTAATAAATGAAACTGCACCCCCAATAGCATCACTTCCATAAAGAGTAGAAGCTGGACCACGGATGATTTCGACTCTCTTGAGAGTTTCTAAATCAAAGTAATTGCGTGAAGTACTTGTAGCAGTGTAATTATCAGGAATACGTATTCCATCCACTTGAATCAATACACGATTACCACCGATACCACGAATGGTAAAGTCTTGATTCCCACGGTTACGACTATTCCCTACAGAAACACCGGGTTCATAGCGGATTAAATCTGCTAAATCGTTTATTAACTGTCTATCGACATCCTCTGATTGAATTACAGTAATATTCCCAGGAGTATCTTTGACGGGACGTTCACTCCTCGTCCCTGTAACAGTAATATCAATATCAGCTTCTTGATTTTCCGTTTTTTGATCGGATTCCGCTTGTGCCAAAGTTTTACTTTCTTTGGTTTGTGGTTCCCCAATTAAATCTTGAGCATTAGTACTGAATTGTTCAACTTCCTCTAAATTTTTAATTTCGGGTGATGCAGATTCAGCCAGCGTTGCAGGTAAGATTCCTAAATTCAACAATACAAGATTGAAGAGCAATACGTACACATTTTTGAGATTCATTTTCATCAAGACCTAATGGTAAGAATAGTTACAAACTTTTCAGCCACAGTCACCCGTCATATTTTTGCTACAACAATCGCTACACTCTCTCCAGCACTTATACATAATTTTTGCACTAAGAGAGTGGTGAATATTACTTTAGACTTATTGCATGATTTTGTCAATAATTATATAAGGAAAACAAAACATTTCTCAAAAGTAAAAAAAACTTGTAAATTCAGGAACGGTGAACTTACAAGTAAATGCTTTGATTAAGGATTAAGAACCATCTGCAAGATGTAAAAATGCAAATATCCATGATGTTCTTAAACCTTTTGCAAAAAGTAAAGGTTAGGTTAATTAAGTGAGAATTATGTGCCGACTGCTGATGTCAACACAGAGTTTGTAAAAAAATATGCCCTGATGTATGAAAATATAATCTAGTTGAAATTTTTTGTCAACTATTTTTCTTGTATACTATACTGGTTCATAAGACACACTTCTTGCACCATTCTCAACAAAACCCGCTCCGCTCTGTATTCTTGCAGGCTGAGCCTGGGAACTAGGTTTGGAAGCTACTCTTAGGGATTTTACAACTTGTGCATTCTGGTGAAGCACATCAACTTGCGTCATTAAAAATTAATTAAGCGTTGCCTATAGCTAACTCTTGAAAAACAGGGAATATTGCCAGCTATTTACATTTTTGTCGAAAATTTTGATGATTTTTTGGTTTATCTAATTTATGCGTTCCAGGAATATAAAACTGAGAATAAATGTAGTCTGAGCAACTTGTTATTTACAGTACTTAATATGTAATATCCATAAGGAAAGCGCTGGGTTTATTGATTTAGAGATTTTAGCTCTATCTAAATTGAATGCTACTTTTTTGGCATTTAATTGTTAATCCAGACATAATACATATTGAACAATTAGAATGAACAATGATTAATTATTTAGCATATATTCCTCCTTCACTCTCACCAACCCAATTTAATTTAGTCTACAATTCCTTCTCTTTATGCATCGCAGCGATGATTGGGGCAGCTCTATTTTTCTTTAATGCGAAGTCTTTAGTTGGTGATAAATATAAACCAGCTATATTGATTTCAGGTGTGGTTGTTAGCATCGCGGCTTATCACTATTTCCGGATTTTTAATAGTTGGGATGCGGCTTATACTTTAAAAGAAGGGCTGTATTTGACAACAGGTGAGGTATTTAACGATACTTACCGCTATGCTGACTGGATACTCACAGTGCCACTGCTTTTAACTGAAGCGGTTGCAGTGTTAGCTCTCTCTAAAGAACTCGCAAAACCACTGTTAATTAAGTTGGTTGTAGCATCTGTATTGATGATTGCGACAGGATATCCTGGTGAAATTTCAGACAATGTGACAACTCGCATTATCTGGGGAACTATTAGCACTATCCCCTTCGCTTACATTCTTTATTTACTGTGGATACAACTGGGTAAATCCCTCGAAAATCAGCCAGAACAAGTCAAAACCTTGATTACACAGATGCGTCTGCTTTTGCTGTTGTCTTGGGGTGTTTATCCAATTGCTTATCTGCTCCCTGAATTAGGTATTTTTGGTAGTCCAGTTGCAACCGTTGGTATTCAGATTGGATATACCATTGCCGATATATTAGCCAAACCCATATTTGGTTTGTTGGTTTACTCAATTGCAAGAGTTAAAACTCAAGTTGATGCGGCTGAAGCTGGAGTTGCCTTACCTATTAATAGCGAAAGTTAATAGTTCACTCTAGGCTATTGGCTTAGTCAGATACTAATGTAGAATCACCAAGAATAATTCCTATTTAAGTATGGAATTCAACCCTGGAGGTTAGTTGCAGATTATTGACAATACTGTAACTAACTTCCAGGGTTGTTAAGCTTTGGTAATAATATTTTTTAGATTGGCTGTAAATAAGCAACAGTTTCTCATCTCTGAAACAAATAATTAACTGTAATATTCAATACTTACCTCTATTTGTATTCAAGGAAAATAATTGATATTTTTTAGAGTATTATTTTATAATTAGTAATTTAATTACTACAAATTGAGAATTATTAGTGATAAGTTAGTAGAATACTAGAGAAATTCAAATGATGATTCAAGTAATTACTCATATATTTTCTCAATAAGGGGGTATATTTTGCACAGTGACGAGAATTTAGATAAAAGTCCGGAAAAATCAGAATCTGAACAATGGAACAGATTTAAATTTTTTTGTGGAAATTCGGCTGGAGAATTGAATCAGAATTCTAGTTTGTCAGATTTTTTAGATTCTGATGATATTATCCCTCTTTCTCAGGCTAGAGCGGGTGATATTGTCTCGATTGTAGAACTACTTTCTATAGACTGTGCTGAAGATTTACGAAATATGGGTTTAATTCCTGGAGCAGAAATTCAGGTAATCAGTCGTACTACAACTGGTTCTGTAATTGTTGTTTTGCAAAATCAACCTATAGGTTTGGGTAAAGATATGTCCGAGAGTATTTTAGTGAGAAAAAATCGTCATGAAAGTTGATTTTTTTACCATTTTATAATGCAAACTCTAAATTTTACTAATTTTACTAAATTTTATTAGGGCAGAATTTATGCTAACTATATGTTTTATTTGCTTATGGGTTTCGATGGTATTAATGTTTCTCGTGAGTGTGTTGCAAGCTTTAAAACATGGGACGAATAATCTAAAAAAACTACACCAAATTCCTTGCTCTAAATGTGATTTTTTCACTAATGACTATCGGCTAAAATGTGCTTTACATCCAATTAAAGCTTGTACAGAAGAAGCAATTAATTGTTTTGATTTTGAAGCAAAAACTAGAATTACTAATATTAATTATCGTCCTTGGTGGAAGTTCTATAAGTTAATTAATTTCAGGTATTATTAATATAATATTAATATATTTATATTGCTTACAGCTAAAAATAACTTGCTAGATATATCAGTAAATATAATAGAATCAAACAAAATGTACAAAGCTAATCAAAATATAATTAATAGTCGCTTATTTTTAGCTGTTGCAATATTAAGTATTGCTCTAATTTTAACTTTAGCACTATCGATATCTCAAGGTGCAGTTGCGATGAGTTTATCAGATATTTGGCAAGCATTATTGCACAAAGGCGACCCCCTTAAACAAACAATTCTGTGGGATTTGCGAATGCCGCGCATTCTTGCCTCTATGTTAGTAGGTGCAGCTTTAGGAATGTCTGGTGCATTATTACAGGGAATGTTGCGAAATTCACTCGCAGACCCATTTATTCTGGGTATTTCTGCTGGTGCGGGATTAGTTGCGATCGCAATGATTGTTTTGCAAATATGGACGGCATGGATTCCTCTTGCAGCATGGCTTGGAGCTATTTTGACTGCAATTGTTGTTATCTTTCTGGGTCGCGGGCAGGGAGGAATTAGGGTTGATAAATTGATACTAGGAGGAGTTGCCATTAGTTCGTTATTAGGTGCGCTGCAAAGTACATTGTTACTTTTAGCTGAGGATGGTAGGGTACAGCAAGCGTTAAATTGGCTAATCGGTAGCTTGAACGGACGCGGTTGGAGTGAAGTGAAAATGGCTGCTCCCTATATGTTGGTAGCATTAATTGCAGGATGTTTGTTAGCGCGATGGGTAAATGTACTGGCTTTAGGAGACGATTTAGCGGTAGGTTTGGGAGTTTCCTTGGTACGTAGTCGGATTTTAATTGGTGCAGTCGCGACACTTTTAGCAGCGGGTGCGGTGAGTATCGCTGGATTAATTGGTTTTGTCGGTTTAGTAGTTCCCCATGGAGTACGCTTGCTTGTAGGTAACGACTATCGTTTGTGTTTACCACTTTCAGCTTTGGGGGGTGCATGGTTATTAACCTTTGCAGATTTACTATCTCGTCTGGGAGCAGTAGAGTTGCCTGTAGGTGCAGTGACAGCTTTACTGGGTTCTCCTCTATTTATTTGGTTATTGTATCGTGGTTCGGGAACGATGGACGGTTGACAGTTGACAGTGAACAATTAAGTTTTTCATTTTATATTAGCAATAAATATTATGTCACTAAATGTTAATAATTTGACTGGTGGTTATTCTAAACAGTTGACAGTTGACAGTGAACAATTAAGTTTTTCATTTTATATTAGTAATAAATATTATGTCACTAAATGTTAAAAATCTGACTGGTGGTTATTCTAAAAAAGCAATTGTTCGTAATATAAATTTTGATATTGCTCGTGGTGAGTGGTTGAGTTTAGTAGGTGCAAATGGTTCTGGAAAATCAACTTTGCTCAAGCTTATTAGTAGAATACTGGTACCACAAAAAGGAAGAATATTGTTAGATGGTAAAGCAATTCATCATCAAAGTGCGATAGAAGTAGCGCAAAAAATGGCATTATTACCGCAACAGCAAATCGTTCCTACAGGGTTAACTGTTTATCAATTAGTAGGTTTGGGACGCAATCCCCATCAAAATTGGTGGCAATGGGAATTAGATGCTCAAGATAGGGATAAAGTAGAGTCAGCAATTGATGCGGTTGGAATTGAAAAATTTAAAAATCGTCCGGTAGAACGATTATCTGGTGGAGAGCGACAAAGAGCTTTTTTAGCTTTAGCTTTAGCTCAAAATCCGCAAGTTTTATTATTAGATGAACCAACGACATATTTAGATTTACGTTATCAATTACAATTATTAGAATTGCTAAAAAAATTAAATTTACAACAAGAATTAACTATTATTACCGTATTGCATGAATTGAATTTAGCAGCTAGATACAGCAATCGTTTAGCAATGCTATTAAACGGTGAAATTTGGGTTGATGGAGATACTGATACTGTGATGAATCCAGAAAATATTCGACAAGTTTTTGGTTTAGAGACAATCGTGATAGATACCCCTGTTGGTAAGCAAATTTGTGCTTTGAGAGCGATTTGATATCCGTTTATCTTTTGAGTTTAAATAATCGACAATAATCAAAAACCATTAAGAGCCTTAATTTTTAACTCATAATTTTAGAGCTTCCAAGTAAGGCTCGGATAAAACATGATCGATTTTCTTAAAGTGAAGGAGTAACTTCGTTATCTTCTTCTTCTTCGTCTGTATCTTTACTCATGTTCCCAGTGTTATATTGCTGAGCTGCTTGGTAATCTTTGTCAAAATCAACATTAGTAGCTTTTTCTTGTTCTTCGCTAATAGCTTCTTTTGTTAACTCAGCATCTTGATTTGGTTCACTATCAGTTTTTGGAACTTTTGCTTCTGTCATTTTAAATGTCCTATTTTTATTATGTTCTAATCTACAAACCTTATAATACAAAAAATACCGACTCTTTTTAAACATTCTTAGGGTGGAATTATTGTTTATATCTATGGGTGAATTTAATTTGGGAATTAAAATCAATAAACCATCCGAAAAGACGATGCTTTAACAGTTTTTTGTTGGTTTTTCACTAAAACAAATATAAATAAAATTAAAAATTAAAAATTAAAAATTAATTAACTTATTTTTCATATTCATAAAAATTTTGGTCAAGTTAGAAATCTACCCTTGACCAAAATTTATATTTTATGTGTTAAAGCATTTAAGTAAATTACTACTTATCACCTGTAATTTTTTCGAGAAAATTCTCTACTTTCTTTTCTACAGTTACAGCACCTTGGCTGTTAGATGGATTATTCATATTTTCAGCGTTAGCAGCCCCTTGAACTTCGTTCAATCCTTTGTTCGATTCTTCAATCACTCTTTTGTTTGAAGGAGCATTGTTTTCAGTTAGTTGCTCAGTTTTTCGTTGAATCTCATTTAACTGCTCTGCTCCTTTGTCAGGAGAACTTTTAGAAGTACCAATTGCAGCAGCGGGAAGTGCGCTGGAGAATAACAGCATTACAGACATGAATGCTGCAACGACAAAACGCAATGGACGCACTGAGGTTAATTTAAAACGAGTAAAATTCATTGTATCTCCTCTAAGGTTACGAAACTTTTATTAATTGGGGATGAAATAACGTCTTCCCTATCAATTTTTCTAATATACTATAAAACAATAAATCTAATAATTGCATCAATCTTCAGAACAAACTTATTAGTTAATCAATTGAAAAAAATTACCCTTTAGATAGTTTTTTTAAAATTATTAATCATACTTTTGATAGAAGAATTAATCAAGGTATTGACAGGTATCACCAAGTATTTTATTAGCTAATTCATTATATAGTTATCAAAAAAATCAATTATTAAATTCTCCAATTTGACATTCGTAAATTTACTTAATAAGTCAAATCTTTGGTTTATTTAAAGTTATATTAAGTCGGACAATATTGAATCACCCAGATGCATTTCCCTATGACTTGACATTTCTGTAGTTTTTTTGTACTATAGAGCTATGGGGAGTTTATAACTGGCAAAGTATGCTGGTGTAAAAATATCGACAAATAAACAAATAATATGTTTATGCAAATGTAATCATCTGCTATGGAGTCAAAAATGTGTGATGATACGTTGTAATTTGTTGAATTCAGATTTACGCTACTACTCGGAATCCTCAATCGTTTTTGCTTAGGGGATATGCTGTGAAACCTTTATCTTTCGTGTTGGTGAGAAGTCTGGTTTTTATCAGGTTTGTCTTGTATTACAGATATTTTTAAAAACCCGACTTCTCTAGTTTAGAGTTTACATACTAGGCGTTGCTGAAAAAAAGTATAAATCAAATTTAATGGATAACTGAAACCCGTGTAGAGACGTTACACTGTAACGTCTCAAAATCTAAATTCATACTCGGATTTTGCAACGCCACATAGGATTAGCAATATTTTTAATCAAAGTAAATCGTCATTTTTTGGATGAATGAAGATTTTGTGCATATTAAAGGTAGGTAGAAAGATGAAAAATGCTGTTGAAAACAAAATTAAGTTTATTGTTTACGACTTTTTAGGTAAAGAGAAAGCTTATTATGTTGTAGATAAAGTTAGTTTAGAAAGTTTGAAATTATTCAGCAATTCCGCGACTAAAATACAAGAAGCTTTAGGGATAGATTATAGCTATCAAGTTTTTATATCTGAAAGTACAAGGAGAATTAAATGTACTGCGGTAATTTTAAAATTTGACGATTTGCAGCTAGAAGATACAGGAATTATTTATAAGTATAAGCAGATTAATCAAGAGACTTACGCGCAGTTAGAAATACCCGTTGTACAAAATCATCAAGCAGTTTATGCATTTGTAAAGGCTAATTTAGTGGAAGGTAATTTAAACTTTGCAAAATATACTTTGTTGAGTACTTGCAACAAAAATCTCATTGCAAGACATAGAAAAGCATTAACTAAAGAACAACTTGCTAACTTTGAATGCGATGTTGAATCAGCAATATTTGATTCTGACGAAATTCGTCGATCGCAATTTATTGATATGGGAACAAACGAGAGAATTTCGTTGTTAGAATTAATCAATATTTTGAAAGAACATCGTCATCATATTATTATTAATCTCAAGGATTTGCGAGATAATTATCAATACAAAAGCGTTAAAAATTTGAGAGGCAGTAGAGATATAAACGGTAATTTGGTTGAACCTTGGCTGACGACAGAATATATCGATGATGGTGAATATGTGAGAATGGGTTGTTTTGAAATGAACCGGAATACTGCGACGATAAATATGCTTATCACTCGTCAGGTAAAACTGATCAAAATTGAAGATAAAACACCGATTATTGAAATTGCCGGTTTATTAGCTAATGATTTAAAAAGTTATAACAGTTATACAATAGTTAGTGATGGTGAGGTAAATGTAAAATCACTAAAAGTGAAAATTAGTAGTAAGAAAACCTTTGATGTATTGAAACAAAAAGGTGTAATTGCAGATGAGACATTTAATTTTCGCTGTTGCTATACAATTGATTTAAATTTACCTTTAGTACCATTGGATGGGAAATACAGCAATATTGATGGTTTATTCGAGCAAATTGCAGAAATAAAAATCCTGGCGAGTATTATTTCCGCGCATTTAAAAGAAGAATCTGATGTCTTTGTACCCGAACAATTGGATGAATTGAAAAAGCATTATTTATCGCAGCATCTTTACCTCAACTTTCCTATAACTAAAGCTAAGAATACAATTGATAGCCGAGTTAGATATAAAATTGATATTGGTAGTAAAGATATTCTCAACTTAGGTAAACTGTATTCTGCGAATAAATTCTTGGGAAGAAGATATGAGGTTTACGATACCGAAACTGGAGAAATATTCAGCAAACCTAGCTTTGCAATGACTTTGAGAGAAAATATAACCGTTCGTCAAAAGTCACTTTCTTCTAGAATCAAAATTTCTCAAGTCGATGAATTGATGAAACCAATTTTTGATGACTTTTTAGGAATTCAAAATAATGGCAAAGTTGCGAGTATTTTCGCAAAAGTTGAAGGGGTTAATAACAAGGAATATTCTCGCATTCCAATTATCAAGTTATCAAAACAAGAAAAAATTACAGCATTAACTGCACTAAAAATTCAATTAGATGAATATGTAGAAAACATTTACCGAGATAAAATTTCACCTTTAGTATTTTATATCGGTTCTACCGGACTTTTACCCGATGGTATGGAAGGTAAAGCAATGAATGCAATTCAACTTACTACTAAATACCCCAATTTACATTTTTCTAAGGATGAGGAAGAAGGGTTATTTTTTGAACTTGATGAAAGTATTATTGGGGTTTATGAGAAGCTGGAGTATTACAGTCGGAAAGAGTGGGAGCATCCCAATTATGTAAATTGATTTTTTGTAGTGCGGGCTAGAAGCCCGCTTCATGGATATTAGGGAGCTTTTCGGCTCCCACTACAAATTTTATTTTTGCCTTCACTGGGATGCTCCCGAAAGAGTTGGTAGAGGCTAAGTAATTGGGTTAGTTAATACTAATACCATTTATCAAGTAGAGACGTTGCACTGCAACGTCTCTATACTAAAAAGCAAGTTAAACCCATCTTCAAAAAATCTTTGTTTTTAGATAAATAATTATAAATAAATATAGTCTATATAAAGTTGTTTTTTAATCAGTAACTTCACTGACTAAAAGTTAAAATTGCTGATTTCAAGCTTTTAAAATAATCGTGTTTTGATGCTTAATGATTTAAGTTATACAACTAAAAATAGATGAAATTAAGTCTTTTTACTGATTAAATATAAAGAATCATCAAAACTTATTTAAATTTTCGGTTTTTAAATCTTCGTCTATTCAGCTTCAATTAAGTGCTTGTTCTGAAGAAATATCTGATTCAAGTGGTTAAGATTGCCTTAATCACCTGAATAACAGATTGATTTTTCCTTGGTTAAATAAAAACTTTTTAATACCATTCAAATCCATAATTATTCCTCGGATTTGTTTGAATATAAATTTGGAGAAAAAGTTTCATTCAAATTAGTCATCAACAGCCATGTGATTTTTCGTAGATATCGCTATCAATGTTGACTAATTAATTGTTTTAAGTCACGTCAAATATTTATCAGGATTTGTATCTTTCATTTTTGGAGTAGATGTAAATGAATAGCGATAACTTGGGTTTAAAATTTTCTAATTTAGATAGTGATAATCAGTTAACTATAGAAGAAGATAAACTGTTTTCATTGCAAGATTTGCTAGCAAGTCACAATCATGGTGATGATGAAGAACATGAACATGGTCATGATTATGCTGGTAGTACTTCTACTTTAAGTCAGAATAAAACGTTTGTATCTGCTAGCTTTATAAATCCTCCAACTTCAACAATAAATGTTAATTATCACGGCTTTTCTCAGGAAGCTAAAAATGCTTTTGAATATGTAGTAGATATCTGGGAAGGATGGATAAAATCGGACATTCCTATGCAAGTTAATGCTTACTGGGAAGATTTGAGTCCATATGGTTCAAATATTCTGGGTGCGGCTTCACCATATAGTTTTACCAGAAATTTTACGGGTGCAACCAAAGACAATACTTACTATCCCATTGCCTTAGCTAATCATTTAGCTGGAAAGGATTTAAACGGGGATAAACCGGAAATTGAAATTTACTTAAATAGCAATTTTTCCAAATGGTATCTTGGTACTGACGGAAATACTCCAACAACCCAGTACGATTTTACAACTGTTGTTTTACATGAGTTTGTACACGGTTTCGGATTAACTGATTTTATATCCTACAACAATGGTATAGGTAGTTATGGAAACACAATTTTTGAAAGCTTTGTAGTTAATGGTAATAATCAAAGTCTTAGTTCATTTCCTAATTACTCGGAAGAATTAGGAAAGCAATTAACTAGTAACAATCTATTTTTTAATGGTGCTAATGCAACAGAAGCAAATGGTGGTTTATATCCAAAATTATACGCACCTAGTAGTTGGCAATATGGTTCAAGCGTAGCCCATCTTGATGAAAAAACATATCCTAAAGGTCATGCGGATGCTCTAATGACACCTTTGTTTGTCTCAGGTGAGGCAATTCACAATCCAGGTGGGATTACTTTAGGAATTTTAGAGGATTTAGGTTGGGATATTAATCATGTTAATACTGCACCTGCTGAAACTCAATCAACTGCAACTCAAGAATCTGCTGAAACTCAATCAACTCCAACTCAACAACCTGCTGAAACTAAATCTACCTCAGAAATACCAACATTAAACTTCGACTCTTTAGACTCTTATGCAGATCAAGATAAGACTGGAATTCTAAATATTTCTGCTGATGGTAAAGAGTTGGAAATGCAAGGTAATTCTTGGAAAAAATTATCTATTGATTACAACATTACTGTAGATACCATACTTGAATTTGAATATAACAG
>JACYMD010000112.1 GCA_015272215.1 Rivularia sp. T60_A2020_040 | reverse complement strand
TTGCTTACAAAGCCAGTTTAGGGTTTATTTGGGCTTAATTTTTGTTTAAGTCCCGATATCAAACCGATTGAAAATATTTGATATAGGATTTTAACAAAATTGCTTTTTTATTTAATTTAATTTAATTTAATTTAATATTCTCAATTAGGTTACAGCTTAAATAACAAAGGAGAAAATATCAATGCAATCAAAAACATCTTTATCTTCCCCCAGTAAACAAGAATTTGCCGGTACTTTTCGTTTACTTGGTAGAATCAGCTTTTGGGTTCATTTGCTGCTCGGTACTGTTGCTGGAATTATTCTATTATTAGTAATGTTCAGCCGTAATTTTAGCGATATAAATAGTCCTTTTATTGGATTAGGAATATTTTTAGGAGTATGCGGTGTAATTGCGGTAGGTTTCCGAATATTTTGGGCTTATCGTTATACTCGTTTAGCTAAACGTTTACAATTAGCTGATACTAATTTACACCCTAAAAAAGAAGAAATTATTAGAGTTTTACGTGTTGGTTTAATTATTAGCTTAATCGGAATTGGGTTAGGTTTTGTAGCTGCTGAAGGAACTGTAATTGCTGTTTTAGCGAAAACTTTGGCTCAACCGCAAGGAGTTGCAGTTTACAATCCAGAAACAGTAGTACGTTCTATTGATATACTCTTAATACTTGCAGATGTTACTATTATTGGCGCTCATTTTTTCGGTAGCGTTAATTCTTTGGGATTAGTTGAATGGTTAGAACAATAGGTTTGAAAAACTAGTTTTTTCATATTTTGCACCATAAAAAGCCATCGTCAAAATAATTACTCATTGTTTGACTTAATTTTTATCCGCCTGGGATTGCAAATCCCAGTCTGACAGCAAAAGTCCATAGATTAGTTGAATACTCAATTATGTTTTATCTTTCTGTAGATGGATATTAATTTTTATTGTCTCTATTCCAGATGAAATGTTACTTACTTAAGGAGGAAGACAGAAGTAATTTAAACAAATATTCTACATATACACTAGTAGAATTTGGAAAAACACGGAGGAATTCTGTGCGTTTTGGTAAATGGGTAGGTTTCTTTGCTTTAGTAGTATCAGTTTATATTTTGTGGCAGATTAAACAAGTTCTGCTGATATTCTTCGCGGCTATAGTTTTGGCAACAGTTTTAAATCAAATTGTCCAAATTTTACAAAAAATTCGTATTCCCCGAGGCTTTGCAGTTGCGATATCAGTTATTTTACTCCTTACAATTATATCGGGTTTTTTCGCACTTGTTCTTCCACAAATTATTGAACAATTGCGCGAGTTTACTTTGATTGTACCAAAAGCTCTTGATCAAATACAGTTGTGGAATAATTGGCTTCTAAAAGAACTTCCCCCACAAGTTTTAGAAGAAATTCAAGGATTACAATATCTGACTCAAGGTTTACAAACTTGGTTAGATAGAATTTTAGGAAACTTCTTTTTAATTTTAAGTCAGTCTCTGAATATTGTTGTAAACTTACTGCTTTTCCTAGTTTTAACTATAATGCTTTTATTAGATCCTAAACCCTATCGCAGCGGTTTTATCATGCTGTTTCCAGCTTTTTATCGTCGTCGCATGGATGAAATTCTTGGCAAGTGCGAACATTATTTAGTCGGTTGGATTAAAGGTACGCTGCTGACAATGTTTTTTATTGGTGGTTTAAGCTATGTTGGCTTATTAATTTTGGGTGTGCGACTACCTTTAATTAATGCAATTTTAGCAGGATTATTAGAGTTTATTCCTAATGTTGGACCAACATTAAGTTTGATTCCACCGTTATTATTAGCGCTACTTGATGCACCTTGGAAAGCAATTGCTGTAGTTGTATTATATTTTGTTCTTCAGCAGCTGGAAAGTTTTGTTGTTCTACCTTTAGTCATGAGATCTCAAGTATCTTTATTACCAGTGATAACTTTGCTAGCCGTAGTCATATTTGCTAGTTTCTTTGGTTTCTTGGGTGTATTTCTCGCAATTCCGTTAGTACTTGTGCTACAAGTGTTTATTGAAGAAATTTTAGTTAAAGATGTTCTGAATAACTGGCACTCAGCTAATGGGAACAATCAAACAGAAACTAATATTGCTTTTGTCGATATAAATTTAAAAAATCAAGATGTGGCAGATGATTCGATTATAAATAAATAAAGGTCAAAGGTTAAAGGTTAGAGGTTAACTGGTATCTTACACCCGACGCATGATTAACTGATAAGCTGAATCTTAAGTGTATTCGATAATTCTATTTAATTGGGCGGTGTATTTTATGTTGTTGCGATCGCTAACAATTTTGTGTATTTCTTGCGTGATTGGGGTATTCTCCTGGATTTATTCTCCCTCTGCTTTAGCAATCACCCAAATTCCTTTATCTGATATATCTTACCAAGAATGTCCGCCAGAATTAGCCCAAGGGAATGTAACTAGTGGTGGTGCTAGTCGGGCTGCAAATTGTTTTATTGTCACGGGTACAGCCAAAAACATGACGAATAAAACTGTATATGATGCAGACATTTTTGGAAGGATTTACGATGCAAATAATAACTCGGTGATGCAAAACCGGACTCGTCTGGGTTCTATCACTGAAGTACCACCAGGAGAAAGCAATTTTGAAATGAGAATTACCGTTCCAGCAAATCAACCTACACCATTAAAGTTAAAGCAGTTTAAAGCGTCAGGATTTACTTCTAAAGTGCGTTACTGATGAATAATTAATAATCATCAAGTATTTGAAGTATGAAGATGAAAATCAAAACTTCATACTTCATAGGTAACTTTGACCAATTTAAAAACTCGAACTCAGCGGCCCTGCTAAACTTGCGAGAAGTCCACTAGCTAAATTTAGTGCTAAGAAAGCCAAAAGCGGAGATAAATCAATTCCTCCTAAAGGGGGAATTATATTGCGGAAAAGATTCAGATAAGGGTCGGTTATCTGACTGAGTGCTGCAAATGGTTGATTATACCATTCAATTTGTGGGAACCAGGTTAACAGAACTCGAGCAATCAATAGAAAACTGTAAATCTGGATGAATGTGAGTAGTGTGTTGATCAATAAAGACATAAATTTTTGGTGTTTTGAGTTTAGGTAAAAGCCGTCTTATGATCGATTTTAATTTAGTTAGTACTGTTATTGCCGAGAAGACGGTTTCGGTATTTATCTTTTTTCAGATAGATTTTGAGCGGCTATAAAACAAGTTATCGTTCAAATTCCGCTCAATTTATGAATATTTCTTTAAGACTGTAATTCTTCACTACGATCTGAAAGTTGATTTACCTCACCAGAATTATTGTTTACATTGCCTAATTGGTCGCGTACTTCATCGATTGTGGCGTTTAATTGAGCAATTTTATCTTCTAGTGAGCGTCGTGCTACTTCCATTTCAATACCTGAAGATGGCATCCCTCGCATCTGTCGTTTGGTAGATTTATCATTTAAATTACCTGTACCTGTTACTTGCTGTTCTCGTTCATCTTCTGTTAATTCTGCCCCATCGCGTCTTTGCGCTACCAACGTCCCGATAACACCGCCAACGATGCTACCAAAAATCGCTCCAGCAAAAAAACCGCTCGCAAAACCATCGCGTTGACTCATAATATTTACCGTCCATCTCTATTGCTACTTCCTACTTTAATCATCACTTTTTTTGTAGTCAGTCCTAGAGAAATACTAACTTAAGTCCCAAAAGTGCGATCGCCAGCATCTCCTAATCCCGGTACAATAAAACCACGCTCGTTAACAACTTCGTCAATTGCTGCGGTATAGATATTTAAACTCGGATAAGCTGTACTCAATTGTTGTAACGCCGGAGGAGAGGCAACGACGCAGACAATCCGCGTTAAAGCCGGGTCTACACCCCGTTGAGTTAATTCCGACATCGCAGCCATTATAGAGCCTCCCGTAGCTAGCATGGGGTCGGTAATTAACACTCTGGTTTGGGGGTCAATTTTTTCTGGTAGCTTATTGAGATAACATCGGGGTTGCAAAGTTTCCTCATTTCGCACCAAGCCCAAATGATAAATAGATGCTAAAGGTAGCAAAGTTTGCGCTCCTTCAAGCAATCCCAATCCTGCTCGTAAAATCGGCACCACCGCTACAGGAATTTCAGGATTAATGAATGTAGCAGGACATACTCCCAATGGAGTTTGAACTGTTGATTCTAAAGTTGGTAGCCATTCCCTAGCAGCTTCGTAAGTTAGCCAACGTCCCAATTCAGTCATCGCAGAACGAAACAATACAGAAGGTGTACCAGCATCGCGAGCAACTGCTAACCAGTGCTTGATTAAAGGATGAGGTGGAACGTAAACGCGCAGTTGTAGCGTCATAATAAATGTAAAAGCTTCAATATATAAGGTATGACAACGCCAAACATCATAATACTGTTTTAAGCTGCCCGCTAATACCAAAAATAAACCCTTACAAAATTTATTGAAATATTATTGAAATTTTGTTGAGAATTTTTCTAATTAGTAGTTGACATTTATTCTCAATCAACGCTATATTACTTCTCAGTGTTCTCCTCTCTTTAAGGAACGGCAGACGGGATTAGTCGGCATTGCGGACTTGTCCCTCTTTTTTTTATTTTGGATTTTAGATTTTAGATTTTGGATTATCTTAAGAGTTAGGATTTAGGAGTTTTGTAGAGACGTAGCATTGCTACGTCTGTACGGGAGTTAGGAGTAGCATTGCTACGTCTGTACGGGAGTTAGGAGTTATTATTTCCCCTTGTCCCCTTGTCTCCCCATCCCCTTGTCCCTTTTAATAATAAATATTAATTATCAATTCAAAATTATGTATGACGCGATCGTAATTGGGGCTGGGATTGGTGGTTTGGTAACTGCGACTCAGTTGGTGGCAAAAGGTGCGAAAGTACTGGTTTTAGAAGCATATACGATTCCTGGTGGTAGTTCTGGCTATTTTGAACGGGAAGGTTATCGCTTTGATGTTGGTGCTTCGATGATTTTTGGGTTTGGGGAAAAGGGAACGACTAATTTACTTACCCGTGCTTTGAAAGCTGTAGATGTTAGCTTGGAAACAATTCCGGATAACGTGCAAATTCACTATCATTTACCCAACTCTTTAGATTTAACAGTCGAACGAAATTATGAAAAATTTTTGCAAAATTTAATTGCTTATTTTCCCCACGAAAGTAAAGGAATTCGTCGTTTTTATGACGAGTGCTGGCAAGTTTTTAACTGCTTAAATCAAATGGAATTACTGTCTTTAGAAGAACCTCGATATTTAATGCGAACCTTTTTTAGACATCCATTCGCTTGTTTGAGTTTAGCTAAGTATCTACCGCAAAACGTAGGAGATATAGCACGAAGATATATTAAAGACCCAGAATTATTAAAGTTTATTGATATAGAATGTTATTGCTGGTCGGTGGTACCTGCCGACATGACACCAATGATTAACGCCGGAATGGTATTTTCTGACAGACATTATGGTGGAGTTAATTATCCTAAAGGTGGTGTCGGACAAATTGCTCAAAAGCTGGTAGAAGGTTTAATTAAAAAAGGCGGAGAAATTCAATATCAAGCTAGAGTCACCCAAATTCTTGAAGAAAAAAAACGAGTTGTAGGCGTAAAACTAGCAAATAATCAAGTATATCGTGCCAAACGTGTAGTTTCTAACGCTACCCGCTGGAATACCTTTGAGAAACTACTTTCGCCTGTAAAAATACCAATTAATGAAAAAAAATGGCAACAGCGATACAAAAAGTCGCCGAGTTTTTTCAGCTTACATATGGGAGTAAAAGCAGAATTGGTAACTCCCGAAACGGAATGTCATCATATTTTATTGTCCGAGTGGGAGAAAATGAGCGATTCCGAAGGGACAATTTTTGTTTCCATCCCCACATTACTCGACCCAGATTTAGCACCAAAGGGATATCATATCATTCATGCGTTCGCGACACACTACATTGATCAATGGCAGGGTTTATCTGAGAAAGAATACGAAGCCAAGAAAGAAGCTACAACTTGGCGAATTGTCGATAAATTAGAAAAGATATTTCCGGGGATAGATGCAAATTTAGATTATTTAGAAGCCGGAACACCAAAAACTCATCGGCGATTTTTAGGTAGAGTTGATGGTACATATGGACCAATTCCGAGAAGAAAGTTACGGGGATTATTGGGGATGCCATTTAATCGGACGGCAATTGAAGGATTATATATTGTCGGAGATAGTACATTTCCTGGACAAGGATTGAATGCAGTCGCGTTTTCCGGGTTTGCTTGCGCTCATCGGGTAGCGGTGGATTTGGGGTTGTAGGCTTACGGAGTGAATATAATTCGTAATTCGTAATTCGTAATTAGGGTTCCCCATAAATAAAATAATGGTGCTTAAACATTGCCTACAATCCGGACATCCACGGATAAATCCGGGGGCTATGTCCTGACGGACACGCTACGCTAACAGACCATAAAATTTACTTGGTGAGGAATATGATTTAATACAAACAAGCGATGTTAAACTACATTGAGTCATAGAATATATATTTAATAAGAGGAAAATTCGCAGTTGAAAGAGTTTAATAAACCTATTAAGCAAGAACTTTTAAATATTGCCGAAAAAAAACGTTCCAATCTATTTTCTTGGCGGGGTCAATTTTCACCACAATTAGTAGAAACGATTTTTGAAGCATACTGTTTACCAAGCTCAGTAGTTCTTGACCCTTTTGTAGGTAGTGGAACTGTTTTATTAGAAGCAGGTGCTTGTTCCCTTGAAGCATATGGTGTTGAAATAAATCCAGCAGCTTGGATACTCAGCAAAACCTATGAATTTATGAATAAACCTGATAAAAAAAATACTATAAATCAGATTAGAGACTATATCAACGAGGAATTTCCTTTCCAGATTTTGATAGACACTGATAAAACAATTGATGATTTAGAATCAAAAGTTAATAAGTTAAAAAATATCTTAAATAAAGATGCAGAAATATTATTTAATGCATTAGTAATTTTATTAGATGTTGGCAATAATACAATTACAAATAACTTAATTCAAAGCAAAGTTTATGAATTAATGCAATCGGTAGATAATTTACCAATTTCCAGTCAAAAGATTTTCGCTTACCTATCTGACTGTAGATGGATTCCTTTACCAGATAATAAAATTGATTTTGTTGTTACCTCTCCACCTTACATTAACGTATTTAACTATCATCAAAATTATAGAAAATCTGCGGAAATTTTGGGATGGGATTTGCTGAAAATAGCTAAATCTGAAATTGGAGCTAATAGAGCTAATCGAGCCAATCGTTTTTATACAGTTGTACAATATTGCCTAGATATTGCAGAAACTTTGAAAGAAATATCGAGGGTAAGTAAAAAAGATGCACGCATTGTATTTGTGGTAGGTTATGAATCGACAGTTCTTGGAGTACCTTTCTATAATGCTGACATTATTGAAAAAATTGCAATTAAGTCTGGGATGTATGCAAAAGTTTTAAGACAGAAAAGAAAGTTTAAAAATAAATTTGGCAAAATTATCAGAGAAGATTTAATTAACTTTACTAATTTAAAAGTTGAATGTACAAAAGAAATCATTGATGATATTGCTAGAGAGGTAGCTAATAACGTTTTAAAAGCAGGGATTAATTTAGTTTGCCAAAAAAATTTGGAATGCTTGGAAAATGCCATTGAAAAGGTCATGATTATAAAAAGTACCCCAAAACTAGACCTAACAGAAGAGGTATATCAATTACAAAAAGCTGTTTGATAAAAATTCAAGTTTATAAAATGTTTTATTCCTATAATTATGCCCGAACTTTCTCGTCCACATTATGGAAAATTAATAGCTTGTCTTGAAAATCCCCGACTTCCTGATGCTGATAAAGAAAATGTAGAAGAGTCCATAAAAAAATATCATGAATGGATTCATGAACTTGAATCAGTTGAATGCTCCCAAGTTGATACAGTTAATAAGCTTGTAGAAATCACAAATAAATATAAACGTTTTATTGAACTTAACCTAATATTTGATAGTACAAATAATTTTCTATACAGGCAAAAAGGTCAACTCAAGTTAGACAATACTATTTTAGAAGAATTTTTACCCCAGCTTGTTTTTCGTAGTTTGAGAGGGATAGACGAATCTTTTGAGCTTGGTCCTAGAAATACGTTTGCGGGGCTTAGTTTTTTGTCATCTGTTGGTAATCTTGGTGAAGCTGCAGAACCGAACATAAGAACAAAAAACCAAGATTTTATCTTAGGTAAGAAATTATATATTAAAACATCTTTCGATTCAGATTTTAAAAATTACAAAATAATTGAATCTCATCTAGGTTATGTATGTGCAGAATGTAAAACAAATTTAGACAAAACTATGTTTCAGGAAGCAGTTGCAACTAGTAGAGATTTAAAAATAGCTATTCCTGGTTCTCTATATTTTTTAATTTGTGAATTTTTAGATATGACACCAGTTTCAATCATCTCAACTCAAATTGATGATGTGCTAATAGTACGTAAAATGAAACGAATGTCTTCTAATATTAGGCAGGAATATCGTACACCAGAAGCAAGACGCACTCATAGACAAGAATATATTGAATTTTTAGATGCTTCTAAATACTACCCCGATGTATTTCAAAGAATGATAAGCAAAATTCAAACTTTAATTGATAATACAAGCCCATCTGTAGACAAGGTTTTGAACCAAGGTCATTTTTAAGAATTTCCATCTCACATTGCTTAGTTAAATCGCTAAAAATTAGAAAAAATTATGCTTTGATTAATAGTGCTGTTAATATTTAGAGTACCCAAGTACTAACAAAATTTATTTATATGGAATTTAATTGTAACCCATACTATAAAACAAAATTTGGCGCTGCATATTTAGGAAATAGTTTAGAATTGATTGCAAATATTCCTGAGGAAAGTATTGATTTAATTTGTACATCTCCACCATTTGCGCTTGTTCGTAAAAAAGAATATGGAAACGTAGATGCCGATGAATATGTGGAATGGTTTAAAGATTTTGCAATGCAATTTCACCGGATTCTAAAACCAACAGGTTCGCTAGTTATTGATATTGGTGGTAGTTGGATTAAAGGAATGCCAGTTCGTTCACTTTATCATTTTGAACTAGTTATTTCTTTGTGCAAATCACAACAAAAAGGTGGGATAGGATTTTATTTAGCGCAAGAATTATATTGGTATAATCCAGCAAAACTTCCTACCCCGGCTGAATGGGTAACAATTCGCAGGGAAAGAGTAAAAGATTCGGTCAATACAGTATGGTGGCTTTCAAAGGAACCGCATCCAAAAGCTAATAATCGAAGGGTTTTGAAGCCTTATAGTGAATCAATGAAAAATCTGCTTAAGAAGGGCTATAAACCTAAAGTTAGACCATCTGGTCATGATATTTCCGATAAATTTGGCAATGATAGAGGCGGAGCTATTCCACCTAATATTATTGATGGGCGATGTCAAGAAAATAAAGAAGAAATCGGACAACCTACACTTTTACAGGAAGTTTATGTGGAAGAAGAAATGCAGTCGGTAAATGTCATTTCCGCCTCGAATACTGCTTCTAACGATTATTATCAACGCCGATGTAAAGAACAAGGTTTTAAACCACACCCGGCAAGATTTCCTCAAGCTTTACCAGAATTTGTGATTAATCTTTGTACGGAACCAGGTGATATAGTGTTAGATCCTTTTGCTGGTTCAAATATGACGGGTAGGATTGCTGAAACTTTGCAAAGAAATTGGTTAGCTTTTGAAATTGATGAAAATTATATTAAAAGCTCAAAATTGAGATTTGAAGAAAACGCTGATGATGATTGGTAATGAAGGTTTTTTTATTTGATAAATATTAATATTTTCCAAAACAACAATATATAAAGTATTTTAAATTACAATGCTCTTAACTATTTCATAACCCAAAATGGAGAAAACTTAGTTACAATCACATAGAAAGTTTGCAAAAGTAAGTGATAAATTAACTTTACTTTTGTGGGGAATTCTGGTGACAGGGTGAATAAAGTAAGCAGAATTAAATACTTTCAATCATGCTTCTACCAAATCGCGAATAAATCTACCGGAATCAAAGTGCAAAAAAGTTATTTTTCTCTCGATGAAGGGAATTATAAGTAGAGGTTTATTCAGTTGTTTTTGGAGTAAAGAGAAATGTTGAAGAATACTCGGCTAAAGTCTGATTTGACAAAAGTGTTCCCATTGTTTGGAGTTGTTTTAGGAACAGCAATCATGTTAGGTGGAGCGGAAATAACCCAATTTTTTAGTAATTCTGAAATTGGATTAGGTTTAAAATCAGTTAATGCAGCTTCAGATGTTGCTGCTATGGAAAAATCGGTTCATCAACAAATTAATCAATACCGTAGTAGCAAAGGTTTACCACCGCTGAAATTCAACAGTGATATAACTGCAATTGCAAGACAGCACAGTAAACAAATGGCTGATAAGCAAGTTCCTTTTGGACATGATGGTTCAAATTCTCGCTATCAAAAGATTTCTAAGTTAATTGCCTGGAATGGTGTAGCGGAAAATGTTGCTTATAATCAAGGTTATCGCAATCCCGGAAAATCTGCTGTTGAGGGTTGGATTAAAAGTTCTGGTCATCATCGCAATATAGTAGGTAAATATCAGGTGACTGGTATTGGTGTTGCCAAAAATTCCAAAGGTGAATATTATTTTACGCAGCTTTTTGTTAGTCAGCGGTAGTTAATCTAAATGTTTGGAAAACCATTAGATTCTCGTTGTGAATCGTAATTTAGGGAGACGTAGCACTGCTACGTCTCTACATTATTTTTAATATTCTTTCTCGTAATTTTTCTACAACAGCTTTTTCTTCGGCAGATAAACTATCATCAAATAAAAGCTGATATATCAACGGTAATCCTAAATTTAACTGTTCTAAAAGTTTCCCTTGAGCAAATATATCTTGGGGTTTACCTTCTATAATTAATTTTCCTTTATCCATGACAAATATCCAATCAGCCCAACGATAAACTAAATCTAAATCGTGGGTGGACATTAATAATGTTGTACCATCTTGATGAATTTTATCGAGGGTTTTAATTAGTTGACGGGTATGTTTAATATCTAAATATGCAGTTGGTTCATCTAATAGTAATAGTTTGGGTTGGAGTACCATCACATCTGCAATAGAAACTCGTTTTTTTTGACCCAAACTTAAATGATGTACTGGTTTTTGAGCTAATTCTGTTAATTGAAATTCGACTAATATTTCCTCTACTCTTGCTTGAATTTCTAAAGTCGGTAAATTCAAATTACATAAGCCGTAAGAAATATCTTCTTCAATTGTAGATGCTACTAATTGTTGTTCTGGATCTTGAAATATTAACCCGACTTCTTGTCGTAAATTACTCAGATATTTGCGGTTGTAATGTAATGGTTTACCGTGCCAACGAACAATTCCACTATTCGGTTTATATAAACCATTTGCTAATAAAAATAATGTGGTTTTTCCGCAACCATTTTGACCGATAAGCGCAGATTTTTTACCAGATGGAATATTTAATGTCAAACCATTAAGAGAAGATTCTTGAGCGCCGGGATAAGTGTAATGAATCTGCTCAAATTCAAGTAAATATTCTTGCATTCAACCACCATTCTAATACTATTAAAATCACCCAACCAACAATTGCTTCGATGATATACCGCTTTGATGAACGATAGCGACGGGGAGCATAAACTCGAAATTCATAACTACTTCCTCGTGCTTCCAATCCTAAAGAAAACTGATTATATTTTTGCAAAGTTCGCTTTAGAAGTTGTCCAACTAATAGCGCTAAACTTTTGATGCTGGTACGAAAGTTACGGTAGCCAAGACGAGATTTTTGAGCAATTGATAAATCGGTGGCTGTATTCCATAAAATGAAAATAAACCGATACATTAATAATAATAATTCAATTAACAGTGTAGGAAATTTGAAACGACGTAGAGTTTGTAATACTTCTGTAAACGGAACAGTTAACATTAAAAAATATAAACAAGAAACAGAAGCCAAGGCTCTAGTAAATATCTGAACTGCTTGATAGAAACCACTACGACTAATATATATATAGTAAGAATTTAAAATGAAACCTTGCCAAGCATCATTTTGCACTTTGAACACATTGGCGATAGAAATAGCGTTGATAATTAAAGCCGGTAAACTAGTCAACCAAAAAAAACTAGCAACTGCTAATATTTTGAAATAAATACCAGCAGGAATTTTAGCATAAACAACTGTCCAAATACCCATCCATAAAGCGATTAAAATTTGGATTGGTGGATGGGTAGAAAGGGAAATTAACAAAGTTGTCAAAGCGAAAATTAATTTGTGTTCTGGTGGTAATCCTCTGAGTTTATTCGTATATGCGAGAGTATCAAGTTTTAAGCTCATTCTTCACGTTTTTGCTTTTCACTGCGTCCCCGATACAAACCTATTGCATAACCAATTAATCCCGCACCCAAAGCAGCTTGAGAAGAAAATAATAAACTTTCAATTTCACCGCTGGGTGGTTCAAATACAGGTTTAAACCAAGGTTTATAATCTGGTTTTACTTCCGTAATTGCTTCCTCTGCTTCCCCATCTGCACCACCGAATTCTGCACCACGTAAAAATATGATTGGTGCAACAGCTAAAGCAACAACTGTTAATATCAACAGCCAATTATTCCATCCATTATTAGACTGACTTGATTGTTTCATTGGTGTGAGATTCCCGCTTAATTAAATTCAATAATTCTAATTCTTGTGGATTATAAGATTGCAGCCAATTCCACACTAATACTGTTAGTAAACCTTCACTAATTGCTAAAGGAACTTGAGTAATCGCAAAAATTCCGGCAAATTTTGTAAACGAAGCCATCACACCACCAACCTCTGCGGGAAAAGCCAACGCAAGCTGTCCAGAAGTAATAATATAAGTTAATAAATCGGCTATTGCTGCGGCTAAAAATATCGCTAACCTTTGTTTTCCAGACAGCTTCATTGTTAATTTATATATCCCAAAAGCTGCAAAAGGTCCAGCGATCGCCATCGCGAATGCATTAGCACCCAATGTTGTCAAGCCGCCGTGTGCCAGTAGTAGAACTTGAAACAGCAGTACCAAAGTCCCCAAAACCGACATAGCCAAAGGACCAAATAATACCGCACCCAACCCCGTACCCGTGGGGTGAGAACAGCTACCCGTAACCGAAGGAATTTTCAAAGCTGAAAGTACGAAAGCAAAAGCACCAGCTAAACCCAAAAGCAGCTTCAATTGAGGTTTTTCTTTGGTGATACGAGTTAGCGATATAAATCCTAAAACTATGAAAGGTAAAGAAACAGCCCACCAAAAAGCAGCCCAATAAAATGGTAGAAAACCTTCCATTATATGCATTGCATAAGCTGGTTTCGGTACACCAATTACCAAATACAAACTTATCAATGTCATTGCCAATAAATTCAGATATTTGAAGTTTTTTCTGATTCCCATAAAATAATCAATTAGTAATTAAGAGTAATTAAATAACTCACAAACAATATTCTCTGCCTATAAACAAGAACAGCAAAATATGAGTAACTAAATAATTAAGAATAATTAATATTTATTCCCATTTGAGTTACCTTGCTGAACTTTAGCATGAAAAATTTTATTCATACTAACACGGTAATTTAATTTTGAATATTAACAA
Source organism: Rivularia sp. T60_A2020_040 (assembly GCA_015272215.1). Lineage (GTDB taxonomy): Bacteria > Cyanobacteriota > Cyanobacteriia > Cyanobacteriales > Nostocaceae > Rivularia. Next base: position 66,436 of record JACYMD010000112.1, on the reverse strand, counting down.
AGAGACATTTTATTGTACAGGTATATTTGTCAGTTGAAATAATTGGAAATATCGCTTAAAAGTTTGACATTAACAATAACGCTGACATTGACACTGACATTAACATATAAAAAATCATCACTGTAGTGGGAGCATCTTGCTCCCTACTACCAATTTCCGAACACGGATTAAAAAAGATTACACGGGTTTCACGGATTTTAATTACCAATTCCCAATTACCAATTCACTCATCAATCTCAGCTAATTCCATCCACCTTTCAGTCGATTTCTCAATATCATGCTTCAATTTTTCTACCTTTTCAAAAAGCTTTTGAACTTCGGCATAATTTCCCACAGCTTTTGTTAATGCTATTTCTGTTTTTACTTTCTCTTGTTCTAATTGAGCAATTTTTCCTTCTAACTGCTCGAATTCTTTACTTTCCCAATTTGATAAACGACGCTTCTTTTTATTATCTTCTTTTATAACTTTAGTCTCTACTTTCTGCGTCTCAAATTTCGGTTTTTCTTTCTCTAACTCCGCTTGTAATTGCTTTGCTTTGGCTTCTTCTGCTCTTTTAAAATCAAGATAAACGGAATAATTACCAGGAAATTCGCGAATCTTTCCTTCTTCAAAAGCAAAGATTTTGTCAATGGTACGGTCTAAAAAGTAGCGGTCGTGGGATACTACTATTACACAACCATTGAAGTCTTCTAAATAATCTTCTAAAACCGCTAAAGTTTGTACATCTAAATCGTTTGTTGGTTCGTCTAATATTAAAACATTCGGCGCACTCATTAAAATTCTTAATAAAAATAAACGCCGTTTTTCACCACCTGAAAGTTTATTAATCGGTGCATATTGCTGAATCGGGGGAAACAAAAACCTTTCCAACATCTGAGAAGCACTAATTCTAGTTCCATCGGCAGTTTCAATAAATTCTGCTCCCTCTTGTTTGATATAATCAATTACTCGTTGTGAATCGTTGGAAGCACCAATCAATTCTTCTGAATGCTGATCAAAGTAACCAATATAAACCGTAGTACCGATATCAACTTCACCTGTATCAGGTTGTTCGCGTCCGGTGATAATATTGATTAAAGTGGATTTTCCTGCACCATTTTCACCAATAATTCCGACTCGATCTTCCGGACTAAATTCGTAGGTAAAATCTTTAAATAAAATCCGGTTATCAAAAGATTTTGAGATATTATTAACCTCAATAACTTTTTTACCAATACGACGACTAGCTGTAGAGATATCAACTTTTCCTTGAGTTTGTTTAAACTCAGTTCCTTGCATTTCTCTAACTCGATCTATTCTGGCTTTTTGTTTGGTACTTCTGGCTTTTGGTCCTTTTTTTAACCATTCTAATTCTCGTCGCAATACTCCTTTAAACTTGCGCTGACTGCTGGCTGCTGATTCTTCTGCTGCGGCTTTCTTTTCCAGGAAATATGAATAGTTACCAGAGTAAGTATAAAGGTCTCCCCGGTCAATTTCAATGATACGATTTGTGACTTTATCCAAAAAATAACGGTCGTGAGTTATTAATAATAAAGCGCCATTTCGACGATTCAAATAGCTTTGTAACCACTCTACAGAATCAGCATCTAAATGGTTTGTCGGCTCATCCATTAACAATAAATCTGGTTCGGATAACAAAGCTGTTGCTAAAGCAATGCGCTTGCGATAACCGCCAGATAAAGTACCAATTACAGCATCAAAATCAGTAATTCCTAACTGTGAAAGAATGATTTTAGCATTAGTTTCGACTTCCCAAGCTCCAATCATATCCATCCGAGAAGTCACTTCACCCAAGCGCGATAACAATTGATTATCTTGGGGATTTTTAGCTAATTTATCGGAGATTTCTTCGTATTCACGCACCAATTTCATTTGTTCACCACTATCGGCAAATATCTGTTCTAAAACGGTGCGATTTTCATCTAAATCTGGCTGTTGAGGTAAATATATAACCTTAGCACCGGGATTAACAATAATCTCACCACCATCAATCGGTTCCATTCCAGCAATCATTTTTAATAGTGTAGATTTACCGGAACCGTTAGTACCAATTAAACCGACTTTCTCGTCAGCATTCAAGCTAAAAGTAGCATCTTTGAGAATTTCTTTGATGCCAAAATCTTTTTTGACAGATTGTAATGTAATAACACCCATAGGATTTTAGATTTTAGATTTTAGATTTTAGATTTATTAGAATGTGATATGACTTGAATTAATCACAATCATCAGTCGGGTTTTTAAGTTAAATATTTGCTAGACACCATAATTATAATCAAAACCCGACTGCTTATTTCCCATTACCCGGTGAAGTTAGAGAAGTCGGGTTTTGAGGTTAAATATCTCTTAGACATGATAATCATCGTAAAACCCGACTGCTTATTTCCACTGTTCCCTGTTTCCTGTTTCCTAAAAATTAAAAGCCGTAATACACCGAGTAAAAATGGTGCGTTACGGCGATTTCAAATTTCAAGGTGCAATTAAATTATAAAGAATAATACACCTGAATTTCCCATGCCCAATTACCAATATCATTTAATCGAATAAATCTAAAGGTAAATGTCCGTACATATGATTCATTCCACCTTCCGAAGAAGACTGACAAGAAACTAAAACCCCACGATGATGTCCCAAATAGGAATCAATGTAACACAAGCCATTTTTACCATTTAACTTGATATAAACTGGACCATCAATTAATGGTAAATTACTCGGAGGCTGATATCCCAAAGCTTGAGAATAACTTTCCATTGCTTTGATTCCTTGTTCAGTAGTATCAGCAGAAATACCTAATATTTGATAATCGCAGAGGCTTGCAAGTAAAGTCAAAGCTTGACGGACTAAAATTTTTTCCGATGACTTTAGTTTTGCTGCAATATCAACGAAGTCGTATTTGCTCAAGATTTTCTTGGCTTCTTCAACCGTGATTTGGGTTTGGGGTTTGCTTGTCATAAGCCTAAAAAGGAATCTACTAGGTTTTTACTTCGTATGATGTAGAGCCTATACTCTACCAAAAATTTAGAGTAGGATTAATCTTGTATGTTACTCAAATTAAACAAAAATGGCACACCACCTTTGGACTCATTCCCCATGACTAAAACTTTCGGCATTTGAGAACCACCATTTCTCCAGGCTTCAATAGCTTCTTTTTGTAATACTAATTGTCCACCTTGAGCTTTTAAAGTTTCAGCTAAAAGTTTTTGTGCTTCTGCTCTACCTCTAGCACGATTAATATCCGCAAATGCTTCTTGTTCAGCTTCTGCGGCTACGTAAACCGCTCTTTGGGAACGCTGTTCAGCAATTTGCTTTTCTTCAACAGCTTTGGCAAATTCGGGGGAGAAAGTTAAGTCAATGACGCTGGTATCTAAGACGATTATTCCATATTTTTCCAAACGCTGCCCTAGGGCATTATCAAAGTCATTTTTCAACTCGTCTCTTTTGGTAATTGCTTCTTCTACGGTTCTTCTTGCTGCTGCAACTTTGAAAGATTCCTGAGTTTGGGGGGCAATAATTTTCGAGACGATATTTTCTAAACTTCCTTGTTTTCTTCTAATATCAACAACTTCTATGGAATCTATACGAAAGTTAATTGCAAATTTTGCCGTTAATTCCTGCAAATCTTTGGTAGAACTTTGGGCAGGTATTTCGTATTTTTGGACTGTGACATCGTATATATCTACATTAGAAATTACTGGTGGTTTAAAATGAATGCCTTCGAGTAAAGCACCATCTTGAGCTTTTCCTAATATACTCAAAACTCCGGCTTGACCAGGATTAATAATTACAAATGAATTCAGGCTAAAAACAACAACTATTGCTACCAAAATTCCTGCAACTGCGGATTGCCAACTGCCTAATTGTTGACTTTTCAATTTAATGCTCCTTTTATATTGTGAATTATTTCGGTCAAAATTAATCTACAAATCGATTGATAATTGATTTGACGGATATTTGAAGTCTCGCAAACGTGATAAGATAAATTTCACGCATTTACCTTCATATTGTGGCTCAAGTACTTCAATCCAGTCGCTCGCAAAAACAGCTTCGGAATTCAGCGCATCCTTTGAAACGCTTGCTTGATTACGGACAAGATTATCGCAAAAAAATCCGACTCGCGGTGATTTGTTCTATTCTCAATAAGTTATTTGACTTGGCACCTCCAGTTTTAATCGGTTTTGCTGTTGATGTTGTTGTCAAACAGAAAGATTCTATCATTGCTAGTTGGGGTATCACAGATATTTTTTGGCAATTTTTAATACTTTCTTTGCTCACGGTGGTTATTTGGGTACTGGAATCCATTTTTGAGTATGCTTTGGAAACTCTATGGCGTAATTTAGCCCAGAGTATTCAACATGATTTGCGTTTGGATGCCTATAATCATTTACAAAATTTGGAATTAGCTTATTTTGAAGAACGCAGTACCGGAGGTTTGATGTCTATTCTCAGCGATGATATCAACCAATTAGAGCGTTTTTTAGATGTGGGAGCTAATGATATATTGCAAACTGCCACAACTATTATCATCCTCGGCGCTGCCTTCTTTATTTTAGCTCCGAATGTGGCTTGGATGACGATTTTACCGATTCCGTTTATTCTCTGGGGAACGTTTGCTTATCAAGATTTGCTTGAACCCCGTTACGCTGATGTCCGCGAAAAGTTGAGTTTTCTTAATTCTCGTTTGTCTAATAATTTGAGCGGTATTACTACTATTAAAAGTTTTACTGCGGAAGAGTATGAAAGTCAACGTTTAGCATCAGATAGTAATGCTTATCGTCAAAGTAATGCTAAAGCAATTAAACTTTCTGCTGCTTTTGTACCTTTAATTAGAATGCTAATTTTAATTGGGTTCACGTCGCTGTTACTATTCGGTGGAATGTCGGCAGTTAACGGTAATATGACTGTGGGAACTTACAGTGTTTTAGTATTTTTAACTCAACGGTTACTTTGGCCTTTAACTAGATTAGGACAAACTTTTGATTTATATCAACGGGCAATGGCTTCTACTAATCGCGTGATGAATTTGTTGGATACTAAAATTACAATTTATCCCGGAAATATCGGTTTGCCCATTGAAAAAGTACGCGGCGAAATTGCATTTAATCATGTTACTTTTGCTTATCAAGATAGACAGCCGGTAATTAAAAATTTATCTCTAAAAATACCCGCAGGAACAACTATTGCTATTGTCGGTTCTACAGGTTCTGGTAAAAGCACTTTAGTTAAATTATTGCTGCGATTTTATGAAATAACTTCCGGAACAATTACTGTTGATAATATTGATTTAAAAGATATCAATCTTCAAGATTTACGTCGCTGTATCGGCTTAGTAAGTCAAGATGTATTTTTGTTTCATGGTACGGTAGCCGAAAATATCGCTTACGGAACCTTTAACGCTAACGATAGAGAAATTATCACAGCCGCTAAAGTTGCTGAAGCTCACGAATTTATCATGCAGTTACCCCAAGGTTATCAAACAATTGTCGGTGAACGCGGACAAAAATTATCCGGGGGACAAAGACAAAGAATTGCCATCGCCAGAGCAATATTGAAAAATCCCCCCATATTAATCTTAGACGAAGCTACCTCAGCGGTAGATAATGAAACAGAAGCCGCTATCGCTCGCTCTTTAGAACGAATTACCGTCGATAGAACTACCATTGCGATCGCGCATCGTTTATCCACAATTCGCAATGCAAACCGCATATATGTTGTAGAATACGGTGAAATTGTCGAATCTGGAACTCACGAAGAATTATTGGAACATAACGGTATTTATGCAAGTTTATGGCGCGTACAATCTGGTTTAAAATCAGTTAATAGTTAGTAGTCATCATGATACATTACGCTGGATGATAACTGATAATTTATTCCGGATCAAAGCCAACTTGATCGAAACACTATTAGTAGTTATAACAGTGTTTTCAGTTAATTAGTTATTTCTACTGATGAAGAATAATAATCATCCTAAATCATTGTGGATTATATTAACATTTCTACTGACTTTTGGTAGTAGTGTTTTCGTTGGCTTTTTAGCTTCTATATCTATTTCTAAGTATTATTGGGGATATTATTTCAATCCTCCGGAATTACCGAATCAAGTTAAAGAATTCGATAAAATCCTTTCAATTACTCCCGTTTCGAGCATCAAAAGAAATGATGGGAGCAGAATTTTTAAAATTGATACTTCAAATTCCTGTATAGAAGAAATACAATCGGGTATTGAAAATCCTCAAAATAATTGCGGTACGGGAAAATGTAATACAGAATATTGCGATCATACTCGAATTATTTTATCTTTAAATAAACAAGGAAAGTTGTCTACAAAAACTCCTTATATTTCTCCCGATAAATTAAATTATTTATATAATTATTTGGAAGCAACTGAACTTTTATATCAAGGAGAACCGGGATACAAGGGTGAATTAGTATCGGATAAAGCTAGCGGTGATTTGATATCAAAAGGAGATGGGAAGCGGCTTGAAGGTATAGTCATTGAAGCTGAAGATAATAATAATCAGTCATTATTATTTTTAGCAGCAAATGGCGGACAAGTTAGTAATAACCATTATCCATATTACGAATTCTTGTTTAAATTTTCCGACAACAAATCAACTCCGGAATTAATCGCAAATAATCGCTTCTTTTACGAAATTACCGGATTTGAAGAATTTTTTGTCTGGTATTTTATCTGGATGTTTTTGATTGTAATTGGTTTTATATTGAGTATTCCCATGACATTTCTACTGATTCGGATGAGAATACATCTCAAACCACCGACACCGCAAACTATTAGTTTGCCAGAGAATGATTATTTATTAAATAACCGCAGAGACGCAGAGAACACAAAGTAAGGAAAGAAGGAGAGGTTTACCTTAGATTGTCTGTTCTATATGGGGCTTTTATATGAGATGATGAATTTAATTGCTTATTTAGAAATGTGATGATGTTTGGTAGTACTCAATCGGATATAATCCAACCCAAATGGTTGCACAGGTTAGATAAATTTGTCAAAGCACATCAACAGGAATTAGCAGCACTTTCCTGGGGACTTTGGCAGGAAAATGGTCATAGTAAAGGTACTATTGGTATTGATTTACAACCAAAGCCGCATTTTGTCTATTGTCCCTCAGAAGCAATTGAGAAATTTAATGATAATGTTGATCATAAGCTTCAAGAACTTTTGGGTTTAATAGATAGTTATAAACCTGAAACAGAAGTTTTAATGATAGGTATCGGTAAAGAACAGATTAAGTTAATTTATTTTCAACCAGAAATTTCACCACCTGTTTGTTTTACACAACTTAATTCTGATGTGAATGGGTTATTGGATTTGTTGGAACTACGGATGAGTGAACAGGTGGTTGATAATTCCTAATCTGGGGTAAGAAGTCCGGTTTTTATTAATGTTTTTTTGTGTTACGGATAAAAGCTTTTAAAAACCCAACTTCTGTGATTACGTTATATCTTGCATATTTAAGATTAATCTAAGCAGGCTTAACCTTGAATTAACCATCCCGAAATCAAAAAATATTACTATAAATATAGCAAATTTCAGTTGAGTCCAATACATTAAAACCTCACCCCCTTCCCCTCTCCTTAAAAAGGAGAGGGGTTAAGAGGGCGGGGTGAGGTTAAAATTTGTATTGCACCCAAGTGAAAACCGTTATATAGTACCTTTTTAATCAAAAAATACTTAAAATAATTAAACAAAATTATCTAAATAATTTATATGACAATTGATTAATTAATATTCCAGGTAGGATGCAGCGGTGAAAATAAGCTTTTTTATTAATAAAAGATTGGGGAGAAAATAGGAGTGGATGAACAACTTGAAAAACTTATTAAGAAAGTGTGTTGTTATGAAGTGGGTACTCCAGAAAGGCAAAAAGCTTTAAATAACTTGCTGATAATTGTTCAACAACTTCCTGGTATTTACAAATCTTATCATCGAGATTATTTAGAAGCATTGAATCAAACATGGGAATGGTTTTGTCGAAATATTGATAAATTTCAAGTCAATACAGAGGAAAGTGTACAAAAAAGTTTAGTTAAATGGATTAACGGTTATCTGAAATGGCGCGTTAAAGATTTATTTATTGCCGACGGTAACTATACAATTAGTTTAGATAAACCAATAGGGAAGGATGAAGGTAAAGAAGTAACCCGATTGGATATGCTTCCAGATCCACAGTTTTCTAGTATAACCTTAGACCTGCTCGATATCAAAATTGCCGAAATTCAACAGCGCAATCGCGAAACTTGGGGAACAAGAATTATCCAATTTATCGAACAAGATGAAAACCAGCAGTTGAGACGCTGTTATACCAGGGTTAATACAGATTGTCACTGTCAATTGTTAGCAAAACGCTTATTACTAGCAAATCCGTCTCATAAAATTGCCGATATTGCCAGAGAATTTAATGTAAGCAATCAAACTCTATATTCTCATTGGAAAAAAAAATGCTTACCTTTACTTAAAGAAATTGGTGTAAATTTAAGGATTGATTAATGAACAGCACACAACCAAATTATTTACGGGTTCCTCTGGGGAAAGATGCTCATCGTTGTGCAGAAAAATTTGCTGGGGAGCAAGATTCTGTAGAAAAGGGCAAACAAGTCTATTTCAATACTTTAGCAGTTTATGCTGTTCATAATTATTTGAAATGGTTAAATATAGAAACAGCATTGCATCAAAGTGATAGCTGGAATTGGAGTATCAGAACATTTTTTGATATTGCCGATTTGATGTTACCCAATGTTGGTAGAATAGAATGTCGTCCGGTATTACCAGGTGAAAATGCTGTAATTTTACCCCAAGAAGTAACCCAAGAAAGAATTGGTTATGTTGCGGTTAGGCTCACAAAACAATTAGATTTTGTGGAAATATTAGGATTTGTCCCAGCAGCAATCATTGCACAATCGGAAATAATTGAAGTCAGTCGATTGCATTCTCTAAATGTCTTAATTGACACTATCAATCAACGCAAAAATCTGGTAACTTTGTGTCAATGGTTGGAAGGAATATTTAATCAAGATTGGCAATCTCCAGAGTTAGTGTTAGCTGGTAATTTTCGGAGTGCTGCGACGATTACCCGTCAAAATACAGATTCTCAAACAAATTCGATTAGCCGTGCAAAGGTAATTAATGTTGGGAAAAAGATAGTCTTATTAATAGGATTAACACCAACAAATAGTGAGGTTTTTGATATTCGTTTGCGGGTTTATCCAGCAGAAAATGTCATTTATTTACCCGAAAATTTGCAATTGACTATTTTGGATGAATCGGGAAATGCTTGTATGCAAACTCAAGCAGAAACTGCTAATGATTGGATACAGCTTGAATTTAGTTGTCAGCATGAAGAAAGATTTAGGGTGGAACTAAAGTTAGGAGAAACAAGTCTTACCGAAGAGTTTGTTGTTTGAATGCATCGAAGTAATAGGTAAAATATTATGGCGATTGTCAAGCTGAAAATAAGGGAAAGTAAACAAGGATTTCAAGTAGATTTAACCGCACAGCAATTAAATATTGAAGCCGAAGGATTTTTGCCTGTACTTCCAGCAGAATTAGAATCATCTTTTAATAATTGGCAATTAGCTTATCGTCAAATTGATGCAGTGCGTTCTTATATTGCACCATCACCGGGGATGCGGATTACTCCCAAAACCGTGACAAAATATTCCAGTACTGATTGTGTAAAATCGGTTAAGGAAAGTCTGAATCAATGGCTTAATTCCGGCGATAGCAGATGGCTTCCCGTGCGAGATAAATTAATCGCGATCGCGCAAGAACTTCTTCATACAAATGAAGAAGTTCGCGTCATAATTGATGCTAAAGATGTTAATTTACGTCGTCTTCCTTGGCAAGAGTGGAATTTATTTGAGGAACACTATCCCCAAGTTGAAATTGCTTTAAATGCTGGTAAAAGTACATCTAGAAAGATAAGTAATATACTGCCAACAAGTTCAAAAATTAGAGTTTTAGTTACGGTTGGTAGAAGCGACGGTATTAATACAAAAGATGATTTACAAGTAATCAAAGAGTTAGAAAAACATGGTGCAGAAGTTATTTGTTTGATGCAACCCAATCGTCAAGAATTATGTAATGCCTTGTGGGATGAACAAGGATATCATATTTTTATATTTACCGGACATAGTGGAAGTCGAGAAGATGGCTGTATTGGGTGGATTGAACTCAATGATAATGATAGTTTAAGTATTGAAGAATTCAAAGAAGCTTTAAAACAAGCTATTGATCGAGGGTTACAGTTAGCAATTTTTAATTCCTGCGATGGTTTGGGTTTAGCTAATCAACTAGCAGAACTGTGTTTACCCCGTTGTATTGTAATGCGTGAACCCGTACCCGATAGAGTAGCAGTAGAATTTTTAAAATACTTTTTTACAGAATTTACCCGTAATCAATCTCTTTCCCAAGCTTTAAATAAAGCCCGCAAACGTCTAGAACATTTCAACTTAGATTATCCTGGTGCAATTTGGCTACCGACAATTTGTGTGGCATCTAATCTAAAATCCTTAACTTGGGAATCACTGAATCCAGAGAAAGTTATTAATCAAGAAAAACCAGATAATTCGGATAATTTCAATAAAAATAATTTCAATAATTTACAATCTGATAAAAAACAAAAGCCAAATATCAAACCATTAATATTAACAGGCTTAATTGGTTTAACTGTGGGTGGGATAGCTATTTTAGCTGGAAATTTATTTCCCAAAGAACAACAAGTACAACCAATAACAGAAACAAAATTTAGTTCAGTAAAAGTTCCTTCTGGAACATTCCGTTATGGAGGCAGCACAACTTCCGAACCATTTCGGCAACTTATAGAACCAGAAATTCGTAAAACCCATCCCAATTTTAAATTAACCTTCCAAGGTGCTATCGGTTCAGGAGAAGGTATAAACGTATTATTAAATGATAAACTTGTATCTGGAAATCTAGATTTTTCCTTGTCCTCTCGACATTTGACAGAAGCAGAAACAAAATCAAAACAAGACAATTTTGAATTGCGGAATATAGCAGTAGCTATAGATGGAATTGCGATCGCAGTTAATCACAAACTTCAGATAAAAGGCTTAACTATTCCCCATCTCAAAGATATTTATACTGGCAAAATTACTAATTGGCAAGAAATTGGAGGACCAAATTTACCAATAATAGCTTACTCCCGCAATCCAAGTAGAGGAGGCACACCCGAATTTTTTGTGAATGAAATTTTAGGAAATGAACAACTTGGTAAAAATATTCAGCTTGTTAACGGTACAACAGATGGTTTACAACAAGTAGAGAAAAATATTGGTGGAATTTATTATGCATCCGCACCAGAAGTAGTACCACAATGTAGTGTTAGAACATTACCCATCGGACAAACATCAAATAATTTTGTTTCTCTTTACCAAGAACCAATTATTCCTGCTGATAAATGTAAAGAAGAGAAAAAACGAAATAATGATAATCAGATAAACGTAGAAGAGTTGAAAAATAATTATCCTAGATATTTAACTCGTAAAATTTACGTGATTTACAAACATACAGATTTAACAAGTAAAGAACCCGATTTAAGAAAAGAACCAATCGCAGAACAAGTGGGTAAAGCTTATGCAAATTTGCTGAAAACAGATGAAGGTAAAGAGTTAATCAAAAAAGCCGGATTTATTCCTATTTAATTAATTTCTTTTGCATACAAAATCAATTTATTTTACCCACAGCCCGGTTTTTAAAAACTACCGGGTTTCTTAATATCTCAAATTTATAGAGTGATAGAAAATAGAAGTCGAGCTTAGAGGATGTTTTGAAAGAAATCCGGCGGTTTAAACCGCTACTACATAAGCAAATAGTTAATTCATAACCCGCAGTAAGGCGGGTTTTATTTCTGTAGCCAAGGCAGCGCAGTCTTGGGAGTCTCCCCCATGAGCGACTGCCGTGCGACTTCTAGTCGCCATGTAAAGACTTTAAAAACATCCTCTAACCTCAACTTTATCCAATATTTCTTGATTTAAAAAGACTTTGTAACATCTTACAATTTATCAAAAAAATAACTCTATCATACTATACAGTCTAGTTTGAAAATAGAAGCTATCATACAATATAGCAGACCTAATAAATAGACTTACTTTTCTGATTTTTTCATTTACATTTTACTGGATTTATCAATGACAGTCTTAGATGGTTATAATACAGCAAAAAAACAAGTGAAACTAAGTTGATTAGGGAAAGCTTTTGAGTACACAAATTATCTACTGTTATCTAGTAAAGATTGTTTTTTTTTATGGAATCCTGAAACATGATTCTTGCAAAAACTTGAAATTTTGCATCGGTAGGATAATATTTTGCGACAAAATTAATAGTTGAATATTAATATTTTAAGCAAAATCAACAAAAATGATTATTAATTAAGAACCATAAGATGAACTCTGAAATTCAAATACAGCATAGAGAAACTGCTTTAATTACTGGAGCCGCTAGTGGAATTGGCTATGAACTAATGCAGATATTTGCTCAAAATCAATATAATCTTGTATTGGTAGATAGAAATCAACAAAAGCTTTCCCAAATAGCAGATGAATTACCCAATAAATTTGGGATTTCAGTCAAAACTATTGTGAAAGATTTATCTGTTCCTTTGGCAGCAAAAGAAATTTTTGCAGAACTGAATCAGTCATCAATCAAGATTGATGTACTAGTAAATAATGCTGGATTTGGTAACTATGGATTATTTAACGAAACAGATTTGAATGCTGAGTTAGAAATGATGCAGGTTAACATGGTATGTCTTACACATTTAACCAAATTGTTTCTCAAACAGATGGTAAAGCAAGGTAAAGGAAAAATATTAAATGTTGCTTCCACCGCAGCTTTTCAACCGGGACCCTTAATGGCGGTATACTTTGCAACTAAAGCATATATCTTTTCATTTTCCCAGGCGATCGCCAATGAATTAGAGGGTACGGGTGTGACTGTAACAGTTCTTTGTCCCGGTCCGACAGCATCTGCTTTTCATCACAGAACTGGAATGTCGGACTCGAAGTTAGTCAAAAGTAAGAATCTGATGGATGCTCAAACTGTAGCTGAAATTGGCTATCGTGGTTTAATGGCAAACAAAACTACTGTTATTCCTGGATTACAAAATAGAATACTAGCTGAAAGTGTCAGATTCATTCCCAGAGATTTATTAACCAAAATAGTCAGAACTACCCAGGAAGTAAAAGAATAACTATCATCCTAGAGAAGTCGGGTTCCTCTTATAAATCCGACTTATAGGTCTACACAAACATTTTTATCGCAATTTTAGTAGGATTATCTTTGATATTATTTTCTAACTTAAACGAATTAAAAAATTGTGTAGCATCTCCAGACTTAGAGTTAGAAACATCAAGCACATACAGCCTTTTTCCAACTAAAAATAAACGAATATTCGCAATTATTTCTTGGTTTTCATTTCGATATTCTGCTTCGATTCCAGAATATTTACTTAATTGAATATTTTGCTGTTTCAATAACTTTACCTCATCACCTAAAAATTCTTTTAAGAAATTATCATAAACTTCGCTCAACGGTAACTTACTTAAATCTATTTTATAATCAACATAACCAACTATATAAGAACTTTTTTTAGTATCGGCATAGTAAATATTAATAGAATAATCTTCACTTTGCGAATTCAAATTTGTTACAGATGTATCAGGTACAAAAATGGAAAAATTACCTTCATTAGAATAAAACTTTTTCCATCCGGAAGTTGCGATTGCGGAAATATCGGAATCAACCGGGGAATGCCGGTCGCCGCAGGCTCCGTCGTTGCACGGCGGAGTAACGGCGACTTGGGTTAAAAGCGAGAACGTTTCTGCTTGTATTGGTGTTGTAAATAATTGCTTAGGAGAAAGGGCAATTGTTGCGTCAACTTTTGGAATATACGTCATTACTCCTAATCCAAATATGACAACCTGTACCGATAATCTATTCATTTTTATCTCGAATGGTTGAGTACAAATCTTAATACAGTCAAAACCAATTCAAATCACTACGATTATTTCAACTTACTCATAGAATTTTTATTTATATATGGGCATCAGATAAAATTTATACGAAACTCATCGATAGAATTCATCGGTAAATTTGTTCGAGAAACTCAGTATACCTGTAATAGCATTTCACTAAAATCCTGAAACTTATCCAAATCCTCAAGCCCTTGTCAAGTCAGTAAGTATTTAAGCAAAATGATTTTTATAATTACTAATGAGTTATATTATTATTCCCTTACTACACAAGTATATTCACCTATTTACTCCAAATAAATAACACTAAAATTTCTGAAATATTAATCAATCCAACCTTCTTCTCTGGCTCGAATATGAGTTATGACTCGAAGATTTTTTCCTTGATGTTTTAGTTCTTCAACATTAATATTTAAAACTTCCTGTAGTTTATACCAATAGTGACGTACCATCCGCTCAGACACACAAATATGTGCAGCAATTGCTTTATCCTGTAATCCTTCTTCAAATGCTAGATTAAGCAGCCTTAACCATTCTGGTTTTAACTCTAATTCAGAATTAATTCCTTTGATATCCTTTGTATGAGTCAATCTCTGTAAAGCCCAATTGACTCTATCTAATGTTTCCTGAGATGGAAGTGATTTATCAGCAACTACAAATCCTGATGGATGAAGATCAATTTCTGATTTTATCCTTACTAAAGTATTGATATAACTACTTTGCACGAGAATATTAATTTCAGGATAGTTAATTAATAACTTCTTAAGTAGTTGTATCCCATGATTAATTCGAGCTGCTTCCCCAATATTTTGTGCAACGCAAATATCTGTAATCACTAATTCTGGTTGAAACATCGCAACTTGATGTAAAGCACTTTCTACAGTTGTAGCAGTATTAATTACAGCATCTGGATAACAAAAATGTAATAACTTGATTGTGCCACTCAGAAATATCTCGTAACTATCAATTAACAATATTTTAGGCGACATTACTTACATCCTCTTTTAGACTCTGTTTATTTTACACTATAACTCAGTAAAAACGCGGTGCGTAGCTATATAAAACACATTTGCTCTTTAATTTCACAAAAGCTCCTAAAAACTCCTTTAACTTCCTCTAAACTCAAAACGCGGAGAAAAGTTGAAACTCTTCTCCGCGTAATTATTTATGCTTTACCTTATTTGATTGTTAGAACACACTAATAGCCTTGCTCTTGAAAGTCCATTTAGAAACGATAGCCAAGCCCAATACCGAAAATTGGATCGACTCCACTATCCAAAGGAACTTTCAAATCACCGAAAACCACTACATTTGTCACGATTTCTGTTTCTGCCCCAGCATTCAGAAACGCTGTAGAATCACCTTCACCGAAAACTAAACCAGCCCCAGCATAAGCATTTGCTTTATTAGCGATAGGTAAATCATAGGTAACTGTTGGTGCAAATTCAGTATAAGTATCGCCAGAAAAATCTGATATATTTACACTTCCGCGCACAGAGATTGGTAATTGACGGATGTCATATCGTCCGTAAATGTTAAGCCCAGTTAATCCATTTCCAGTTTGGAAACTACCACCAACGTAACTACCTTCCAAGCCTTTTTGAGATTGAGCGTTTGCAGACAATGTAGAAACCAAACTCAAAGCACAAGCAATTGCGGATAAAGCAGACACTTTTACAGCGGATTTGAGAAACTGTCGCATAATATTGCTCAGGTATAAATACTGACTACAATTAAAAGTTATTCAGAATTAAAAAGATTTGGGCAATACCTTGCCACAAATGTTTTTTATGCTGAATGCTAAAACTTTAACTCAGTAATTCCTCTTACGTCGGTATGGAAAATAACTTATACCCAAAAAATATTATGGCTCTGATTAACTCCTAAAATCGAGCAAGATTTTGAATATTTTGTCAAAAGAGTTGTTTCAAAAAACCGTAAAGGTGTTAAAAGAAATATCTTTTAACACCCAAACTTCAATATAATTTCGTTTATTAGTTACAGCTTACAAGCGATAACCAAGTCCAACTTTGAACAGGCTACCACCCTCAGCAAAGGTTCCATCACCATAAATAGTAAACTTTTTACCTAATCCTGTTTCAGCACCAGCTTGTAACACTCCCTCACTCCCTAAATAATCACCATTTGAAGTACTAACAGTGGCATAGCCAGCACCTAAGTAAATATTAGTATTTTTAGCTACAGGCAAATCATAAGTTACCGTGGGTATAAACAAGGCACAATCACCATCACAACCACCATATAATGAGCCACGCAAAGAAACTTTAGCTCTTGGGAAAGAAATACGCCCGTTCAAACCAACACCAGAACTAGCATCGTTGAATCCTAAACCAACACCAATATAGCCTTCAGGCATTCCTTTAGGTTGAGCGTTAGCAGAAGTTGCTCCCATAAAAGCCATAGCACAAGCAATTACAGATGCAGCGGAGACTTTAGCAGCAGACTTAATCAAGTGTTGCATAATTACCTCTGTCAAATTATGAAGGTTGTTGTTAATTATTTTCGGAGTTAAAGAAACGATGCTATCCGTTGTTATTCTCGGAAGCTCTCCTTTTGCCTCTCCTTAATTTACATCTTAGCTCCGTATTGTTTCGGATGCAAGTGTGTAAAATTACAAATTTCAGCATAACTCTGAATTAAGTATAAATATCAGTCTCTGCTCATTACAATAATCTTAAAAAAGAAACAGCACTAAGCCACGAGATATTTGTTCTCATGACTTAGTGCTATTTACACTATTACCCCCTATCAGAAATAGCCGTCTCGTGGGGGTGAGAAGTCGGGTTTTTAGCGAAAATATCTGTGAGAAAAGACAATAATCCTAAAAACCCGACTTCTAATTGTGGTCTCGTTAAGAAGTCGGGTTTTTAGGTAAAATATCTGTCAGAAAAGACAATAATCGTAAAAACCCGACTTCTAATTGTTATTTAAATGAATTATGCAAATATAAAGTCGCTAGTAGTATCAAAGCTAGCATTTACAGATGCAATGATATCGTCAATTCCACTAAATATTCCATCACCATCATCTAAAGCAATCAAGTTTGTTGAGCCTAGATTGAAGAAGGAATAGTCACTCAGGCTACCAGTAAGTTGAATTTTATCTTCACCAGATACAAAGTCTTCTATGCTTACAATGTCACGAAAACCAGCATCGCTATAGAAAACATTACCGTTTTCTCCTAAGACAAATATATCTTTTCCGGCTCCTCCTGTTAAGATGTCTTGTCCGTCAACACCATTGATAATATTATCTTCAGCATTTCCAGTAATCCTGTCATTTTGAGCAGTACCAGTGACATTGACAAAGTTAACAACGGTACGATTGAGAGTACCAACTCCAGGAATCTTATTCACCTGTAAACTTTGTGCAGATAAATCTACATTGATAGAAACTGGGCTTCCTGCACTCGAAGCATCAATGGTGTTGGAGAAACCTGCATCACCGATAATTGTCTCGACTCTCACAAGTTCATCTGTACCTAAACCACCATCTTTTTCGACAATTCCGGTAGGTAAAAGGGTAATTGCTTGTCCTAAACCAGTGTAATCAACGGTATCATTACCACCATTGTCACCATTGATAATGTCATTACCAGCGCTTCCACCAAAAAAGTCGTTACCACCACCACCAATCAGGATATTATCTTCAGCATTGCCGATAATCCTGTCATCTTGACTGGTACCAGTGACATTGACAAAGTTTTTGACAGTGAAAGTTACATCACCCAAACCAGGAATATTTTCAACGGTTAATCTATCTTGTGACAAATCAACATCGAAAGATGTCACTCCACTTGTACCAGTGGAACCATCTATTGTATTAGCCTTTCCGCTTGCACCAATGATAGTTTCGATATTTAGAATCTGATCTGTACCCAAACTACCTTTGTTAACGATACCAACAGCTTCGAGAGTAATCGCTTCGCTCAGGTGACTGTAATCTGCTGTATCGTCACCCTTACCACCATCTAGAACATCATTACCCTGACTACCTTTAAGAATATCTTTACCCTTACCACCGTCGAGGGTATCGTTACCCTTTCCACCATCTAAGGTGTCTTTACCTTCTCCACCTCTGAGGATATCATCACCCTTACCACCCTCAAGTAAGTCATTACCCTTACCACCTTCAAGTAGGTCATCACCCTCACCACCATCTAAGGTATCATGACCTTGACCACCTTTGAGAATATCTCTACCTTTACCACCCTCAAGTAGGTCATTACCCTTACCACCTTCGATGCTGTCATTACCCTTACCACCTTTGAGGGTATCATTACCACCTTTACCAAAGATAAAATCTGCACCATTGGTACCAATCAAATTATCGCTTTTTGGTCCACCATTAATTATCATAGTTATGTCAATCCTTATAAACTAGGTTGGCTGAACGATTCGCTCGATTTCTCAGGTCTTAGCGAATCGTTTTTTATTTACAAAAATCCGGTATATTTTGGCTATTCAAGTAATGTTGGAAATGCTTGAACTACCATAGAATACAATCTCAAAAAGCAAGATTCCTCAAATATCACACCTAATAATTTGTATTTTGAATCACAAAATAATCGTGAAACTATCACCTATCCCGAACTCAAAATCATCATTTTCCAATAGAAAACAGGCTTTTCAAAAGACTTGCTAATTTCTAAGTTCTATTGTTATTTGCATAATAACCGATAAAGATTAGATGGCGATGTATCATCTAGAACCTTCATAATTTCTTTAAACTCCGAATACCTCCGAACAACGTATAAACTGAAAATAAAAAGGTAGAATATATTCAGTTATCATAATTTTGAGCGAAAATGTTCCCAATTAATTTTTTGACTGAAATGGCTCACAACCATGAACTTTCTCAGGAGCAAGAGGAAGTTTTTTTGATGCGGATGGGAAATGGTCAAAGCTACGAAGAAATAGCCTCCGAATTAAGTACTTCCCCGGATGCTTGTTTGAAAAGAATGGGTCAAGTTTACAAGAAGTTCAATATTAGCGGTAGTAGTCGAGGTAAAGAGAATCGTTTACGAATTTTTTTATCAAGCCAGTGGGAGCAATTTAAAGCTAATAAAATAGATAACTCCGAAAATTTATCGGAAAATACACAGCAACCGGAAACTGTAAATTTTGATTTAGTAGAAAGCCCACCATCTCAAATTAAGCAAAACTTACCAGCACGGGAATATGGAACTTTTATCGGACGCGATCGCGAAATTGCCCGCTTGATGGAACTGTTAGATTACGGACATTCGGCTCATTTAATTAGTGTAGATGGGATTGGTGGAGTAGGTAAAACTACTTTAGTCGTAGAAGTCGCTTACCGTTGTTTACAAAAAAAATCACCTAAACATATCTTCAATTTGCCTGACTTTGAAGCGATAATTTTTACCTCCGCCAAACAAAATCATCTGACTTCCATGGGATTTTTACCCCGATTAGTTTATCAGCGGACTTTACGGGATATCTGTCGAGAAATTGCTCGTATTTTAGAGTTCTCAGAAATTAATCATATATCTTTGCAAGAACAAATCGAGGTAATTCGTGACAAGCTCTCAGAAATTAAAACTTTATTAATTATTGATAATTTAGAAACCATTGAAGACAAACAAGAAGTTTTGTCCTTCCTCTACGACTTACCACCAACAGTTAAAGTAATTATTACTACTCGTGAACAAATATTATTTGTGCCGATTCGTCTGACTTGTTTACCTCAAGAACATGGTTTGCGACTGATTCAACATGAAGCCAAAGAAAAAGGAGTTAACTTAACTACTACAGAATCACAGCAACTTTATGAAGCGGTAAGTGGAGTACCAGGAGCGATGATTTACGCTATCGGACAGATGGCATCTGGTTACTTATTTGCCGATGTATTGGTATTAATTAAACATCCTCAAGGCGATATTGCTCGTTTTTGCTTTACCACTTCAGTAAATCCCTTAAAAAATTCACCTCCTTATTATCTGTTAATGGCACTGACTCTTTTTGTCAAACCAGTAACCAAAGAAACCATTACTAGTATCGCTTTGGAAAAGCCAGACCCAATTATCATATCTCAAGGATTGGTAAAGTTACAGCAACTTTCCTTGATTTATCAACAGCAAGGACGTTATAGTTTAACAGCCTTAACCCGTGAATATGCTTGGGCTCAATTAGCTGAAAATGCCGAATTTGAACAACAATTACAAAAGCGTTGGATAAACTGGTACCTAAAATTTTCCGAATCATTTGGGGATAAAGACTCGAAAGAATGGCATTTGAGCTATGAATATTTAGAACCAGAATGGGAAAATCTGCAAGCAGTATT
Source organism: Rivularia sp. T60_A2020_040 (assembly GCA_015272215.1). Taxonomy (GTDB): domain Bacteria; phylum Cyanobacteriota; class Cyanobacteriia; order Cyanobacteriales; family Nostocaceae; genus Rivularia. Next base: position 46,104 of record JACYMD010000112.1, on the reverse strand, counting down.
AGAATGGTGCATTTCTCAAGGTCGATATTCGGAAGTGAAAATTTTATGGGAACGCATTAAAGGATACGTTCATATCCGTGGATATTGGGATGAGCGTTTAGAATGGAGTGCTTGGTTAATTGAAGCCGCAAAGCAAGCAGGGGATTTGGTAACAGCTTTAGAAGCAATGTGCGATCGCGCTTGGACTTTAGTGAGAATGCGTCAAATAGCGAACTTACAAGAAGCCCAAGTATTATTACAAGAAGCTTGGGATTTACGTCAACATCAAACGGTAAATTTTCAGTTAGAGTTAGCTGCAAACATGGTGATTTTACACGTTCATCTTGCACAATTGCAGCAAGCACAAGAATGGTTGACAGTAAAACAACAGCTTTTGCAAAAAATTCAACTTAGTGAATCCGAATATGAGGAACAGCAAGTTCAGATTTTGTATTACCAAGGACAGATATTTTATCGAGAAAAAAATTATCAGCAAGCACAAAAAATCTTTGAGGAAGCATTATTGAAAGCACAACAAATAAAATGGCAGAAAGCAACCGCAGCCATTACTAATTGGTTAGCAGATATTGCATTGTTCAATGGTGATTTAGTAGAAACAAGAAGACTATTAGAATTTAGTTTACCAATGGCAGAAAAGCATAAAGACAAGCGGATTATTGCTTTCCATAAAGCAACATTTGCTAAATTAGAAAAAACTTGTGGAAATGAATTTACAGCCTATAATTTAGCAAAAGAAGCAGCAGAAAGTTTTGAAGGGTTAAAAATGAGTGTAGAAGCCGAAGAAATGTATGCTTTACTTGATAATTGAAAATTCCTGAACACGGATTTCACGGATTGAATTACCCATTACCAATTACCAATTACCAATTACCAATTACCCATTACCAATTACCAATTGGAATAATCGGTAAATCAGCACAAGCGGCAGGGTTTGTATTAATGGGTAAATCAGCGCAAGCCGCAGCATGAATTGATGTGTTTTCCAAAACTCCTACTCCGAATGTATTTTCAAACAAAGCTTTAGTAGTGTTAAAAGCTTGTTTGTGAGTTTGATGTATTTCTGGATTTGTTTCCTTATCAACCGCAGAACAATGATTTAAGAGATAACCAAATAAATAATCACAATCTTGAATATACTTGAGTAGATTAACTTCCATATGAGCGTGCCAAACTGCATCAATTTCTTGAGTAGGAACTAATCCCGCAGCCGGATAAATTGACTTGAGATACAAGAACAATTTGTAGTGATTAATTACTGCTTGGGTTTTTTCGGCACTCCATTCATACTCAAACATTAGCTTATTTTGAATAGTCCGTAAATCCAAGTTATTCACCTTATCAAAAAAAGTGACAATTCTCATTGATTTAATCACTCCAATAAAAGTATGAGAAAAGATGATTTGAACTTAATAATCTCTCCTATTGATTTATCAGGACATTTGCTGAATTTTACGAAAGACTTAAGTATTTTTTTAACTTTCCTCACAAAAAATTATCTATAATATTTGCAAAAATCAAAATCTATATTATTTTAAATCTTCTTTCAAATTAATTTATTCAAGCGTCTCAAGTAATCAGTTAACAGTTAACAGTAGTCAGGTGCATGGAAGCCGGTTTTATTAGTCCTTACAACTACAGCATATTTAATCTCGGTTATATAGCTATTCCCAATTCCCAAGTAACAGCAAAAAACCATAAAGAAATTGATTCTACTAGTCCGCAATTACCGATTAACTAAGTTCATACAGCACCAACTCGCTCCAACTCCGGCTTACAAACACTGGTAGCGCAATTTGCCAGCGTATCAGGGAAAAGACTGGAACAATTGACAGTAGCAGAGGTACAACAATACCAAACTCAAATTCAGAGCATTCAAAGTAAAGTCACTCGTTACGGAGTATCTACCAATGCTTTGGCTAGCGACATGGTGAAAAACGGTCCATTTTGGGCTTCTATCGGTTCCGTCTATGAATCATCAGTAATTCAAGCCAATTCAAATTTACAACCTGGTCAAACTCGTTTTGAGGCGATTTATCCCAAAACTACATTTACATCAAATATGCGGGCAATTTTACCTAGTGCAACTTGGGTAAATGCAGATGAAAAAGCCGCTGCCCAAAAAGTTATTGAATATTTAAAGACTCCTCAAGCTCAAAAAATTGCTACAGAATTAGGATTAAGACCAGGTGTACCGGGAGTAGAATTAGGTGCGAAATTTACCCCAGAATTTGGTGTTCAACCAGATGTCAAATATGATTCCTTGCGTCCTCCGCAACCATACCTTTTCTTGGCAGCGAGTAGAACAAGCAATGAAAGCCAATAATTGGGAAACTATAGGAGGTCAAAAAAATTGGGGTAGCTTCGATTTTGTAATTACAGATCCGACTCGTTCTAATAGCGGTCAAGGTACCTTGAGTTTATGGGCAATGTCAAAATTGAATGCCAATAATATTGATTACAATAACCCTGCTATTTCATCACTATTTAGTACAGTTAAAAAATCAGTTTATCAACCACCGCGTTCTACCGATATTCTTCTGCAAGAGTTTATTACTCGCGGTTCCAATGACGCTGATGTTGCAACAGTATACGAAAGTATTGCTCTTTATCGCTGGCAGCAATCTGGAAAAAATAAAGGTCAACCCTATCAAATTTACTACTTAAATCCCACAGTAGAAACAGTAGCCACCGCTGCAATTGTTCGTCAAAATGTTGATAGTGGAACCGCAAATGCAGCGCAAAAGTTTGTTGATTTCCTAATTCAACCAGAACAACAAAAAATATTCGTACAATACGGTTTTCGACCGACAAATAATAAAATTAATTTGCAATCAGTTCCTAATAGTCCTTGGAATCAAAATATTCCCGGAGCGCAAATTAATCCATCAGTAAAAACATTACCAGCAGCAAATCAAAAAGAAATTAGAGAAATTAAGCGGTTATGGCAAAGAGTCAATTAATTTTAGATTTTAGATTTTAGATTTATTTCTAAGGTGCGTTATTGCCGAGCGGGTAACGCATCTTAATTTTTAACCGTAATAAAGGGAGTGGGGAGTAGGGAGTAAGGGTAAGCTTTTTAAGCCAGTTTACATTGTGTTACATAATTGGGTTTATTTGTGCCGATTTACTTTCCTGAAAAAAATTATTTTTAACTAAGCCCTTTTTTCGTCAGGAGTAACCAAATCCACGCTGCATCTCCTAGCCGCTTCCGCTAATCTTGTATCAATGGTGGCTAATGGTAGTCCTAATCGTAACGCCAATTCTAAGTAAGCTGCGTCATAAGATGCTAAACTTTCTTGTCGTCCTAAAGCCAATGTTGTACCCAATGCGTTTCTATCTGTAACCGTATCAACCTGGATTAACAATGACTGTAACAAGTTAATAGCTTCTTCCGATTGTTCAGTTGTCATACGATTACGTCGTTCAGCCACTAATAAAACATTCGCAATCTCTAAAAACCAAATTCCTGGTACAAATGCTTCACAATCTGCCATTATTTCTAGTATGGCATTAGCATAATCGTTATTTTCATCCACCAGACACCAACTGATTGCGACAGAACAATCTAAAACAAACTGCATTAAAATCTTCGATCCTCTTCTATCATGGAACGAATGGAAGCTTTATCTAAAGCAACTTCTTGCCGCAACTGTTGCATTCTGGTAATTGCATTACTTATTGATTTTTTGGTTGTAGGTTTTCCCCAAGCGTTATGACGTGTTTCGGCTTCTTCTAATAACGCCTGTACAACTACCACTACCTCAACAGAAGTATTTTTCAAATTAGTTGGCATTTCGATTTGTAATATACCATCTGTACTAATATGTGCATTTAACTTCATCGTTTCCATGTTCACCTCCAGTGGCTTAACATCAATTCTACCAATCCCTTAATTATTCCACGCTGCATTACAGCAATCTTAATTTTTAAACGTAATAAAGGGAGTAGGGAGTAGGCAATAATAACTAATTATTTGCACTTGATATAATTCCTAACTCCTAACCCTTAACTTATAACTACACTCCAACTGGAGTTTTCACAACCTTCTTTACAGGTGTTGCAAGCATTTTCATTTTTGCGGGTGTCGCTAAAGTCAAACCACGACGTACAGGTTTAACCGGACGTTTATCAATTCTTGATACTTCATATTGCGATAAAATTTTTGCTAATACCAACTTCATTTCATACATTGCGAATGCTGAACCAATACAGCGACGGTTTCCACCACCAAAGGGAAAAAATTCGTAAGAGCTAAATTGTCTTTCTAAAAATCTTTCTGGTTTAAACTGCTTGGATTGCGGGTAAACTTCTTCCCGATGGTGTGCTAAATAAATAGCGGGAATTATCCAGGTATCTTTCGGTAATTTATAACCGCCTATTTCAATCGGATTTACTACAATTCTCGGAAAAGCATTCATAGCAATGGGATAGATACGGAGAGTCTCTTGACAAACTGCTGTCAAATAAGGCAACTTCGCAACTAAATCTGGTTCCGGATTCTCACCTAAATCATTTAATTCTTTGAGTAATTTTTCTCGTACTTCGGGTAAATAATCAACCCAGTAAAAAGCCCAGGTCAATGCAGAAGCGGTAGTTTCATGTCCCGCAAATAGCAGCGTCATCAATTCATCGCGTAATTCTTCATTTGACATCGCTCCACCATCTTCATAACGTGCAGACATCATCAAACTCAAGATATCTTCGCGATTTTGGTTTGATTCGGCGCGACGTTCCTCAATCAAATCATAAATCAAATCATCAATTGAAGAGCGTAAATGCAAAACTCTACCCCAGGGACTCCAACTACCCCAATCCTTTTGTAAAAAGCTAAAAAACAAACTAGCTGATAACAAAGGGGAACTAATAAAATCCAGTAGCAAAGAAATTCGTAGACGAAGTTCATCCAAGCGGTTTCCTTCATCCAAACCAAATACAGCTCGTAAAATTACGCTCAAAGTAATTTGCTGCATCGATTCTCGGATATTGAAAGGTTTACCAGTACCCCATTTCTCGCTTACCCGCTCAGCGATTTCACAGATAGTCATACCATAAGTCCGCATTCTATCTCCGTGAAAAGGAGGAGTCAATAACTTTCGCTGACGTTGATGGCGATCGCCATTTAGTAGAATCAAAGAATTATCACCAACCAGAAATTTTAGTATAGAGTTTCCCCCAGTTTTTAAAAAATTAGCATTTGCTGTAAAAATCTGTTCTAGTGCTTCGGGTTGACTGAAATAAACGGTATTATTACCATCTTTAGTCGGAAGACTAAAACTATCACCGTAAGCTTGAGCAAAATCCTCCAGGTATTCCAAAGGTTGGAACACAAACTTCATCCGTCTGAGAAATATCGGCATTTTCCCGCTGGGAGGCAGATTGTAACTCGATGTCATCATAAATTCTTAGCGGTTTTCGACACGTTAATTTATATTGTGACGAAAAAATCTCAACTTGACTCGATAGGGAATAAAGAGGAGTTAGTAGATAGTGGTTAGTAAGTAAGTGGGTCAAATTAAATATAAAACCTCACCCTCAATCCCTCTCCTAATATACGGAGAGGGAGCAGTACGGCAGGGTGAGGTTTTATCTTATATTTAATTACGCCTACCTACTTAGATAGTGGTTAGTGGTTAGTGCATAGTGGTTAATTATCCTCAACCATTAACTGTCAACTGTTAAAAAAATGCATATCAAGCAAATAACTGCATTTTATTCTTAACTCATTAATATTACTGATACTAAATAAAAAGTTTAAATCAAAAATTTAAATCAAAATTTGACAGAATTCTCTGTTTTTATCATCAAACTTAAATACTTAATTGTATTTTTAAGTACTTGTAAAATATTGAAACTATATTATTAAATTAACTGAAATTCGACAAAAAAGTCTATTAAAATATCAAAAATAGTTCCAAATAGCAAGGGAAAAATCCGTATTTTTTGGAGTGGTGTGGCAACTTTTTAAACTGTACTAAGGGCTAACAAATCGGTGTTGATTCACTGTAGGGTAATCGTACATACCCTTAGTTACAAAGTAAAAAAAGTAAAACAAGGAGTTAGTTATTCAGAGTTATCTACCGATAAAAGTTCATTTAAATGGAGTGAAAAATGGCTACTAAAATCAACCAGTTCGATAATAGTAATCTTCAAAGCCAAAATTCCATCTCGTCGGTACAGAATAAACCTCTACCTCAGTCTCCCACAAATAATTTAGACGTTTCCGCTGCTACCTATTTGGGTGGGAAAGAAGATGATTTTACCAATGCGGTGGATATTTCCCTTGATGGTAATTTCGTTATTGTGGGAGGTTCCTTAAAAAACTCCAACCTGGGAGGGAAAGAGACTAAACTCCTTGGTGGTGGAGACGGAACAATTGTCCGTTACGACTCTCGAACTAATCAAGCCGTTGCTACAACTCGTTTACCAGGAAAAGTACTGGATTTAGAAGTTTCCAAGAATGGTAATGGTGATATCGCTGTCGCTTATCAGGGTGGAATGGCTGTATTAAATGCTGATGCGACAAAAGTCAAATGGAGTAAATCTCTGAGCAATGTTTCTCGGATAGCGATTTCCGATGGAGGTAAAGTCGGTGTTGTCAGAGATATCCAAGGTGCAGACAGAGCTTATCTATTCGACGGTAAAGGACAACAACTCAAAGAATGGAGTACCAACAGCAGCAAACGTCAATTTGAAGATATAGCTGTTACCGACCAAAATGGAGGTATGGTAATTGCGACAGGATTCGAGCAAAAAACCAAAATTTTACAAGTTGCGTTTACTCAAGCATGGTCATACAAAGGAGATAATCTCTGGAAAAACTATGACTTTGACAATAAAGACATTTACAAAGAAAAATTGATGGCTGATACACGAGGACAGCGTGTAGCTATCGGACGTGATGGACAGCTATATTCTTCATACTACGTCAATGGTGGTACTGGTTTTTCAATTTTCTATCGCGATCCTTTGGATTTATCAGAGAAACTGACTAAGGATAGAAAGATTGAAACAGATAAATATAACACTCCTACCAACGTCGGTTCGGTAAAAATGACTTGGTACGGTCGTTACGACCTCAAAACTGGTGATTTAATTAAAGGTCAATCTTTATTAAGTCGTCTTAACAATGGTAAAGGTAATTCAGTCGATGTAAATTCAATTACAGCCACAGAAAATGGTACCGTAATTCTGGCTGGAGGTGCTGGAGCTAGGATTGCCAATCGAGACAAACAGACTATTGAAGGAAAACCAGTAAGTGATTATGCTGGTTTTGAGGGATACATTGCAACAATTAGTCCAGATTTACAAAAAAGACTTTCATGGACACCAATCACAGATAGTGATGGGGCTGTAGCAGCTGTTCGCAAAGGTAAAACAGCAGTTGTGACAACCACTGATTTTAAAGGAGGTCAAATTACTCACAATGCCATCCAAGATCAAGCAGGTGGGAAAAATGACTGGTATCTGGTGGTAATTGGTGGAAATGATGCACCTCCGAAGACAACACCAGCTACCCCACAAAATAGTCCTTTAACCCCTCAACAAAATCAAATTCCCCTATCTGGAGATGATACTAATAATGGGACTGTTGATACATCTTCAAACTTAGAGAATACTCCCGATTCCCTTAATATTTCCATCAATGGAGTAACTCAAAGTGAAAAAGTTTTATCCTACGGTGGTGCAAGTCAAAACCCAAACTTAATTGCAACTATTAGCAACAAAAATGAATTGCAATTAGAAAAAAACGGTTGGAGACGTTTGGATATTACTGGGTATGAAATCATAGAGAATACTTTACTCAAATTTGAATTTGCGGGTAATGGTAAAGCCGAAATTCAGGGCATTGGCTTCGATAATGATAATATTATTAGTTCCCAATCGGATAGTGGAAATTTCTTCCAAATTGATGGTAGCCAAAGCTGGGGTATCGACGACTTAGACGACTATATTGTTGGTTCCGACAACGGATTCACACAATATTCCATTGCTGTAGGCGATTTCTTCACTGGTCAATTTGACTTCTTAACTATCGCTAACGACCATGATGTAGCAAATCCAACAGCAGTTGGACAATTCAAAAATATTGAACTCGTTGGCTAACTGATCAGAATACACCTAAATTAAAAACCGGGTTTCTAAAGAAAAAATCAAGTTTTTGAGACTTAGATTTGACAAGAAACCCGGTTTTTTTGGTATTTTTAAGAATTGATAAATCTTTAAAGAACAATTCAAATTACTAACTTCTAACTCCTAATTCCCGTACAGACGTAGCATTGCTACGTCTCTACAAAACTAACTGCTAACTTTTAACTTTTCAGATTTTGGATTAGATTCTAAGATGCAAAATCTAAAATCTAAAATCCAAAATCTAAAATTGTTAAGCTTTTCGTGAGTAGTATTCAACTACTAACAGTTCATTAACGCTCAAAGCAATCCATTCCCGTTCGCAAACACCATTAACTTTTCCAACCATTGTATTTTTATCAAACTCCAAATGGCTGGGAAGGTTTGCTAAACCAGGATATTGCAAATTGGTTTCCACCAACTGGCGAGAATTGTCTTTATTTCTAACGCTAATTACTTCTCCAGGACGACACTGGTAGCTAGCAATATTTACTTCACGACCGTTGACGGTAACGTGTCCGTGATTCACCAATTGACGCGCTGCGGGGATGGTAGGAGCCATTCCCAAACGGAAAACAGTGTTATCCAAACGCATTTCAAGCAACTGTAACAAAACTTGTCCGGTAGAACCAGTGACTCGTCTTGCTTTGCGGACGTAACGTACCAATTGTTTTTCAGTTAAACCGTAATTGAACTTAAGCTTTTGCTTTTCTTCCAATCGAATAGCATACTCAGAACGCTTTTTACGGTTTTGACCGTGCTGTCCGGGGGGATAAGCACGTCTAGCACTTTTACGAGTTAATCCTGGTAATTCACCAAGGCGACGTGTAATTCTTAGTCTAGGTCCTCTGTATCGGGACATTATCGCTTCCTCGATCTAATCCTTTTAATTTTACTCACAGACATATCATTATAGAGGTGGAACGAAGAATAGGGAATGGGTAGGCTGCTGCATCGGACGGTTTCTATCAGAGTACGTTAGGTAGCGCAAACTTTTCACCGGAAGTGTTCCCGGAGAATCACGAAACAATTAAACAAAGTAATTTTAATTAAAAAAATAATCAAATAATCAAAATCAAATAATCAAAATAATCAAAATAATCAAAAATTTATGAAGAAATAATAATTTATTTATCAGCGAGTTTCAACACATCAAAATTGAAATCCCTGCATTACAACTACAGCTAGTCTTCGCAAGAAGGTGCAGAGATTATTACACCACATTGGCTGTATTCTGCTAAATATTGCTGTAGTAATCCAAATTGAGGTTGATTAAGGCTATAGTAAATCCAACGTCCTTCTTGACGAGCGCAAACTAAATTCGCGTCTTTAAGGGTTTTGAGATGAAAAGACAGCTTTGATTGGCTGACGTTTAAAATATCGCACAAATCACAAACACAGATTTCACGATTTCGCAGCAATTGCAATACTTTTATCCGCAATGGTTCGGATAAAGCTTGAAAACCGAAAATAATCGTATCTGGAATAGTAACAGGAGATTGCATCAACTTAACTTATAAGTGAATTTAGAATCAGTCATATCTATTTTGAACTAAAAACTACAGGCTGAGAGTGATAATTAATACCTGCTTGCTCAAATCTATGCAAAGCTTCGCCTAATCGTTGAGTATCCGTAATTAAACTGATACGAACGTAATTTTCACCACCAATCCCAAAAGCGTTACCAGGAGTTACAACTACACCTGTTTGCTGTAATAGATGTAAAGCAAAATCGGTGGAATTCATACCTTCAGGAGATGGAACCCATAAATACATTGTAGCTTTGGTTTTGGGAATGTTCCAACCTAAATCCGTCAAACCTTGAATCAGGAAGTCGCGACGGCTAGAATAGCGTTGTTGGACTTGCTGCAAATAACTATCTGGCAATTGTAAAGCAGTTTGAGCCGCTACTTGTAATGCAGAAAAGATACCGTAGTCTAAATTTGTTTTCAGCGTTCGTAAACCTTGGATGACGTGACGGTTGCCGACTACAAAACCCACGCGCCAACCTGCCATATTATAGGTTTTAGACATGGTATGAAATTCTACACCAATATCTTTTGCACCGGGAATTTCTAACAAACTTGTGGGTTGATAGCCATCAAATGCTAACTCCGCATAACACAAATCGTGTACTAGCAGAATTTGGTATTTTTGAGCAAAAGCAACTATTTCTTCAAAAAATTCGCGGGGTGCAGTAGCCGCAGTGGGATTATTAGGATAATTAAAATAAAGTATCTTGGCTCGTTCTGCAACAGTATCGGGTATTGCACTTAAGTCAATTAACCAGTCATTTTCTGGCTTTAAAATTAAATTGTGAATTTCACCACCAGCAATTAAAGGACCTCGAAAATGAACGGGATAGGATGGAGAAGGAACTAAAACCACATCACCAGGATTAACATAAGCTAATGCTAAATGTCCTAAACCTTCCTTAGAGCCAAGTAGTGGTAGAGCTTCGCTATCGGGGTCTAAATTTACTCCATAGCGGCGATGATACCAATTAGTAATAGCTTTGCGGAAATCAGCCGTTCCTTCAAAAGGAGGATAACCGTGATTCTGAGGATTTTTTAAAGCTTCGATCGCGGCATCAATTACAGCTTGTGGTGTTGCTCCATCAGGGTTTCCCATGCCCAAATCAATCAAATCCAAACCTTGCTCGCGGGCTTTGGTTTTCAATTCATCCAAGCGAGCAAATGGATAAGCGGGTAGCTTTTGTATACGTTGGGCTGGGATGATCCAGTCTAAGTTCATTTTCCGATTTCACTATTAATAGTTAGATTTACTGAAGTCACCACATTCCTCTGGCGCTTTGTTACCGCGACTACACAATCAAAACCCGCCGTCGCAGGCTTAAATCGGCAGCATTGAGAAGAGTAAATTTTATCGTTAACCAGATAATTATTTTATGCTTTCTGATCACTTTTTGAACCAGAAAACTTTTTACCTTGATTCATCCCGTTGCTTAAGCTCGATGACAAACCACCTGTTTCTCCTGGTGCGGTAGTGGAAACCATTGCTGCCATTAATTGTTCGAGAGCAACTTTAAACGGTAATCTATGAATATCGGAATCCGGTTGTAAAGCAAATTCGGCTGCACTTTGTAACTGTTTGAGAGTGATGTTACCCAAGCCCAAATCATCGAGCTTTTGGGGTAATCCAATTTCCCCATAGAATTTCAATAATTGCCCTCTTGCAGCCGCAGCTAATTGATTTCCTTGAAGCATTTCTTCCAAACGCAACTGCACCAAAATACCGTAAGCAACTTTTTCCCCATGAATGCTACCACGTCCACAAACATGAGTTAAACCATTATGGACTGCATGAGCCGCAACAGTACGACATTGTGCGCCGCCGATGCCACCGATGACTCCAGCCAGTAAAACTGTTGCGTCTACAACTTCTCGCCAAACTTCGCTTCCAGGAGATTGCAAGGCAGCCAGCGATTTTTGTAATAAAATATCGCGTAAAACTCTAGCTTGTTGAACCGCTGCAATAATCAGAGTTTGTTCGGAATCTCCGCTACTTACCGACGCTTCATACCATTTAGCGATCGCGTCACCAATTCCCGCTACTAAGGTATTTTGCGGTGCAGTTTGAATCAAATTGTAATCTAATATCAGTAAATCGGGACATTTATCCAAAGCCACGTCATATAAAAACGCTCCTTGCTCAGAATACACGTTAGAAAGTGCAGTCCAAGCCGCACAAGTAGCCGCACTAGTCGGGATTGTCACCACTGGTATTTGCAACTGATGCGCGACTAATTTCGCCGTATCCAAGGCTTTACCACCACCGACACCGATAATTACATCAGCTTGATGCTCTTGGGCTTTAGCTCTTAAAACCGCCAAACTGCTTTCACTGCAATCGGGAGTATAACAAGCTTTCTCAACATTTAATTCCTGAGATTCCCACAATTGCAGATAATTTTGGATGATATTTAAAGTGCGATCGCCACCTATTACTAAGGGACGATTTCCCAAACGAGATATATCATCTACTGCTTGATCGAGGATTTCGCTACCACGAATTACCTTGGTTGGGGCTACTGCGAGAGTTAATGACAAAGTTTTTTTTGATTGATTAAGCATATAACTAATTAAATTAACATTTATAATATTCTGTTTGATTCCGTAGCTTGTAGACAGTAGCCGAAGCAATCCAAATCATTTCTTGTTCCCAGGCTGAAAAACTTCATAAAAACGCAAACATTTGCCTTTCTACTACATTTTCAATCTCATACCACGATTCAGCAGCGCCGAATTATTCTAACTGGTGTATTCCGGTGAATTAACTCATAAATAACTCACCGGATTAATATTCTACCGAAAATAATCACAATTGTAGCGACAAGTACAAATGATCATTTTATGTACTATTATTCATCTGACCTACTGCGTATCAGTGATTACATTGTAAGCCCCAAAAGTCTCTGCGTATACAATATCAACAATTAATTCATAAAATACCAAAGATTGATCCATTACCATAGAGATATCAATTCCACAAGTAATAGCACTTACATCATGTTAGTTGTGTAAACACTTCTAAAGAAAAGAATAATTCGGTTGAGTTTCAACGATAGAACTATAAATCAGTTATCAGTTATCAGTGAACAGTGATCACGGTTAACCAATAACTAATAATTGATAACTCTTAAATAATTTAGGGAATAACATGGAACCATTAGATAATAAATTTCAACAACCAGAAAAAGATGGTGAGGTTAAAGCCGAACAGCAGAGAAATCTTTCTATAGAAGAACAGACTCTAAATGGCGGGAGAGCACAAAAAATCAATCCAAAAGAACCAGCACAGATGCCAGAATTAAGAAAAGGTAGCCGTGGTGACATGGTAATGAAAGCACAGCGTATCTTAAAAAGAAGTTCTGACTATGTTGGATATGTAGACGGTGATTTCGGTCCTTTTATGGAAGCAGCAGTACAAAGCTTTCAGCGTCGCAGTAAAGTAAAAATCACTGGAATCATTGATAATGATACTTGGAACGCTCTAAACCAAGTTCATTAAAAAATTGGTAATTGGTAATGGGTAATGGGTAATGGGTAATTGGTAATGGGGTAATAATTAACAAGTAATAACTAATAAATTTTTACTCCTAACTCCTAACTCCTAACTCCTAACTCCTAACTCCTAACTCCTAACTCCGGTAATCCTAACTCTCAATCCAAAATCTAAAATCTAAAATCCAAAATTATTTAACCTTCGGAGGTTGGTAACTGAGCAAAGTTATCTTTGTAAATATCAATTTGCATTTCGTTGTCGTCACGAGTCGAAAGGGAGCGCTTGATTTGTCCTAAATACAGTGGTACGGAAATTCCTGGTTCCGGATGTATTACAGTGCGAGCGCGGACAGTTAACTCATTTTCTTCTCTGGTACCTAACCTACCATAAGAAAATAAATCGCTGGCAGCTTGACGTAAAGTTGCATCTAATTCTAAAGGAGTAATTTGGGGTGGAGTAGCAATTACAGCTTGCGATGAACCGTTATCAAAAACTAATTTATAGCGAATTGCACCCGGAATCACCGTTCGAGTCAAAGGTGTGAGGGAAAGAGGAAAAAAACCTCCAGTTAATACTAATAAAAATCCCGTCGCACCTGCTAATCTGAACCGGATACCCCATTTAAAAATAAAACCCACGAGTGTAATGAAAGCAAATATCAATGTGGCAATACCTGACCATTGAGTGTACCGTGCAAAATCATCTGTTGAGAACATAATGGTTAAGTGCCTATTCGTTGATTTTTTTTTCAATAATACAGCATCGTAAAGGTTAAAGGTTGAAGGTTAAAGGTTAAAGGTCTGTATGTTAATTATTAACTGCTTAGTGCCTTGTATCCCATTATTTTCTAGTCAAAAGGCGTTCTAAACCCCCCAAATTCATTCAAATAAGCGAAAATAGACGTGCCATTTTCATCGGGGTTATCCCTATCAAACAGTAGCATTTCCGCAGCTGCTTTTGGACCACGTAGATGAGCAGCCGCCAGCAGTCCAGAACTAGTGATGACTATTCCTCTTTGTCTCCGTCCAATAAAATCTTTTGTAGAACGTCCTCTCTGTTGGAGTTCACCGTTAAGACGACTCCATTTCAAACTCATAGCCTCGCTAATTGCTCTTTCTTGGACATTATTTTTATTATTTAAAAAATCTTGCTTGCTATTAGCACCATTTTTTCCCGTCCATGTACCGCGCCAATAATTCTTGTTAACACCGGGTTGTCCGTAGTAAGTATTAGCTCTATAATATCCCAGGTCAATTAATAGAGCTTCACCAAATTGATACTTACCCATAAAACCCAAGGAATTCTCAATATTATAGGGGGGATTTTGTTGCCCTGTTTCTCTGCGTCCAAGTGCTAATAGCATATCTTGAAAACTGCCCCTATTAGCAACAGGATTAGGCTGAGAGCGATTGACTCCAGGTATAACCAGTACCATCCCAGCCCTTAGTTGTGTCGGTTCAGGACCAATTACAGCCCGATTAGCCTCATAAATTCTTCTCCAAGAAGCTTCACTACCATCACCATAATATCTCTGGGCAATATTTGATAAAAACTCACCAGGTTGTACTGTGTGTCGAGTTCCATTTCCCTGTTGCGCTTGGGCGACATTATCAGTCTTTTGCAAAACAGCATCACTGAGTTGAGGTAATAACAGTGAGCCAGTTAAAGAGGAAGATAAAATTATTGCGATCGCACTAATTTTGCTAATTTTAGAAAGAAACAAAGTCATAAAGGTTTGTTGTGAGTCAGATTTAATATTCATCACGATGTTACTTTTGAGTGTGTGATTTTAATCATTGACAACTACTGTAGGACAAACCCATCTAAATTACTCTTGATCGCAACCATGATTAAGAACCAACGAAAAAATCAGGATTTATCGTTTGCGGGTTGCTGATTAATGGGATGATTTGTGTTTAGCGCAAAGGTGCAAAGGCGCAAAAAACCGATTTTTTACTTGCAATACTGCTCGGTTAAGTGGGTGTGTAAAATTATTTGTGTCATTGCGAACGAAGTGAAGCAATCCCAAACGCTTGCGATTACTTCGTTTCGCTTCGCTCCACTCGTAATGACAATATACAATTAATTTTGCGTAAGTACTTAACAATAGCCGAGGGATAAAAAACCCAGTATCTCTGAGATACTGAGTTTCTAATTGTCGCTTAACCGATAAGTATTGGGATGACTATAACTTTAACTCATCACTAACGATCAAATGTCAGGTTTCCATCATTATTAGTAATGATACTATCTAAATTCAAAGTTGAGTATCTCCAATCCCCATTGTATGTTCTACAGTCTGCTTTTAAGGAAACCCCACGGCCCCATCCTATATTTTTACAAGTACTAACATAATTACCACCTCCTGTTGTTAAATATCCATTCTTATTTCTTATTCTCCTATTTAAATTCAAAGAAGTCCTACGTTTATTAGCATTGCGATCTTTGCAAGTTGCGCTCAAAATGCTATCTCCCGTCAGTGCAAAATCTTCACAGCTACGAGAAAATTTTCCAGCTAAAGCTTCTTTCCCTAAAGGGTTCAAACAAGCAACTGCTAGAGTTACACCAGTGAAAATTAGAGCCAATTTGCTTTTCATAGATTTCTGACAAGTAGTAGACATGATTTTCTCCCTTGAATTTTCTGTTGAATAGAAGTAGGAACTTAAGATAATTTGTTTTTCCTGCTTCTATTTTTAGATAAGTTTCACTTCAATTAACTTATACACTTGTGCAAGCTAATTGCTTTAACGTCTACCGTAGACCATTGTCCAGTAGATTTGGCCATCACGACCGCGAACAGCGCTAACACCACCCTCGTTATAATTTGGGCTCATAATGTTAGCGCAATGACCTGGACTTTTTAGCCATGCTTGCACGACTTCAGTGCTAGTTCTTTGACCAGAAGCCACATTCTCAGCAATACCTCGCCATTGATACCCTGCTTGTGTTGCACGCTGTCCCAGAGTACTACCATTAGAACCTGTATGACTTATTTGTCTTCTTGCAGCCATGTCTGAACTATGTACCAGTGCAGCACGATTCAAACTACCATTTGCAGACAGTAGTCTTGCAGCACCAAATCTCCGGTTTCCACACACACGTCCTTGAGACCTAGCTCGATTAACTAATTGAATTACTTCGTTTGATACAGAAGCTTGAGCTTGTTGTGCAACATTAACATTAACGAGAAGAATAGCGGCAGCTAGTAAGCCTGTTTTAATTGAGAAGATAGCCATATTTTTGTTTCCTGTGTTATTAATTTCAGACAGCAAATAGACAATATGAATCCGCACTCAACTGATTAATAATTCCGGCGTTGAGGGGAAGAAGGAACTTAAGGTAATTTGTTTTTCTTGCTTCTATTTTTAGATAGGTTAAGCTTCATCCGATTTATTCACTTCTGTAAGCTAATAGATTTAACTAAAGTCAACTTATACACTTAGGAGCAGAACTAAGCTGGTTTAAGTTGCTCTACTTTTGTATAGATCCAACTAAAATTTACTTATACACTTAGTAGCTGAATTAATTCATTATCGGCTTTTTTAGTATTTGTCCCCTTTGTCAAGGGTTAATACATAAATCTTGATATTTTCTCAGTAGCATCTGTATACGTTCAAAAATCTGCAAAAAAATATATATATAGATTTAGTCTCCAGAACATTCATAAAAATGCTTTCTGAAAAAACTCATCCCTTATAAATATCTTTATCTAAAGATTAAATCTTGACACAAGTACTTAGATATTAGAGGATGCTTTTAAAGTCTAATTTAATACTTTACCTGGCGACTATAAGTCGCACGGCAGTCGCTCATGGGGGAGACCACGGCGCGGGTGCGGTGCGATCGCCACGGTTCCGCACCCGCGCCGGACCAAGACCGCGCTGCCTTGGCTACACGAATAAAACCCGCCGTGGCAGCTGGTTATTCATTAAATGAGTCCACGCCGGTGGACTTTGCTTGTGTAGTAGAGCCAGTGCGTTGCGGAGCGAGTGTGGTCGGGTTTCCCCCATGAACAACTCGCGTCGAGGCTCCCTCCGTTGTAGCAACTGGCGTGCGGTTTTAACCGCCGGATACTGTCAAAATATTCTCTCAAGTTTCTTCCTTATCACTACTCGGTTTACAACCGTAGAGGGAAGGGAATGCAGCCTAAGTGTACTAAACTCAACCCAGAAGTACTATGTGATTAATTTTGGGTTGTAATCAAGAGGATTATTTATGAAAGGAATAAGCGGAAAAAACGTTTTAGTCACGGGTGCAACTTCGGGAATAGGTCAATCAATTGCGGTCAGATTTGCGTCTGAAGGTGCGAATGTGGCAATTAACTATCGAAAAACCCCTGAAGATGCCGAACATACCGAAAAATTGATTTACGAAGCTTGTACTCAAGCCCGTTGCGGTTGTGGAGGCAGAGAAATATTGGTACAGGCTGATGTCTCAAAGGAAGATGATATTGTAGAAATGTTTGCCGAAGTAAAAAAAGAATTCGGTGGTTTAGATATTTTAATTAATAATGCCGGAATTCAAATACCTGGTGCAGCCCACGAAATTGAATTTAAAGAATTTGAAAAAGTAATTGATGTTAATTTAAAGGGTGCTTATTTATGCGCTCGTGAAGCAATTAAATTGTTTCTTAATCAAGATAGTGGTGGAAATATTATTAACGTTTCCAGTGTTCACCAAATTATACCTAGACCTGAATACATCAGTTATTCAATTAGTAAAGGTGGGATGCAAAATCTCACAACTACCCTAGCTTTAGAATACGCTAGAAGAGGGATTCGCGTAAATGCGATCGCCCCTGGTGCAACAGTCACCCCCATCAATGATGCTTGGACGGATGATCCAGAGAAGAAAGCTAATGTGGAAAGTCATATACCCATGGGTAGAGTTGGGACTTCCGATGAAATGGCTGCTGCAACTGCTTTTTTATGTTCCGATGAAGCTGCTTATATTACTGGACAAACTTTATACATTGACGGTGGATTAACTCTTTATGCTGATTTTATCAAACCTTGGTCGGGACAAGGTTGAGGAGTTATGAGTTATGAGTTAGGAGTTAAAAATTATTCCTCCCAATCATATTCTCAATAGACATCTTCAGAAAAAATGTAGAGACGCTTTCGCGTGAACGCTAACGCGTGCGGCGAGCGCGTGCCTGGAGGGCAAAGCGTGACGCGATAGCGTCATAAGGCATTACATCGCGTCTTTGCTCGCGTCTTTGCTCCGCAAGGGTTTCGGTTCGCATATATTTAATTGAAATTTTCGGAGAGGTGTATTAGTCATAGTCCAAAATTCAAAGCTTGTACTAAGCGAAGCGAATGTATCCAAAATCTAAAAAAGTAGTGTTATTGGCTGTCAGATTATTCTTAGCTACCTGCACCACCTGACGGGGTTTCAGTAGCTTCAGGTGTAGCTTGTGGTGGAGTTTGTTCAACTCCGGGGGTGGCTCCACCTTCACCACCTTCACCACCTTCACCACCTTATGGGGTTTCAGTAGCATCAGGTGTAGCTTCTGGAGTAGTTTGTTCAACTCCGGGGGTAGCTTCAGTACCTTCTCCACCTTCAGTGGCTTCATTTCCACCACAAGCAGTGACGCTAGCAGCCATACCTAGTGCAAGACATAAAGCAATTATTTTTGAACGCATTTCCACACTCCTCACTTTAATTAAGTTGTTAAGTAGTTTGTTAATCCACAGCACCTAAAAATCTCGATACTTATTGAACATAAGTCGAGAACAAACGCTTCTTCGATGGGAAGCTAATTGCAGGTAATTCTAACTTGTATTTGTAATTATGAGCAAGAAGTTTAGACTACAAGATTGGTTACAAAACAAGTTGTCTGTGATATATATAATTTTTATTATCGATTATCGAGTAATATATATATTTCAGATAATGAATACTTATTAATTTTTCTATACTTGATTTTCCGGTCATTAATAAAAGGTCAAAATATAAATAATCGTGCCAAGAAAAAATCTGAGCTATTGTACGCCTGAATCCTCTGCTTCAGATATCATCAATAGAATAATCAAAATCATATCTAATTTCAATTACATCCGTGAAAACATACTTTACTTGTGATGCAAATAGCTAATCTTATTTCTCAAAAAAGTTATCGCATAATTTTGGTATTGTTGGGTTTTTGGCTAATATTTGATTTAGCCTCCCACCTAGTAGCAGAATTGATTTGGTTTCATAAAGTTGAGTATTTATCAGAGTTTATATTACGCTTAATAACGCAGTTAGGATTGTGGGCGATTGCCTTTTTTGCTTCAGGGTGTTTTTTGCTGGGTAATTTGATTATAGCAAGGAAGTTTCAACATCCTAAAGAAGCATACAGAAATCAAGAAATAATTAATAAACAAAAAGGGAATTTTTTCAATTCTCCTACTTTTAGAAAAACCCCTAGTTCTTCGGTATATGCTTATGGATTGAAGTTACGTTGGCTTTTACCGACGATTTTCGCATTAAGTGTTTTAGTCGGAACGATAGTAGTTTTTTACAGTCAGCAAGTTTTAAACATTTGGTATCCTCAATTAGAATTACCCTCGGAAATGCTGCAATTTCCCTCTTGGTTGCAGTTAATTTTAAATATATTCGGATTCCGGCAACTTGTAATCTCGATTTTGCAATTAATAGTAGTGCTGCTTTTGACTACTGCGATTTTTATTAGCTATGAGTTTTGGATAAGAGCGGTTGCAGTATTTGTGAGTTTACTTTTAGGTTTTTTAATATCGGCACGGTGGATAAATGTTTTAGAATACTTTCAGGCTAATAGCTTTAATGTTAGTGAACCTTTATTTAATCGCGATATTAGCTTTTATGTTTTTTCCTTACCAATTTGGGAACTTCTACAATTTTGGTTATTAGGATTATTTTTATTGGGTATAGCTACAGTAGGGTTGATTTATTTACGTTCTGCAAACAGTTTGAGTGAAGGTAAGTTTCCCGGTTTTACCTTACAGCAAAGAGTTCATCTCAACGGTTTGGGTTGCTTGGTAATGTTAGCGATAGCTTTACGTTATTGGTTATTACGCTATCAACTTTTGTATTCCAAATTAGGGGTAAACTACGGTGCTAGCTATACAGACGTGAACGTATTGCTACCTATTTATACCAGCTTAAGTATTTTAGCTATCGGGATTGCAGCTTACTTGATGCTGCGAACTTTAACTTTATCTAAAACAAGAAAAAAAAGTTTAAAAAATATCCCTTATCCACATGAGTTAGTTTACATATCGGGATTATTTCTTCTACTCGCAACTGTTGCTGTGAGTTTACTACCTACAGTAGTACAAAAATTAGTCGTACAGCCAAACGAAATCACCCGCGAACAGCCTTACATAGAACGTACAATCAAACTTACCCGCCAAGCATTTAATTTAAATAGTATCGATGCAACCACTTTTAATCCTCAAAATAATCTTACAGGATCTGACTTACAAGAAAATGACTTAACCATTGGCAATATTCGTTTGTGGGATACACGTCCACTTTTACAAAGTAACCGTCAATTACAACAAATTCGACCTTATTATAAGTTCCCAGATGCAGATATTGACCGTTACACTCTCAAACGCAGTCTTAATTCCCAAGCTTCTTTTAAACAACAAACTATCATTGCTGCCAGAGAATTGGACTACAACGATGTTCCCGATGCAGCCAAAACGTGGGTAAACAAACATTTAGTTTATACTCATGGCTACGGGTTTACTCTGAGTCCAGTCAACCAAGTCGCTCCCGGTGGATTACCTTACTATTACGTTAAAGATATTGGTGTTGAAGATTCGGGGAATCAAGGTTCTTTATCCATATCAAATCCAGAAATTCGTGCCAGTATTCCCATTGGGAATCCACGAATTTATTATGGAGAAATTGCTAATACCTATGTAATGACGGGTACAAAAACTCAAGAGTTTGATTATCCTAGTGGAAATGCCAACGAATTTAATGTTTATGACGGAAGCGGTGGAATTCCTATTGGCTCACCTTTACGACGCTTGCTGTTTGCACAGTATCTTAAAGATTGGCAAATGTTACTAACCCGCAATTTTAAGCCAGAAACTAAGGTGCTTTTTCGCCGTAATATTAGACAAAGAATACGCACAATAGCTCCTTTTTTACGTTTTGATCGCGATCCTTACTTAGTCGCAGCAGATGGTAAAGGAACAACTATCGACGGTCAACAAACATATTTATATTGGATAATTGATGCTTACACTACCAGTAGCCACTATCCTTATTCCGACCCTGGTAAAAATCAATTTAATTATATTCGCAATTCAGTCAAAATAGTTGTTGATGCTTACAACGGTGATGTGAATTTTTACATTGCCGACTCTACAGACCCAATTATTAATACACTACAGGCCATCTTCCCATCAATGTTCAAACCTCTATCGGAAATGCCTGTAACTCTTCGTAGTCATATTCGCTACCCATTAGACTACTTTAGCATTCAATCGGAACGCTTGCTTGCTTATCATATGACCGACTCCCAGGTATTTTATAACCGAGAAGATTTATGGCAGATTCCCACAGAAACTTACGGTACAGAACAGCAGCAGGTACAACCCTATTATTTAATTACAAAACTGCCTAGCGCTCAAAATGAAGAATTTATTCTACTACTTCCTTTTACTCCCACCCAACGACGAAACTTAATTGCTTGGTTAGCTGCACGTTCTGATGGTAGCCAATATGGTAGATTATTACTTTACGAATTCCCCAAGCAGCAATTAGTTTACGGAACACAGCAAATAGAAGCTTTAATTAACCAAAATCCGGAAATTTCTCAACAGATTACTTTATGGAATCGCGAAGGTTCGCGGGTAATTCAAGGTAATTTATTAGTCATACCCATCGAACAATCGCTTCTTTACGTTGAACCAATCTATCTGGAAGCCGAGGAAAATAGTTTACCGACTTTAGTTCGGGTAATTGTTGCTTATGATAACCAAATTGTCATGGAAGAAACTTTAGAAGAGGCTTTAGGCGCGATTTTCGACGTAACCGAAATTAGAACCCCTGTTTTTACTCCTGAACCAATACCACAACAGTTACCAGTACCAGAGTAAATCTTTTAGCACATTTAGTTCAAATTGCACTCTTCATTGACCAATAATTTACAAAAATTTTTATATATGACAAGTTGTCATATTTGGACGTAATTTTATCTAGAATGGAGGAAAGATAAATTTTAGACTGTTATTGAGAGAAACCAATGAAATTGATTGCGTCCACTTTAAGACGTTTGGGTTTAGCCGTATTGACTATGTTATTAGTTGTCAGCAGTTTCGCGGCTTTTGCTCCTAGTGCTGCGGCTGAAACATATACTGTTAAATTAGGTAGTGATAAAGGAATGCTGGCATTTGAACCAGCGAAGTTATCAGTTCAACCCGGTGATACCATTAAATGGGTGAACAATAAAGTTCCTCCACATAACGTTGTATTTGATGCTGCTCAAAACCCTGCGAAAAGTGCGGACTTAGCTAAAAGCTTATCTCACAAGCAGTTAGTAATGAGTCCAGGACAAGAATTCACAACCACCATTCCAGCAGATGCACCTGCTGGTGAGTATACTTTCTACTGCGAACCCCACCGTGGTGCTGGTATGGTTGGCAAAGTTATTGTCGAAGGCTAATAATTAATTAATTATTAACTCAAAGATTTAATCTGTCAAAAGTTCGGTTAATAAGTCGGGTTTTGATCAAAATTTGTCTAATCTTACAGATACTTATGTTAAAAACCCGACTTCTATTACGAACTAAAGTTAAACTAGTTACCGCTTATTTTTATCTCCTTTGACAAAAATGTAGAGACGGGGCGTATTGCTACGTCTTTTACTACAACCATTAAAATGATCGCTACTTTGATTACTTAGAATCGGATCTTTGTTCCTTAAATTCACGTAACCGCTGGATTAACTTTCTAGCTGAGTTCGATGCTTTTGGGGAATTTTCTTCTGAAACAGAATCGTCTTTAGCATTTACAAGTCGATTTGCAAGTGATGGTTTAGAAGTTGCTTGCGGTGCAGGTTCTTTAATATTCACTCGTGCTTGGGGTGTAGTTTTCGCTGGTACGTTTGGTACTTGTTGACTATTTCTAAGTCGTACTTCTAGCGCTGGCTTATCTTTATTCTCAGATGCAGAAGCGGGTTTGTTAGTTCTGCTCTCAACTTGCGGTTTAGATGTAACTGGTGCTGGAGTTACAGTGGGAACAACTACAGCACTGCGATTCGGTTGTGCATCAACTTTAACCGGAACCGAACTTCTAGATATATTTTCAGCTTGAGATGGATTTTGATTTACTTGCACTTCACCTTGTTTAGATGAACGCAAACGATCAACTAATTTGTCCTGGGGCTGAGAAAATTCCACAGTCCGAGCAGTATCATTCACATCTGATTTAAAATCAAGGGTAAATGCGTATACTTTGGCTTTGCCATTTCTACGGATGGGATTTTCTTTGAAATAATTACGGAAATAATTTCTGGTTTCTTTCTGGAGTTCCGAGGCAACTGAGCGATCGACAAATTTTAAATAATCAGCTTTGCCTTCAGCATCAATAACTAAAGTACCCTCGATTTTACCTTCTTTTCCAGGCTTAGTTTTAATTACCTCAGAAATTGGCTGTTTAATTTCAGAGTTAGGATAGCGTTGCCTAACTTCTTCAAACTGTTTTGCCAGAGTAACCGTTCTTGTGTCTTGAGGTGAAATATTTGTATTTTGATTTGTGTTTTGATTTGTGCTTTCAGCCGCTGTTGATGGCTGATTTGGTAGTTCAATTCGTTTAGGGCCAGATTGTTGTCCCCATTGCTGCAAACTTTGTCCTGCTAACGTTAAGTTATCACCCGGTTGCGGAATACTTCTGTTAACGGGTGCGATAAAGTCTTTGTCGTTAGCTGCTCTTGGTTGAGTTACAGCCCCATTAAGATTCATATCTGGGTTAATTTGATTAATAGCTGCCATATCGTTACCCGATGTCGGAGGAAGCGGTGGTGGTGCTGGAATCCCAGCAAGTTCCGGGGGTAACGGTGCCGATTGTATTGGAGGTATATCAGGTAAATTATTGTAAGACGAAGATGTTACCGGCGCTGCATTTCTGTTTCTAGACGCTAATGGTATCGGTTGTCCTAACTTGATGTTCTGGTTAAAACGACGATAAGAAGCGTCAGATTTTGCTTTAACATTAAATGAAGAGTCAAAATTTGGCTGGGGAAGTATTGGTAAAGGCTTACTTCTTGGTAAAGACGAGATATTTGGCGTAACTGAGGATTGAGGCAAAGATGGTATTATCACCTTTGTGGAATCGGGACTAGGGGGTATTGTATCTAAAGGAGTTGGCTGAACCGCAAAGTTAGGTAGAGGAATTGCAGATTGTAAAGGAACCTGGGGCAATGCTGAAACTAGAGGACTATTATTTTGGGGCAACCTACTTTGTTCTGCTTCAGATAATTCCATTACCCCAACACTTTTCGGGGATGCGTTTTGGTTTACTTTAGAGTCAACAGGCATCAAAGGCAGGATAAAAGCAATCGCACCATGAATACCGACAGATGCTATGGCTGCTATTCCGGCTGGTTGGCTTAAAAATTCGGGTATATTTTTGAGTACTGAGACGTAAGACATGGCTATTATAGCTCACTTAGCTTGGTTGCGGTTGACTAGAAATTTAATCTATCTGGCAATGTTTTCAGGCAATAATAATGATTTGATTAAACTAACCCTTTGAGATGATTTAGATGCGCCCCTCTACAAATCATAACTTCAAATCCGCAAATCCTATGATAGCAGGACTCAGAGTTGTACAAACAGTTAATCGCCGCATCAATGCAAGAGCATATTATAAATGAAAACTGATTGTACTCAGAAGTTGTGTTTTTTGATCGAGAACTTTGAAAATCATCACTTTTAAAACTGTATTTTTTTACAGGAATAGAACACTTAAGTAAATATACTACCACTCACGAAGAGTTATATATATTTTTGACAATTTATTAGCGAACTTCCGGAAGTTTTTCTGTTTCAACCATTAGTTTTGATGACTGACCGATAGCTGATTGTCGTTCCCCTTGTGCTTAAAATTTCTTAAGTAAAATGGTTTGATAAACATTAATTTACCAATTTTCAGCCAAAACTGGAAATCTTTAAACTGTATTTGCAAAAATACTTTTCAAAAACTAAGGCTGAGATAATTTTTAATTATAAGTTATCTTCATCCATTAACAATGCTTAGATAATACCAATTCTAGTGTTTACTTACGTATAAGTTATACATTATCTATACATTTATTTTTTTTGCCAGTTTCACCAATTAAATTTCCCTACTCAAAGCACCCAAATGACACTACCTACAGTTATTTTACCCGGATTTTTTGAAAGCGCCGCAGCTTATTCTAACTTAGAAAAATCATTGCAAAATTTGGGTTTCCCTACGGTTACAGTACCGCTACAAAGACGGGACTGGATAGCAACTGTGGGAGGAAGACCTGTAATTCCAATTTTGCAGCAATTAGACTGTACGGTAAAAAGCATATTGCAACAGTATGGTGTTTCTCAAGTTAATCTAATTGGTCACTCCGCAGGAGGTTGGATATCCCGTATCTATTTGGGAGAAGTACCTTATGGTAAGGGTAGCGCAAACTTGTTGACATGGAAAGCTCATCCGCTGGTTGCAACTCTAATTACTTTAGGTACACCTCATACAAGCTTGGAGCGCTGGACTCGTTCAAATCTGGATTTTGTAAATCATAATTATCCCGGAGCATTCTACGAAAAAGTCCGTTACGTCTGTGTGGCAGGGAAAACCATTTTCGGACAAAGACGATTGGGAAATTGGTTAGCTTTCAGCAGCTATAAATTAACTTGTGGTAATGGTAACACTTGGGGTGATGGAATTACACCCATCGAAGCTGCTCATTTGAGTGGTGCAAATAATTTAATTATTGAAGGTGTAATGCATTCTCCTAGAAGCCCTCAAATTTGGTATGGCTCCCCAGAATCAATGGGAAATTGGGTAAAATATCTATCATAATTGTATATTTTTTTAGCAAAAGTTAATATTTCTTAGTTAAAATTATAATAAAAATAAGGATTTCCTGAGAGAGGAAGATTTTATGCTTGTACAAGAAAGCCGATTTGACATGGTTATGCGGCGGACGGCAACGATTTTATCAGTAGTAATTATTACTTTCGCTTTAATTGCTGCGAGTACTGGAATTTTGTTGTCTATATATTATGAACCAGCTTCTGGCAGAGCTTACCAGTCACTGAAGATGATCACTGAAGAAATTCAGTATGGCTGGTTATTCCGTAAAGCTCACAATCTTGCCGGCAATGGAGTAATTATCGTTGCCTTAATTCAAATTGTGGTGATGTTTTTAGGCAGGAAGTTTACCAAAAGTTGGTATACAGCTTGGGTAAGTGGAATATTCTTGACCCTAAGCGTGATTGGATTGAGTTGGACTTCGATGATTTTGGGTTGGGATCAACTGGGATTTTGGCGGTTTAGTATTGAGTTAGGAACCATCGAAGCTATTCCTTTTGTGGGTGAACAGTTAAGAGAAATTCTGATTGGTGGTAGTGGTGTTAGTACCTTGACCGTTCAAAGACTATATACCATACACAGTTATATTCTCTCTAGCGCTGCGATTATTTTAGCGATAGTCCATTTATCTAGCGTATTGTGGGTTGAGAAACAAGTCAGCAAGCCCAATTCAGAAGAATTAATTCAAGGTGTTGGAGCATCCGTAGCAGAAAGTTGAGATAGTCTCCCGATGGGAAGTTCTTCTACTTCCGGTAAATTTTCTAAAGAAAGACGAGTCGATTGGTTTCCACCAGACAAGCGTTTGAGTAAATCTGGTCTGGGGTCATGCAATAAGTAGATCAGGCGATCGCCAACTTCCCAAGTTTCAGTAGCAGCCATCATGTGAATTTTTTCGTCTCTTTCTACAAACAATGGCAGTAAGTCCCCAGTCCGGATTAATGCTTGTAACTGAATTTTTTGCAAAGAAAAACCAGGTTCTTTGAAGGTCATACTTCCTAGTTTGATTTGTTGATCGTTAAGATGTTGATTCCAAATTTTAATTTTGAAGTCTGGAAGAAAAGCTTGTAAAACTTTACTATTATTTTTGGTACTGGCTTGAGGGTCGCGGGGAAAGACTGCTAAAGCACGGGGTGGGTCAAATTCTTCTGCGGCTCGTTGAGCTAACACAAAATTAACTTCACCATTTTTGGTCATAGCCAGAAAAGTACCTACAGAATCAAGTCCAGCTTCTTCTAAAACATTGGCATCTAAAGCACTGCTAGTTAAAACCCGGAGATTTTGCGCTTCTGCTTGCTGGCTTGCTTCTGGGTCTGTATCAATCATGACTACAGTTTCACCGCGTTCTTGGAAGAAGCGGGCAATTAGTAAACTCAAAGGATTGCAACCAACAATTACTGCTCCAGTTGCTTGTTTGGAAGTAATTTGTAGTAGCTTAGCAACCCAGCCTGCCGTTAATCCTTGACAAAAAACTGTCATTAAAATCGTCAGAAAGACCAAGGCTTTGATAGCATCGCCACCATTTATACCGCGTTGTGTCAGTAAAATCCCGAATAATGAAGCAACAGATGCTGAAACAATCCCTCTTGGGGCAACCCAGCTTAAAAACAGTTTCTGTCTCCAGTTGAGGTCGCTATTCCAGGTACATAAAAGAATGTTTATCGGTCGCACGACAAACATTAGCGCCAAAACCGTGAACAAACTACCCCAGCCCAAAGCGAACACGCTGGCAATAGATAAGTCAGCCGCTAACAAAATAAATAATACAGAAATACAAAGAATTGTTAACTGACCTTTAAAATGGCGTAACAAGCGTTCATCCGGTACGGAGGAATTAGCAAATACTGCTCCTGCCATTACTGTTGTCATTAAACCCGATTCGCTGCGAATCATCTGAGCCAAAGTAAATAAGCCCCATACTGAAGCCAGCACCACCAGATTTTTCAATTCAAATGACAAGATATTGGCTCGCTTGAAGAATAAGCTGAGCAGCCAGCCACCCGCTCCACCAATAAAAGCCCCAATACCCAAGCGTAATAGCAAACCTGTAACAGCGCTTAAAGGGTCAGCATCGCCGTTCAAAATAGTATCAAGAACTACAACCGCCAGAATTGCTCCTACAGGGTCAATTAAAATGCCTTCTCCTTCCAAAAGCGTTGCTACTTGCCGGTCTACTTTTATTTGCTTGAGCAGTGGTGATACGACTGTTGGACCTGTAACTACCACAATCGAAGCGTAGAGAAAAGCAATTGGCCAAGGAAATTCTCCTAGCCAGTGAGCCGCCATGCTTCCACCGATTAATGTAATTAAGGTTCCCAAAGTGACGAGCAATTGGAGGCTAGTAGAAACTCTGCCCAATTCTCGTAATTCTAAGTCTAGCCCGCCTTCAAATAAGATTATTGCCGTTGCTAGAGCAACAATTACTTCTAATCCAATGCCTAGCAAATGGGGATGTAATAAACCAATGCCATCCGAACCCAAAAAGATACCCAATAGCAGTAAAAAGACAATACTAGGCACTTTCAGGTAAGCAGCCAGCACTTGGGCGCTGATGCCTGCAACGACAGCAATCACCACTTGCAGGGTGATGTCAAAAGATGCTTCCATGTTGGAGATTTTGAGCCGTGTTTTTCAAAATCTTTTGTTAAGAATAGTAAATATTAAACTCTATAAATCAAAGGTTCGTACACCTCATTTGTTGTCGAACTGTTAAGTTTTTCCTAAGATTGGTTATTTTACACCATTTTGCTAGTTTTTGTACAATCTCCCCCAAACCGATTCGGAAGTAAACAGCATTTTGGAAGTATATTTGGATTGCGAAAATAAATCACAAAACAATAGCTCCAAACTATTTGCTTTTAACCACTTTAACCTGCTGTTCCCAATATGGGGACTAATTAAGTCATCATCAAGTAATCATCAAGATTTTTTTGCCCAAAGCTATTGACATTTTCTCAGGAAGTGGTTAAATTAATAAAAGTTCAAAACACAAGCCCCCATCGTCTAGAGGCCTAGGACACCTCCCTTTCACGGAGGCGACAGGGATTCGAATTCCCTTGGGGGTATTTATAAGTTAATTCAAATAATTAACTTATTCTGAGATAATTTTGAAAGGTAGAGTTCACTTGAATCTCTACCTTTTTGATTAACTGGCTAACTCTTCTACACGTTGACGAATAGCTAAAAGATTGGATTGCATATCTTGAGAAAGACGAGGTTCAATAATTCGGATCGGCATAGTTAATTTAGGCCATACCTTGACTGTATAACAAAGTAAGGTACCAGTCTGACTATCTAAAACACAGCTATTTAAACGCCAGCTACCGCTAAAATCTTTAAAATCTCCCTCTACCATTCGGAAACTAATTAGTTCTGGAAAAGATTCTTCCAAGTCTAGAACAACTCTTGCAGAAAAATTAAGCTTTAGCAAGCGTTGGGAACCAATTTGTTCTAGACGAATTCCCCCTTCAGGATGTTCTAATTTGCGAGAACAAGCAAGGCTAGGAACAAATTCAGCTAAAGATTGATAATCAGTCAATACTTGCCAAACCGTTTCTACAGAATGAGGAATTTGAATTTTAGCGGTAATTTGTCGCTGACGTTCTGCAACTTTTTCAACTTCAACGGTAACAGATTGTAAATCGAGATTTTTACTGTTATTCCCTGGGAAATTTGAATCGGATTGTGGGGTGTTTTGTTCTTTAATCATGAAAGTTCATTTACTTCGACATCATCAGAAAACTGAGGTAAAGTTAAAGTAAAGCAAATTTTGCTTAACTCGGAATTCTCTATAGAAGTACTTTCTACGGTTATTGTGCCATTGAGATGCTGTATCAAAGACTTAACCAAAGCTAATCCCAATCCGGTACCAGGAGTCCATCGACCTTTACCTCGACGGAATTTATCAAATATGAAAGTGGCTTCCTCCTCAGATATACCACGTCCAACGTTGATTACTTGAATTTGGATTTGACTGACTTGTGTTTCGCAAATTTGGGTAACTTGTAGTTCTACAGAGCTATCGTGTTCAGAATACTTATAAGTGTTTGTCAGCAATTCTTGGAGAATACGGTCAAAACTTTCGACTTCAGTTTGCAGCTTGAGTTCTTCGGGGGGTAAATCAACAGAAATACTCAAACCTTTTTCGGCTAATTTCTGCTCAAAAGATGCTGCTATACCTTGAATTTTTGTATTTAGATCAACTGTTTCAAACTGTGGACGTTCCTGATGGCTTTCTAGCTTCTGGAGTGTAAGCAAGTCATTAATCAAATTAATTTCCTTAGTACATTCCTGCTCTAGAATATCTAAATATCTCGCTTGACGGTCTGGTTGAATGTCGGGATGACGTAAATTACGCAACGCCATACGCATATTGGTTAAAGGATAGCGCAAACGGTCGCTCATGTTGCTCAAAAATTCATCTTTGAGTTCATTAAGTTCCCGCAACTGCTGGACGTATTGCCGCGTTCTCTCGTATAACTTAGCTTGAACTTCCAAACTGCGTTGTAGTTGAGCAGTACGTTCGTCTACTAGAGTTTGTACTTGTTTGAGGGTTTGCGTCTGAATAATCGCGTTACTGATTTGAACGCAAACCATTTCCACAATATTTAATTCAGCCTCTTGCCAATTGCGACGTTGCCTTTGCTGTAATACCAAAAATCCTAACACTTTGCCTTGGCTTTCTAAAGGCATTAGCATAATCGCTGGTAGCTTGTCTAAAACAAATATCGGAGCAATGGTAGAAGTATCTTTACGCCGATCTGAATTATCATTTATGGTAACAGGTTTAGATGCTTTGAAAGCACGTTGAGATATACCGCAGTCCGCAAGCCAAAAAGATTCTTCTATAGATTTCAACTGGGAGCAAAGGGAAGAATCCGTTTCCCTACACCATTCACTAACAACGGTAGCTTTCGCTTTGGGAATTTGCGTCTTATTGCGAATTCTAAATAAAGGATCTGAATATTTTAATAATATTAATAAACCACGATCGGCTCCTAAAGCTTCAGCAGTAGAGGAAACCACCAACTGTAGCATTTGACTAAATTCCAAATTGCTGCGGTTGAGTATGGTTAATTGCTGAATCAAACTTTGGTGCTGTTCGCTTTTTCGTACCTGCTGCTTTTGTGAAGAAATTACTCGTGCTTGTGCTATCTGAGCAAAAGCAATCGCGCAGCAAGATTCTACTGCTTTGAGCAATTCTTTTTCCCCATTACTCCATTCATAGGGTTCGGATTTAATGAGATTAATGACACCATTATTCTCACCACCAAACCGAGTCGGAATTGCCAGTACAGCTTTTATTGGTAAAGGAAAGTTTTGACATCCAACTACCAAACTTTCCTGAATCGTAGAAATATCCTCAATCGTAAACGGTTCAGCCGCACACTGTACTACTGGTAATTCCAATTGTTCGATTGAAAATGCTTCATTGGAGTTGGGTAAACCTAAATAAGTATCTTGAGTACTCCAACTGGCAGTAGTTGGTTCTTCTCCTTGTTGGGGGTGTGTTACCAAACAACAATAATCTACCTTGAAAGCATGGACTACTAGTCGAGCAATTTCTTGCAGCATCTCATCGGTAGGTGTGCTGCTAGCAATAATCTGATTGATTTCGGATACCAACCGATGGGCAGGCGTAACAGGATGCTGCATCAGCTTAAAGTAGTGTTGTTCCAAGTCTTGTTGTTCATCCGAGCGCTGCGGCGGTGACGCTATTATATGCTTTTTCATTTATGGCACACTCTTGGATAAGGACTCCATTGTCGTTTTACCCAACCTCCTGGTATTTGATTTACCTTGTTTTTTTGTAGCTGCACCCTGATGAACCAATTTCAGTTCTACAAATAAATTCTTTCACCTGTTATAGCCCCTTTCTATCTAAAATGACCTTTATCATTGGTATATAAAAAATCTTTGTGCGAATAAAAAATTTAATTATGTATACTAAAATGCTTCTTGGTACTTAAGGTTAGCTTTAGTGGATGCACTTAATTTTTTTTGTTTTTCTCACACCTAGAATATCCTCTCTAGAACTCCAGACAAACCGTATTTTCTCTAGAGTAAAATCAAAATCTCTGTAAATATCATCCGCATTCCCACTGAGGGTGAAAATAATCATCGTACTATTTATTTTTGCTACAAGAGCTTTTATAAGGATATTTTTTATCGATTATCGTCAAAATAATTGTTATTCAAGGACAAGCCAAGAAAAATAGTCCCAATGCGTTAGGATGATTTATTTTTTTTGCAACGCTGATTAAGGGTTTATTTTTAACTCCTATTCTTGACGGTCACTTACTTATTAGTATCAAGGTTTGCATATGTCAAGTATTGTCACACCCCCTATAAATCATCAAAACTCTACAAAAAGGCTTTTTAAACTATATTTACCATTTTTGATAAGTTGATATTATATAATTCAGCAATTGTGATTTAATTATAAGTGTCATTAAAAATATAAAACAAAATTTAAATAAAAATAAGTTAGCCCAATGATTACTTGAAATGGAATCATTGGGCTTAGTTCGTTGAAGAAAAAAGTTAGCCAGCTAAACTCTCTAGACTCAAGGGAACCATATCTCCGGTTTTTGTCAGTCCTAGCAGCATGGGTTGTTGAGCTTGGATTAATTGCCCTGTAAGCACACAGCGCTCTTGTTGCTGGGACGTAGCATCTATACTTGCTCGAATATCAGCACGCGAGAATCTCGGCTTCCACTCACCAGATTTTTGCTGAACATAATTCCACAGAATATCTCGAATCAATGCTTGATATCCCTGATTTCCAGATAATTCCTTAAGTTTATCTTTTAATTCCTTTTCCAAGCGGATGCTGGTTACTTCCATTTCGGTGGTAGGGGTGCGAGCAATTGTATGCATGATTTTTCTCCTTAAAACTATAGACAGGATAGTAATACAAGTGTAGTATGTTTAAAGAAATGTTCAACAGGTGAAATTTTCTGTGATATTGATCGCGACCTACTCTACTTCCTCATCTATCTCCAACTGCCGAGCCAGTTGGGAATCAGCAGCAATGGGAGTGGAGTATTTATTTATGGGCGAATGTAATCAAAATCACGGGCAGTTTACACAAAATAATCCAGATTGTGAATATAGCAAAATTACTTATTTACTCAAACAACTAGAACCAAGTAGAACAAGCGGGAGGTATTGGTATATAAATACCGTACCAAAGTTTAAATAAAGACTTCAAAGTCAACATTTAACCCCCGCTTCTTTTTCCAAGGAAGCGGGGTTTTTTTATGAGGAGCCAAGCTGTGAAGGGCGTGATGCAAGTATTAGAAAAATCCGTGGTAGTGTTTTCCCAAAATTATCTGCCGCTGTGTCGAGTAAACATTAAGCGAGCTGTAGTGCTTTTAGTAACTAATAAAGCGGAACCATTAGAGATTACCACGGAAAATGGATGGTATATTAGCTCCCCCAGCTTGGTAGTTTACGTACCGCAGCATATTCGGTTAAAAATTGTTTCTCGTGAGCGGACGTGGAAAGTCCCACCTGTAAATCGTCGTGAAGTTTTACGAAGAGACCATTATCGGTGCCAATACTGCGGTACCAATAAAGATTTAACACTCGATCATGTGATTCCCCGGTCTCGTGGTGGTCGTCATACTTGGGAGAATGTTGTAACTGCTTGTTCTAAATGTAACTCTCGCAAAAGTAATTACACCCCCAAAGAATCTGGGATGCAACTACGGACAAAACCAAAAGCACCCGTCCATCCAACTATTTCTTTTGCAGAACAGTTTTGGAAAGGTGTTGTGTAAGCAAACCTGGAATAACAGGAGAGCATGAGGAATGCTAAAACTAACTTATACAGAAAACAGTTTTTACCTAGAGCTTTTAACTCAGCCCATAGAAGAATGGATACAAGCCTTTTGCATATTAAGTTTGCGAGTCGGTCAAAGTTTATGTGTTGAACCCAGTACTGCTTGCTTTTTGCTTCCTGCTAATTTACCAGAACTAGAAAAATTACGTAGTCAAATAAAGCAAAATAACAACGGGGAAATCATCGATATTTACGCTTGTGATGCAGATTATGTAGAAGTTACTCTACGGGGTTATTGGCTATCAGTTAATGCTCAGAGTATGAATGGTGGATTTGTGACAACTATGAACCATAGCACTGAGTTATTTTTACACAACCTGTGGTTAGAAGCTGATAAAAGTGCCTCTGTTGTCATAGACTAAACGTTTGAATATTAACAATAATTAGGCATCCAATCAAGAAAAAGTCTATTTACATCTTGCTTGGTTTGTCTTAGTTATTGGGGATTTTTGATTTTGGATTAAAGACTCCAAATTTAATTTAAAATTTCAACTGATCTAAAGTCCCCAAATTGATTTATTGAATAAACGAAAAATCCAAAATTTACTCACCATTTTTTTAGGAAATTTGTTGCAAGTTTTGTAGTATATATGTAGCACAAAAATATTGCAGGGCAATTAAAAAAGATATTGCAAAGAAAAATATGTTGTATATTCGTTCATTTACAGTGTACCGTCCGTCTTGGGACAGTTCACGATATTGGAAGGAATCAAATAGCGAAAATTCTGAATTAGATTTTAAATCTCAAAGAGATAAAACAAGGAAACCGCCAGAATATATTGATAGAATTCAACAAATTTATTATTTAGAATGCTGCTGTCGTTTCTAAAACTAAATCATGAGTATTCAAATTAATAATTACCAAACAGAAGCTGAGATTGAAAGCTTAATTAATCGGTTTAAAAACTGTACTTTAGCACCTTCGGAGTGGAATCATACGGCACACTTAACTGTTGCGTTATGGTATTTGACTCGCTATAACGAACAAAAAGCGATGAATTACATTTGTCAAGCTATTCAACGGTATAACGCAGCAATAGGGATAAAAACAACGAAAAACAGCGGATACCACGAAACTTTAACTCTATTTTGGATTAAGATAGTAAGTCATTATTTGTCATTTATTCAGGAAAAGAATTCCATATTAAAAATGGCGATCGCTATTTCCAATGCTTACAACGACAAATATTTACCCTTTCAATACTACAGTCGGGATTTACTAATGTCTTGGGAAGCACGTACTAGTTGGGTAGAACCTGATTTAAAGCCTTTGATTTAAAAAGTTATTTCTAGTCTGATTACTTTCTAAAAAGGTAAAATATGAGCATATTTAAAGTTGAAGTAGTAGAAATTAATAGCGTAAATTCTCATCCTAATGCTGATAGATTAGATATTATTTCCATAACTGGAATGGGATATCAAGTAATTTCAGCCAAGGGAAATTTCAAAACAGGAGATTTGGCTTTTTATTTCCCGATTGATAGCGTGATTCCCGATAAATATGTAGAAGAATTCGGCATCAGTTCTTACTACTCCAAAAAACTGCGTGCTGCAAAATTACGAGGAATTTTTTCCGAAGGTTTATTAATTCCTGTAAACGACAAATTTACAGTCGATGTCGGGGATGATTATACCGAATATTTTGGCATTACTAAATATGAATATCCAATTCCTCAAACTATGAATGGGGATATGGAAAGTCACATCAAACATTACAAATTCCCCGCTCCCGAAAACTTCAAACGTTATCAAAATATTTTTACTGAAGGAGAAGAAATAGTAGTTACCGAAAAATTACATGGAACTAACTTTACTGTTCTAGTAGATGTTGATTCAACAATTCATATTGGTAGTCATAATTATTTCTGGAAGAATAGCGAAGCGAATAAAAAATTAGTTTATATTCGTGCTTATCAAGAAAACGAAGTCTTACAAAAACTTCCCCCAGATACTCAAGTTTTTGGAGAAATATATGGTGTACAGGATATTAAATACGGGTTGAAAAACGGCAAAATCGGTATTGCTTTGTTTGCTGTACGTCGTCAGGGAAAATTTCTTGATTACAAAGATTTCGTCGCCTTCTGCAAAGAATTTAATTTACCAACAGTACCACTACTTTACACTGGTGCTTACAGTTGGGAGACAGTCTCTCAATTTAATAATCAAGATAGCGCACTTTCTCCAGATTCAATAATGGAAGGTATCGTAATTCAACCCGCTTACGAGCGAACTCATCCAGAAATCGGTAGAGTAGCTTTAAAATTAATTAGCGATAGATATCTACTTCGTAAAGATGGAAGCGAGTTGCATTAAAGCAATTGATGATAATTTTTTCTCTGCCTCTTTCTTCCTCTGGGCGAAACTCTGCGATATACTTTGCGTTACTTTGCGTTTTCAAATAAATCATCAATCATTCTCAAATTATTGCTATCGCTCCTTTACTGGTGTGTT
Source organism: Rivularia sp. T60_A2020_040 (assembly GCA_015272215.1). Lineage (GTDB taxonomy): Bacteria > Cyanobacteriota > Cyanobacteriia > Cyanobacteriales > Nostocaceae > Rivularia. Next base: position 9,608 of record JACYMD010000112.1, on the reverse strand, counting down.
ACATTCAGTACAAAGTATCAAATTGTAATTGATTTGAATTAAGATGTTCAATCAAAAATCTCAAATAGTATAACAATACTCACAAAAACTTTAAATCTGAAATATATGGGATTTGATTATTTCGATCATCAAGAAAATTCTCGCACTAATAACAATCGCCAAAACTTACTTGCTTGCGGTTGGAGACCTTTTTATAGAGAATTTAACTGGGAATTTTTATGGCAACTATTATCTAATGACTCTCAAGAATTAACTCAAAAAACTTTAAATTTAACCAGCAGCCTTGCTCAGACAATAGGAAGAAATCATTATGCTTGGTGGGCTAATTTAATCAATTTGGCTTCAGAAGATACTCGTTACGAATTTGAGAAATATTGGAACTATATTACTCCCGATCCATTTATACCAGACCATCGTTATAAAGATGTTTTGAGTACGGAAACACCGATAGTTCAATTTGTCAGCCGTAGTAGCATTCCCATTGATTATTTATTAAATAGACTCCAATAAATTACAGTATTTCGAGTTCTGACATTATTAGAAACTCCTGACTTGATTACTCAATATTATCTAGAAAGAGACTTTTATTTACCTATCGAAAAATTTAAAAGTTGGGAACGTTTAGAAGTCATCAATACTGTGTATGCTTACTGGTCTAAATACGATGTTTGGCTGCAAATTGACCCCTATGAAAGAGGAAGAAGACAATATACTTTGATGGCACAAAATTTAACACCATTAATTAATAAATCGACTTACGATTTAGCAGTGATGTTGAGTGGATATCAAAGTCGTGTAGGGAAAATTAGTACTCAGTTTTCCATTAATAGTTTTTCTCAAGATATTCAGGATTTTACAGATAATGTACAACAAGCGGTTTTAACTCAAAGTCAACTAGCAGTATTGGTACATGGTGAACCTGGTACTGGTAAAACTGTATGGACACAAGCAGTTGCTAAAGAAATTCTTGTACCTTTGGGATACGTAATTTTTATTTTAGATCATGATGCTATTTCTAACTTTGTTCCACCAAGTTATTTAGAACGGATTTGTATCATAATCAACGAAGCTGATAATTTAGCACAAAATCGCGCTAGTGAAGTAGCGCAATACAGTAATAAGACAGAACATATCTTGAGCTTATTGGATGGAACCTTATATCAAAGCGTAATTGATGATTCTGGGCTGCAAATCCAGCAGAAATTAGTGATGTTAATGACTTGCAATACCACAGAAAGATTAGACCCCGCAATGTTACGTAAAGGTAGGGTTGATTTGATGTATGAATTTAATTATAAATATGTCTAATTTTCCTACCTATTGATCTTTGGCTTAATGTATTAACTACATCTTAAGTGGATTAAGAATCTCTGATACTCTGTAAGAGTTTCGAGGCTTTTTCATTGGTTTGAATACTTAATTCACTAAAGGTAAATAATTCATGGGTAAAATAACTTGTGGTGTCTTCTTGATGACAAAGCAAGGAATTTTTCTGTTGCTTAAGAAATCTAAAAATGGTGAATACGATATACCAAAAGGTCAAATGGAAGAGGAACATAACAACGATGAACTAAAATGTGCATTAGATGAATTAAAGCAAGAAACTGGAATATTACCTAATGAGATAGAGTTAGATGAAGATTTTCGTTATGAATATAATGATCCGGATGGCACAAAAGTGATATTTTTGGGATGGCTAGACGAAGAAAGAGAAATAAAACTTAGCTCAGAACATAAGGACTATAAATGGAAAAAATGGAATCCACCCCATAACATTAGAAAAGGATGGTTGAATTCTTTATTAGAAGAGTTAGACAAGTATCTTAATTAGCACCTGTAATCTAAATACTTTTAGTATGAGTATGCTGGATATTATATATTTAGGACTTGTATGATGATAAGTATTTAAGCGTAGCTGACATCTTGCACTATAAGCATAATTAACTACAAAATAAAAAATACAAATAAAAATATTACCAACATAAAAATGTCATGTTTTAGTCCATTTTAATGGACTTATGCTATCAGACTGGGACTTGCAGTCCCAGGCGGGTAAGAACGAAGTCAAACAATTAGTAATTATTTTGACGATAAGTTTTTATGGTGCAAGATATGAAGTAGCCCATATAGTAGAGAGTTAAGCGAAAAAATCCCAAGGATTGGGATTATTTTCCACAGTTAAAAATGACGCTAAATGCAATTATGAAACTACATAGATTTGACGATACAAATCTTTTTTATCAAAAAACAAAAGATTATTTATTAAAAGATGAAGTATTGCATAATTTACAGTTGGGAATTATTAATCGATTAATTAATAATCCAGATAGATTTAAAAATAAACCTTATTTAGCAGCAGTAGAGCATGATGCAAATATTATTGCGGTAGCAATGATGACAATTCCTCATAATTTATTGCTATCAAAAATCAAAGAATTAACAGCAATTGATGTGATTATTAATGATTTACAGCGAGATAACAAATCATTAACAAATATAAATGCCCCCGTAATTGAAGCACAAGCATTTGCCGAAAAATGGTGCTTATTCAGAGGGAAATCTTATCAATTAAAAGAAAAATTACGTATTTATAAATTAGAAAAAGTAGAGTTATTTTTGCAAGCGAAAGGTAATTTTAGATTAGCAACTATAAAAGATAAAGAATTACTCAAAAATTGGCACGATGCTTTTTGTTTAGAAGCATTAGGTAGTATTGAATCCGATAGCGAAACCTGGGTTGAAGCGAGATTAAAGCAAGGCATAACTTATTTTTGGGAAAATGAAATTCCTGTTTCACTTGCTAGTAGTGGCCGTTTTACCCCGAATGGTGGGGGAATCAATACAGTTTATACTCCACCAGAATATCGCAAACAAGGTTATGCAGGTGCTTGTGTTGCAGCTTTAAGTCAAACTTTGCTCGATAAAGGTTATAAATTCTGTTTTTTATTTACCGATTTATCTAACCAAACTTCTAATAAGATATATCAACAAATTGGTTATAAATCTGTGGCTGATTGGAATAATTATTCTTTTTCGACTTTAAGTTAATACCACAATAATCATAGAAATCGGATTTTTAGCATCTTCTATGGGTAACACCAGAAAATAATCATCAAAACCCGACTTATTACCCCATAAAAGATTGGAGATTGGAGACGTTGCATTGCAACGTCTCTACATTAATATTTATATAATTTAATAATCTGAATTATTTTATTGTGGTTCTTGGGGTATATTCAAACGTCTTCCCAAACGATCATAAACCAATACATCCCACTGTCCATTTAAAGTGTATTCAAAAGCAATTCTGTTACCATCACCACTAATTGTGGGATTGCGGACTTCCGCTTGCAAATTACCTGTTAAATTACGCGATTGACGAGTTTCTTTATCGTATAGAAAGATATTACTTTTTCCTTCTTGAGAAGCAGCAAACACAATATATCTACCGTCTTGAGAAGCCGATGGATGATTTGCGATCGCGTCAAAGGAATTCAATCCAGGTAAATTAATCAAGCTACGAGTCATCCGATCGAACATATAAACATCTTGGCTACCCCGGCGATCGCTCGTGTAAACAATATATCGACCGGAAATATGAGGATTTAACTCGGAAGCACCGGAATTAAGGCTGTTACCACCATTATCAAATGGGTAGCTCAATATACCTGGAGAACCACAAGCACTTAATAAAGTTAAGCTTGTAAATAAGCAAATTGAAATCAAGTATTTGGACATTATTTGAGAGTGGACAGTTGACAGTTGACAGTTGACAGTTAATTTCCACCCCATCCCTGTTACTCCGGTGGTACACTTACTGGCGCAGCATTGGGAATATCTAACTCAATATTTGCTCCTCGATCAAGTACCTCAATATCCCACTGACCGCGAATGCTTGTTTCAAATACAACATATCTACCATCCGGACTAACACTGGGGTTTCTTATTGAGCCATTGTAATTTCGTGTCAGGATTTGTGACTGCTCTACAGCACGGTCGTAAAGTGCTACAACTGGTCTACCACGGTCACTAGTACTGTAAATTATATAACGTCCGCTGTAACTGAGGCTGGGACTTTCGGCAATTGTATTAGGTCGATTCAAACGTGGTGTGGGAATCAACTGTTGCTGTTCTAAGTCGTACAATAATAATTGCTGAGTATTACTCCGGTTTGATATATAGGCTAAAAAACGCCCGTTTCCGCTCAAAGCGGGTTGTTCTTCGTTAGAGCGGGTATTGAGCGAGTTAGAACCAATAGGAATATCACTATAACTACAAGATACAAGCAAAATACCCAGACTAAGACAAAGACTCCAATGAAATCCTAATGGTCGCCAAAATCTGGGGATAAATTTTTTCACCTCAATTTTTTTTACTATCTGTAATGCATCACTACAATTTTACTTGTCTAGGTCTCCCAGATTTATGGGATTATCTTTCTCGTCTTCTAAACGAACAATTGGGTTGTAATCTTCATAATCGGTGGGTATGACTTCATCAATACCACGTTCTCTTCTCGGTTCTAAATCTCGGCTAGGACGACGTTTTTTTGAAGTTCTCGGTTGAATATCTTCTTCAGTTCTTCGAGAGCTTGGAGGTCTGCTGCTGCTCCGACGAGATGTTCTTCTTTCTTCAGCGATGGAATTATCCCAGTCATCAATTGGTCGAGATTCGGAACTCCAATCACTTTCTTCAAGTCTGGGAGTGCTACGATTTGTAGTGCGCTTAATACTGGAACTACTATTACTACTATTGCGACGACGCGGTGGTCTGTCGTCTTCGATTCTTTCTATATCATTACGACGCTCCGGACGACGGGGAGCTTGGTCTTCATAATAATCGTTGCGGGATGAACGACTATCCCGACTTCCCCGAATTTGCGGACGTTGGGTAGGACGCTCTTCTTCATAATACGGGTCGTAAGGTAAAGGATCTCTGTCGTAATCTTCTACCTCAGCACCATATTTACCGCGATCGTCATAATCATAACGGTCACTAACATCGCGATCGCGGTCTACAATTGGAGTGCTGCGTTTGGCTTGCTGAGTCGCAATTCCCCGCAAACGAATGCTTTCAAAGGCAAAATATACGGTAGTTCCGACTAAAAGCAGTTGACCAAATTGTAAAATAGGATCTAATCGCCAACCTTGAAAAATAAAAATAAAACCGCACAATAAGCCGACAGCAGCAAAAAATATATCTTGGTCGCGTGAAAGTTCCGGACGTACAGTACGCAGAAAATATAGTCCGGCTCCAGCAATAGCTAGAAAAATTCCTAAAATACTAGCTGGGTTGGTTCCTATATTCACCTGAGCCAGAACACTGGCTGAGTTCAGCCCAAAAGTTAACATTGTTATTTTCCCGATATCATATCTATGTTAGCGACTCACAACTCAAATCTCTACATCAAGTAAACACAAATATATACAAATATATAACAAAGACGCGAATTGCCTGACTCCAAACGGGAGTTATTCAATATCGCGCCTTTGTATTGTTACTCAAAGTTAACAAGACTTAGACTTGTCAATTAAGTATAACTTGTCCTCTGTGGGAGGAATAGTTAGAAACCTCGTCTCAATTGTTTTAACGTCTCGAAAAAACTCTTATGAACGTTGGATTTTATCTCTTTGGCTAATAAAAATTAATGCCACTGTTGCGGGAATCACAAAAATTGCCGCACCCCAGGCTAAGCTCCAAAGAAAATTTGCTAAAGAGGGAGTCATAATTACAACCTTTTGTTTACATTCTTCTTTAATTTTAATAGTTGTTAATAATATGGACAAATATTCAAATTATTAATTTAAAGGTTTTACCCTTATGGCTGAACTACACAACCTATATCCTGTCTGCTTGTGCTTTCAGGACTGCTTTTTAACTAGTTTTATTCCTAATGTGATTACCTGGCTAATTTAGTCTCTGCTTTCTAGGCTATAGGTTAACTACTAAGAGATTATGGCTTGCGCTCTCCGCAACTAGATGGGACTTTCACCCCTCTAAATTAGGTCATTGGCTCTGGGAATATCTGCCTATTTTACTTTATTTGGGTAGAAAATCAACGAAGTTTTTCAATACCACGAATTGAATTGCAATAAGTCTTAATCCTTAAATAATAAATCCGGCTGTTAAATTACCGATAAAATATTTAGAGATGCTTTACAAATCTTAAAATACTCTGATTGATTTATTCAATAGTAAACTCAAGCCATGAATACCGTTGACGTGACCAACTTGATTCTCAGTATTGTATTGGGGCTAATGACCTTCTTATTTATTTTCCGAATTATTTTAACTTGGTATCCCCAAGCAGAACTAAGTCGCTTCCCCTTTAATGTGATCGCCAAACCTACCGAACCATTTTTAGTGGTGCTGCGGAAACTAGTACCACCCATTGGTGGTGTAGATATTACACCGATTATTTGGGTGGGAATATTCAGTTTAGCGAGGGAAATCCTCTTAGGTCAGCAAGGACTGCTAACCATGCTTGCTCGTACCAGTTAAATGTCTGGTAGAAGTCGGGTTTTTGTCAAGATTGTTTGTTTTTAGAGGATATTTATGCAAAAAACCCGACTTCTGAATTGTCTACCCGGTTTTTAGAAGTCGGGTTTTTGTCAAGATTGTTTGTTCTGAGAGATATTTATCTTAAAAACCCGACTTCTGATGTTTAAGGGTTTGTTTCTTTGATGTCCTGTATAAAACTGGTATAGACATCACCTGACAAAAACTGTGGAATATCCATAACTTTTTGATGAAAGCTGATGGTTGTAGTAACTCCAGTAATCGCACATTCTCTTAAGGCTCGTTTCATGCGATGAATTGCCGTAAGACGGTCGGGAGCCCAAACAATTAACTTAGCAATTAACGAGTCGTAGTAAGGAGGTATGTGGTAATCCGTATAAATATGGGAATCAATGCGAACACCGGGACCTCCGGGGGGAAGATAACCGCTGATGCGTCCGGGACAAGGACGAAAATCGTGATCGGGGTCTTCAGCGTTGATACGGCATTCAATGGCGTGACCTCTCAAAACAACTTGGTCTTGAGTAAGGCTGAGTTTTTCTCCCATTGCAATCCGGATTTGTTCGACAACCAAATCAATTCCGGTAATCATTTCCGTGACAGGATGCTCAACCTGAATCCGGGTGTTCATTTCCATAAAGTAGAAATCGCCCCTACTATCGAGCAAAAACTCTACCGTACCCGCACCAGTGTAATTAATGAACTTAGCTGCTCTAACTGCGGCTTCTCCCATTTTTTGGCGTAATTCTGGATTCAGTGCCGGACTTGGGGCTTCTTCTAAAAGTTTTTGATTGCGTCGCTGAATTGAACAATCCCGCTCACCCAAATGAATTACATTACCGTAATTGTCCGCTAAAATTTGAAATTCAATATGGCGGGGTCGTTCGATAAATTTTTCTAGATATACTCCCTTGTTACCGAATGCTGCTTCCGCTTCTCCTTGTGCGGCTCGAAAAGATTTTGTAAATTCAAGGGGCGATCGCACTAAACGCATACCTCTTCCACCACCACCGGCTGTAGCTTTAATCATCACCGGATAGCCAATTTCCTCGGCGGTTTTTAAGCCTTCTTCTTCAGAAGAGAGCAAACCATCGCTACCCGGTACTGTGGGAACCCCGGCTTTTTGCATGGTTTCTTTTGCAGTGGATTTATCTCCCATTTTGCGAATTGCTTCGGGTGACGCGCCAATAAAAGCTATATGATGGTCAGCACAGATTTCAGCAAAACGGGCATTCTCTGCTAAAAAACCATAACCTGGATGAATAGCGCTGGCATTGCGTGTTAATGCCGCTGCAATAATATTAGGAATATTCAAATAACTTTTACTACTAGCAGCGTCGCCGATACAAACTGCTTCATCGGCAAGCTGGACGTGAAGAGAATTACGGTCAATATTCGAGTGTACTGCAACAGTGGCAATTCCCATTTCTTCGCAAGCACGCAGAACGCGAAGAGCTATTTCCCCTCGATTGGCAATTAATATTTTCTCAAAATTCATCTTTGTATTTTCTATATCATTTCTGTAGATTGACATTTTCTCACGCCAAATCCGGAACAATACTTTCGCTTTGTTTCAAATTTTGACAAGAAATTCGACGCTTTGCTTGCAAAACCCTCGGCTATAATGAACTACCCATAAGGCATTTTAAATAGATTGTTTGCCTAATTTAATACAACCATTATTAAGAAATAAATCAGCAGGTTAAGAATTATACCTATTCCGACCTTGAATGAGCAGCGTTCAAGGAGCAGAACAGCGCACAAACCCTTTTATGCAGTCATCTCGTTCTTAAATATGACAATAGTTCTATTTGATTTCTGTCAGCCAGTTATCCCAATCTGGCAAAAGCAATGCATCTCAATGATTATTTTTGGAATGGGTAATATCTTCTGACTATATTTCTTTTGTTATGCTATAATCCTTTTCTAGACAAACAATTATGCGGATGTGGCGGAATTGGTATACGCGCACGCTTGAGGGGCGTGTGGGCAATGCTCTTGCGAGTTCGAGTCTCGCCATCCGCATTTTAATAGGTATTAAGTATGGATTTAATAGGCATTAAGAATTGGCAACTGCAAATTGCCCAAAATTTTGTGCTTTGATATAAATAAGTAAAGTATTGTTAAGAGCAGAGCATTGACTGCAACTTTTAAAGCAACGGATAATTTAGAATTGCCGCAAAAATGGCATAGATTAGATGCTATTTGGCAAGGTGGAGAAGAGCAAATTCAGCAAGGTTTGCCTCATACTCAGTTAACACCGGCTTGGCAGTTATTGCTGTTGGGTGACGGTTCTCCCACGCGACACCTGAAGTTGCTTACAGGGGAGCCGACGGAAGTAGATGTGATCGATATGTCATTAATTGGCATGGATGGTGATGATGCACCGGATTTGATTCAGCGGGTGCCGGCACCTCGACTGCGACGACAGGTTTGGTTGCGTACCGCTTCTGGGCAAATTTTGGCTTATGCAGCTTCCTGGTGGGAAGCGTCTCATGTGGATGAATATTTGCAAAATCGTTCTTTACCGATTTGGGCGAGTTTAGCGCGTCTTCGCACTGAATTGTACCGAGATGTTCAAGGAATTTACTACGGTAATTCCCCAAGTTTGGAATTGGGATTTAATCAAAAAGGTCCTTTTTGGGGACGGCATTATTTATTTTGGCATCACGGACAGCCTTTAACCTTGATTTATGAGGTTTTTTCGCCTTATTTAACTAAATATCTGGGGTCAACTAAACTATAATTAAATGTAGTTAAATGTAATTATATTTATAAATCAGTAGAACTTAGTCCTGATGAGAAGTATTTTTTGAGGAATGCTTTTCAACAAAGCTGGTGCTTGGTTGTAATAATAGTGCCAATACGGTTCAGTCGCCGGTACAAGAGCCGATTCTCGGCGGAGCCTGCGGCGACCGGCGTTCCCCGGTTAAGGTTGTCCGTCAATCAATTTATTGAGAACCAAGACTTGGGGGATTCTCCCCCAAACCCCCGATTGGGGGACGGTTGCGTCCCCCAAACCCCCTCCAAAAAAGTCGATCTGTTTTGTTTGCGATAATTAATTTATATCCTTAACTGAACTGTATTGA
>JACYMD010000134.1 GCA_015272215.1 Rivularia sp. T60_A2020_040 | reverse complement strand
CTATTCCCTTACATTCTAGCTGATATAATATCTAAATTTTCTTGCGTTTACCCTGGCAATTGAAGCTCCTTCATCTCCTGACAAAGTTGATGGATTTGCCTTCTTAGTTTATCAAGTGCGTTCGAGTGGTTTGGAAATTTATGCAATACGAGATTTACCACAGTCCGATATTACTCGTTAAGAGAGGCAGGGGGCAGGGAGTAGGGAGCAGGGGGCAGAAGTAAGAAAGTAGGTAAATATCTTAAGTTGATATCAATAAAACTAATGAATAATAATCTAGAAAGTGAGAATATTGTTGAAGAGAATCACCAAAAATTTGAAAGTAATTGGGATGAAGAAAGTTTAGCTAAATTACTTGGTTATGATGAAGATAAAAATCCAAATCATCAAACAGAAGTAACTGAGACAGAGACTATTAGTGAGTATGAGCCAACAAATAATGTTGAATTCCAAGAAAGTGATATAGAAGTATCCAATGAGAATAATAATGTAATCGATCAAGGTGAATTGTTTGACTCACCACATGATGGTAAAACTCAACCGACTTTTGCAACCAATCCATTTGCTAAATTTGGTGCTGTAGGTTTGATATTGTTAGTTGTATTTGGTACGGGAGCCACCTTCCTGAATACTATTATTTCTGGACAACCAAAAGCTGCACCAAAAATTTCTGCTCAAAACTTTGATAAACCGAAAGTTATTTTAAGAGAAGATACTAAACCAAATGAAGTGGAAAATGGAAAATTAAAAGCCGAATTAGCATTATCAACCCAAGCTGAAAAAATTAAATCACAAGAAGAATCTAAAAATACTAAAACACCTATTCCTCAATCAAATTCTCAAACCAAATCAGAACTGAACAATCAAAAAGTAAATACAGCACAACCCGAAAGACCAACAATCATAAGTAGACCACCAGTTTACACTTCAATGCCTCGTCCGGTAAGGCAAAATAGTTATCCGATACCAAGATATTATCCGGAGCCAAGAGCGTCGGTTCCTGAACGTATACAAACTGCAATAAAGCCGAATCCATCACTAATACCATCTCCTGTAAGGAGAATATCACCACCAACACTTGTTAAACCCGACGTAATCGACCCGACAGAGCAATGGGTAGCCGTGAATCAATTGGGAAGTTATGGTACTGCTGAAATTGCAACAAAGAACGAACAACAAACGATTGAGGAAATTAAACCTGTACTACACGAAGAACCAGTACCTACAACAATACCAAAAGCGATTCCTTTAATGGTTTCTTCTCAAACTACTGTTTATCCCGAACCACTTTACACAGAAGAGGCTCGGATTCTCAACGAAGACACAAATACATTAATTGGACAAGAAGATGACTCTCACCTCGATTGTACTAATTCTTTAAATAATCTTTACTGTCCTAAATCGCAAATAGGAGCATTAAAAATAGGGGAAACAATGAACGGAAAATTACTTACACCTTTAATTTGGGATACTAACAATGCTAATCCTGAACAACAAAATTTTAATCAAAAAGAAAACTTTATAGTACAAATTACTGAACCACTTAAAGATAAAAATGGTTTAATTACTCTTCCCAAAAATACTCAAATTATTACGACTATAAAAAATATTCAAGAGTCAGGATTAGTACAACTTGAAGCAGCGCAAATCATTATTAACGGGAAACAATACATCCTTCCTCAACAAGTAATTAGTATTCGTGGAAATTCAGGTCTTCCTTTGATGGCATCTCAGCGAGGCTCTAAAAATGAAAATATTGCTGCACGAGACGCAGAAACATTTGTAGTTGGCTCTCTTAGCAAAGTGGGTAAAGTACTTAATCAACCCAAATCCGAGCAATTCTCTACTTCAAGTGGTTTTGGTGGTAACAGTAGTTTTTCTTCTATCAGACGAGGTAATTCTAATACTTTAGGTGCTGTTTTAGAAGGTGGATTTGAACCACTTACCGAACAAATAGTAGAGCGGAATAAACGTAAATCATCAGAAATAGAACGGCGTAAAAAGGTTTGGTATGTCCCTGCTAATACAGACGTACAGATATTTGTAAATCAATCTTTTACCTTGAGAGACCAATGAAAAATATTTTACAAAAAGCTGTCCTAATTTCTATTTCTATATTCACCGTAATTAGCTTTACCAGTATTTCAATGAAAGTAATTGCTGCTGAGATGAAAAATAGTGTAAAGCGAATTAACAATACTGTTGCAACTGGTAATAGTGAAAGCGAAATACCGTTAATTAAATTATCTCCTGGTTATGGAGTCAATATTTCATTTATTCCTACTGGTGAAATAGTAGAGAAAGTATGGTTAGACAATCCTGCTATTGCTTCTTTAAATGTTGATGGTTGTTTATCTGGATTGGGAAAAGAGTGTGAGTCGGGTAATGGTGCAACTGTATTACATTTACGTCAAATTAAACCTTTACACTTTAAGCAGTTACCTTCATCAAATAGTAGTTTATTAACAGTAGTAGCAAGAGGTGAAGATAAGCGACGGGTTTATTTGTTTCAGGTAGCGATTGTCGATACAAAACCCAACTTCCATACAATTGAAATTACGCCAACTCAAGAAGAGTTTAATACTAATAGATTTCCTAATATCACACATATTAAGAATTTACAGTTAATCAGTCGAGGACTTGAAGTTGCTAAACAACAGCGTCTAATTACAGAAGATTCTCGCTTAATGAAGAGGGTTGAAAACTTTTTGATTTCGGTAAAAGCGGGAGAGCATATAAATGACGCTGCTAGTATAAATGGAATTTCTCTTCAATTAGTTAATCATTTAATAAAACTAGGAAATACTCAAGCTGAAAGTTATGAAACTATTAAATAAAAAATTTAGTTTAATATCTGGTATCGCTTTATCGATAATCATGGGCAGTGCAATCATTGTTTCATCGCAGGCTCAAAATTTACCTTCAACTACACAAACTCAAATACAAACAGTTGATTGGCAAAATACTCGTATCCCAGACTGGAATCAAATTACTTTTTCAACAATGCCTTTGATTAATACGGATGGTTCATTCCAAGCACCCCCAGGTGTTGAACAAAAGTTGGGTTACAACCCCAATCGCAGTTGGGAAAAAGGACAAAATATAGCAGCATTTATGATGTTAGGTGATTTTCAGGATTCTTTTGAACTACAAAAGTTTTCGCTGACTGATATTTCTCAAATTATTGGGTCAGATTTGAGTAAAGTTAATTTAGAAAAATTTGGTGTAATCAAACTACAAACTTTAGGTAGCTTGGTTTCGGCAATTCCTGAGTTGGAGAATATTCAAGCAGTTGAAGTTAAACCCATCGCTGATTTACTGTCACAGAAATTATCTGGTTCCTTCGATGGTAATCAAACGATTGGTAATTTATTAAAGCAGTCACCACATTTAAGCAAGCTAGATTTTTCTGAAATTGATTTAACTTCCTACAACATCGATTCCATACCTGGATTATCTACAACTCCCATTGAGGAATTTGAAAAGTGGCAAGGTGTTTATATTGACTCTGTTCCCGGATTAGAGTCGGTTCCTTTCTCCCAATTCCCCAATCCTATCAATGCTATAGGTGGGGAAGTTGGAATTGTCGATGTTGCTTTTGGAACCGACGAACAGCAGCGACAACGAACAATTTCTGGAAGCAAAGAAGAAGGTTTTGCCGTACCGTGCAAAAAAGACTGCGTTCATGTAGAGTTATCAGGTTCCAAAACCGTAAAAGGTAAAGCTTGGATTAGTGGTAAATATCAGTTAGTCAAAGGTGGTAACTCCATTCTTGGTTCTGTGAATGGTGGAAAAGAACCTACTGGTAGACATTTATTTGGCGATGCTTTTAAGGTAGCGGTTTGGGATGTGTCGGAAGTCGATGGAATGATATCCCAAGCTTTATTCTTTCGGGTTTGTATGCGGAATAACTTTGTTAATTTGGGATGTACACCCTATTTTATCGGTCCGGTTCCGTTTATGAGTTATCAAGAAAAAGACGCTATATTTTTAGGTTTGATAAATGGGGGTGGAGAAAATTCTACTTCTACTCCTACAGGTTTGAAAAGCAGCGGATTTACTTTCAATAATGAAGGCAGGGGGCAGGAGGCAGAGGGCAGAAGGGATAAAGATAGTTGTGGTAAACAACATTTATCAGGTACCAATATCGATGCTTTGAGTACTGCACTTTCCGATATCAAAGATAATTACGACTCGTTAGGGAATTATGTTTGTGACTCCAAGGGTAATTGTGGTCGCTCTCTTGGTGCAATGAAATTTATGTCTTATCGTCCCCAAGTCAGAAAAATTATTCAGAATAAATCTGGTGGAGATAAGTTTCTTAGTAAATTAGATAGAGGTGAAGAAGTTACGAGTGAAGAAATTATGCAATATTTTTCACCTACAGAACAACAGAATTTAATTGCATCCGATACGTCGCAATTATTAGATAACGCATCAAAGCAAATTGACCCTAATACAGGAAAAGCTTTTACAGGTGAAAGGTTAATTGAGCGTGCTAGTCAAATGCATTTTGGCGGTTTGGGTATTCCGATTGATTCAGAAGTTAGCAATGTCAACGAAAGCGATTCAATTCAAGAATATGGTATTGCTTCTTCGGATAGATATAACGAAGCTTTAAAAGCAATGGGGTGTATTGACAAGCTATAAAATATTAATTAATAAATTTTATTTTAACTATGGAAAAAGAATTGCGTCATAAAATTATTTATTTTCAAATATTGTTTATACTCCTGTCGTGTGTCTCAATTGCTATTTTCGTATGGATGTTAAACAGAGCATCATCCATCAATAAAACAAATAAAATTGAATATTCTTGGCAAAATGCTGTAGATATAGTTCCTCAACCTTTACTTACACAAGTCTTATCTTCTTTCTCAAAAACTAAGCTAGATAAGAAATCTATCAAAGTTTTAAAAATACCATTAACTGGTGCCGGGACATTATTTATATTTGATTTTCGTTCCTCTCAACTTTGTGGTATTGGGGGCTGTTTATACCAGGTTTATCATTCGGAGGGTAAACGTTTTTTAGAGATAATTGCTAATCCACAGTTACCATCCTCTCAACAGTTAATTAAAGTTGAGAATGACAGCTTTGAACCTTTACCTTGCATTACCTTTTCCCAACAAACAACAATGAAATATATGGTATCTAGGAACAAATACTGCTTTGAAACTGGTAGATATGTACACTTCTATGAAACTTGGACAACCATTGATCAAGCAGGGGAGCAGGGGGAAAATGAAAACAACTAATTCAGTACTTAAGCTACAGACAACAACACCACCAACCTTACAGATTGAAAGATTGGCAGATTTAATGAAGTCGCAATCTGGGCTGATACTTATAGGTTGTTTCTCGGCGATCGCAATCTTTAACTTCCTGTCCTGCGGTAATCATAAGGGTAAAGTCGCAACCAGTTACTGGGGTGGTAAACGTGAGAAACAAAAGGCTAAACGTAAAGCTAAAAAGCAAATGGCTAAACCAATCCGTAATTCAGTAGCACTTTATGTGGGTACTCCACCCGATATACGTTCGCAAATTGAAAAACAGTGGCGTGAGAAAGGACTATTAAAAACTAAACCTACGTTTACTCAACAACTGTATAGGTGGAAAGAGCCAGATAGAACGTTATATTTTCCTGATGCTCAAAGAGGAATTTCTGCTATTGGTGCAGCAGGTTCGGGTAAAACGTTCTCAGTTATAGACCCCTTACTCCGCAGCGCTTTTGACCAAGGTTTTCCCATGTGCCTTTATGATTTCAAGTACCCAGCGCAAACTAAACGAGCTGTGGCTTACGCGATGAAACGCGGTTATAAGGTGCGGGTATTTGCTCCGGGATTCCCCGAAAGCGAAACCTGTAATCCTTTGGATTTATTAAAAGATGAGGAAGACGCGATCGCAGCGGGACAAATGACACAAGTTATTTCTCGTAACTTCGATCGCAGTAACAATAATAGCGATAAATTCTTTGAAGAAGCTGGTGATAGTTTGGTTGAAGGGATTTTACTAGTAACGAAGGCGGTTAAAACTTTAACTGGGGATGATAAATATTGTGACTTGATGATGGCTCAGGCGATTTTATCCCTACCGAATTTGTCGGCACGTATGGAAGCTGCTTCTAAGGACAAACTCAAGGTATGGACTTCTCGTCCGCTTTCTCAACTAATCAGTGTTAAAGATTCTGAGAAAACAGCAGTATCAATTATTGGTACTGCACAAAGAATGTTTCAGCGTTTTCTCAAACGCGATTTTGTCGGGGCATTTTGCGGTAAAACAACGCTACCGCTGGATTTAGATGGAAAGCAGTTAATTATATTTGGATTGGATAGAAATAACCGAGATATTGTTGGTCCGTTACTTGCAGCTATCTTACATATGATTCTCACCCGCAATGTATCGCGTACCGTACCGCGTTCCGACCCTTTAATTGTGGCATTGGATGAATTGCCAACTTTGTATCTACCAGCGTTAATAAATTGGCTGAATGAAAATAGGGAAGATGGGATGGTAGGGATTTTAGGATATCAAAATATTGCCCAATTAGAAAAAGTTTACGGCAAAGAATTAACAAGGGCTATTTTAGGTGGTACTGCAACTAAATTTATATTTAACCCCCAAGACCCCGAATCTGCCAAGTTGTTCAGCGATTATTTGGGAGAAATGGAGATAACTTTTAATTCTAAATCTCGCAGTAGGGGGAAAGGAGGAGGTTCTCACAGTACTAACGAACATCACCAAAAAAGGCATTTATTAGAACCCGCTCAGTTTGCCAAGATGGGTACTGGGAGAGCAGTAATTATTAACCCGGCTTACCAGAGGGGTACGGAAGCTTATGTTCCGTTGTTACAAAAAATAAAGGTTCCTTTATCAGATATTCAACAGATGAATTGGTCTGAGGATAAATGGGGATTTATCCGAGAAAGATTGATACAAAATAATAGAGAACAAGTTAGTGATTTGGAACGTTCTAATCAGTTTTTAGAACGGGTTCAATTAGCAGAAGAATTATTTCCATTGCCTGAAAAACCTGGTGCTTTGCCTTCTCCCCAAGAGCTTGCGAGTGTGTTTTAGAAGAAGGCAGCTTTGCTGGGAGCAGGGAGCAAGGGGGAAAATAAAAACTAAAATTTACTGAATACTAAATGGAGTTAAAAAGTGCAAAGATTGCAAATAAAACAAATGAATTGGAGTTTAGATATTTCATCTTTTTTAGAAAATTATCCTGAATGGCAGCAAATACTAATTGAAGCGGCTAAGAAACCACAATTAGATGTAGGTTATTGTCCTTTCGTCATAGAAATATTTGACCAATATGGTTTATTAGCTGGCAGGATTAATAAGTTTGGATGCTATGAATGTAAGCGTTCAAGTCAACAGAAAAGTCAGTTTATAGCTTGGATGTTTGATGGAGAATTAGCTATTTTTTATGTAGACTCGCAGATACTTCTGAATCGTATTCCAAATCTATAAGGGTTAATGTGATGAGTGAAATATTTACTTTAAACTCTGGTGATGCAACTGCGATTCAGCAGCATTACGAACGAATAATTGAAACTTTGTTACGAACTTTATTAGATACTAAAGATTCAGGAGATAACCACCGTCAAAATTTGAAAATATTTGATGGAGATAGGTTGGTTTATGGGCAAGATAATAATCAATTTCGAGATGAAATATCTGGGATATCGGGACAGTTTTTAAATCCTCAACTAATTACCGAACTTCAACAGTTACGCTCTACTCCTATTGGTGATATGGCTTCAGGAGTAATAAATAAAAGAGTTGAACTAGATGGAAAAGTTATTTTACAAAGTGATGAAAATGGTAAAGTAATTGTTAATAGCTTTTTAGAAGCTGAATCAAGTCAAAGTCAAAGTCAAAGTCAAAGTAAATCTGAAGTTGTTGAAACGAGTAATACAGTTGATGAGAAGCAATATTCTGTTAGCAACTCTTTAAATAATTCCAATAATCAAAAACCTGAAATTAAACAAGATATAAATTTACCACTTACAAATGGTTCGACGCGAGTTAAAGAGTCACTTCAATTTTTAGAAGATAGCCCTTTAAAGAATATACTTTTATCTGAAATTGAACTGTTAAAAACTGAGTTAAAAGCATTACAAGAAGAACGTAGTTTGTATCAAGAGTTAATCGAACAAAGATTGCAGCAGCCTCGAAATACTTCATGGTGGCAGCAAGCCGTTAATAATGTTTCAACTGTAGTTCAAAGCGTAAATAGTGCTATAAAAATGGGGATAGGCGAATTCAAAGAGAATTCTATGCAACACAAAGGTGCTGCATCTTTAAAAACTTTGTTTCACCTCCAGACTCAACCGGGAACAAGTGAATATACTGCGGGAGATTACCGAATATCTCGTCAAGGTTCGTTGTATGAAGTATCTAGCGAAACTACGGGTAAACAAATAATGCAGTTTCGTTCGACTCCTTTGGGTGTGAAAGTTGAACAAGGAAATCTGGACAGTGTACACGTTCAAGATATCAATACTTTACATCATTCTATAAAGAGAAATGAACCTTTACCTACAACATTTACTCCTATAGGTAAGCAAGAAGCCGAATATTTTGCTCGTGTAGAGAGAGTAACTAATGCTTTAGTGCAGTATGCTATTGCTCAAAATAAAGAAGTAGAAATTGATGGTGTATTTTCTTATAAATGGCGGGCTAGCCCATTAGGTAACGTGCATATTGAGGCGAAAGATGGACGCGGTATTTTGTTAGAAAAAGATGGAGGAAAGCTTAAAAGTAATATGAGTCAGAACGATTTAACTTATTTTGAACAAATCCTGCCAAAGCTACAGCCGAAACAGATTGAAGGCAGTAGTCAGGGGGCAGAAGGCAGGAGGGAATTAATCATTGAATAACTATTAAAAAAAAATCACAATCGTACAAATACTAAATAAATATTTTATTCAGAAGGTTTTAAGATGTTTATTTATCTTCTTCCCTTCTGCCCTCTCTCTTGAAAAGTTGCTCCATTTGGGGAGACCCCAAGACCGCACTTTTCGCTGCCCTTTACCTCCTGCCTTCTAATATGGAATTATCTCAATTGAATTTATTGATTGATGCAGGTTTTCCTATAGTTAGCATAACTGCTTCAACAAGGGAACGTATGACTGTTTTAGATTGGATAGGAAGGAACTGCGCTGAAGCGGAAAATGTTCCTTTTTATTTATGGAATTCTGGTTGGGGATGTTTTGAGCAAGTTAACTATAATTCAGAAGGGTTAATAAGTTTTTCTGCGATAAATTTAAGTCGTTTATGCAACTCTAAAAAAGATATCTTTGCTGCTTTTGATTTTTTAATGAATACGCAGACTCAGGGAATATTTATATTTGAAAACTTGTTTTCTTTAGCAAATGTAGAATTATTTTCTCATAAGCTAATATCACAAATCGTTAATATTTTCTATGAACTAGAAAGTAATAATTGCTTCAAAAAGATAATCATTTTGACCACTGATAATGTTGAGATGCCCGAATCATTAGCTAATTTGATTCCTACTTTATTCAATCCATTACCTTCTGCTATGGATATTGCTGATTTTCTAAAGCTTTCTTTACCATGTTCTACAAGTAAAATTGATATATCAACTTTGGTAAATGCTGCAATAGGTTTGACTATTGAGGAGATTCGTTTGGGATTAGCAATTGCTACTTGTCAGTGCGAAGAATCAAATGTTAATGATTTATCCGAACATCTTTTAGATTACAAAATTAATCGGTTTCGTTCTTTTAATTTGAACTTTGTTTCAAAGCCAAGCGTACCCGATTTTGGCGGTTTGGATTTGTTCAAGAAGTTTATAGAACAAGCAAAGTTGGATTTTTCGATTCAAGCACGAAAGAATAATATTCCTCTTCCCAAGGGATGCTTGTTGGTGGGACCACCTGGAACTGGTAAAACTCTTGCAGCAAATGTTTGCGCTCTGATGCTAAATTTTCTTCTTGTGAGTGTGGATATCGCAGCGCTTATGAGCGGGGGTGCAATTTATTTAAAACGCACGTTGGAGAGGGTAGAAGCTTGCGCTCCTGTGGTGCTTTACTTTGACGAGTTGGATAAATTGTTTTCTACTTCTACTAATATCGGGGAAGATACTAATTCCATACAAATTTTAGGAACTTTGCTTACTTGGTTGCAAGATAAAAAGACTGTGGTGTTTGTGGTTGGCACTCTTAATAGACTTGATGTGTTACCACCAGAGTTAACGAGGATGGGAAGATTTGATGAAATATTTTACGTGGGGTTTCCTCAAGCTTACGAACGTAAGGAAATTTTGATGATGCATTTGGCTCGGTTTGATAAGCGTTATCTTTATGGTGATGTGCTTTCACAAAAAGAATGGCGGATTATTCTTAATAAAACTGTGAATTGCACTGGTGCGGAATTAGCGCGGATGGTGGAGAAGGCTGCACGCAAACTGTTTCACCAAGGACGACTACATATGAATATTGGATTGGCGGAGTTGTTGGAACAACGGGAGAAAATGGTGCCGCTGTATGTTAGAGATACTGACAGAATTTTAGCGATCGCAAATCGTGCTAAATATTTTGCACAACCTGCTAGTAGTGAAGATACGTCTGAGTTTGCACCCGTTCTTACTTCTTTTTGGGGGGATGTTCGCGATTTGAACAACAATAAAAACAATTAGATCAAAAAATGATAATTAGTTTGTGGCGCTAATGTTCCAGTAGTAATGTATTCGTTCGTTTGTATTACTCGCCTATTATGACAATATCAGGAAAGTCCGCAATTCTTGCTCTTCGGTAGTTTGTTAAAGATACCAACAGTCTTTTTTCCTATCAAAACTGGGAGCAATAGGTGTCAAACTTATCGGGATGACGTAGGTGACTCCAATTGAAAATAAGACAGCATAACTTGATGCGATTAATCCCGGGAGCAAACCGCATGGCAGGTGGCGAAATCAAATACCACGAATTCCCCCCGTTCCCGCAAATCGTCATTCTTATTCAAGTAATACCATTAGTTTCCATTTCTATACTGCTTGCGCTAAATGGCTAGAATCTTTATATTCACGAGATTGAACGACCCAAGCAGCAAGAGCATTAAGAACCTCTGCTTTTTCTTGGGGAGATGCTTCCATTACAAGCGATCTTAGATTGATTTTTGGTTTAGAGCCAACTAATCGCGAAATATACCATTCTCTTGCATCTTCAGGAAGAACTAATAGTAAAGCCAAAAATTTTGTTGTTAGCAAGTCCCCTTTACCACGCCGGAATCGAGACAAAGTAACTTCGGAAACCCCTATCAATTGAGCGATTTCTTTAGCTGAGATGTCAAAACGTTCGAGCATTTCGTCGAACAGCCTTTGATGCGTCTCCATACCTTTTGTAACGATTTCTTGCATTTTTTGCGCCAGATTAATTAAAGAGTTCTTTAAATGATTAAATATTTTTTTTAATGAGATAGGCAAGTGAATTAAACAAAGCTTTAACTATCTTTATCCTAGCAATATCTTAGCCCATTGGAGTAGGGCCGGATATACCTGAGCCGTACTCCAATAAAAATTTGCTCCTGTTATTCACACTAACTGGAGCAAACTAAAAATCAAAAAAAACTTGTTGATGCATTATGACTCAAAGTAGTAGCAAAATTCAAGGAAAATTCTATCCACTTCAGCATGAAGAATTTTTAAGTGCGTGCCATCATCTTACGCCCGCGCAGCTGATGGTATTGTACTTTCTTCGTACTCTTGACCCTTATGGCGATGGCGTTGAGGTATCGGTTTCCGAAATAGCTAGACGATTATCAACCGAAAGTAAGGAAGTACATCGCTCTACAGTTAGCCGTGCGCTCAAAGCTTTGGATGAAAAGGGATTTATCGACTTAGAGCTACTAAAAGTCAAAGTCAAAGTTTCGTCTCGCGGTCTTCATTGTTGCGATGAGACAACAATGGTGCCTACAGACAACAGTGTTGCCTCACCGCAACAAGCGCGATCGTCACGCAACAAGCGTGATCATGACGCAACAAGCGTGATCATGACGCAACACGCGCGATCGTCACGCAACAAACGAGAGCCAGAACCCTTACCAGATAAAGACTCTGGAACCCCTAAGACTATTAAGACTTATTTAGACTTTAAAGACTCTCTCTCAGAAGCCGAGAGAGAGAGTTTTTTGGAATTTTCTTTAAAGAAAACTAGTCAACTACCAAAACCACCACAACTACCCATGAAGTGGATTGAAACTCATTTTGAAGAATTAAAAAATCTCTGGGAACAACAAAACAATACGTATGGGTCACATTACGAGGCGGTGACTAGTACAAATGTTTTAAATTTTGAAAATTGGGATGCAAGCACTCATGAAGGTCAGTACCACACACTGATGAATCTTGGATTAGCAAAATTTTGCGAAAATTCGACTTCTAAGGCTTGGTATGAGTGGGCAAAGGTAAAATACCCATCCAAGTTTGTTGACGTGCCTCAGTAAAGAAAATTACCTACTTTTAGAGCTTTTTTTTAAACAATATTAATTGCTATGTTTGCCAAACAAAATAAAGTTATTGATTTTGCTTCTTTCTCGGGTAAAGTTCCACCGCAGTGCATAGAAGCAGAAGAAGCCATTTTAGGTGGTATTTTGCTCGACCCTGGTGCTATAGCCCGCGTGCGCGATGAACTCAAACCCTACCATTTTTATATCGGCGCTCACTCCTCTATTTACCAAGCAATGCTGAAGCTTAACGAGCAAGAGCAACCAACCGATTTGATTGTGATTATTAATTATTTGGAAGCTAACGAGCTTTTAGCTTCTGTTGGTGGGAGAAATAAGCTTGCTAGTTTAGTTGACCGTTGCGTGAGTGCGGTAAATATTGATGCTTTAGCTAATTTGGTTATTAGTAAGTGGAAGCGTCGCGAACTCGGTCATCTTGGTAATCTAGCAACGGAATTGCAGCATAAATCGGATGATGAAGTGTCTTTGGAGCAGGCATTTGAGCAATTGCAAGATTGTATTTACCGTCTTCAACAGGGTTCAAATAACAAGCACACGAGTCATATCTCAGATGTAATGACCGATGTGTATCAAAAAATAGAAGAACGCCACCAAGGAACTGCACTTGGGGGCATCCCTACAGGTTTTTATGACTTAGATGCAGTTACAAATGGGTTTAGTCCGGGTGACTTAGTAATTGTTGCGGGTCGTCCGGCAATGGGTAAAAGTGCTTTGGCAGCCCAAATTGGTTTTAATGTTGCACAACAGCAAAATCAAGCAGTGGTTTTATTTAGCTTGGAGATGAGTAAATCCCAAATTGGGATGCGGATGCTCGCAGGTGAAACTGAGATTGAGAATACCAATCTGAAAACTGGGCGTATTAGCGATAGTCAATGGCAGTCAATAGCTGTTGGCACAACTTCAATATCAAATCTGCCAATATATTTGAACGATTATGCCACACCGTCTTTAAATTATTTTGAAGCGGAATGTCGCAAAATAATGGCGATGGAGCGGCGCAATTTAGGACTTGTAATCGTTGATTACTTGCAGCTGATGGGCGAAGACGGCAACAGTAATCGCAATCACGAAATAGCTGCCATTACACGCGGGTTGAAACGGCTGGCGATGAAATTAGAAGTACCTGTAGTTTGTTTATCCCAGTTGTCGCGTGGTGTTGAGTCTCGTCAAAATAAACGTCCTTTACTATCGGATTTGAGAGATTCAGGTGGCATCGAGCAAGACGGTGACAAAGTACTGATGCTGTACCGCGATGAATACTATAGTCCGGATTCACCAGACCGAGGAATATGTGAAATTATTATCGCCAAGCATAGAGACGGTGCTACTGGAACTATAAGACTTCTTTTTGATAGCGAATATACCAAATTTAAAAATTTAGCTCGTGGTGGATGGTGATGAAAATCAATTAACAGTTATCAGTTGACAATTCCCCATCACCAATTACTAATTACCAATTACCAATTACCAATTGTCATGACAACACTTTTTAATATTGAGCAATATCAAAATTCTTCCCAACGCGACTGGGATGGTGCTAATTATGACCCTGCTTGGGATAAACCTGCTGATGTTTCGCATACTTCAAAGACGGTTGAAAATAGTGATGAAAAAGTTTCCACAGTTGTGGAAGTTTCTGATTGCGAGGAAGAAAGGGTCAGTGATACACCACCGTGTAACAGCGGGCAGAAAGCTGACCGGCAAGGAACGGTTAATCCAAAGCTTGTACTGAGCGAAGCGAATGTATTCAATGACCGTTGGAATCCGGCACATTTTGGCGAAGTTCCACGTAAAGTTGACGCAAACGGTAATCTGACTATTTTTTGGGATGAGACTATTGAAAGTTCTCAGGCTCTAAATCGCCTTGTACATACGGCAATCCATCAACAAACAGATTCACTACGAGAAGCCCTACAAGCCTGTAAGACGGATTGGGAGTCGATTCTGCGCTCGACAATAACTGTTCCCCAGTTTCCAACAGAGGAAGCAAGCGTTTGCAATCAAAACATTAATTCAAATTCTCCGAAACCCAAATCAAGTGACTGTTGGTACACACCACCGAACATTGTTGAACTTGTAGTCCAGGTACTCGGACAAATCGACCTCGACCCCTGCGCGGATGATGGTAAACATATTCCGGCTGGGTCACACTACACTTTTAACTCGGATGGTTTAGTTCAGCTTTGGCACAGGCAAATTTATATGAATCCTCCTTACTCGTGTCCGGGGTTGTGGATGAAGAAGCTATGCGCTGAGTTTGAATCGCGAAGAGTAAGCGAAGCTATCGCGCTTGTTCCGGCAGCCACCGACACTAAATGGTTGTCTCCGGTGCTGAAAACTCAACCCGTATGTTTTTGGACGGGTCGAATCAAGTTTTTAGACGAAGATTACCAGCCTAAATTATCTGCGCGGCAATCTCATGTGTTGGTTTACTGGGGGGAGAATTGGGAAAGCTTTAGAGAGGTGTTTGATAAGTATGGGGTAGTTTATCTGCCGCTAGAACCAAAAGATGATGGCGAATTGGATAAATCATTACTAGGGGATAAACAGGATAATAACCCTAGTAATTTAAATAATAGCCCTAGTAAAATAATCTCCCCTAGTAATTTACTAAGGGATAATGAAGAGAATAGCCCTAGTAAAAATAGCTCCAGTAATAACTCCGGGGATGAAGAAAAAAACAGCCCGGAGTTAAATATATCCCCTAGTAAAAAGCGCTTAAGGGGAGAAGGTAACGGCTATATTCATTGGCGCACTATTACTAAGAATGGTAATGAATACCCCCAGGCTTACTACCACTGGAAAAAAGGTGATAAGAAACGAAGTAAGTACATTCCCAAAAAATTACTGGGGGTAGTTGAAGAAGCCGACTCTGCCAAACATCCCGTTATGGAAATATTGAAATTACTGGGTGTTGAGTTAGACTCTCACGAATTACTAGGGGATGCAGAAGGTAGCCCTAGTAATAGGGAAGCGTATGCAAATATTGAAAGCATCCCAGACAAATTACTAGGGGATAAGTGGACAAAAAACGGTGAAGCCAATATATCACAAGGTATTGATAATAGCCCTAGTAATTTACATACTAGCCCTAGTAAAACAGAGTTCTCCCCTAGTAAAAGGCGTAAAGGTGACGGCAGCGGTAGCATTCACTGGCGCACTATTACCAGGGGAGGAAAAGATTACCCGCAGGCTTATTATCATTACGAGTTTTGGAAAAATGGCGATCGCGATATTAAGTCATCGAAGTATATTCCAAAACGGTTATTATCCCAGGTGCAACTGCTAGAGTCGGAGAAAACGCCAGTAAGGGAAATATTAAGAGTGTTAGGAATATACCTGTAATTTGAAATTCTAAAATTACGGTTCTCCTAATTTTCGCTTTAAGAACATTAAGTAAAGTACTTTCATTGAATTGAAGCCAGAAAGAATATTTTCTTTAAACACATTTCTTTTCTTAATGTCCTTAATTTTTTAACTTCCCTAAAAATTATACTAGTGTGATGAATTTAGCTAAACGCAATACTAAATTTATAGTAATAAGGCGCAACTTACGAAGAAAGGAAAATTAACAACTCCTAGAAAGAACCTTTTCAACTCTCACAGAAATATTTTCCTTCGCACAAGCTTTCAAAACTGTAATTGCACGTTTATTACCTTTTTTAGCGAAATATTCCCATATCGATAGCCAATCATTACAACCAAAAGTGTATGCCTGTCTAATTCCCTGTTCGGTAACGAATCGACATTCTACAGTTTGATGAGACAACTTCATTTTAGAGAAAACTTTAGCTTTTTTAGGCGAGGTGTTCATCAACCATTCGGGGTTAGCTTGAATACAGTGTAATCCTTCGGTGCAGGAAATTCGATATTCTCCAGTTTGTAAAACTAAGACTTCTAGAGTAACGTTATCTTCTAGCTGAATTTGAGTTGCATTCGCTTTTACAGGTGGACAATTACTTATGAAGAAACAAGGATTTGGTGTTAAGTATTCTTCTGATAATGGATTTGCTAATGCGTCTATTAATTCTTCCCATTCTTCACGACACAAAGACAATCTATTCCGCTGTAACTTATTTTCTTCAAGAAGATGCCGTAGATAGATTGCGATGCTAGACAAAGTAATTGCATTTATAAAAACTTTAGAAGGAATTATTACATTTATCGTTTCTAAATTATTTGATTGCATAAAGTCTATGACATCCGTATTTGGTTGTCCAACTAACCGCGCCGCTTGACGAGCGCTCATTACTTTCGTACCATCTGGAAGTTGATAAGCCGCCCAAGAATTTTGCTTCCATCGCCAAATGGATACAGTCGTTTTCGGTATTTTTAAATTGTAATTTAAAGAAATAGTTTTTGCACAATCACGAGAATTTGCTGTTTGTTTCTGTTTTATGGTCTTGGGTAGATTCATAATCCGCCTGTTGACTATCATAATATTTGCAATTCGCATTCCTCTATTTAATCGTCATTAATATAACGACGATTTCTTTGTAATATCCAGCACTTATAGGTAGATGTATGCACTCTATATAGCGATTAAAAACCTTGATATTCTATTTATCCGCTAACAGCATTTATATCGCTACTTGTTTTTGAAATAGCGAAATCATACTAGCTTTATAGTAGCTTAACTTACCGGATAATTACCTCATACTATCTTAATTAAAAAAATATGAAAGCTTTGTTATGAGTATTTTTTACTTTTAAAAAATAATTTTTAGAGGATGTTTTAAAAGTTAAAGATGGCTAAAAAACTATGCAAGCCGTCTAACCATTATGCGAATCATAGCAATGTATATAAAAGTCTCGGAGGTTCTAGGCAATCTTTCATAATCTTTACTTAAACGACGACACCAATTAAGCCAACCGAAAGTTCTTTCTACAACCCACCGCTTAGGTAAAAGAACAAAACCCTTCTTTTCCAATGGTCTAACGGGACTTAAACAATTATAAGAGCAAAAATAGGTTAGAATACTTATGTAGCAAAT
>JACYMD010000065.1 GCA_015272215.1 Rivularia sp. T60_A2020_040 | reverse complement strand
TTGCTTACAAAGCCAGTTTAGGGTTTATTTGGGCTTAATTTTTGTTTAAGTCCCGTTAATAATACCTTAATTGCAGTAGATGCATAATTATT
The DNA here is from genome assembly GCA_015272215.1 of Rivularia sp. T60_A2020_040. Lineage (GTDB taxonomy): Bacteria > Cyanobacteriota > Cyanobacteriia > Cyanobacteriales > Nostocaceae > Rivularia. The sequence goes on along the minus strand of JACYMD010000065.1, from coordinate 17,602 downwards.
ACTATTTAACTCGTTCCCATTGCCGTTATTATCAAAAGTATCTTCAGTAATTTCTTCATTCGTATCCGACCATGCAGTAATATACCATTCACCGCTGATTTGATTGGGTAAAGTAACATTTACTGTGTTCTCATAATAATTGTTACTATCAAGGTCATTAGAAGTCTTTAAAGAACCATTATGAGTAAAGGTACTCAAAAGAATATCTTGTGGTTTTCCTTCACTATTCAAAGCAGAAGGACGCTTGTTTGGTTCACGAGTTAACCAAATGCTATCAGTCCAATTATCGCGATCGGTTTCTCCACTACCAGAGTTGGTAACTTTATATCTTACCTTAATTTGAGAACCTTCAAATGCTTGATTTGTTGCAAATACATTGCTGGTAACTAAGTCTGCTGGGGGTATGGATTCAACTGTTACCTTTTGAGACTTGGTATTATTATTATCGCGGGGATATTCGTTAACGTTGTTGTTAGCATCGCTGTTAACGATGATATAAGCTTCATCCCGGAAATATCTGGGAACATCAAAGCTTTGATTAACTACCGTTCTATAACTACTATTATTACCGTTAACTGCGTCTAATGCTGTTTGATTTTGGAAACTACCGATCAAGATATCATCGCCGCTAATGTTCCCATCTAATGATAAATATACGTTGTCGTACCAAGTTTCCGTCGCTGCAATTGTTCCTCGATTTACAACTGTAAATTCAATCCCGGTTGCTTTACCACCTGCTTTTATGGACGAGGGAACTAGAATATCGCTGACTTGTAAGTCGGGACGCGATGGTAAATTAATTATTAACTGATTAGAAGCTGTTTTAATATTGTCGCTAGTTGCACCAGCTTCATATAAGGAATTGGTGCTATTGGTTCTAACTATAACGTTATAGGCACCATCGATCGTTTCTGGTATGATAAATTGTTCGCTGCGTTCGTAGAATTTATTTGCTTCTAAACCGTTGGAATACCCAAAGTTGCCTAAATAGATGGTACCGGGATTATCAACTCCAACCTTTTGTAAATATACTTCATCAAACCATCTACCGGATGCATTTGCACTTCCAGTATTTACAACCTTCCAGCTAACATCAATTTTTTTACCCGCTTGTATCGAGCTAACTGTTGCGACATTTTCTACAACTAAATTTGGAGAAGGACTGGGGGTAATGTCAATTGTTTGTAAGGAAACTTTACTGTTATTGTTGTTAAATATTGATTCGTAAGGTGCGCTGCTATATGCAGCGGTAACACCAAAATAATAAGCACCATTTGCTAAATCTTGGGGAATAGTAAAATCAACTTGACGCTCATATGTATCCCCATTTGTGAGGAAACCGATGCGTTCGTAATATTCTCCTTTGATTGGATTATCGTTTTCGTCGTATAAAACAACGTAGTCACTCCAAGAGTTGTTGTCGGTAACTGTTAAACCTTGATTTGCTACTGTCCATTTTAACTTTACCGTTTCCCCGGTTTTTGCAGTGGTGGTATTGGTGCTGATATCTGTAACAATTAAGTCTGCATATTCTCTAGGTGCGACGAAAAATTTATTTGGAGCAGAATTGATGTTGTTTTCCGTAAGTCCGTTTTCAAAGATTGAGGAAATACCTGTTTTTACGTAGAGGTTAAAGCGTCCTTCTAAGTTTCTCGGTAGCTGGATTTCTTGATTAAGGTTGTAGAATTCGTCTTGATTTAATAAGCCGTTGTGGGTGAATGTTGCGAGGATGATGTCATCGTTGTCACCAATTACTTCGTCATCAGATGCAATGATGCGGTCTACCCATTCGTCAGTAATTCCGGCTCCTGTTCCAATGTTGCTTACTTTCCAGCCTACATTTATGGTTGCGGGATTGCCGATGGTTGATTCGGTGACGGTAATGTTGGATACTGCTAAGTCTGCGTAGTCTGCTAGGGTGATTTGGATGGGAGATGCTGCAACGTTGTTTTGTTCTTTACCGAGTTCTGTTATTTGCTCGGCTGCATCTGTTACTAATAGTACGTAATAGCTGTCCTTAACATCTATAGGTAAATTAAAATCAATTTGCTTTTCATAACTCTCGCCGTTATTCAAAGATTGTGAATTACTGATTTCTTTTAATAGTAAGTCGCTATTATCAAATGTATTATCTTTTGATAGATAAATCCGATCAACCCATTCACTTGCTACTTCTGCTGAACCATTATTAGTTACCGACCATTCCAAAGATATATTATCACCAGATGTTGCGGTTGTTGGTAACGAGGTGATAGTCGGTACTAAATCATAAGAACCTAAATTGATGGAAACTGCTTTAACGTTATTGCTCTCGTTCGTTTCACCTTGAAGACTAGTACTATCGCTGACAAATAATAGATATCGATTACCAGTAGTCGTGTTCGGGACAGTAATAGTTTGAGTTTGAGTATAGCTACTTCCTGGTTGTAATGGCGTATTTTCTCCAGCCCAGATACTTGTAATAAATGTATCTTCATTATCGAAAGTAGCATCATCAGAAATGTAAATGCCATCGTACCAGTTAGCAAAAGCTACTCCAGTATCGGAATTACTAATCGTCCAAGAAACGTCAATCGTTTCACCGAGAATTGCCTCTGTTGGAGCTGTTACTGTAGATATACTCAAATCGGGAGCGTTAATTGTTATCGGTAACGAAGCGATATTATTTGTTTCATTACTTTCCCCTTGTATGTTGTCAGGGTCGGCAACAAACAGTAAATATTTGTTACCTAACATTGTATTTGGGATAGTAACGTTCAAAGCATGAGTATAGCGATCACCACTTAAAAGAGGTGTTTTGTCTGCTGCTGATAAGTTGCCTAACTCAATATCATTAGCATCAAAAACTGCATCATCCGATAGATAAACGTAGTCATACCAATCCGCTGGAGCTTGAAGATTTCCCGTATTGGTGACAGTCCAACCCACCTCTATTGTTTCACCAAAACTTGCGCTTAAAGGTGCTGTAGGGGCGCTAAGCTCAATATCCGGCGCACCTAACTCAATGGAAACTGCCTTAATATTATTATTTTCGTTGCTTTCAGCTTGTCTATTATTGTAGTAGTCTGCTTTAAATAACAAATACCAAGTTCCCGAGGCAACATTAGGAAGAGTTAAATTACGATTTACAGTATAGCTAGCCCCTGATGCTAATGGAGTTTCTGCACCAGTCCATAAATCACCTATGAATGTATCCGAACTATCTAAGTTCTCATCAGATGACAAATAAACACCGTCCCACCAATCAGCAAGAGCAGCACCAGTACCCCGGTTAGTTACCGACCACTCTACCGCAATAGTTTCACCTACAATACTATCCGTAGGAGCAGTAATATTTTCGACTATTAAATCGGGCGCTTTTACTTCTAAGGAAATAGCACGCACGTTGTCAATTTCTGAAGTTTCCGCTTGTTGATTGCCGTTATTATCGGTAGTAATCAGCACATACCAATTTCCTTCTGCGACATTTGGAATAGTAATATTGCTGTTTAAAGTATAGTTAGCACTAGCACCTAACGGACTAGAAGCTGCTGCTGATAAGCTACCTAGTTGAATATCACTATTATCTAAGGTAGGATTTTTTGATAGGTAAACATAATCGCTCCAATCAGCAAGAGCAGCACCAGTACCTTGATTTGTTACATCCCAAGAAACATTAATGGTTTCACCCCAAGTTGCCGTTGTCGGAGCATTTAGATCAGTAACTTGTAGATTTGGTGCAGCAATCTCAAAAGGTATGGCTTTAACATTATTGCTATTATCGGTTTCACCTTGGGCATTATTAGCATCTGCTGCGAATAACAGATATTTACTTCCGCTTCCTGAATTGATTGGGATTGTAATGGCTTTAGTTTGCGTGTAGCTGCTGTTACCATTTAAGGGAATGCTATCAGCCGCACTGAAGGTAGCAACAAATTTATCGCTTCCATCAAGGGTAGTATCGTCTGAGATGTAAATTTGGTCGCTCCAAGTTGCACTAGCCGTTACTGTTGTGTTGTTTGTTACTGTCCAAGAAACATCGATAGTCTCTCCCCAAGTAGCAGTAGAATTAACAGTATTCGCACTACTAACAACTAAATCTGGAGCAGTTAAGGCAATTGGAATCGCTCTTATATTGTTGATTTCGTCTCTTTCGCTTTGCTGTTTACCTGCATCCGCAGCAAATATTAAGTAACGGTTCCCCGTAGCGGTATTAGGAATTGTAATGCTGCGGCTGAAATCATAGCTAGCGTTTACACCCAAAGGTATTTCATCCGTAGCGCTTTGAGAAGAAATTTCGATATCCGTATCATCTAATTGATTATCGTCGGAAAGATAAATCGTATCGTACCAATCAGAAGAAGCTTCAATATTACCTTGGTTTTCAACACTCCAATTAACAGTAATAGATTCTCCTACTACTGCTGTATCGGGTGCGGTTGCAGCTGTAACTACCAAATCTGGGTCATTATCGCCGATGACTATGGGTACTGCTTTAGCATTATTTAGTTCGTTGAGTTCCCCTTGATAATTATTGACATCTGTCGCGAAAATCAGGTAGCGGGTGCCAATTGGGATATTGCTAGGTAAGGTTAACAATTGACTAACGCTGTATTCACTATCTACCGCTAACGGAGTCAAGTTGCTTGTTGATATGTCTTTGAGTTGAGTATCAGTATTGGTATCTAAAGTTGCGTCATTTGATAAATAGATGCGGTCGTACCAATTTGCGTTAGTACTTGCATTTCCTTGATTTTTGACAGTCCAACTTACCTCAATTCGCTCATCAGAATAACTTTTTACTGGTACTGTGGTATTAATGATTACTAAATCAGGAGCATTTACATATATAGGAATAGCCTTGACGTTATTTGCTTCGTCAAGTTCGCTCTTATAGTTGTCGTAATCTGTCACAAAGAGCAAATATTGGCTGCCTGTTGTACCTTTAGGAATAGTAATGTCATCAGTTAGGGTATATTCTCCATCTACTTCCAATGGTGTTGAACCTTCCCGGTCGCTTAAAAGTTCGGTATCGTTTTCATCTAAAGTACTATCGCTAGAAATATAAACTCTGTCGTACCATCCGCCATTATCATTGGTCGCTACAGAGGTGCCTTTGTTCTTAACAGTCCAAGAGACAGATATAGTTTGTTCAACTTCGACTACACGCGGTACTGTTGCTGATACTACTTCTAAATCAGCATTATCACCTATAATTGTTAAAGGAACTGCTTTTGCGTTATTACCTTCATTATTTTCTATTTGCTGTTCATATTTATCAGTAATAAATAACAGGAAACGATTTCCTGGTTGACCTACTACGCTATCAGGTAGAGTAATGTTGATATTATCAACAGTATAAGTTCCGTCTACTGCAAGTGGTGTTGAATCCCAGTAGTAGTTGTAAAGTTCTTCGTCATTATCGTCGTAAACAGTATCAGTAGATAAGTAAATGTAGTCATACCATCCCTCGGAAGTAGTACTTTCCCCTTGATTTTTGACGGTGTAGGAAAGCTCAATATCTTCACCAGCCGCAGCAGTTGCAGGTGTGCTTGTATCGGTAACAACTATATCTGGGGCTTGAATGGTGATAGAAACTGCTTTGAAGTTATTATTTTTATCAGTTTCCTGTTGATAGTTATAGTTATCAGCGACAAAAAGCAAGTAACGGCTACCTGCCTTTGCATCAGTCGGAATTATAATGTCTTGAGTAATACCGTAGTTAGCGCCTGCGGCTAATGTCGTCTCATTCGATACGTAACTATCTATAACATACTGGTCTTCATCAGCATCAAAATACTCATCGTCGGAAAGATAAACGGAGTCATACCAATCGAAGTTTGCAGCAACATTACCTTGGTTGGCAACAGTCCAAGAGACTGATATAGTTTCTCCCTGAGCTGATGCTATCGGGATTGAAGCATCGGATACTACCAAATCAGGAGCGGTAATAGTTATGGGAGTAGTGTAGACGTTATTAGTTTCATCGGTTTCGCTTTGAGAATTGCCCCTATCGCTTAGAAGTAGTAAATACCGTTCTCCCGGTTGATAATTAGGAATAGTAATATCTTCGGTGCGGATGTAAGTTTCACCACTAGCTAGCGTCTCAGACCTACTATGGTTAAAGTTAGCGATTTCAGTATCTGTATCGTTAAATACCTCGTCATCAGAAATGTAAACCGAGTCATACCAGTCAGCAGAAGCTGATACATCACCCAGATTTTCTACCGTCCAAGATACTGAAACAGTTTCACCAACTACTGCTGTTGAAGGAGCGTTGTTGGTAATAATAGTGAGGTCGGGAATTGTAATATCAATCGCTACAGCATAAACGTTATTAGCATCACTGCTTTCTACTTGATAATTATAATTGTTAGTCACTACCAGTAGATACCATTTTCCTGACCCGCTACCTTCAGGTAATGTAAAGCTTTGGCTCTTGCTATAAGTTTCTCCCGCATCGAGGTTTTCATTAATCTCAATGTCACCTATATAAAGGTCTGAGTCATCGAAAACAGTGTTATTAGAAAGGTAAACCGAGTCATACCAACTACTTACATCGGCTGCTACGTTCCCTTGATTTTTTACCGTCCAGTTCACTGCAATTGATGAGCTTTCGGCTGCGGTAGCTGGTATTGTTGCCTCTGTTACAATCAGGTCTGGGTTTGTACTACTTACAGGGTCAGGACTGTTTTGATTTTGAACTGGGCTACCTGTTTGTAATAAAGTTAGATTTGGGTCAAAGTCTCCAATAGTAATAGGAACTGCGTTGAAATTGTTATCTTCGTTTAACTCGCCTTGCTGATTATAATAATCAGTTGTGAATAACAGATACTTATTACCTTTCGTAATATCTGAAGGCATCTCTAGGTACTGGGTTACCGTATAACCAGTACCCGAAGCTAAGGGTGATAAATTGCTAATTTGAGCATCTGATAGCTGGATATCCGTGTCAGTAGACAGCGTATTGTCATCGGACAAATACACCGAATCATACCACTCATCTGAAGCATTACCATTGCCTTGATTATCAACTGTCCAAACAACTTCTATTTGCGCGGATGCATAAGCTTGATTGGGAGCCTCCGCGTTAGTTACCTGTAAGTCAGGAGCTTTTACTTCTAAGGAAATAACCTTGATATTATTTGTTTCGTCAAGTTCGCTCTGGTAATTATATCTATCTGTCACAAACAGTAAATATTGGCTGCCAATTATGTCTTGAGGAATTGTGATGTCTTTAGTTAAGGTATACTCCCCATTCGCTGCCAATGGTGTTGAAACCCATTCTTCGCCCAGATAAGTATCGTTCTCGTCTAAAATATTATCACTAGAAATGTATACCAAATCGTACCAGCCACCGTTATAGTTTGTGGCATCAGAAGTACCTTTGTTTTTAACCGTCCAAGAGACAGATATAGTTTCTTTAACTTCGACTATATTGGGCGCTGTTGTTGCGATTACTTCTAAATCCGCATTATCACCTGCAATTGTTAAAGGAACTGCTTTTAAATTATTACCTTCGTTATTCTCGGTTTGCTGTTTATATTTATCTGTAATAAATAACAGGTATCGATTCCCCGGTTGACCATTTACGCTGTCGGGTAAAGTAACGCTGATATTCTCAACCGTATAAGTTCCATCTACCGCAAGTGGTGTTGAATCCCACTCGTAATCGTGAAGCCATTCATCATTATCGTCGTAAACAGTGTCGGTAGATAAGTAGATGTGGTCATACCAATATTGAGAAGTTGCACTTTCCCCTTGGTTTTTAACGGTGTAGGAAAGTTCAATATCTTCACCAACCGCAGCAGTTATAGGTGTACTTGTATCGGTAATAACTATATCTGGAGCTTTAATAATAATGGGAGCTACTCTAAAATTGTTCGTTTTATCAGTTTCCTGTTGATAATTATTATTATCATTATTCGCGACGAATAGTAAGTAACGGCTGCCTGGGCTTGCATCAGTAGGAATTGAAATCTCTTGATTAATACTGTAGTTAGTCCCTGCTGCCAATGGAGTGGAGTCAGATATCGAAATTTTTGTGATATAGTCGTCCTCTTCGTCAAAAACCTCATCGTCAGAAAGGTAAAAGTAGTCATACCAATCAGCATCAGCGGTGACAGCCCCTTGATTTGTTACCTGCCAGTTCACAGAAATTTCTTCACCCAATACTGCTTCTGTTGGTGCAGTAGCGTCAGATACAATCAAGTCGGGAGCATTAACAACGATTTCGATTGCTTTGACATTGTTGCTTTCGTTCGTTTCGTAGTGATTATTATCTACGTCGGCAACAAATAACAAGTAACGACTTCCTAAAGCTGTTTTGGGGATAGTAACAGTTTCCGTTAGATTATAAGTATTTGCTGCTACAACAGTTGTTTCAGATGTTCCTGAATTAAATGAAGATACTCGTGTATCTTCTGCATCAAATATCTGGTTGTCTGACAAGTAAATACCGTCATTCCAACTATGTGTTGCTTCCACATTACCTTGATTAAGAACCGTCCAAGAAATCTCGGCAGTGCTATCTACTGTAACGGCGAGAGGTGCAGTTGCTCCTGTTACCGTTAAATCTGGTAATGTAATATCGATGGGAACTGCTCTAACGTTATTAGTTTCACTTTCTTCAAATACGTAATTATTATAGTCTGCTACAAACAGCAAATATTGTTTTCCAGAACCAACCCGCTTAGGTAACGCCATATCTGTAGCAGAGATGTAGCTTTCACCAGGCATGAGTTGCTGGCTAGCTTCAAGGCTGCCCACGTAGCGGTCTGAGTTATCAAAGATGGTATTATCGGATAGGTAAACCCTGTCATTCCAAGCAGTTGTTACTATTCTTTCTCCTTGATTAGTAGTAGTCCAAGTTAAAGAAATCTTGCTACCTTCTGCGGCTGTGGTAGGTGCAGTAGCATCTGTTATTACCAAGTCAGGCGCACCTACACCTGCATTCAGATTGTATGCACCTGTAGCACCGCTACCATAACTAGTAACCCTTACAATATAGTTAATGCTTTCGACGGGAGTAAAACGTAGCATTGAGTTACGACCTTCACCAGAGTCATCATCATCAGCAATAACTGTTCCTGTATCTGCGTCTACAAGTTGTAGGTAGGTGTCAAAGCTTGAAGATAATAGGTCAAGTGTAACAACTTTTCCAACCGTAAAATCAATCAACTTGTAGTCATCACTGTAGCTACCATCGCGAGTCGGATTATTTACATCCGAGTCTTCTAAGTTACCGGGAACTGTACCATTTTTAGCAGAAATAGTAGGTAATTCCAAATTACTAAATGCACTACTACCTAAAAGAGCAAATGTAGAGAAATTATTAATTAAACTATCATCATAATTCGCAATATTAATGTCTTCAAAATCAGTTATTAATTCTACTACTTCCCCATCATCTGCTACAGTACTGCTAATTATGGGGTCGTCGGTAATATTATCCGTATCAGCAGCAACAACTCTCACCCCAGCATTAAACTGTATATCCCCCTTAGCGGCTATCGCACCGTAAATAGTGGACTGACTATTAGAGGTAAAATCACCCGCACTCTCAAATATTCCTCTGGTATCTGCGGCACCGTCAAAGGTAATATCGCCGCTCGATACTACTCTAATATTATTATTTACATTAATATTTTCGGTAGCACCTCTAAAAGTAATACCACCACTGCTATTATCAGATGCAATTAAACTGTCTCCAGCAAAGGTTGCTGCATCGTTCATATCAATAGAACCAGATGCAAATACCGATAAATCGGAGGCTTTTACTTTTGCTAAATTTATATCACCATCATTAGCAATTAAGACAACATTATCTAAATTATTCTTACTACCTCTAAACTTAATATCACCCTCTTGGACGATAATTACATAGTTGCTTAAATTAACGTTATTGGGAATAGTTAATCCCCCACCGATTATTTCTACTACCGTTGGATTATCTACTGTACCGGGTGCAGGAAAATTCTTCGACCAACTGGTAGCATTCTTAATATTATTTTTATTATCGCCGATATCAAAGATAATAGTTTGAGTATCGTCTGTAAGGAAGCTATCTAGTTTATCTTGTTTAAGGCTATCGTATGTGGGAATATCAACTGTAATTTCTTCTAGAACCTGGGGTGAGTTTAAACCAGGATATTGTTCGTTGGAACCAACGTTGGTATTATAAGCATCGGCAACAGTAATGACGTTATCTCTTAAGATTTTTCTCCCAGAATCATCAAGTTGTGGAGTACCATCCGCGTTAACTTTTTCGGTGGGGTCAATATTACCTTTAATGTTAAACCCAAGAGCAGCATATATTAACGTATCATCGCTTATATTAAAGGAATCCCCATTTTTTTCTCCATCATTGTTGATGGTAATTTGTTTCTCGGTTTTTATAGCATAGGATGGTGGAGTGGGTGCTTTGTAAGCCGAGTCAAGTATTGGTATCGAAAATGCGGCAACGTCCGTTAATAAATTTGATTCAAATATACCAACTAAGGGACTATTTTTAGTATTACCAGTAATGAAATCAATATTTGGTTCATTAAAACCAATTATTTGTTTTCCGAATAATTGATTTGGAGTAGATGTTTTACTAATTAAAAATGGTGGCGGTACTAGACTATCTGTATCGCCACCAATATTATCTATATTATATGTAATATCTAAATTATCTGATTGAAGGCGTTCTATCTCTGTAATAAAAGGGTCGCCACCTATATTTTTATTAGCCGTGACGGTTGTATTTAAACCGTAAACATCAAGAACAGAATTATCTAATATAGAAGAATCTACTTGTTCTTGGTCATTTTTGCCAAATATATCAATATTAGCCATAACACCCTTTTTATATTATAAGTTAAAGCGTCAAACGCCCGATATTTACATCTTTATTAAGTTAAATAATACAAAGACACAAAATTAGGATGTAAATAATTAAATTATTTACACTATTTTTTATAGTTATTACTGCGATTCGTTATACGTCCGTCGGGTAGAAGGATGGGGATATTAGGTATTAAACTAACCTCCATCCAATTGCCTTCTACCCATCCAGTTCATCTATACACTCATGGCAAACAAATTGTTTGTTTCTGTATTCTTATTTGTTTCCAAGTTATATTCTTCTGCTGCCGATACTTGCTGCGGGAACTGTGCTAAGAATTTGTTATTAACAATGTTTTTATAAGCATCTAAATCGGCTTGCCAATTGTTAATAACTGAATCGAGTTGTTGTAACTTTTCTGCATTGTCTTCACTACTTAATTCGTAGCTAAAACTACCATTGAAAATCACAATAGGATTAATGGTTTCATCGTCTGAGCGCAATGCTGCTTCGGTTATGCTTAAGTACAGGGGAGAACGTTGCAGCTTATAAACTAAATTAAGCGATGCTCTCATTGGCTCTTCCCCCTCTGATTGCCATGCACCTGGAGATAGCAGATTTTGGGTTATGTACTGACGTGCGGTATCTTGTTCTCCGGTAGGCAAAGGAATGTATCCTAAGCGGATTAATGCCAACAGCCTCAAATTCCATATTGGGTAAAGCTCTTGCATATTTACGAGCAATTTCTGGAATTAAGATTGATTCTCCATCAATATCTTTGATTGGTTGTGCTAATATTATTCTTTGCGGTTCTGCTGTAATCGCAATACCGTTGCTAAACATGACCTGAGCCACATTGCTGGCATTTACTGGTTGACGTGCCAACTCCCAATCGCTCGGTACAATGCCGCTGCATTTTAGAAAATCTGCATTTAGGAGACTGGTTTTGTGATTCTTAGCTGCAATGACAATTACTAAATCTTGGAGAACTAATTGTTGGTTCATGTTGAGTATGAAGTTAAGTACCAATGAAAGATATATTTCCGTATTATCAGTTATTACGCATATATCAATATATACAGGTTAAAGACGGTGATAATCTGAGAAATTGAGCTAACCTTCGTATTTTCAGGTTTTTAGCGGTTTCTTAGTTCTAACATTCGCAATCATTAATGATATATAGAGGATACACGCAATTTTTCTCAGTAATAACCGCTAAAAATACGGTTATATTCGGTATATTTTCGGTAAATGAAGTTTTTTGTTAAGAAGTTGTAAAGATACATTCTGTCTTCACCATAGCTGGTGTATTGGAGAAACAACCGCGTTTTTCATTCAGAAAGAATATGAATTTTTGTAATATTTTTACTTTGTAACGATTTGCTAAAAATATATGTATATCTAGCATATTTTTTAGTTTTGGTGTATGCAGATAAATTGATAAAGACACGTTAAGAGTTATTGAAGGAAGTACTGGTATTAATAGAAGATATGTTAATTGACCCAAGCATATCTATATTTATGATGCGATGTCCGATGACAAGCTGCAAAACATTGGAGGCGATTACTTTAATAATGGAGAATCGTTGGCATTAATTCAGCCAGTACCTTTAACACTACATCCGGCTGAAGTTTATTTACGCTCGTTGGGTGAGGGTTCCCGACGAACGATGCGCGAGGCATTGAATGCGATCGCAAAATTGTTAACTGATAACAAGTGCGATGCAACAACTCTCGATTGGTCAAAACTGAAATATCAGCATACGGCTATCGTCAGGTCAATTTTAATGGAGAAATACAGTCCGGCAATGGCGAACAAGATGATTTGTGCGTTGCGAAGGACGTTGAAAGAAGCTTGGCGACTGGAGTTGATGACTAGGGAGGAGTACGCACGAGCAGCCGATATCGCTTCTGTGCGGGGTAAAAGTTTACTTAAAGGGCGGGCGCTAGGGGAAAAAGAAATATCTAAACTATGGGATGATTGTAAGAATGATAATTCTAATTTGGGAGCAAGAGATGCGGCATTGTTAGGGGTTTTAGCGGTTGGGTTGCGACGTAGTGAAGTAACGCATCTCGATTATTCGGATTTCAAGTCGCGCACTCGTTCATTAAATATCCGAGAAACTAAGGGAAACTCGGAACGAATTGTTTACCTACCAACAGAAGCCGCACAGGTAATACGAGAATGGTTGCTAGTTAGGGGAAATATTGAAGGACCGCTTTTTTATCCTTTGAGTAAAGGGCATAGAATTATGCACAGAAGGATGAGCGAGCAGGGGATATTACGAGCTTTAGTCCGGCGCGGGGAACGTGCGGGTGTGAAAGGATTTACGCCCCATGATTTTAGAAGGACTTTTATCGGCGATTTATTAGATGCAGGTGCGGATATTGTTACCGTACAGAAACTAGCGGGTCATGCGTCGCCAAATACTACAAGTAAGTACGATAGACGTGGGGAAGATGCAAAGAAACGGGCTATTGATTTATTAAATATTCCAGTTAAACGAACAGTAAATAAACAAACTAAGAAGCGGAAGTCTTCAAATATAATCCAAAAATGTCCCAATTGTAAATCAGAGGAATTTACTCAAGATGGATTTCAGGTATTAGCTGATGGTAAGAAACATCAACGCTTCCGATGTAAAAAATGCGATTATGCCTTTACTCCACTTCTATTGGTTCCGGATAAATGAAATTAAAAATCGTCAAACATTTCCATAACATCTTTAACGGCAATACCTCCAACTCTTTCCCCATTGAAGTTTAATACACCTATAGTTGTTTTACCATTAATCCACCTAGCAGTAATAGTTTTTCTATCTTCACTTAGGGCTACAATTTCCCAGCAAGAACCATCAGCAATACTAAATTGAAGCTTCCACAACTGTTGATGCGGCAACAATTCAAAGCTATTACTACTCTTCAATGCTTGAGTTTTTAATTGTTGATGAATTTGTTCGTCTGACATAGTAAAAATGGTATTTATATTATGTCTAAAGGCTTTAACTCAAATCCTAAACATTATTGTGAGAATTGGCAGTAAAAGACTGATCGCAATTGAGTGAGTTGTTCTGACTATCTTGATAACTTTTAGATTATTATTACCAAGAAAAACTAATCTTCTTGAGCTTCCATAACCACACTTCCTAATCTTTTAAGAATCTTGAGAACCTGACCCAGTTCATGATTGGTTGGCAGCAATGAGTAAGTCCGTGAAAAGTCGTATGTGGGTTGTTCAGCACTAAAATCCAGTTTGAGAAAAATAAATTCATCTCCGTTGGTGGCAAGACCAAAAGCCAAATCACCTTGTCGCGGTTGAGCGAGCATATAGGCAAATAACTGAGGAAGGGCTACACCCACAGGAATGGCACTTCTTTTGGATTCAAGCGATAGAACCCACAGATTATCGTTAACCACCAAAGTATCAATAAAGCCACGAAGAGTTTCAATTGTATCGTTAATGACTATCTCAATTCCGAAAGGAGAACGAATTTGATATGGCTCATCAAGAAATCCGGCTAATTCTAGCAGAGGTGATACCACAAGTAAATTAACAGTTCCTTCCAGTAAAAACCCGTCTTCCCTATGGTAATCAAAGCGCTTCTTAATTTTGCTAACTCCGGCTTTTTCTTCCGAGCTTAGTTCTGGAAAGTTCTCGGATAACTCGCTGAAAAACGCCGGGTCTTTGGTTTTCTCTAAATTAAAGCGAATGCCTAAGTCCTTAAAGCTTTTGATTCTATCTGTGACGGCGATAGTCATTTCTAATGATTGCCTATAATAATATTTAAGTACAAATATACTGTATTTTTCCTATGTTTAACTTAAATATAGCGAAAAAGGAATAGAAGGCTTGTTTAGAATCGCTATTTAATCTTGTTTGGTTCTATCCCCTCCCCTTTTCTTCCCATAAAGTTCAATATCAGGTGGAATAACACAAATTGTTTTTCGCCTTGAAAGGATTGCATTATAATCAGTCATTATTATTTGAATGTGAAAATAATAATGACTGATTGTTTTATTTATTATAAAAATATTCAACAAGCTATGTCCCAACTTGATTTATCTGCCTTGAAATCTCGAAATATATTACTAACTATGTTCGTAGTGCTTTGTATCTTAGATGCAACGCTAGTGGTGATTGCACTGGATAAGTGGGCAATTGGGCGCATCTTACTGACAATAGTAGTTATGTATTTTGTTTTGCAAGGGCGCAAATGGGCTTTCTATCTCTTGATGGGTATCTGTAGTTTGTTGGCTGTCCTTCTCATTGCAATGGTTTTAGCACTCGCTTCAAAACTCTCCACCATACTCCGAATTGGAAGTTTGATTATGGTTGTTCTCTGCGCCATTATTCCTGCTTTTATGGCTACTAGCAAAGATTTGGATCGTTATTTATCCTTTAAGAGACAAAGTTATTCTCAGTAGCCTCATCGTACAAAAAAATGAATGTAAAAATGATTATCGGTATGATTGGGTTCTGACAATGGGTGAGAATGTAAAGAAATAAGAATAAATTTGTACCGTAACTTAGCGATCGCGCACTCAAAAACTGATCAAATCGGAGAATCCTCATAAAAAAAACTAATCCAGATTTAGTTTGTGCTTTTGTTGACAATGCTCAGACGTGGATTCCATGAAATTATAGATCCCTTACTAGTGCTATTGTACTAGTAAGGAGGTAGAGATAACCGTACTGAGAAGAATTTATTACTAACAAACTCTTCAACCTCTGTAGGCTGCAAAGATTCATAAAAAGACTGGGCTACTTGATTATCTTTTTCCGTACCAAGCCACATCTCTTCACATCCGTTTTCACGGGCTATATTTAGTAATTCTTTCATCATCAATAACTATTAGTGTAATTTGTGATTATTTTTACAAATATACTAATAGTTATTGTAATATATTAATATTTCTTGTACAAAAATAAAAATGTAGAAATAACTTTTATCTTACTTAAAATAAGTTTAGAGAAACTATATTCTCGTAACAAATCTTAATTATGTGTAATTACTGCTATGAACGGTTTTTACGTGTTTCTTTAGACTTAGAACAATATAATAAAAAAAAGGGCAAAATATAGTGCTAAATCTTTAAACATTATTGGCACTGCCATTTTAAATCAATAAAAGCGCTTGAGAATATAATCGAAAGGTTAACCCATTCCAATTCTTGCGGATTTAAAAGCGCTGCATCCGCTAACAACCGAGGCAAACTAAAAATCCAATCTCGAAGTTTTTCTCCCGAACAATCAATAATAATTGTTAAAACTTGGCTATTTCTTCTCGTAATATCAGCCAAGGTCAAAGGCAAAGACCTTGCCAATTAGTTGGG
This sequence comes from Rivularia sp. T60_A2020_040, assembly GCA_015272215.1. Taxonomy (GTDB): domain Bacteria; phylum Cyanobacteriota; class Cyanobacteriia; order Cyanobacteriales; family Nostocaceae; genus Rivularia. Next base: position 1,461 of record JACYMD010000065.1, on the reverse strand, counting down.
TATAAGTGCCAACTCAGTGTCAGCCTTAAAAAGAGCCGAGGTGATGCCAGAAATTGGTGGTGAAAGATGGGAGCAAATTTGTGAAGCGATAAACGAACTATCTTCTCGTGATGAAAAATATACACCTTTTGACTTGATAGAGTATGTTCCGAATAAGAGTAAATCAATTAATGAATGTAATGCAGAAAATTTAACTAAAATTTCAGTTGCTTAATTTTCTATACTCATGATGAGTATCGTTTATTGTTTAGGTTTTTCAGTATTTTTGATGCTAAACTATTATTACTAATAAAAACTTAAGTTAAGAAAACAATTCGCTCCGCTTTGATAAAGATGTACGAAATGACCCACGCTGTAAACTTTTGTACAGTTATCAATTATTCCTAGACAACTTGACTATATATGTCTACTTATGGGCAGAAATTATTTAACAGTTGCAAACCCTTTTGATTTATGGCGCGAAAAAAAAATGTAGGGTGTTCCCGGTAGAATGCTTCAGCGCAACCCTATTTATTAGATATTTTTTTATTTGGAAGCCCCTTAATCCATACAATGTTATCAGGAAATATCAAAATCTCTGGACTACCATCAGTTTACTTGTTAGAAAAAGATAAATTACCATCATGTGCAGCCATAGCAATCCTAAATGATTTATGAACAAGGTGCATATTGTTCCAACTTTGGGAAATCAAATTGTTGATGATTAGTAAAGAAATTAAAAAGCCATTTGACTACCGGGAATGATTTACAGAAATACCATGTTAATTGACCTAAACATATCTATGATGCGATGTTCGATGACAAGCAGCAAAACATTGGAGGCGATTACTTTAATAATGCCGAATCATTGGCGTTAACTGTGCCAGTACCTCTAACGCTTCATCCGGCTGAGGTTTATCTGCGTTCGTTGGGTTCAGGCTCCCAGCGCACGATGCGATTAAATGCGATCGCCCTGGTCGTAGTTTGCTTTTAAGTCCTTTGGGTAAAACTCATAAAGTTGTACAAGTAAATCTGATAAAGTCAGATATTGTCCAAAACAAGAATCTCAATGTCAAAAACACCAAACTGGCAACCTGTCAGCCAATTACCCCTTATCGCTCAAATGATTGATGGGGAATTAACCGACACCCAAAGCCAATATCAAAACCTACAACCTGCTTACGCTCGACCTCATGTCCTTGACGATTATACTGTAGGGCGATTAATTAAGGTGTTTGGAGAGCGGCAAGAATTTTTTGGAATTTATGCCGAGCAACTATCTAGGGCTTGCTGAAAAAGTAATAAAAAAGCGAGATGAAGATTTACTATTTATTGGAGGAAGGATAAAACATAAGTTTTTATTTACTAAAAACAATTAAGCTATAATGCCTGGTAATACTAGACTGTAAAAAAGGTGTATTTCTGAAAAATAGGCATAAAAAAGCTTTCAATAAACGTGAGATATAAGTAGAAAGATTGATT
>JACYMD010000068.1 GCA_015272215.1 Rivularia sp. T60_A2020_040 | reverse complement strand
TCCTTTGGTCTGAAATGTATGGTATATCACATTTTTGTGTTTATTCAGCAAGCCCCAATTACATTTTCTGATTGCAGAATAACTCAATTGCAAAAATACGCAAATATTATTTATATGATATTTAGTGAAATATTGGAGAAAATAAGGCTTCTATATAGTTTTCATTACCTCCTTTGAGTTATTACCCCGATTTACTCAACTTCCCTACTGTTTTTAATTATTTCACCACTTGCGATTAATTCCCCCAGTCGATGTTGAATTAAAATTCCTTTTAATGACTCATTTTCTGCCTTTAAAGCCATGTTTTCAGCTTCTAGCTCGTTAATTCTCTCCTTTAAAGCCTCCTTAGTCGTTCCCGAACGATGAATAACCACCTCTTGATAAATTTGTAAATTAGTATCCTCATCCATCCATCGCTGATAAGTTTTCGTATGTTCCTGTACATTATGACCCATATAATCAGCCATAGTCTTAATTGGTATACGTAAACGATGTCCGCGAATCGCAAAAGCATGACGCAAATCGTAAGGCTTGAAACCGATACCAATAGTTCTAAATTTAATATGAATTAAAGCAGTTTTATTACTCAAAGTTCCACCACTTTGGGGAAATCTAATATTTTTTAAGTCAAATAATTGCACCCAATGAGGATAAATTGGAGGAATACCGCAACTTCTTTCACCTGTCTTCGTCCCTCCAGTTAAACTGGGATTTAAATAAACTAAATGAAACTGATTATTAGGATTAGTAAAAGCTTCTAAATCTAGTGCAAACAACTCATGAGGTCTTAAACCATAAGTAGCTAACATACCATACAACCATTGCCACTGTTCCGGTAGAGTTACATCCTTACTAGCGTGACTTGATAACGGTTTTCCAATAGTAGAAAAACCCTGCACAACCTCTTCATCAGTAGGTATTTTACGTAAACTCGGTTGCGGCAACGGAGTTGTATAAGACTCAATTATCTTAACACCATTAAAATCACAAAATTTACAAAACTTCTTCAACTGCCAAGCTAGATAAAATCTAGAATTAGTATTAGGTTTAGTTGAATTCAAAGCAGATTCTAAAGCAGTTTCACTTAAACATTCATCTTGAGGTAACTTCTTTAAATGTCGTAAATAATGACTTTCCCAAGTTTTAATACCCTGTCTATTTTTTTCATGAGTCTTCCAAAATTCTTGATGATAATCTTCGATTAACGTTCCAATAGTTTTTAACGGCTTTTCAACAGATATAGGACTTAACTTCTGCGCTTGTTTACCTAGTAACTCTGGAGTCCATTGAAACTGCTTCGTCATTAACAACAAATCCAACTCCCTCGCTTTTGCAACAGCAGTTTTTAAACCCGCATCATTAGCAGGAAAACCGAAGGAAATGGTATACTGCTTATTAGAACTGTTATTTTTACCAATATCTCCCGGTTTGCAGGGGAAAGTACCTTGTAAAGCAATAGTTTTGCCATGAGTTAATTTCAACTTAACTTTGACTGCATCTAAACTTAAAGCCAAATTAGCTTGACTCACGCTATATTTTATCCGTAGATACTCACGCTCTAACTTGATAAAATCATTTTTATCAGACTGTTTAGCCTTCCACTGCTTCCATAAGCTAGGTTCCCATTGATCAATTAATGTACCTTCCCATTCAGCTTTACGCGGATTGTAACTACTAAATTGCTTATTAGACATAAATTATTACTACTATTTTTGACCAAACAGTTTAATTTATACCCTTAAAATTAGAGTGTTATTTTATTAATTAAAAACTAAAACCCGAACATCCCTAATTCCTTGCAAAGAAAATTAAACTTAAATTAACAAGAATTGTCAAAAAATACGATTTTCACAGTAAACACAGTATAAATTCATATCTGATTCAATTGCACTTCGCTATACAAACCTAGGAAATTGTTCTAATTTGTAAATTATTTCTGACCATAAGTAAGTAAAACTTCGTAAAATTGCCGCTGATTAACTTAAAAAATATCACTAAATCAGCTATAACTTGATAGGTCATAGATAAAACTAATACCGAAATTATCATAAACACTTAGAGCTATAAGACTATGAACACAATTATCCGTTACAACAAAAAATATATTTTCTCGTTGATGTTATCAGCAATCGCGATCGCCATAAGCAGTTGTGGTTCCAATCAAAGCGTAAACAACCGAGAAAATACAGAATCCCCCGTCGTAAGCAGTCCATTAGCGACCCCTAAGAGCGAAATCCAGACCCCCGAAATCAACATTACCACAACTCCATCCCCCACTCCTACAACAGCACCATTTGGGACGCAAACACCCCCATCATCAGAAACCCCCAATCAAAACAAAATTGCAAGCTCTAAAAATGTAGATATTACCGTATACACAAGCGACTTACAATGTCAAGAATTAGTACCGAAAACAGTGTCTGTATCAGTAGATGAACCACTAAAAGATGCAGTAGGTAGAATTATTGCCGAAAAAGATAGTGGTGACTTCAACATCTCCAACTATCGAGTTAATGTAGATAATGGAATTGCCACAGTAGATTTACGTCTATCTCCCAATTCTCCACGACAATTCACTTCACTTTCAAGCTGCGAACAATTTGCTTTATTTGGAAGTCTGAAGAAAACTTTAACTAGCAACCCCAAATGGAACATCAAAGACGTTCGTTTTACAGAAGCTGGTGAAGAAATTATCTTATAACTTGTTAGTTATTTATTAAAGCATAATAAAGAAACCCGGTTTATTATCAAAATCGGGTTTTAAAATTTTTATTCATACATATTCTTAAAGATTGAAAACTCTGTTCAGCTTAAAATCCCCATTTAAAAATTAGCCACAATTTTCTAGTTATCCTGTACCTTTGATTGCAAATTCACAACGTTGAAAATACAGCAGAATAAATAAATAAATAAATAGGGTAGAGGCAATTTAGAACTATTAAATATTAACTTTTCTCAGAAAGCCATTTTTCTACTAATTCAGACATAATATCGCTCATTTGACGTTCATCAGCAGCAGCAGTTAGCTTTAATTTACGATGCAATTTTTTAGGTAAATAAACAGTAGTACGAACATAATTTGGGTCAGTACTTTTGCTTTTAAAAGTAACCTTTTCCTCATACAAATCCTGGGGATTATCCCTTCTTTGACGAGAGCGAGCAGCATCAATTAATTCATCAAAACGACTAGTTTTCTTCTTATTCAAGACAAAATCTCCTTGCCAACTTCACAATAACATTTCCATGCAACTTGCGCGTAAGAGTCATTTACAGCATTAACTGGTACTCCTTCTAACGCTGCTCTTTGAAACACCGCAAGTCGCTTAATTCCTGTTTTAAAAATAGGTAGTTTAGCATTTTTTAACGCCAATTTAACCTCTTTCCCCGACTTATTTGGATTGGGAGGAATAATAGTTAACAAAATTCGATAATTAGCCTTTAATTTATTCAGTAATTCCACCATCTGCATAGTAGCAGCTAACGCAATAGCATCTGGAGTTGTAGGTACGATAACTAAATCGCATCCGCAAGCAATGCTTTTTAACTCGTCAATACTAGGTTTTGTAGGAGTATCAATTACTATATGTTCGTACAAAGCAGCTAAAGCTACCCCATCATCCTCATCAACAACTTTAAACGGCAAACTACCCCGATTAGACCAGTCTAATACACTACGGTTAAGGTCTCCGTCTACTAACAAAGTATCAGCCTTGGTTTGTAGGTATGTCGCAAGGTGTAGCGCAGTTATAGACTTCCCTACACCCCCTTTAAAAGCTGCAACAGCAATAATCATCTAATTCCCCCTAAAAACTTATACCGTAAAATTTTACACCACATATCTATATGTTCCAACATCGAAACATTTAAATGTTAAGTAAGCTTATTTAAATAAAGCTAAATAAACGTTTATTATCTAATAATAGGCTTTAAATCTATGCTTAAAATATTTATGTACAAAATAATCTGTAAAAAAAATACCTCTAAAAAGTTAACGCGGCATACTCAAATAAAGGGTAAAACGCAAAAAAGAATGAGAATAAAAAACGAAAATGTAGCAATGTGAGATAGACACACAGCCGAACATGAACTACAATCTGACGGATTGGAGTAAGTTTACTCATTGTAAAATCAGCAATTGTATGCTACCAAAATTTTCTCTGTCATCTAGTTGATAGCAGCAGTATCCTATAAAGATAGGAACATATAAAAGTAAAAGGTAAAGAATATGGATGTAAAGCTAATTCTAGTAATACTAACAGTTGTGTTTACATTGTCATGCTTGATTTTTGGGACCAAGAATGGTTTTTATGATTCAGACAACTATCACGGAAATGGTTCGGCGCATTAAAAACGTGATGTTTCTTTAAATAGTCGATGGAGAGGAATTTGATATTACTTCCTCTCCTGTTTCTGCAAAAATAATTAAAAGTTGAATAATTCTTTGATTTGCGGGGGGGAATATATGAGCGAAGGCTATTCAATAGCCTCTGTTGATGAAGGGGAAAGCCAAAGTGAATTAGAATGCTTTACTTATGGTGTCCATCAAGATAACGAAGGTATGTGTCTATTGGTGCGAATGGGACCTCATCGTATCATGCTCGACTGTGGTTTAGGAGATATTTCACCCTTAACAAAAGAGTTGAAAAAGTCCGCACGTCCCAATAATACTCTGTTACCAGCCGACATTGTACTAGTAACTCACGCTCATCCAGATCATGCAAGAGGATTGCTAGCATTACACAAAGCATTTCCCCTCATGCCAATTTATGCCAGCGTTGTCACCTGTAAGTTACTACCATTAAATTGGTTGGAGCAAAAACCTCAAGAAACCTGCTCATTTTTCCAAGCATTAGAACTACGCACAGTCATAGAACTTAAAGAAAATCTCACAGTAGAATTTTTCCCCTGTGGACATTTACCAGGTGCAGTAGCAATTTTACTCACCTATACAACTTCCCAACGCTCTTATAAATTGTTGTATACGGGAGACTTTTTCTTGTCCAACTCGCGATTGGTAGAAGGTTTTCGCTTGGAAGAATTACGGGGAATCGAATTAGATGTGTTAATTGTAGAAGGTAGTTACGGTACTGCTCGTCACCCCCATCGTCGCCATCAAGAAAATCAACTAGCAGAAAGAATTAATCGTGCGATTGCTGAAGGAACTTCAGTGTTAATGCCTACACCTCTTTTGGGGTTAGGTCAAGAATTACTCATGCTTCTGCGTAGTCATCATCACTTTACCGGCAGGGATATAGATATTTGGGTTGATGGAAATATTGCTGCGGGATGCGATGCTTATTTAGAGCTACTACCCCATCTTCCCGCATCAGTTCAGAACTTTGCTCGTCATCAGCCGTTATTTTGGGATGAACGAGTGCGTCCCCGCGTCCGTCGATTAGAAGATTCAATAGTAAGCAACCTTAGCAATTCTCCCTGTATTATACTTAGCGACTCCACAACCGATTTAAATAAATATTGTCGATCGCTATCTCATTCTTGGTTGATTTTACAACCAGAAAAAACTGACGTTGAAGCAGAACATTATTCCGAATTGGGAACAGTAGAAAGCTATCTGTTAGCACAGCATAGCGATGGGCCAGGTACTACCCAGTTAATTCATAATTTGCGACCCCAACACGTTGTTTTCGTCCACGGATCACCGAGTTATTTAGCAGATTTGACGGGTTTAGAAGAACTGCAAAACCGCTATCACGTCCATTCTCCTCAAATTCAAACCCTAGTTCAGCTTCCCATTGGAGACACATTCTTACAACCTTTCTCCCCAGATGCTAATTATTCAGGAGAACTTACCCAACTGGAAACAGCAATCCTGATTACACTTACCGATAGAATTACAAATGACCCCCGTTGGCAACAATTCGCCGACACCGGCTTAATTGAGGTACGCTGGCAAGGAGAAGAACTTGTATTGCGCGGATTATCTCAAAGAGAATTACTCAACCAAAATGGCGATCGCGGCAACCGTGGGACCATAGATTGCTGCGGAACCTGTAAACATCAAAGAGGACAACGGTGTTGGAATTCCGCGTCCCCTTTGTATAATTTTAAAGTAACACTGGAAGGTTACTGTCCAGCCTTTGAAAGCGAAGAATGAACAACTAAAAACAGCTTACTCAGGATTAGAATCACTAGACGGATTGTGAATGCGTTCAGCTTCCGGACAATCCTCAGTTAGCAGAGGTTCAACATTACCTCGCGGAACCGAAGCAAGCTTTTGAGTTACAGCACCAATACTTTCAAGACGAACCATTTCTTCCCAAGAACAAACTTCATCATCTTCTTCAGTTTCATAGCGCAGGGTGACTAAATCTCCCTCGATATCTATAATGCGGGCTTTGTCAATCCAGCGTTGCTGGTCCCGCAAGAAAATACATATCTCCCGCGCATCACAGCATAGTTGATAAATCTTGCGGTGTAGCATTAGTGCGCTTCTACCTTTTTCTCAACGTAATAAATCTGTCAAAATTTGGGATTAACCCAATACATAACCAAAATCACACAGTGCGGTACTATAACCCAAATCGGTACAATTAACTGATATTTAGCCAGTTTCACGTAAATTTTGGGTTTAACAAAATGATTTTGCTCGCCGCACTCTAAAAATTCAACTCCGAATTAGTTATTCAAGGAATATTTGCTTCATAGAAATGAAATAGCTGGAAATTCTCGCCGACCAAATAAAATATCGCTGATAAATCATTTCTATCATTATGAATTAAATGATACTCCAAAGCAAGTGAATATTGCGGTTGTCTAATTTGCCTACTTATAATCATTGCCATTACTGGGAGTAGGTGGTGCGGACTCCGATTAATCCACCTCTATGTTATATATCTTAACTCAATATCCGCCGAGCTTGACCCACTTATCGAACAATAATATTAACTTTTATTTATCAAATAATATTTGAGAGCAGATTCTATCTTGCTTTGGACACGATGATGATTATTTTTGCGCCAGAAATCCCGTAGAAATATTTGAAGATGCTTCCCGCTTAACTTGCCCTGCGCGAACAGCATCACACAGTCGCGTTAATGCAGCAACATCTTCCGCCTGATATATTCTGGTAGCTAGCATTTGATGCAGCAACCCCTCGGACTCAACGCTTAAATATCCGGTTTGAAAAGCAGATTCAACAAGTGCGCGAATCATTGTTAGTTAAAGTTAAGTTAGGTTAGCATTTCATCATCTATTATTTTGACGCAGCTACAAGTATTCTTAAGTGATTTTATTCACATTGTTTTGTGATTAAAATCACAGCTACAAAACAACGCTTCTCTAGACAAAAAACTCTCAACTCTATCCACAAAAGAGTAAATATTACTATAGCAATTTATATACTATCAAGTAAATATCCTGCAGTAAAAGTAATCTTTTTTACTTACGGGTAGCACATTTAAAATATTTTAAAGTAGCTAAAAATACTTTTAGAATAATATACGTAGAAGAAATTAAAAGAAAAATTGGCGAAAATCCTCATCCTTATGACTTAACTGTACAAAAGTCAGATTAAACGCACCGAACTTACGCGCTAAAGCTTCACAAGCAGGACGTTCAGTAGCATAATGTCCAGCATCAACTAAAATAATTCCAGCATCACGACTTTCTTGAAACTGATGAAACTTGCAATCAGAAGTTAAATATACCTTTGCACCAGTTTTACTTACCGACTGAATAAAACTAGCCCCAGAGCCGCCCAAAACCGCCAGCTTTTCCACAGACATCTCCAAATCCGCATTTGGAGAAAAAATTAAATTAGGCGGCTTGAGTAAAGTTTGAATTTTTGTCAGCAGTTCCCGTAAAGTTAAACTAGGAGCAAGCAAACCAACACGTCCATATCCCAAACCCGGTTGTGTATTTACAATCGGAGATACTTCCTTAATATTTAAAAGTTGCGCTAAAACATCCGCCGTACCATCATTTACCTGATCAAAATTAGTATGAGCGCTATAAATACCAATATTATGAATAAACGCTAAACGTACCATTTCTCCAATTGCATCCCCAGTACGCAGCGACTTGGGAGGAGTAAAAATCAAAGGATGATGAGCAAAAATTAGATTAACCGGATTACCGGCATTTTTCAAGTTGATAGCTTCTTGCATTACAGCCAAAGTCGGAGTTAGACATACCAACACCCCTGCATCTTCATCTAACACCCCCGGTTCCACCTGCCATCCGCAATTATCCCACTTTTCTTGCCATGCAGGATTTGCCCATTCCTCAAACCAGGTAATTAAATCAATAATTTTCATTTACTTAATTTTTAATCATAATTTACTAATTTACGCCTAATGTCAATTAGGAAAAAGCCAATTTTCAAGGTTTTAATTCCCTACTTCCTAGCCCCTAATCCCTGTTTTTCAAATCATCCCGAAATATGAACAACTAACTCTCTATTGTGATTGCGTTGACGATGTTCCCAAATATAAATTCCTTGCCAAGTTCCTAATACCAAATGTCCCCGATTAATTGGAATATGTTCGGAAGTATGAGTAATTGCAGTACGAATATGGGCAGGCATATCATCAGCACCTTCATCATCATGGATGTATTTCGCCGATTCAGGTACTAGTTTAGCCATAAAATTCGCTAAATCTAATAATACATTAGGGTCGGCATTTTCTTGAATTATCAAACTAGCCGAAGTATGACGCAAAAATAAAGTACAAAGCCCTGTTTCAACGCCAGATTCGGCAACTATTGCTTCAATCTGAGGAGTAATGTTGTACAAGGATTTACCGATTGTAGAAACTCGCAATAATTTTTGATAGTGAGACATTTTTTTGTATTTGATAGTTGGATTTTTCTTGGTGAATATACTTAATTGCTGACATTGAGAGTAGCATTACCTAGTGGAAATTGCTGTGGTTTGATTCAAACTCGGTAGTTAGACTAAGTAGCATCTGTAAGAGTTGCTCTGCACAGTTTTGGAATTTTATAGGTCATTGGGGACATCTTTTTTTATTTTTCTCAACCAACTACTTTCAGGGTGCAATAATTTTCTCCATTGAAACTGAAGAACCAAAAAAAATATAAAAAATATATTGATTATATAAATAATTTAATAAATATTTTAATAAATAATTTAATAAATATTATAGGAACTATTAGTGCTTGAAAATCGCCGAGAGATTATGATATTTCAAAGTAGTTCCTGCTTAAAAAAAATTCAGAATGCCAAATTATCTAAAACACCGCCATCGTCCGAAGCTCAACAAAAACCCCGTTGGTATATTATTAGTAATTGTAATTTGGAGTTTAGCTATGGGTTGGCTCCTAGGTCTAGCAACCAATATCCACTGAGCCATTAATAATTTAAACTTCTCCCCACCTCACCGTTCCTCATCCCGAACCACAAAATACGGAAAACCAACCCTCACCCGGTCGGCCTTTAGAGCGCGGCATTGAGGACAAAATGATACTATTATCTTAGATAAATATAAGTTCTTTGCTAAAACCAACTGTTTAGTAAGCTCGTTGGCTGGTATTTGTACAATTTTTGAGTTAATTCTGGCTCGAATGCATCTTTGCCCAGCCTTTTTTCGGGTTATCAAAGGTAACGGTACTTATAATCATTGCCATCATCAATAAAATCTTTCTTCCTTACGAACCGTTAAATTAAAGAAGCCATGCTAAAAACCTTGTTGGGCGACCCCAACGCTCGTAAACTAAAAAAATACCAGCCATCTATTACTGAAGTTAATCTTTTAGAGGAAGAAATTAAAGTTCTTTCTGATGAAGAACTCAAGGGTAAAACAGTAGAGTTCAAACAGCGTCTTAAGAAAGGCGAATCCCTTGATGATATCCTCCCCGAAGCTTTTGCCGTAACTAGGGAAGCTGCAAGACGAGTTTTAGGAATGCGTCACTTTGATGTGCAGCTATTGGGTGGGATGATTCTGCATCAAGGACAAATTGCCGAAATGAAAACCGGGGAAGGAAAAACCTTGGTTGCTACATTACCTAGTTATCTCAATGCTTTAACTGGTAAAGGTGTACACGTAATTACCGTTAACGATTATTTAGCCCGTCGTGATGCTGAATGGATGGGACAAGTACATCGATTCTTAGGATTAACTGTAGGACTAATTCAGTCCAGCATGAGTCCTATAGAACGGAAAAAGAATTACGAATGCGATATTACTTATGTTACCAACAGTGAAATAGGTTTTGACTACCTGCGGGATAATATGGCAACATCAATGGCTGATGTTGTACAGCGTCCCTTCAATTATTGCGTAATTGACGAAGTAGATTCGATTTTAATTGACGAAGCCAGAACTCCCTTGATTATTTCGGGACAAGTAGAAAGACCTACCGAAAAATATGTCAAAGCTGCTCAAATTGCCTTAGCATTAAATAAAGAAGAAGATTACGAAGTCGATGAAAAAGCTCGGAATGTTCTTTTGACTGATGAAGGTTTTCAGAAGGCAGAACAGCTTTTATTCGTAAACGACTTATTCGACCCCGAAGACCCTTGGGCTCATTTTATCTTTAATGCCATTAAAACCAAAGAACTATTTTTGCGAGATGTACACTACATTCTTCGCAATGGGGAAGTGGTAATTGTTGATGAATCCACAGGTAGGGTATTACCAGGAAGACGTTGGAGTGATGGATTACACCAAGCAATTGAAGCCAAAGAAGGTGTAGACATTCAACCCGAAACCCAAACCCTCGCTTCGATTACTTATCAAAACTTGTTTTTGTTGTATCCGAAGTTGGGAGGAATGACGGGAACCGCCAAAACAGAAGAAGTCGAATTTGAAAAGATTTACAAACTAGAAGTCGCTGTAATTCCTACGAACCGCATCAGGCAGCGTCAAGATTTAGCTGATATGGTGTTTAAAACAGAAGTCGGTAAATGGAAGGCCATTTCTAAAGAATGTGCCGAAATGCACGAAACTGGCAGACCTGTTTTAGTGGGAACTACGAGTGTAGAAAAATCGGAATATCTCAGTAAACTGTTGAAAGAGATTGGCATTCCCCATGAGTTACTCAATGCCAGACCTGAAAATGTGGAGCGAGAAGCCGAAATTGTCGCTCAAGCTGGACGGGGAGGAATGGTAACTATCGCCACTAACATGGCTGGTAGGGGTACTGATATTATTTTGGGTGGTAACGCCGAATATATGGCACGTTTGAAAGTCCGGGAATACTTAATGCCCCGAATTGTCAAGCCAGAAGATGAGGATGTATTTTCCCCTCACAGAGCAACTTTACCAAACTCAACTGGTGGTGGACAAGGTTTTATTCCCGGTAAAAAAGTCAAAACCTGGAAAGCTTCCCCACAAGTATTTCCCACGAACATCAGTCAAGAAGCTGAAAATATTCTTAAACAAGCCGTAGAAATTGCCGTTAAAGAATATGGAGAACGTAGTTTAACCGAACTCGAAGCTGAAGATAAAATTGCAGTAGCAGCGGAGAAAGCACCAACCGAAAATCCCGTAATTCAAAAAATGCGGCAAGCATACAACCGCGTTAAAGAAGAATACGAAGCATTTACAGACCTTGAACATGAGAAAATTATCTCTTTAGGTGGATTACACGTGATTGGTACCGAACGTCACGAATCACGACGGATTGACAACCAATTACGAGGGCGTGCAGGAAGACAAGGAGACCCCGGTTCCACCAGATTTTTCCTCAGTTTAGAAGATAACTTGATGCGGATATTCGGTGGCGATCGCGTTGCTGGTTTAATGAATATGTTCCGTGTAGAGGAAGATATGCCCATAGAATCGGGTATGTTAACTCGCAGTTTGGAAGGAGCGCAGAAAAAAGTCGAAACCTATTATTACGACATTCGGAAGCAGGTATTCGAGTACGATGAAGTCATGAATAATCAGCGTCGCGCAATTTACGCTGAACGTCGGCGCGTCTTAGAAGGGCAAGACCTCAAAGAACAAGTAATTAAATATGCCGAGAAAACGATGGACGACATCGTTGATTATTACATCAATCCAGATTTACCATCGGAAGAATGGGAATTAGGGAAATTAGTCGAAAAGGTTAAAGAATTCGTTTATTTACTATCGGACGTACAACCTTCCCATTTAGAAGATATGTCCATGAACGAAATCAAAGCCTTTTTACACGAACAAGTCCGCATCGCTTACGACATGAAAGAAGCCGAAGTTGACCAAATTCAACCAGGATTGATGCGTCAAGCAGAAAGATTCTTTATTTTACAGCGGATTGATACCTTATGGCGCGAACATTTACAACAAATGGAAGCCTTGAGAGAGTCAGTCGGATTGCGTGGTTACGGTCAAAAAGACCCGTTAATTGAGTATAAGAGCGAAGGTTACGAACTATTCCTTGACATGATGACCAATATCCGTCGTGACGTAGTTTACTCCTTATTCATGTTCCAACCACAACCACAACCGACAGTAGAAGCATCGCAAATGGTCTAACGATTTTGGATTTTGGATTTTGGATTTTAGATTGTAGGAATATTGAGCAACCGGGTTTTATTAAATTCCCGGTTTTTTTCATAGCATATCTTGATAATTCCATACGCATCTTTTCTGATGTCAATATGTCTCTTTAAATGCCACGGTAGAGAAAAATTATTTCTTAAATCTACTTGTGAAAAAACTATTATTTTTATGTAGCAAAAATAAATTACGCAGTCCAACCGCAGAAGCTGTTTTTTCCGAATATGAAGGTTTAGAAGTTGAATCTGCTGGTTTAAATCAAGATGCCGAAATACCTTTATCAGCAGAAATGATTGAATGGGCTGATATTATTTTTGTAATGGAAAAATCCCATAGAAATAAATTATCTAAAAATTTTCAATCATTTCTCAAGGGTAAACGAGTAGTATGTTTAGACATTCTTGATGAATATGATTATATGGACTTAGATTTAATTAAATTACTGAAAGATAAAGTTTTACCATTATTAGGTACATTTTAAAAGTCAAATACTATTGATTCCCTGCCTTCTCCAAGCAGTTTACTAAAATACCCATTATTTTGCCCAAGTTATCAATATAATACTCTTGATTGTCAATATAAACGGTTTTTTCTTCTAATTTTAAAAACAACCAAGAAGTTCCAGTTGTAACTACTCCATAAATAGTTGGTATATCATTACCTTGCTTTTTGTTAAAAATTTGTGCTGCTACCATGGAAGCTACACACTGTCCTATTCCATTAATAATTAAATCGTTTTTAGCTTCAACTAATGTGACAACAGGAGAACTTATTTCGTACATTTCCGTACTCAAAGTAATCAAAAAATCAACATAACCAGTTAAGCCTAAAGAAATATCAACATTAAAAAGGCTTCCAGAAAATAAACTGATTTTTCTTGACAAAACTTTTCTAATTTCTACCAATATTGGAATTACCAATAATTCAGATTTGGCTTTTTCTGTACTTATTGCTCTCGCTAGTGGTAGGTATTCTTCTAGCAATTCGACTAATAAAGCAGAAGGTTCTATACTACTGACATCTTTAAACAAATTCTCTGACTCGATTGTGACTAGATCAAAGTCCTTCTTAGCTTTACTTAAAGTGAAGTTATTGTACTCCATATAAAATATAAAATATTAAATATTAAGTATTAGTCTCAATTCCGGCGGAGGGATTGTGCAATCAAAATCAAGTCAATGGTACAAAGAAATAAGAATCAAATAATCAATATCATGAGTATATCAGGAATAAAAATCATCTTAGTCGAACCAGCCGGACCATTAAATATTGGTTCCATAGCGCGGGTGATGAAAAATTTTGCACTCCATCAACTGGTTTTAGTTAATCCCCAATGCGATTATTTAGGGGAAGAAGCAACAAAAATGGCAGTTCATGCCCAAGACGTTTTAGAATCAGCAGTATCTGTCGCTACATTACCCCAAGCATTACAGGGATGCAAAAGAGCGATCGCCACCACAGCAAGAACCCGCGATTTGAATAGTCCCTTACAAAGTCCCCGTGAAGTATTACCTTGGTTATTAGAAGCATCTGCACAACCAGCAGCATTAATTTTCGGTAGAGAAGATAGAGGATTAAGCAACGAAGAATTAAACTACGCTCAAAAATTTATGCGTATTCCTACTGATGCCGGATATGCATCCTTAAACTTGGCTTCGGCTGTGGCAATTAGCTGTTACGAACTAGGGCAATTTGCAAAAAATCATCGCCTTGAAACTAATACGGATGATAACGAACTCGCATCATTAGAGGTTGTCGAAGCATACTATAAACAGTTAGAATCACTATTGCTGTCTATTGAGTATCTTTATCCCCATACCGCCAGCAGTCGCATGGAAAAATTTCGGCAACTGTACAACCGCGCTCAACTACAAACGCAGGAAGTCGCCATGCTCAGAGGTATTTTACGACAAATGCAGTGGGCGCTTACACAACCCGGAAAGTCATAAAAACTGATGAATCAATGTTAATTATGTGCGCTATTACTCTCCAAAAGTCAGAATAATAGCTTAAACTATACACAAAAATGCTACAAAGCGTGATTTGAACAGAGGTTTGGGAGTTAGTAGCGTGTTTACAGAATAAGTGGGTTAGAAGGAGTAGCGGTGTCAGAGTCAAGTTATAAAATTACAGCATCTGGAAGACGACAACCCACAAAGCGTCGTCAAAAAGTACGTAAAGTTCAAAAGCCAGGAAACACTAAAGTCAAAGCAGTTGGAACATCGCGTTCGCCTTATCAAGGTGAGACAGTTTCGCGTACAGTAATTAATTCTTCCTCAAGCACCGCGAAAACACCCCGCAAGCGAGAAAGAATCGAAGCACCAGCAGAAACCTGGTTGAGGAAAAGAAATGCATCTCAAGCAGCATCTAGTGGAATGAAATCGGCTGCTGTAAATGGCAAGATTCCACCCTTGAAATTTAAAACGCGGGTGACTAAAAGAGTTAAGGTATCTCACAAAACTCGCCTCAAACCAATGGCGAGAACTATGCTTTACATATTGCGGTTATTGATTGTAGGAGTTGGTATTGGCGCAATTGTTGGTACATTATTATCAGTATTAGACCCAGCGACTCAAGTTACTACAGCTAATTTACCGAATGTAGAACAAAATCAACCCCAAGTAGCGAATAATCAAAGTTTCTATTTAAACCAAGAAATAATTCCTCTCAAAAGCTCTATTCAAATTCTTGCAGGTAGTAACCCAGATTTGACACCTGGAGTTTTTATTGCAGATTTAGATACAGGTAATTATGTAGATTTCAACGCTAGTAGCACATTTGCAGCCGCTAGTACAATTAAAGTAGCCATACTTGTTGCCTTTTTCCAAGATGTAGATGCGGGAAAAATCCAGCCGAACGAAATGTTGGTTATGGAGCAACGAATGGTTGCAGGAGGTTCGGGTGATATGCAAAGTCTGCCAGTAGGAAGTAAATTCACAGCATTGGAAGTTGCAACCAAAATGATGGTAATTAGCGATAACACCGCTACAAATATCTTAATCGACCGCATGGACGGTATAGAAGCTTTAAATCAAAGATTTCGCAATTGGGGATTAACAGCGACAGTACTCCGCAATCAACTACCCGATATCGAAGGAACTAACACCACCAGCCCCAAAGAATTAGGACAAGTACTGGCAATGGTGAGCAAAGGACAATTAGTTCGGAATCCAGCATCTCGCGAGCGTATACTTGATATTATGCGTCAAAATCAAAGACGGCACCTATTACCCACAGGTTTGGGTGCAGGAGCAGAAATTGGGAATAAAACGGGTTATATTGGCGCAATGTTGGGAGATGTAGGTTTAATTAATTTACCCACAGGAAAGCGTTATATTGCAGCAGTCATGGTAAAGCGTCCTCGAAATGACTCCCGCGCCGAAACTTTAATTACTTCGGTATCTCGTTTAGCCTACCAACACTTTAACCAACCCCCTACCATGACTGGAACTCCTGGGACTAATATTCTTCCTCCAACGAGTAATTCACCTTATTTAAATAATCCCATCAACGGCACAATCCCTTATCAGCCCCCACAAATGAATCCCGTTCCCAGCGGTGTAAATAACACAATACCCACAACAACTTATCCACAGTATTACTATCCTTATCAAAATCAAAGATAGAAAAAAACATTTCTCAATCAAAGATAATAATTTATATTTTGATTACATCTTCGTAAATTTCGGTCATTGTTAAGGTTAAACTCTGAGAATCTAAGTGCAATTCATTATCTTTACCTAAAATTGTCAATGACCAATTTCCTTGAGAATCTTTTCGATAAATCTCTATTTTAATTTCGTCTTGGGAGACTAATACATATTCTTGTAAACTTTCTAAAGTTCGGTAATTTACAAGTTTTTCCCGTCTATCAGTTGTTTCCGTGCTAGGTGAAAGCACTTCGATAATTAAGCAAGGATAATCCACAGAAAAACGGTCTTGGTCATCTGGGTCACAGGTTACAATAATATCGGGATAGTAATAGATGTTTCTAGTATTTTGAATATTTTGGCTGGCTAACTGTATATTTACTTTCATATCAGCCATGAAGACGCTACAAGAACTACCACGTAAATAAGAACGCAAGCGTGAATAAATATTCCCAGCGATTAGATTATGTTCCTTACTACCTCCAGACATTGCGAATACTTGTCCGCAAATATATTCGTGACGAATTTCGCTGCTTTGTTCAAGTTCAAGGTATTCTTCAATGGTAAAGATATGTATAGGGCATTGCATGGCTTTTCGGGCAACTTTTATTAATATTGTAATCTAGGTCACGAGAAACCAGAGAGGTGCTTGAGCCTTTGACTGCTTAACCTAAAATGTTCATAACTGCTAAGTACAAGTTGAGATTTATTGAGCGATGGCAATCCATGAAAATCAAAGCAATTATTCACCCGGCTGAAGAAGGTGGTTATTGGGCAGAAGTTCCTGCACTTCCTGGCTGTATAACTGAAGGCGACACAATGGAAGAATTGTTAATAAATTTAAAAGACGCAATTGAAGGTTGGCTTGAAGTGGCTAACAATGCCCACTCGATCGAATCAAATGCTCAAGTTGTTGAGATTGCAGTATGAAATCAATCTCCGGAAAACAATTATGCAAAATTGTCGAGCAACGAGGTTGGATTTTACAAAGGGTTACGGGTAGTCACCACATCTACCAAAATTCCGAATTTGAAAAAATACTTTCAATACCCGTACATAAAAATAAAAACCTCAAAATAGGAACCTTAAAAGCATTAATAAAAATTGCCGACTTGACAGAAGAAGATTTAATCTAGCTTTTTCCTCGCTCCCCACCAGAGCATGGTGATGATTTTACCAAGGACATTGGAAGCAGAATTTTGGCAAGAATTTAAGCAATACGAACAGGAAAGACGCATGAGCTACATCACAACAGGAGAGCGCATTGGCTACGAACGTGGGGAACAAGAAGGGAGACAAAAACAAGCGCAAACCCTCGTGTTAAGGTTGCTGCAAAAACGCTTTG
The DNA here is from genome assembly GCA_015272215.1 of Rivularia sp. T60_A2020_040. Classification (GTDB taxonomy): domain Bacteria; phylum Cyanobacteriota; class Cyanobacteriia; order Cyanobacteriales; family Nostocaceae; genus Rivularia. The sequence goes on along the minus strand of JACYMD010000068.1, from coordinate 351 downwards.
GTGAGTTACCCCAAACTGCGCGGGAACAGGTTCAATCCTTATCAACAAACCAATTAGAATCGCTGGGTGAGGCTTTGCTCGATTTTGCAAAGTTAGATGATTTAATTAATTGGCTTGCGGAAAACCCTGCGAACTCAAATTAACCGGGATTAAACCTGAATTTTGAACGCGATATGCTTTCGGTTTTATCGAACGGAAACTTTTTTCCGTTCGGTGATTAAATCAATAATCAAATCCGACGCAAATCTTTAAACCGACAACCAATTTCGGTGGCATTGAAGTTCAACTTTTACTTAGGGCTTGCTGAATAAACACAAAAATGTGATATACCATACATTTCAGACCAAAGGA
>JACYMD010000097.1 GCA_015272215.1 Rivularia sp. T60_A2020_040 | reverse complement strand
ATTTATATGTCAATCTCTACATCCTTTTTAGTAATTTTTTGATACATTTTTTAATCTTATTTAAGAGCTATTACTAATAATTTGGCATAACAAGTACTGAAGAACCATACAATGAAAATGTGGGACATTAATAGTGGCAAGTTATTGAACACATTTTGTAATTCTAAATAAGCTTTAGAAGTCGAGTTTTTTATTGATATTTATTCTAATTTTTAACCCGCGTTCAGAAGATATTACACTAATTCGCTTCACCAACTAAGATAAAACCAGCCCAATCTAATGGTTCAAAACCAAATTCCATGAGTTGTAACATGGCTATTCTTAACGCTATAGCTTTATCGGGATTTTGCTGTAATTCTTGATAAAAAGCAGTCATTAATAATCTCGTTTTCTCATCAGGAACAGTCCATAAAGATACTAATACACTGGGTGTTCCCGCAGAAATAAAAGCCCGTGAAAGTCCAATTACTCCATCACCAGTAATTCTTCCAACTCCGGTATCACAAGCACTTAAAACTACTAAAGAAGCAACTAAACGTAAATCAAAAATTTCCGCAGCAGTTAGTAAACCATCATCTGTTTCTGAAGGTGCTAAAGCTATCGCTCCTGGTATTTCTAAACCTTGTAATGAAGAACTACTATTAGTACTACGATATTCTAATAATCCGTGGGTTGCTAAATGTATTAATGTCGCTTTCGATAATTGATTTTTCACATTAGCTTTAGTTGCTTTTGCTCCAATCATTGGTTCTTGTTGGAACATTTTGGCGATTTCAATTGCTTCTATTTCCGATTCTGGTAATACTGCAAGTTGTTGTGGTGCTTCCCCATTTATAGATACTTTCGGCATAATTGGATTACCGACTATTAAAGGTTTTAAATTAGCTAAATTTTGCTTTTCTAAACGCTTTTTTTGTTTACGAGTTAAATCTAGTATTTGAATTGCAGGAGCAGTTAGAATAGTATGTTTTTCAATTAAATATTTACCTTGTTCATCTTGTAATGCTGCAAAAGGAGTTAAAAATAACGATTCTTGAGGAATAAAAATTACTTTTTCTGTTGCATCTTTTGGTAATAAATCAGCTATCGGTTCAATTAAAATTTTATGTAGTTTACGAAGTGCAATATATTCCGAATTCTTTTCCTCTCCTAACTTCAAAATATTTTGCATTTGCTGCTGACAAATAATACCTTGAACTAAACAACGACTGGAATTAACTAAATCATCCAGAGTTAAATTATGTTTCCACAAAGGTTTTAAATCAACTTTGCGAAAATGAATTTCACCTGTTGGTTTGATTACCCAAATAAATAATTCTGCACCTCTACCTCTTTGTTTCCCCAAGAATTTAAAATCGTCATCAGGAACAATAGAATATTCCACCAAAGTTGCATTTTGCTGACGAGCAATTTCTCTGATTTTATCTACCGAAGGGAAATTAGTATTAATTGATTTTTCCCCTTCTGCAAATCTACCAGCAAGTAATTCCACAAAAGCACGAGCGCGTCCTCTTTCTGTTGCTTCTAAAGCAGCTTCTGGTTTATTTGCAGCGATTAAAATTTGTTGTAACAAATTATAAGAATGAACTTGAGTATCAAAAATTGATACCTGATAATTATCGCTCAATCCTGGTCTAATTGCATCCAACAGTTTGAGTGCATCTCGAAGTTTTTCTTCTGCTTCCTCAAGTTTTCCTGCTGTAAATAAAACGTGTCCTAAATTATTTAACCCCATTGCTTGAGCTTGTGGGTCGCCAATTTCTTTCGCGATCGCAAAGCTATCTTTGAAATATATAATCGCTTTCGGATAGTCTTTTAAATCCCCATAAGCTAATCCCAAACTACCCAATGCTTCCAATTCTCGCTGTTTATCTCCGATATCTTGAGCAAGTTTGAGACTTTGTTGATAATTTTGAATAGCTGGCTCCAATTTTTTTAAAAAATGATAAGTAGAACCCAAATTAATCAACGTGCTTGCTTGACTTGATATATCATTGATAGCAGAACTGATTTTGAGACTAGTTTCAAAAGTAGTTATAGCTTGTTCATATTTACCTTGATTAGCGTAAATTTGTCCTAAGTTACTCAGCGTTACCCCTTCAACTCTTTTGTTATTAGTTTCTCGTGCAATTTGTAAACTTTTTTCATAAGATGTGATTGCATTATCATAATCCCCTAAAGCTTCATAAACATTCCCCAGGTTTTTAAAAACTATTCCCTCATCTTGACGATTTCCTCTTTTTTGCAGAATTTGTAATGATTGTTGATTAGTTTCAATTGCTTTAAGGTAATTACCTAATGTTTTATAAGCAATAGCTAAATTACCTAAAATTACTGCTTCTTCGGGTTGATTATTGGTTTGACGTACTAGAATTAAAGCTTTTTGATAATATTCGACAACCTTAGTAAATTTACCTTGTTGAGCATAAGTTTTTGCGAGAGTTGTTAAAGCTAAAATTTCTCCCGGTTTATCTTGAAGTTCTTGTGTTAAAGTCAAATATTGCTGTAAATAATCAATAGTTTGGGGATAATTTTTGAGTTGTTGATTTACTGCGATGAGATTTTTTAAAGTTGTGACAATTGCTTGTTTATCATCTAGCTGAAGATATATTTTTAAAGCCTGTTGCCATAATTCTATCGCTTTTGGTAATTGATTTACTTGGTATTCTTCTAAAGCTTGTTGGGATAAACTTTCGGCTTCATTCTCCCCTCTCCTTACCAAGGAGAGGGGTTGGGGGTGAGATTGCATATTTGTGATTGACAGAGTTAGTAATATATGGAAAATTACTTTGATAAAATCATTTATCATTTAATCTATTTTTTAACGCAGAGGAACGCAAAGGTATACGCAGAGGAACGCTGAGTTACGATATTATTATTGAGCGACTTTGAGAATATTTTCTTTATTTACTGTTGTACAAGCGTCTTTATTTGGAGGTTGAGAAATGGTTGTAGTTTGTCCCCCACGGGTGTTTTTTCCTTGGTTAAAAGCAACAGTACTTTGGGGGGGACAGATACTATTTTTCTCATCTTGATTTAATTGACGTTGGACAATTTCTCCATCAGGATTCGGTTGAATTGGTTTGGGAATTCCTACTACATTGATATCGGAACTATTTCGTAATTCTGTATCTTGAAAAGCACCGTACAAAGCTTCGTTACTACCACCAGAAATAAATATTGCTCCAGCAGTGTAACTAAGATTTTCTGAAATATCATCTATATTAAACGGAATAGTAAGTATACTGACATTTTCATTTACTACCGTACCGTCTTCAAAAACAAATCTAGAATTAAAATCAGAATCTTCTTTTAAGAAAACTCTAGTCCCATCAATATCTTCACCAGGTGCTGAGATTCTATATACAATGTTTCCATTTGTATCTTTTTCCAGTCCAATCCCTTCTGTAAAGCTTTCTCCTCGATGTTCAATTGATATTTTACCACTGGAAGCTATACTTGTTGGTGCATTAGAAAGACGACTAGTGAAAGTTTTTGGAAAAAAACTTCTAGCTTGAAATACATCCTCAGCCTTAATTGTCACATTTCCTTGTAAATCTTGAGAAGAAGAGGCATTAATAAAATCAACAACGATTTTACCGGAATTACTTGTGAGATTTACATTACCTGTAGGTGTATACTCACTATCAAATAAACGACGTGTTGTAATTCTTTTAGTATCAATATCACCTTTACTGGATATATCTAAGGAACCCACATTAATATTACCTGTGGTGATACTACCATTTGTACTTGATAGATTAACAATTCCTCCAGTCTCAATATTTCCGATTTGAATGTTTGCTGGTAAAGAGGGATTTTCAGTGGATGTAAAACTTGTACCTCCTATATCTCCTATTCGGGGAGAATTTGCAAGTTCTGTCACACCTGCACGCAAAATTAATGCTGGTTGGGCATTAAGTATAGCAATATCTGAATCACCTGTTTGCGGAAATGTGCCTATATTGGTAATATTAATATTTCCACCTCGAATGCTTCCCTTGGCTTCTACCTTAAGGGAAGAACCTGTATAATCATCGAAGCTAACATCTCCATTAGAGCTAATAATTCCATTTAAACTTAATGCAGGTTGGCTAAAGCTACCAGAACCAGCCGATAAATTACCACCACTAGAAATTCGAGCATTACCAATAATATTATTATCACTAATTAAGCTGAAATTGCCACCACTACGCAGAATCGATTCGGGGTTTTCAAATGCGGTAATTTCTATACCTCCATTACCTACTATGGTAATATTTTCTTTAGCTTCAGTAATAAAAGGTCTCCCTGAATCTCCACTAGTTTCTGATAGCTGAACTTGATTTGGCGTTTGTAATTCAATATTTTTTGTTGAAGATAATTCTGTACCAAGTAAAGTTAAATTTCCTGACACTGATTCTAATTTGATATCTCCATCCGCTTGTAATTGGCTATCTTGAATTAGAACGTTATTTTGAGAGGTTAATTTCAAAGCTCCATTTTCTGAGTTTAAATTAACTCCATCTAAAGTCAAACTTCCCTGTGCTTCTATATCTAAATTTCTACGAGCCAAAATTGAAGGAGAAGAGCCAGTAGTCCTTCTTATGGTAATATTCTCTGCTTCCAGCTTGACATTTCTTGAATCAATTTGATTGAAATTGTCAATGATTAAATTTTGTGCTTCCACAGAAATATCTTCATCTGCATTTAGTTGGAAAAATCTGAAATTTAAATCGCTTCCTGGTGCTTTTATATTTATATTATTTGCTCTGCCAACATTAAAACTAGATACATTTAGCTCTGCAAGTTCGATATCTCTTCCACGGATATCTAAAGTACCTAAAGGTTCACTACTACCTAAAAAGCCTAATATTTTCACATTACCCGACATTGTGTTCTCATTCTCTGAACCAAATGCTCTTGCATTGAGATTTAAACTCTGTACCCCAGAAAAAGAATCACTATCAACTGTATTATTAAATATAATATTACCTGCTCTTTCTCCCGGTTTTATACTTTCAATAAAAGTAGTTCTTCTTCCAAAAACAAATTTGCTACTATCCAAGCTAACAGCACCATTAAAAGTGATATCACCACCATTAGAAGCAATTAATTTATCGATATCAGATGGCTGTTCTAAGTTAATGAGAGGAGATGATAAATTAACATTGCCACCGTTGGATATGAGAGGAGCATTAACATTAATATCTGTAGTTGAGGCATTTAAATTTATATCACCACCATTTAACTTAATTGGTGCAAATACTTCAATTTTACGTCCAGTTAAAATTAAGTTAGAAGTTCTAGAATTACCACTAGCATCTATTTCTTTCTCTACTCGAATCAAATTTTGTGCGCCAATCGAAACGTCTGTACTATTTAAAACATCGACAACTCTATCCGCAGAAATAAAGAAATCAAAACTAAATATATTAGCATTAATTATTCCCTGATTATCTCCAGTATCACGAAGTCTTGCGTTGTCTGTACTTATATCACCAATAAATACATCATCAGGGTCTAATAATAACTTACCACCCTGACCAAAACTTGCTCCTGCATCAACAAAACCATCAAACGCTAAATTCTCTTTCCCCGAAACCTCTACAAATCCACCATCACCAGATACTTTCCCTCCACGAGCGCTAATTGTCCCATAAAAACCCGTATTTTGATCAGCCCAAGCGATTACTTTCCCCCCGTTACCGCTATCCTCAGCATCTGCTTTTATAACTGAATCTCTACTAATAAAAGTTCTTTTTGCATTCGGTACTATTCCCTCTCCTTTATAGTCACCTCCTATCAATACAGTACCACCGCCATTTTCCCCAGAAGCATTTATATTTGCATTAATAATCCCTACTTTTTCACCCAGAATATTAATGTTACCGCCAATGTTTCCAGAAGTATTTATCTTGTTAGAAACTATTGCCGTTCCAGATTGATTAGGAATTTCTACACCAGAACCAGTTAATTTGACAATACCATTTTCTACTGTTATTCCCGTAGCACTGTTGAGATTACCACCTGTTAATAACTGCGGTAAAGATAGAGGATTAAAGCTGACTGGATTTAAATTATTGGCTGTTGAAGTTGGTAAACCTAAACTTAATAAACTTCCTTCTTGAGTTATTCGTACTAATTTTTGACCTGGTATTGCAGCAACGTTAATATTACCTCCTTCACTAGAAAGAGTTCCGGTATTGATTGTAATTCCTCCCAATAAATTTAAACTTTCTCCTTTTGCTACAGCTAAATTACCAGCATTAAAAATCGCACCCGGTTGACTCATCGTAAACGCAAAGGAATTCGGTTCCCCAATTAATTCAGCGTAATTATTAGTACCAAAAGCATTAAACCATTTATTATCACCAAAACCGATTCCGTTTGCAGTTGTCGCAGTAAAAGAACCAGGAACATCCAATCTTGCACCGGAGCCAAAGATAATTCCTGCTGGATTCATTAAATATAAATTTGCATCGCTACCCGTTATTTTGATTAATCCATTGATTACCGAAGCATCTCCCCCAGTAATTCTTCCTAACACATTTTGAGTACCAGGATTGGTGACAAAATCAGCAATTTGACTTTCGTTTAATCCGAATTTTTGTAAGCTGTGAAATAGGTTTTTATCAACTTGAGTTCCCCCGGTAATTGTAAATGTATTGCCAGTTTGATTGACAATAGTATTAGCATCGTTGGATGTTGGTGTAATCTGGGCTTGTGCTTGAGGTACGCTGGAGATCAGGAAAAGGGTTAATAGGTATTTTAGTTTCATTGTATTTTAAAAAACCGCAGAGGCGCGGAGAGCGCAGAGGAAGAAATAGAAAAAAAGGTAGTTATTAATACTATTTAGTATAAAACCCTCCGTAGTAATATACGTACAGAAGGCTGAGATTATGTTAACTTTTTAAAAAACTTAACTATTCCACTAAGGGTTGCTCAGTAATATCCTTGAATCCTGTACTTTCGAGCAAACTTGTCCAATTTTCTAGCAATTCTTGATTCTTAGGTTGCTGTTTGCGTAAATTTGCCAAAGTATCCAGAGAATTGAACCAAATACCTTCCGCTGCATACAATTCTACTTGTTTAATGGGTGTTGCCTGATTAATTTTCTTTGTCACCTCATCGCTCAAATTCACCCGTCTGACAACGCCTTCTACTCTCAATGAAGGAATTGGTTTTTGAGTTTCACAGTAAATATTAAAAAACAAGCGATAATTTCGATCTTCTTTTAATGGTTTAACAGTTTCCGGTAAAGTAACACTGATAATTCCCGGTTTACTCGGTAATTTAACAACAGATTGATAAACTAACTGCTTTGATTCCTCATCTTGAAGCAGAAATTCTGTCGGAAAAGAATACTCATTACTAAAAGGAACATAGAAATAAAATGTCGGACGCAAACTATTAGTTAATCCCCAAACATTTTCTTTCACATATGTTGTTTTTCCCAAATTCAAAGTCTTTTGAGTAAAAGGAATTAAAGCAGTCAAATTAGTTTGAACTTCCGGACAAGGACCTCTTCTTCCACCTCCACGAGTACGTCCACCTACAGGTTTTCCTGGAGGTGGTGCTGGTAAACTAAATTTTACTTGTTTATTAATTTGAGCAAAACCTTGATTACCAATCAAAATTGTCGAACAAAATCCCAACACCAAACTAAACTTTACCGATAGCCAAATCAACCTCATAAATTAATTCCTCACAAATAAATTATTATTACTAACTCTCTCCTTCCCTCTTTCCTCTGCGTTCTCTGCGTCTCTGCGGTTTTTATATCTACAATATAAATACAAATAGAACCCCCTAATTAAACAATCTAAAATCTAAAATCGAATGACGAAAACACCCACACAAACTGTTCCCAACAAACCCATAACCGCAGGTACAAAAGCTATCCAAACACCTTGAATCAAAAGATAAAAACAAGCACCATAAATCATCCCACAACTAATCGAAACCGAACCCACTACTAAAGAAACTAACTGCTTAATTGACAACTGACCATAAGATAACACCCACGTCAAACCCCCTCCAACCCCAGACCAAACCCAAATCCACAAAATATCATTCCCAGCAGATAATACCCTTAATAATGGACGTTTATCCAACACCACACTTAATATTTGACTAACCATATGAGCTTGTACTTCAACTCCTGGCATTTGGTCTTTTAAAAGTCTTCCATAGGGAGTTTGCCATTTATCTTCAGCACCACTTCTAGTAATACCAATTAATATAATCTTGTTTTTAATAAATTTTTCTAAAGCATTAGGATTATTTTCCGCAGCATCAAAAAGTTGTTTTAATGTGATTTTTTGAGCAATATCATTACCCGCACGATAGTTAAGTAAAATTTGCTCGCTATTCGCATCAATACCTTGATAACCACCACCACGAGAATTTAATTTATGGAAAACTATATTACCAATTTGCCAATTTTTACCATCACTAGTTAAATCAGTTTTAATATTATGGACTTGTAATAAATACCGATAAGCTAACTGTAAATTCAAAGAATATCCAGCTTGACAATAAGCATTTGGCTCTGGATTCATAGATAATAATTGTCGTCGTAAAACGTTATCTCCATCATCTACAAAATCACTAAATCCCAATCTTTCTAAGGGAATTTCTTGGGGTGGACGTACACCAAAAGGGTCTAACTTTGTACTACTAACTTTACAAATACCTATCAAATTATCTGTATTATTTAATTGATTAATTAATTCTTGAAGTTGAGGATTAGTATTAAAATCTCGATAAATATCCAAACCAATAACACTCGGTTTATATGTTTGCAAAATTCCTAATAAACGTTCCAAAGATTTATCAGAAAGCGAAACACCTTTGAGTTCTTCCCCTCTTTGTCTTTGTACTTCAATATCGTTATCATCTATCGTTATTAATAACAATCTTTCATCAATTCCTTCACTTGGTCGCAATTTCATCATGTGGTCAAATGCTTGTAATTCGGCTGCTTGTAATAACCCCAAAAATCGCATTCCCACAACCAAACTAGTTACTAATAAACTAGATGCAATAGTTATTAAACCTCGCTTCTTAATATTATTTCTCTTAGTCTTAACCGGAATTCCACTTTGCCAAGTAAAAGGTACCTCCGCTTGATGCTGATATATCGTTGGTAGCCAACTTGCACAAGGAAACTCCAGTTCCAAACCTTGTAAACGTTCCCTCGCTTCTCGTAACGCTTTGTAAAGGCGATCGCCATTTATAAACGCTTTTAAAAATGACTTTAAAAACTCCTGAGCAACCTTATCGGGGACAATTTCCCGCATTACAATCAAATAGGGAATTTGTAAATCAGCAAATTCCTTCGCTAATCCCAAACCATCACAGGAATTAAAAATAGCTAACTTTAAATTATTATCTACAGCTTTTTTGAGAGCGTATTTCAACTGACTAATCGTTAAACTATCATGTTGATTAATGTATATCCGTCCAGTTTCACCATTTTCTTGACTCGAACTATGACCAGCAAAAAACAATATCTGCCAATTTTGTTCCCACAATTGTTCTGTTAATTCACTCCGCAGTGGTTCCACCATAAAATTAATATCTGCATTCGGCAATTGAGTCAACAATTGTTTATCTGCTGCAATATCAATTCCTGTACTATTACCTAAAATAGCCAAAATTTTCACCGTATTTGTCGGTTTTGAATCCCGAATTATCCGGTCATAATTTGGAGGACTCAAAGCAATTTCTACCTGGGGATAACGCTCTAATATATCCCATAAATGCCAAGGTAATTTTTGTAGTTGATTATCTTGAGTTTGAATCAATACTTGTAAATCGTCCGATGGTAATAACTTTTCTAACCACTTTTCACGAATAGGAATAAAAGAAATTGATTTTAACCAATTATTAAGTTGTTTATCGAGTTCTCGTGCAGCTTGATAACATTCTTCATCAGTAGAGCTTTTTTTGCGTCCCTTGGGAATACCAATCGGTCTCCCCAACCAATTCATGTTACGGTAAACGTCTTGCCATCGCTGATAACTTTGGGGTAAATCTTGATTACCAGGAAGTTCCCCGATAATTTCAGTTGTAGGTGCAGCATTTTCCTCCCCTATTTGAAAAATTACCGGAAAACCTTCTACAAAGCTACCTTTTCCAAACTTCAAAACTACCAGCTTACCCACATCTATTCACCTCTACTATCTATCCGCAGTTTAACTCTAGGAAAAAGTTAAGTTAACAGTGCATAAAATCCCAGCAACAAATCTATAGATTAATAGATTAAAACAAACCAGAGAAATTATCATGAAATCACCAATATTATTTAGCATTGCTACCTGCATTACCTTGTTAACTTCCGTCTCGCTACCAGTCGTAGCTCAAACTATTCCGAATGCGGTACAGTCTACTAATAATACGAATAATATTACCCTTGCTAAAAATACCGCAATTATCATTTCTTTCCCATCATCGATGACTATTGACGTAAGCGAAAAACAAGAGTTTCCCCTCACAGTTTTTCTAAATAAACCAATTACAGATAGTCAAGGTAACGTTCTAGTACCAGAAAATAGTCCCGTATCTATTATCCTTAAACCTACGGATAAAGGAGCAAAAATTGTTGCTCAGTCATTAGTCGTCAACGGTCAAGTTGTACCTATTCAAGCATCAAGTCCAACAATTCCCGGTGCTAACATTACCCATAAAACAGGTCATGAAAAAGCCGAAGAAAATGGCTCTGTGTGGGGTAAAATTGGCGAAAGTGCATTTGGTTTTGCTGGTGGAACTAATCCAGAACATTCCGAACGAGGTTCGATGCTGGGAAAAACTTTAGGATTAGTTACAGGTTTAAATTCCCCGACAAAATCACGACAGGTAAAAATTAACGAAAATAGTGTTTATATTTTATCTTTAGAAATGAGTGTTGATCTATCTGCTCGTTAATAGAAATATATCGTTAAACTTCAACCCTAATGTTTTCTGAATCACTTTAATTATGCTGTAAACTTACTTATGATAGTGACGGTATATTTATATTACATAGAAAAATTATGCGCGAAAAATTAAGCTTAACTTTAAGTGAAATCGCTAAACAAGATGTAACTCAAAATGAACGAGAAGCAATCATTGAATTAATGATGATGACGATGTATAGCGATAAAAATCTCAAGCTTGCAGAAGATGAATTAATTCAAGAATATGTCAGCAATATCAAATGGGAATCACCTTTATCTTTAGAATTCTATTTTGGTAAAGTTACACCCAAAATTAGAACAGCTTTGCAAGATAAAGAGAAAATGAATACTTTTCTTGAAGATATTAATAATCGTCTAGAAAATGAAGCAGTCAAAACTCAAGTTTTGCAATTATGTAATGATTTAGCAATCGCAGATGCGGATTTTTCTGCGGAAGAGAAAGAATTATTAGAACATATTTCTCAAGTCTTTCAAATTAATGCTTAAATTAATTCCGTGAAATCAATTGGACATTGTTTTAATCCTGATAAATAAATTATGTAGAGACGCTGTAATGCAACGTCTCTTTTCATTAATTATGGGGGATAAAATAACCCCCTTTATTTCTTAACCTCCCTTGCCAAAGCATCTAATTCTTGCTGCATTTTTGTACAAACCTTTGCGTAACAAGCATCTACATAATCGCGATTTTTTGCTGCATCTTTACCATATTTTTCAAACACAATTGGTTGACAAATACGAGTATGAATTTGTACCGGAAACGGTATATTTGGTAAAGGTCCAATTGCTAAACCCCAAGGTAAACCCAAATATATGGGAAATACTCCAGGGTCTAATTGGTATAACCAAGGTAAACCCAAATTATTCAATTGTTTCATTAATTCGTAAAAATCACCTAATACAATTAAAGTTTCATGTGCGCCTACTGAAATAGCAGGAATTATCGGAACTTCTTGTCTTAAAGCTAACTTAATAAAACCTTTATTACCGGCAAAATTAATGTTGTAACGCTGATTGTAAGGACGAAACAGATCATATTGTCCTCCAGGATACACCAAAACGCTGGCACCCTTATTAAAAGCAGCATTTGCGGTTTTTGGATGAGCTGCGATCGCACCTGTTTTTTGAGCTAAATCACCCAGAGCAGGACTAACTTCCCAGATATAGGGATGCATCAAACCATACACTAAACGTTCAGTTCCAAAACGACGGAACCAATCGTACATCATCATGTTCATATCGGGAGTTGCCATTCCCCCATTATGAGAACCAACTATCAATACTTTGCCATTTGGAGGAATATTTTCCCAACCATCAGTTTCAACCCGAAAATAGTAGCGGTAAAACCACTCCCAAATCGGCATAAATAATTCAATAAATTTAGGGTCTCTTTTTTCTAAAGACCAACCTGGTGTATATATCTTATGTGGATTGTTCATCTGATTAATATATATTTAAGTTTCGATTAAGTAATAATTTAGCAACACTCTTAATTAATTTTAAGCAAATCAAAAAATAGTAAACATCAAATATGGAATTTTTTTCAAGACTGCTTGTACTATACCCAAATATTTTTACTTCAATATACTTTTACATAATACTGGCTAAATTTTGATTTTTGAGTGGGTACTCTAATGATAAGTAGATCAGAGAAAATTAGGAAAATAATATATGAAACCTTTTTTCAGTCAGTGGATTACCAAAATTACAATCATTCCCACTATTATAATTTTAGTTTTCAATAATACCGCAAAAGCTCAAGACCCTGGAGCTTGTTTTATGACTACCGCAGATGGTAAAATTATTGACTTAGGAAGCCTTTGCGGTATTACACCAGTCAAACCTCTAGATACAGGAGTTTTTCGAGTTCCTATTAAACGTCGTAGCGGTAAAACTCCTGTCATCGATGTGACATTCAACGGCAAAAAAACTTTTGAAATGATTGTTGATACGGGTGCTAGTGGGACTTTAATTACTCAATCAATGGCAAACGCTTTACAAATCAAGCCTTCGGGTACTCTTCAAGCTAGGATTGCCGATGGTTCAATTATTAAGTTAAATACAGGTCAGGTGCAATCAATTGGTGTGGGGGGACAATCGGTTAATAATATTCAAGTAGCAATAGCTCCCAAAGCTGAAATCGGACTTTTAGGTCATGATTTTTTCGGTAATTATGATGTAAAAATCGGGGAAAACATCGTTGAATTTTACCGTCGCTAGCAAACAGCGAGCAATCAACAGTGAACTCAGTTGTTACTCCTCATACTCGCACATCAGATGTAAAAAACCGCTTTATGTAGTCGGGGAATTGGATTCCCCGGCGGTTGTGGACACTCAAAGAAACTCATCCAAACTTGGTACATTTACCCAATTAGATGTTTCATTAGATTCATGAGATTTATCCATTAACAATTGAGAATAAACTCCTTCACGTAAAGATGGTGTGATGGATTCTCCGCTGATGATTGCTTCAACCCATTGATCTACTACTCGCAAAAATCCCGAAATACGTCCATCAGCATAATTCTTAGGAAATGTCAAGCGATTAGGAATTTCGATTTCTGCAATTGGTTTACCTGCTTTAGCACCCCAAACCCGAAATCCATGTACATAATCTTTTTGATTTTCACTAGCTAAGATTAAAGTTCCTTCATCCCCGTAAACTTCTATCACATGAGTACGTGGTGCATAAATTACTGCACTAATAGAAACTTGACAAGGAGTTCCATCAGTTAACTCCAACATCAGCATACAGGTATCATCTGTATCTACCGATTTTAATTCCCCGGTTGTCACATCCAGTCTTTGAGGAATTGCCGTTGTAAAGTGAGCGTTAATTCGACGTACTTCCCCGAATAACCAGTGAATATAATCAAAGCTGTGGGAACCCAAAGAACCCAAAGCACCACCACCTTTTTCTTTTTGAGAATACCAATTCCAAGCACGTTCTGGATTAGCACGAGAACAACCGAACCAGTTAATTGTAATTAAACGCTTGTTACCGACATATCCTTGAGCCAGCAATTCGCAAAACAATAGCCATCCCGGTACAAAGCGAAATTCAAAATCTACAGTGGCAACTACACCTTTTTCTTGAGCTAAATAATAAAGTTCCTTAGCTTCCGTAGCATTTAAAGTAACTGGTTTTTCCAATAATAAATGTTTTCCGGCATTTATTACTTGTTTTGCCATTTCGTAATGAAGAAATGGTGGTGTTGAGATGGTAACTGCTTGCACTTCGGGTAATTGCAGAATATCTGTAAGGCGATCGCCAGCGTGGGGAATATTATGAGATTGGGCAATATGTGAAGCTTTATCTAAATCTTGATTATAAACCGCAACCACTTGAGTGCGTGAATGTGCTTGCAATCCGGGTATATGAACCTTTTGACCGAATCCCGTCCCGATTACAGCAACACCAATAGAACCCTGTTGATTTTTTAATACAGCAGTCATAAAAGTAAATTATACGTGGATAACTATTAATCTTAAATTTACAACGTAGTTAGTACCACGCTAGTGATTAATTTTGCCCCATACCCGAATATGGTTCAGTTAAGGTTGTTTCTTATTGATTCGTTAAAAACCAACCACGGGATTGGGGGATTCTCCCCCAAACCCCCGATTGGGTGACGGCTGCGTCCCCCAAACCCCCTCCAGAAAAATTGATCTATTCTATAGGGAACAGGGAATATTGTGGTTTTCACTTGGGTGCAATACAAATTTTACCTCACCCCGCCCTCCGGGCACCCCTCTCCGTATATTAGGAGAGGGGAAGGGGGTGAGGTTTTAGTGTATTGGACTCAACTGAAATTTGCTATATTGTGGCTACCGCGCTAACTGAACCGTATTAACGAATACCCAATTTTTAATCAAAAAAAAGGCTCTGAAACTCAGAGCCATAAAAATCTTATTTATCGGTACATAATTACTATTGACAATTAGTCCATTTTGACTTCTTATTTATTGCTAACAGTAGCTTCATCAATGGGAACCCATGCAGTGTGGAAAGTTCCTTCCTTGTCAGTACGCTCATAGGTATGCGCTCCGAAATAGTCGCGCTGTGCCTGAGTGAGGTTTTGAGGTAATTTTTCGCGTCGGTAGCTATCAAAGTAATCTAGAGAAGCGCTGAATGCGGGAACAGCGATTCCTAATTTAGCTGCGGTAATGATAACTTCGCGCCAAGCATCTTGTCTATCAAGAATAGTCTGCTTGAATTCAGGGGCTAACAATAAATTAGGCAGTGAAGGATTTTGGTCAAACGCCTTCTTGATTTTGTTCAAGAATCCAGCCCGAATGATACAGCCACCTTTCCAAATCCGTGCCATTTCACCAAGATTCAAATTGTAGTTAAATTCTTGGGAAGCTTTGTACAACAGTGCCATACCTTGGGCGTAGGAGCAGATTTTTGAACAATACAGAGCATCGCGCACCATATTGATAAACTTCTTGGTGTCGCCTTCATACTTACCGCTAGGACCTGCAATTTCCTTAGATGCTGCCACCCTTTCTTGCTTGTAGGATGACATAATCCGGGCGTTTACTGCTGCAATAATCGTAGGAATTGGTACACCTAAATTCAGTGCATCTACTGCCGTCCAACGTCCGGTGCCTTTTTGTCCGGCAGCATCAACAATTAAATCTACCAAAGGTAAACCAGTTTCTTCGTCAATGTAGGGGAAAATATCAGCAGTAATTTCAATCAAGAATGAATTTAATTCCTCAGTGGTATTCCACTGGGCAAAAACTTCATGTAACTGATTGTGATCTAAACCTACGGCATTTTTCAATAAATCGTAGGCTTCTGCAATTAACTGCATATCGCCATACTCAATACCATTGTGAACCATTTTGACATAATGTCCGGCACCACCAGGACCGCAATAGGCAACACAAGGACCGTCGTCAACCTGAGCCGCGATTTTTGTGAAAATGGGGGATAGATACTGATAAGAGCTTTCGGTACCTCCAGGCATCAAAGAAGGTCCATTGAGCGCTCCTTCTTCACCACCACTAACACCCATACCAATGAAGCGAAAACCTTGGGGTTCTAGTTCGCGGGTGCGTCGTTCGGTATCTTCGTATAGGGAGTTACCACCATCGATAATGATGTCACCTTCATCCAACAATGGTTTGAGTTGGTCAATTACCGCATCAACGGGCTTACCAGCTTTCACCATTACCAAGATTTTGCGGGGACGTTCTAATAAACCCACAAACTCTTCTAAGGTATACCCAGCTTTTACATTTCTACCTTGGGCGCGTTCCTTCATAAACGCATCAGTTTTTTCACGCGAGCGGTTATAAACTGCGATTGGGAAGCCGTTACGCTCTACGTTCAGAGCGATGTTTTCTCCCATAACAGCTAATCCAATCACACCAAAGCTTTGTAGTGTCATAAATTTTTTCTGGCTAACTCTTGCAAATCGTTTCTTTTATCTCTTAGGGTAGTCCGATAATTTCGGTTCACTCCTAAAGAAGACATTAAGAGTTTATTTAAAGACTAAAAATGCATTATGGATACACATAATTTTTTCTAATTTGTATATCAATCAACATTTTACTTGCAAAATTCGCTAAGTTGTAATGTTGTGAATAGAAAACTCGGCATTGGGAATTGGGCATTGGGCATTGGGATAAATAACTATTAACTCCGGTGGTCTTAATTCCTAATTCCTAATTCCTAATTCCTAATTCCTAATCCAAAATCCAAAATCTAAAATCTAAAATTCTTATGACACATATCCTGGCGCTAATAGTCGGCTTTGGCAGTTTAGCAATCTACCTGACGGCTTTCTTTTTTCCTGAAGTTCACCGCAAAAATGATTTCATCTGGAGTGGTGTAGGATTATTTTACGCCCTTGTATTATGGGTGTTTACGCCGCGTATCGGTGGATGGTTTTTCTTAGGTCAATTGGCTGCGGTTGCTTTATTAGTTTGGTTTGGGCTGCAAACTTTTTCGTTGCGTCGTCAAGTTACTCCCGCAATGCAGCAAACCCCGGTACCCAGTGTTGAAGCGGTGAAAAGTAATATTTCCCTGCAAGAACGTTTCTCCGGATTGGTTCGGACTGTAAGCAATATTTTACCTGGAAAAAAACAACAAGTTTCTCAAACTCAATCTACAACTTCCACAACTGAGGAAACGAATGCTGCAACAATAGGCAAATCTTTAGTTGACGCGATTGATCAAGTTCCTGAAATACAAACTCCAGTAAGTAATGCATCTGTAGTTATTGTGGATAATACTGATAACATAGCTACAAGCGAAACTATTCCAGAGCTTATTCCACCAGAACCTCCAACCCAAGAGCTTGTAGAAGCGGCTGCTCAAGATGCTAATTCAGAACAACAAACTATACCCCCGGTAGAAGAAATCGCCCCTGATGCTGAACTTGCTCCCCCGGCAGAAACATCACCAGATAAAATTCCACCGCAAGATATACCCCAAGGATGACTAAACAAGCAAAATTACTTGTTGTTGTCGAATCAATATATAAGTAAATCTAAATCCCCTCCGCAAGGCTTCTGTGGAGGGGATAATTATTTTTTATGACAGAAGTCGGGTTTTTAGGATAAATATCCGTAATCTCAGACAACCTTGATCAAAACCCGATTTCTTTTCCTCACATTAATGATTGCGGTGTTTTTTGCAATTCCGGCTGTTCTTCTGGAACGATGGCTCCTTCTACAGGACAAACTTGGATGCAAATACCACAGTCAATACAGGTAGCAAAGTCAATCCAAAACCAATCAGTTCCTTTAACATTTTTACCCGGCCCCGGATGAATGCAAGCAACTGGACAAGCATCTACGCAATCCGCAACTCCTTCACAAACATCGGTAATAATTGTGTGTGCCATTTTCCCCTCTCTTTTCAGTTAACAGTTAACAGTGATAGCGCAGCGTGGCGCGGTAGCGTCATACAGTAATCACTCTTCAATGACTATTACCCATTACCCATTTTAATCACGGATTTCAAAGGATTTCACGGATTTCACGGATTTCAATTACCCATTACCCATTACCAATTACCCATTACCAATTACCAATTACCCATTACCAATTACCCATTACCAATTACC
>JACYMD010000052.1 GCA_015272215.1 Rivularia sp. T60_A2020_040 | reverse complement strand
GCAAACAAAACAGATCGACTTTTTTGGAGGGGGTTTGGGGGACGCAACCGTCCCCCAATCAGGGGTTTGGGGGAGAATCCCCCAAGTCTTGGTTCTCAATAAATTGATTGACAGACAACCTTAACTGAACCGTATTGATCTATAATTCCCTTCTTTTATGTTATAAGTTCTCTCCCTAAACAAACGTAAATTCCACGAATATTACAGAAGTCAGGCTTTTAGGATAAATGTCTCTAGAAACAGAGAATATTTATAAAAAAACCCGACTTCTAATCGAAGCCACGTTAAACAACTATTCCTATAGATAGTTTACAAAAATAACTAGCATCATCATGAAACAGATTATTAGAAAAGCAGTCACCCTACTTACGGTATACTATGCCTACATGGTAGAATACCGCGCCGAACTAATTTTATGGGTTTTGACGGGTTCGCTGCCTATAATCATGATGGGAGTTTGGACAGAAGCTGCCCAAGAAGGACAATTTGGTTTATCTCCAACAGAATTTGCGCGTTATTTTCTGGCAGTATTTTTAGTCAGACAATTAACAGTGGTTTGGGTAATTTGGGAATTTGAAAAAGAAGTTGTAGAAGGTAAACTTTCACCCCGTTTGTTACAACCTTTAGATCCAGTATGGCATCATGTAACATCTCATCTTGGAGAAAGAGTTGCTCGAATACCCTTTGCAATATTTTTAATAATACTATTTTTTGCACTTTATCCCCAAGCTTTTTGGATACCAAGTTTTACACAAGTAGTATTATTTATTCTAGCTTCAGCAATGGCTTTTGCTCTACGTTTTGTGATTCAATACACCTTTGCTATGTTCGCATTTTGGACAGAAAGAGCATATGCTTTACACGATTTTTGGTTTCTATTCTATCTATTTTTATCGGGAACTATAGCACCATTAGAAGTATTTCCCGAACCAGTTAGACAGATAGTATTACTAACACCATTCCCTTATTTAATTGACTTTCCCGTGAGTATTTTAGTCGGTTTACCAACCAATATCCCCAGAGGATTTTTAGCAACCACAGGCTGGTTTTTACTATTTCTAGGAATCAATCGGATTATGTGGAGACAAGGATTGAAAAAATATTCCGGAATGGGAGCGTGACAGTTGACAGTTGACAGTTGATAGTTGATAGTTAACCTTTATTTTACCTTTGACCTAATAAAAGTTTTTATCGTCTGATTAAAAGATTCCGGTTGAGTCATAAAACACCAATGATTTCCGGGTAATTGGGATATTTGTAAGTTTTTTAAATAAGTTTTGTAAGGCTTTAATTGCCAATCTTGACGATTCACTCCTTTTTGTGGTTGTACAAATAGAGTTGGAATATTCACTGGTTTCGTGAATCCGGGTATCCGCATAACTTGCTCAAAAATGCCGTCTCGTGCAGCTATAGTGAATTTACTACCCCAATTACCATCTACTTTTTGTTCAATGCTGGCTTGAAAAACTTGTTTTTGTAAAGTTGTCCAATCTCGATATTGATTTAACTTTTGTGCTTGTTTTTCCGCTGCTTCATAACTATCAAAAGGTCCCATTCCTTTGAGAAAAGGTAAAACACGGTATAAAATTGGGAAAGTCAATTTGATCAAATCGGGCATTTTCCAGATAAAAATTGGGTCTACTAATACCATACTTTTCAAATACTGGGGATTCTTAGTTGCCCAAATACAAGCTAATTTACCACTCCAGGAATGCCCTACAACATGAGCATTTACCCATCCCATATTATCCATTAAAGCTGCTAAATCCGCAATAACACTATCAAAAGTGTAGTCATTTTCCGGTTTACTACTGTTACCATGACCGCGCATATCTGGAGCAATTATATGATAATCTGCTGCTAAATAATCGCCCAAACTAGACCAAACTAAAGCATTGTCAGCTAAACCGTGGAGTAATAATAAAGGTTCTTTTCCTTGGTTCCATTCCAAGTAAGAAAGTTGGATATCGGGTAAAGATAAAGTTTTACGAATATACATAATAAATCAAGGTTCAATTATCATTTTACTGCAATAACTTCATTCTACAATTATTGATAACTTAAACCGATTTACAAGATTTTACAGATAAATAAGGTACAGTTTTATCATATAAAACAATGCGTGGGATTGGCATCTCTGCCCGTCCATATATCCCTCATAAAGATGAAATATGCTGTAATTCACTTTACTTGTAAAATTAGAAAAAATCCAGTAACTTATACTTAATAATGGCAAACCCAAATAGAGAGAGCCGTCTCCGAGAACATCTAGCAAACGAGCGCACTTTTTTAGCTTGGTTACGAACATCAATTTCTTTAATCGGATTTGGTTTAGCAATAGCTAGATTTGGTTTATTTTTACGTCAATTACAAACTGCAACTACTCAACAAATAGTAGAAAATCATCCTGTTTTTAACTATCAAAATTTAGGATTAACTTTAATCATTGTTGGTATTTTAGTTATTGCTTTAGCCGTTTTACACTACAATGTAGTGTTTAGGCAAATTGAGCAAGCAGATTACCGACCCAATCGTTTGTTAATATGGTTTCTAAGTAGTGTTTTAATGCTACTAGGTCTATTAAGTATTCCCTTAATTTTAGTACGTAGAAATCCAACTTCACCAATTAGAAACACCCCTCAACCACAATCAAGAAAATAAATTTCCTCTGTATACCTCTGCGATATACTCTGCGTCACTCTGCGTTAAAAAATCTTAATCCTCCATCTTCCTTAGCAAGGATTACTGATTTTGCGCTATATTCTAAATAATGAGGATTCGCAAAATATCTAAAACAATACAGCAATCTTTCGCTGTATTTCGCTACAGCGGACGAGCTGTAAACTTAGTTTGGACTACTAACCGGACTTTGACAATTATTCTGGCAATTTTAACTTTAGTTGCCGGACTTTTACCCGCTGCTGTTGCTTATATTGGTAAATTAATTGTCGATGCTGTTGTTCAAACCCGGAATTTATCTTCTCTACAAGATAATTCAAGTTATTCTCTTGCTTTAATGTACGTGGGATTGGAAGCTGTTGCTGTAGCAATACTCGCTCTTAGTCAGCGCGGGCTTAGTATTACTCAGTCGCTGTTACGGGTATTATTAGGGCAAAGAGTCAACGAACTGATTCTGGAAAAAGCACTCAGTTTAGAACTACCACAGTTTGAGGATTCAGAATTTTACGACAAAATGACCAATGCGCGACGCGAAGCTTCTAGTCGTCCACTTTCTTTAGTTAATCGTACTTTTGGTTTGGTGCAAAGTGCTTTATCACTGTTTACTTACGGCGCTTTGCTATTTGGCTTTTCTTTATGGGCTGTAATAGTATTAATTTTAGCCGCTATACCTGCGTTTATTGCGGAAACCCGCTTTGCTGGGGAAGCTTTTCGTTTATTTCGTTGGAGAGCGCCAGAAACCCGGCAGCAGCACTATTTAGAGACGCTGGCTGCGAGAGAAGATTTTGCCAAGGAGGTGAAACTTTATCAACTGGGTGATATGTTATTGAGTCGTTACCGTAGCTTATTTGATCAATTATACGGAGAAGACCGCGATTTAACAATTAAGCGCGGTTTTTGGAGTTACTTATTAGGTTTATTGAGTACTGCAACTTTTTACGTTGCTTATGGATGGATTGTATTAGAAACAATTGCGGGCAGGATTTCCTTGGGAGATATGACAATGTATCTTACCGTATTTCGTCAGGGACAAACTACTTTTTCGACTGCTTTAACTTCTATCGGTGGAATGTATGAAGATAACTTGTATCTTTCCAATCTTTACGAATTTTTAGAAGAAGAAGTTCCCACAAGTTACGGTAGAGCAATTAAAGGAATAAATTCACAAGATGGAATTCGTTTTGAAAATGTTTCTTTTACTTATCCTGGAAGTACAAAACCGGCTTTAAAAAATATTTCGCTACATTTACAACCGGGAGAAAAACTTGCAATTGTCGGTGAAAATGGTTCGGGAAAGACTACTTTAATTAAATTACTGACTCGGCTTTACACTCCAGAATCGGGAAGGATTCTATTAGATGGATTGAATTTAGAAGAGTGGGATTTAGATGTATTACGACGCAGAATTGGAGTAATTTTTCAGAATTTCGTTCGCTATCAATTTACCGTTGGTGAAAATATTGGTGTCGGTGATGTGGAAAAATTATCAGATGAAACAGCATGGAAAATTGCCGCGAAAAAAGGAATGTCATTACCCTTTATCGAACAATTACCCGATAATTTTACAACCCAATTAGGACGTTGGTTTAAGTCAGGACAAGAACTTTCCGGCGGACAATGGCAGAAAATCGCCCTTTCTCGCGCTTTTATGCGAAATAGCGCCGATATACTCGTATTAGATGAACCCACTTCCGCAATTGATTCTCAAGCCGAATACGAAATTTTTGACCGTTTTCGCAGCTTAACTAAAGATAAAATGGTATTCTTAATATCTCACCGTTTTTCTACAGTCAGAATGGCTGACAAAATCATCGTCATTGAACAAGGTCAAATCTTGGAAACCGGAACCCACGAAGAGTTATTACAAGCTAAGGGAAGGTATGCGACGCTGTTTTCCTTGCAAGCGCAAGGTTATAAGTGAAGATGGGATTTAGGAACTTCATCTCTTGCACTATAAAAAGCTATCGTCAAAATAATTACTAATTGTTTGACTTAATTCTTAACCGCCTGGGATTGCAAATCCCAGTCTGATAGCCCTCATTCCATTAAAATGGACTAAACTATTACAGGTTTATGTTAGTTATATTTTTATTTCTATTTTTTATTATCTAGTTAATTATGCGTACAGTGCAAGATATAACAAACCAAAGAGCATTACTAATTCAAAATTACTAACTCCTAATCCAAAATTCAAAATCCAAAATCCAAAATTGATTAGTCTTCCCTACAACGTAACAATTGGTTACAATACTTTTGCGTGCTTTACCCGGAGTAATAAACGATGGATTTGATATTGGAACCGACGATTCCCGTAAAAATTGAGAAAATGAAGCAACGGGTACAATGGCAGCATCAAAGTATTGTCCAACGAGGAATCGATCAAACCAGTATGGTGATCGATGACGGTAAGGAGGATAGTGAGGAATTCTCTTTTATGGTTATCGGTGACAGCGGTACAACTTGTCAAGATGGACATCATCCCCAACGAGAAATTGCCAAATTGATGCTTCAGCACCGCGATGAATGTCGGTTTGTTTTGCACACTGGTGATGTAATTTATACTGTGGGTTCCCGCGAGTATTACCCATCAAATTTTATCGAACCTTATCGCGAGTTTTTGCGGGGTGGTGAAAATCCCCAAAATATTACTTACGACAATATGGTATTCGATACCCCAATTCTCACGACTTTGGGGAATCACGATTATTATGATGTACCCTTGATGTATCGCGTAATGATGGGACCGACGCTACAGTTACGTCGTTTATTACGCTATAAGGATATTGAAATTGGTTGGCATGGTTCAGAACAAGGAGATGCTTATGCAAAGGCATTTCTTGACTATTTAGCACGGTTCAATCAACAGCAAAAATTAGAACTTCACTTAGACAAACATTACACCGCTAAAACCAATAACGGACGCTGTTTGCGTTACCAACCCGGACATTTTACCCGTTTACCAAATCGTTATTATACGTTTCGTTACGGCGGTATTGACTTTTTTGCTCTTGACTCAAATACTATTAATGAACCTTCTCCGATACCAGAAACGCCACAAGGAGATATGCGCCGAAAAGCTTTGATTGAGCGTCGTGATGAGATAGATGTGCAAGAACAGCAGATTTTAGCAGAATACGATCAACTTGACTTGGATAATCCCGAAGATGCTCAAAAAAGCGATGCACTCGAAGCAATTTTAAGTCAAATTAATGAAGTCAAAGTTGATATTGAAAAACAACTCGCATCTCATGATCCCAATGTTGATTTTGAACAACTTGAATGGCTTAAACAAAGGTTAATTGAATCTTGGAATAATTCTGAAGTTCGCGCTCGCATCGTTTATTTTCACCATCCACCCTATGTTACTGAAGCAAGTAAGTGGTATCAAGCCCAAACCCTTGCTGTTCGTCGTCGTCTACGGTGGGTATTCGATCAAGTTGCTCAATCTATCGGTAATTTGAATGGCGATATGTCCAAGGCATCAGACGGAGCCTATCGCCCTATTGTTGATTTAATTTTAAACGGACACGCCCATTGTTTGGAGCATCTTTATACCACAGATACAGGACAAGCTGATTCTCACATTAATTGTATCATCAGCGGTGGCAGCGGTCATTATCCCCGTCGTCAGCGAAAAACTGGACCGGAATTAATGGAAACTTTTGATTATATCCCCGGTAGTCCTATCCGTAAAGTTGCTGATTCTTTATTATTTATCGGTCACAAAGGTTACGAATCATTAGAACGCTATGCTTATTCGGGGATACGAATTGACGTTAAAGCGGGTAATCCTGTAAAGTTTGTTGTTAAACCATTTGTCGCCGAACGTTTTGGACACCAATGGAATTATCCTGATATTGACCCTTTTGTAATCGGTTGATAGTTGATAGTTGACAGTTGACAGTTGACAGTTGACAGTTGACAGTTGATAGTTGACAGTTGACAGTTGACAGTTGATAGTTAAAAGTTACCATTTTAAATAATATGAATCGTAATTACAGATTAGATTTTTTAAATTATTTACGTTTTGCTGCAATTATTTTGATTATGTTGTTCGGGTTGCTTTTTGATCCGATTAATGCAGCATTTGCTAATACATCAAATAATACGTCTAATAATATTTATCAACAGAAAGCTGCTAGTTCAGATGGTATTGGTAAAATTTACATGGGTAGAGAAATTTCTCAGGTGATGGGACATCAAGGTGCAATGTGGTTGGAAAGACCTACCCGTGAAGCTCAAGAACAACCGAGCAAAATAGCCAGCGCTCTTGACTTAAAAGATACCGATATCGTGGCGGATATCGGTGCTGGTACTGGCTATATGAGTTTTCGTATAGCTCCTAGAGTGTCCGATGGAAAGGTGTTTGCTGTAGATATTCAGCCGGAAATGTTGGATGTGATCAATTTTTATAAAAAAGAAACAAATATTACTAATGTGGAGCCGATTTTAGCGACACCTACTAATCCTAATTTACCACCTAAAAGTGTGGATTTAGCATTAATGGTAGATGCTTATCATGAGTTTGAATATCCACAGGAAGTTATGCAAGGGGTTGTAAAATCCCTTAAACCAGGAGGTAAAGCAGTATTAGTAGAATATCGCGGTGAAAATCCTTTTCTTGCTATCAAACGCTTACATAAAATGACTCAAAAACAAGTCAAAAAAGAAATGAAAGCTGTAGGATTAACTTGGATAGAAACCAAAGAATTGCTTCCCCAGCAGCATTTAATGATATTTGAAAAACAAGTTAACAGTTGACAGTTGACAGTTGACAGTTTTTATTCATTTCCCCCATCCCCTTGTCCCCTTGTCTCCTTGTCTCCCCATCCCCCCATCTTTACTCAGCGGGAATTGCGATCGCAGTTTTAGCGTTACTATCCCAGACTACCCAGTTGAATTGCTGATCCAAATTTTCGCGAGTATCGGCAACTTTAAAATAAAATTTTTCACCTTTTCTTTCAATTGCAAAGTCTGCATTTTGTGCATAAACTACCTTAAAACCCTTATCTCGCAAACAAAACATTACCCAAGCTTTGAGTGATTGTCTTGATGGCTCGTAGGAAACCATTGGTTTTTTAAATGCTTCTTCAATAACTTGATATATTTCAGACATTTTTCAAATTAGTGTTCAATTATCACTTATTAATCTTGAACTCAAATCACTTATATTATAACCACCTTTTCCTCCCCTAACCTCCGCGCCTTCCCTCTGCGCCCCTCTGCGTTTAAAAAATAAAAAACCCGCAGAAATAGCGGACTTAAAACATACAAATTAAATCTCTACCTACTGATACAATTCCCGCAACTTATCCAAGTTACTTTCATCTGTATTCCAGATTGTAGGTTGGCTTCACGGCACACGAAAATATATAGCAGTTCCCAGCAAAAGCTAAGCATTGATAAACTTTTCCGCAGCATTCGCTAATACTTCATCCATCCAAGCATTAATACTTAACCCTGATTTTTTCGCTGCAATAAAAATCTTGCGGTGATTTTCTGGAGTTGTGCGGAAAGGAAGTTTTCCAGAAAAAGGTTTATCGGGTTCTTCACCTAAATCTTCACAATAAGCAAGATAATCATCAACTGAATTATGAAACTCTTGACGCGCTTCTTCAATAGTTTTTGCTTTAAAAGTTATGACATCATTAATATCAATAACTCTACCAAATAGTATTTCTGCTTCTGTATCTACTTCGATAATTGCCGTATAGCCTTTATAAGTAATCATAGTTCGATTCCTGCTTTAACTAAAAATTCTCTGACGGATTTAACGGCTCCTTTATCAGTTTCTTTTTCAGGATGCGGTTCATGAAAAACAGCTTTTATTTCATTCAATTTAACCCGCACCCGCGAACCTTTTCCTTGACTATAGCGGTTTTCGCTTGGATAGAATATGGATGAACCTCACCCCCTTCCCCTCTCCTTAACAAGGAGAGGGGTGGAAGCAGAGGGGTGAGGTTGGGAGTGTATTGGACTCAACTGAAAACTGCTATTATATCAGCACCCAAGGCTACAAATAAACTTTCAATATCGTTCCAAAGAATATTCGCAGGTATTGGATCTGTAAAAACCAACTCTAACGTTTTACGTTGCTTATTATTCAGATCCATTAGGAATACTCCTAACTTTATTATAGATGATATCATTAAACGATATCAGATAATGGCGATAAGCCTGCGGCATGGCTTCGCGTATCGCTATTTTTATTTTTACTTAAAACTACGGTAATAGATTGTAGGTTGGCTTCACGGCGCACGGAAAATATAAATTGTGATTAGGAATTAAATTGCGCCGTAACCCAACATTGAGTTATCAGTTTTACACAATATCTCACATTCTCGCTGCGATAGTATTGTTTATCCACAATCGTAATGTTGGGTTACGACACAAGGGAATAGATTTTCGTTTGAAGTTCAATTTGCAAATCGTGTCTAACCCAACCTACAACTATCTACTCAATACATACATATATTGTTATTAAAATAAGCTATATACAGCACTAATTTTTTCCCCAGATAACTGTTGAGGTTGTTTTTCATGTCCATCTCTTATGTAGAGTTTGTTTTCATACCAGACAGGTTCTTTACCTGCTTTTATTTCAATCATTAATACTGTATGGTCATGATATGTAATGGGAGTTAATGCAGTATTAATACTCGTTTTCAGCCATTCAGGCAATTTAGACTCTCTAATTTTTCTGCTAATTTGCAGCATATATTGATCTAATGTTATGCCTTGAATTCTTGCTTCTCTTTCTATTCCGACAATAGCAAATGGGAAAAAAGTAGGCGCAGATATTTTGTCAAGTTTTTCAATTAGCTTTGTATCTTTCTCTGTGTCGGATATTCCCAAAAAAATATACCCTTTTTTGTCCTTGCCTAAATTTGCCATAGCCGCAATATTTTGACAAATTTTATTGAAACAATTGCTATCAAAAACACGACTTGAAGAATTTAATGAAAGTAATCCTTGTTTAAAATCATAATTTGGAGCTTCCGTTTTTGAACGCCTTAAATAATTTTCTAAATCTATGGCATAAGAGCCACTACTACGAGTTGTAGATTTTGATGATTTAAAATAATTTTGAATTAATCCTTTAGTAAGATTTATATTTTTGGTTCTTTTGTCTGTTGTAATACTAGAACTTACTTGAATTTTTTCCATAAGTCCCGTTACAGCATTAAAAATTCCTTGATAGTCAAAAGGTTCCTTAGAATCTTTGATTATTAAATCGTAAAAAGCCATAAATAATGTATAAAAAGGCTCTTTTACTGGATTACTAACTCCTCCATCACGACTAAGAATCCTTCTGAGATAGTTTTTTTGATCATTTCCTAATTCTTTTGATGTTAGTGAATTTATAGAATTTTGAAGATGTGATAATGTTGCTTTGATATCTTGTCTGAGATTCTCTGTCCCATAGCGTTTGACTGCTAGCTCTATTTCATCTGATTTATCTGTATCCCCTTTACCATAATAAGAATCAAAATTCTCTTTTTTTGCTGCAAAGGGTTTTTCTAAAGCTATAGAAAGTATTATATCTGCCAACAATTGTTCATCTGTACTCTCTCTTAGGTCAGAATTTTTAATAATACCTTGATTACACCAAAATGTATCTTCAGCAAGAACACCATATCCTAAATCAATCGATTTGTAATCAATACTAATTTCAGGCATTTCTGTAAGAGGAATAATTTCTCTTGATACATCACCTCTGATTTCCGAACCCAGCGATCTAACTAATTCTGCAAAGTTACTTGTAACTCCAGCTTGTCTTACTTCCTGAGCTGATAAATGTTTTCCGTTAGAGTTAATCCTATTAAACACATCCTCTATATCTTTTTTACTATTTGTTTCGTAGATAGTAACTGCTAATGAATATTCTAAAAAATCCACGCACTCTTGAGCATTTAATAAATTATCAGCATTAGTATTGTTTTTTTTAAAGATTCCTTGATTGCTTAATTCATTAGCTAAAGGATGTTGTGTAACATCAAAAAATTTATCACCTATAGAAAATTGATTCTCAATAAAACTAAAAATAGCATTTAATCTTTGCATACCATCAATTATTTCATACATATCCTTTCCTTCTTTAAATTTTCCAAACAATATTAGTGGAATCGGATATTTTAAAAGAATGCTTTGTATTAAAGAGGCTTTTTCTGACTTACCCCATACTAGTTTACGTTGATATCTACGATTTACAATGAGATTATTTTCTCTGTAGAGACGATATAATTCTAATACACTCATTCCTTTAGGTGTAATACTCATTATGTATTCCTTATTATTTGTATTAATTATAATCAACTTAAATTAAAGGGTGATGAATGCATTTGCTAACAACACCCGATAAGATACATTCCCTTAATTATCCTCTCCGCGAACCTCCGCGTAAACCTCCGCGCCCCTCTGCGTTAAAAAACAAAAAAAACCCGCACAAAGACGGGTTAAAAAAACTAAAAATTAAATCTCTACCTACTCAATCCCCTCAATCTTATCCTCAACTTGCTGATACAATTCCCGCAACTTATCCAAGTTACTTTCATCAGTATCCCAATAACCCCTACCATTAGCTTCCAACAATGAAGTTACCATCTTCCTAAAAGAATGAGGATTTAAGTTAAGCAATCTTTCCTGCATTTCCTTATCTTTCATAAAGGTTTCGTTGGTATCCTCATAAACCCAGTTATCCACAGCATCTGCTGTTGCACTCCAACCGACGGTATTAACCAAGCGCTTGGATAACTCCCGCACTCCTTCATAACCGTGAGATAACATTCCTTCATACCACTTCGGATTCAACAACTTAGTTCGCGAATCCAAACGCACGGTTTCTGATAAGGTACGTACCTGAGCATTTGCTGTAGTAGTATCTGCCATATACGCAACTGGCTTTTTACCATCTTTCCGCAAACTAGCTACTACTTTTGTCGGATCGGAATCGTAGTAGTGGGAAACGTCGGTTAAACTAATTTCGGAGGAATCTAAATTTTGGAAGGTGACATCAGCTGTCTGCAACGCACTTTCAAAGATTTCTCGCGAATTCTCCATCATTCCGGGATTATCTGCGGTGAATGCAAAGGATTTACGCTTCAAGTACATTTCCTGCAATTCGGATTCGTTTTCCCAGGTACTGTTTTCTACCGCTAAATTAATATTAGAAGAATAAGAACCACTAGCATTAGAAAAGACGCGGGTTGCTGCTTGACGCAAATTAATCCCCATTTCTTCGGCTTGTTTGAGAGCGTGTTTACGAACGAAGTTCATTTCTAAGGGTTCGTCGGCTTCCGCTGCCATTTTCACCCCTTGATCTAACAAGTTCATTTGGTTCACAAACAAGTCGCGGAATACCCCGGAACAGTTGATGACAACATCAATTCTCGGTCTACCCAACTCTTCTAAGGGTACTAATTCTAACTTGTTGACTCTTCCCAAAGCATCTGGAACTGGTCGTACACCTACCATCCACATTATCTGTGCTAGTGATTCCCCGTAGGTTTTAATATTATCGGTACCCCATAATACACAGGCGATGGTTTCAGGATAATTCCCACCGTTGTCCCGCATTTGTCTATCTAACAACCTATCCACAACCACTTTCGCGGATTTCACCGCTGCCATTGTGGGGATTGATTGGGGGTCTAAAGCGTGGATATTCTTTCCAGTGGGGAGGACATCGGGGTTACGAATTGGGTCTCCTCCTGGACCAGGTAGGACGTATTCACCTTCTAATCCTTTCAGGAGTGCGCCTAATTCATTATCCGCACAAACTTGTTGTAAACAGAATTCCAAGTATTCAAATAGCGGTTTAAGAGCTTCTTTATCAACTTTGGGATAACCTGCTTGATGCAAAGCTTCTACCCAAGGTTCTTTTTTACCCATGTTGAAGAAGTTCAACTTGGAAACCAAGGAAACTCTACCTTCTGCGTCGATTTGCGCTTTAACTAATGCACCAACAGTTTCGCGGGTAGTTAAGGTAATGTGTTGCAGTAATTCCACATCTTCTAAAATACCTTTGTCGCTGTTGCGGTAAATTTCTTCGATGTCGCGTCCGATA
Source organism: Rivularia sp. T60_A2020_040 (assembly GCA_015272215.1). Classification (GTDB taxonomy): domain Bacteria; phylum Cyanobacteriota; class Cyanobacteriia; order Cyanobacteriales; family Nostocaceae; genus Rivularia. The sequence goes on along the minus strand of JACYMD010000052.1, from coordinate 5,363 downwards.
CTGTTGGCAATTATCCTTGGTAAGCTGATTAGTTCTGATTCTTCTCGGTCTAACTCAGCTATATTAACCAATGTAGCCACAGCTTCTTCTGCCGTGGGCGGCTTACCAACTACGTGTAATCCACATGGCAAAAGTCGCGATTCTATCTCCATTAACCGACGGTAGACGCTACCAACGATATTATCGCGCTCTTCTGCGGACATATCTTTGCAACTGTCTGCGGGTAAGTTAATGTCTTGATCCAGATTTACCATCCGGGCTTTATCCATGATGGTATCAACAATCGCAACTCCCCGTCCGGTATCTTTCAAAGTTTGATAAGAACCAATTAATTCGCTTAATTCTTTCAAACCCTTGTATAAACCAGCATTTTCTGCGGGGGGTGTTAAATAGGAAATTGTTTCCGCGTAACTGCGACGTTTAGCAATTGTGGCTTCACTAGGATTATTGGCAGCGTAATAATACAAATTGGGAATTGTACCGATTAAATTATCGGGATAACAATCACCCGACATTCCCATTTGCTTTCCTGGCATAAATTCCAAGGAACCATGAGTACCAAAGTGCAGTACCGCATCCGCACCCCAAATTTTTTCTAAATATGTGTAGTAAGCAGCAAAACCATGATGAGGACTTGCAGAACGGGAAAATAACAACCGCATTGGGTCACCTTCATAACCAAAGGTCGGTTGTACTCCAATAAATAAATTACCAAAATGTTTCCCGTAAACCAACAAATTTTGTCCGTCACTATTCAGATGTCCCGGAGGTGGACCCCAATTTTCTTCCAAACGGTGAGAATATGGTGTTAATTCCTCGTATTCGGGAACTGACATTCGATAAGCAACGTTTAATTCCGGACTTGTATACTGTGCTTGTGCGTCGTGGATGACTTCTTCCATCAACTCTTTGGCACTTCCAGGTAATTCAGGTAAATCGTAGCCGTTATTTTTTAAAGCCTTCATTACCTCGTATATCGAACCGAACACATCTAAATAAGCTGCGGTTCCCACATTACCTTTATCTGGAGGGAAGCTAAATACAGTAATTGCTACTTTCTTATTTAATTTGGGCTTGCGGCGTAAATTCGCCCATTTCATTGCCCGTTGTGCTACTGCTTCAACTCGATCTTGCAGCGCGATCGCCTTTCCGGTTGCACCATCTTTACCAGATAATATTATCGGCTCAATGGCTCCATCTAATTCGGGAATCGCAATTTGTAAAGCTACCTGAATCGGATGCAATCCCAAATCACTTTCCATCCACTCTTGAGTAGTTTGGAATACCAAAGGCAAGGCAACCATATACGGACGATTTAACCGCTTCAACGACTCAATCGCCTTCGGGTGGTCTTGTCTAGCTGGGCCACCCACAAGAGCAAAGCCTGTCAAAGATACTACAGCATCTATGAGGGTAGCTCCTTGCTTATTACTTCCTTTTAAAGAAGAATTTGTTTCATAAAAATAAGCATCCACCGGCTTAGAAAAGTCCAAACCACCAGCAAAAACCGGAATTACCCGCGCCCCCATCGCTTCCAATTCCTGGACAATCGCCACATAATGTGCATCATCACCTGTTACTAAGTGCGTCCGCTGCAATACTAAACCCACACAAGGTGCTAAGGGATCTTTTAAATCTGAAGAAATATCTGGACGACTACTATACCAGTTAAGATACTCCTTGACATCTTCAAACATCGTTGTTGCTAAAGGATGCCAAATCCCCATATCCGGATACACAACTGGCAGTTGATAATCTTCTACAGATTTAAAATTGCTTTTATCTACATCTTTTAAGACATATTTATCAGCCAGCATTAATAAGAAGTTCTCTAAATTCTCCGCTGAACCCCCCAACCAATATTGGAAACTCAACATGAAATTACGAGCATCTTGAGCCTTCTCAACTGGCAGGTATTTTAATACAGAAGGCAACGTCCGCAGCAGCTTCAACATTCCATCTTGAAAAGAAGCACCGGATTTCTCCTTACGCTTCTTCATAAACTGGGCGATCGCACTTTTGGATTGTCCCAAATTCGCCAAGGAAAAGCTACCCATTTTATTCAAACGCATAACTTCCGGCATTGAAGGGAAACACACTGCCACATCAAACTTATCACGATGAGGCTGCACCGCCGCAACTACCTTAGTAGCTAAATCTTCAATAAAAATAAGTGAGGCAATAAAAACATTCGTAGTCTCTAACTCTCTTTGAAACTCCCGATAATTCTCCTCAGAACGAAGTTCCTCAATCAAATAACCGCTGATTTCAATTGCAATATTCGGATGATTATCGTTTATAGTCCGTACCGCTTGTGATAATGCACTCTGATACTGGGACTCTAACACGACATAGACCACCTTAATTAAATGTCTCCCCTGAATATTTTCTGGCTTGATATGTCTAATGGTGGACTTGACGTGAGTAAACATAGGTTCCCTCGCTCCTTTGATGCGTGTTCTCTGGTTCGGCATTAAATGTTTTTTATCAGAAATTGCCTAGTTATGGGCGTTTTGCCGTCCATCTGACACAAATCGATAAATATAAACAATTTTTGCTTAATAATACTTTACGTTTTTTTGGTGTGCTTACTCACATTTCGTAAATGATTTGTAATATTTATTATTAGTTATTTAGTTATTTAGTTATTTAATGATTTAAATAGTTATTTCTGCTAACCTCTATGAGGAATATTTTTTAACGCAAAGGGGCGCAGAGGTTTACGCAAAGGGGTAAAGAGGTTTAACGTTCGTAGCCATAATATTGATTAAGTTGTCTAAGACGGGTTATAAAATTATTAGCCCACACAAGTGGACTTCGTTTGTGTAGATATCTCCTCTCTTTATCTCTTTGCTCTGGGCTAACAGCGTCTAGTAAGGTTTAATTACTCCTACCCTTCCCTTACCATCCAAACCAACATTCCCAAAAGCATCTCCACCGGAGGAACCGGATAATCCTGTAAATCAATATTTAGTACTTGCCCTTCCAATTTCAAAAATCTCCAAGCAGTACCGCTTGTCACACTTCCATATATCGTAGTAATCGGAATTTTATTCTGCTGATTAAAAATCTGTGCTGCTACCATTTCCGCCGCACATTGTCCCAATCCCGGCTTTAAATCGCCTTTTTTCGCTTCTATAATTACTACTGCGGGTGCTTCAATAAATACTTGTTCGGGGGAACGACTAATTAAAAAATCACAAACTCCAGCTAAATCCAACTCCGGAGCAACAGTAAAATCTTCACCAGAAAAAAAGCTGACTTTGCGTTCTAAAATTTTACGTACTTCTACTAGAATTGGACTAATAATTAATTCCGAACCTGCTTTTTCCGTTCGCGAAGCGTGTCCAAAGGACAAACCTGTTGCGATCGCGAGTGGTAATCCTTCGCTCAAAGCCTCTTTAAGGTAAAAGCTGGGTTCTATTGGCGGAATTTCTGGTATAAAGCGCTGATTTTCAACTGTAGTTAAATTAAATTCACGTTTTACTCTTGAAAGTGAAAAATTACTATAGGGCATGATTAAATTTATTTTTAGTTAAAATGTATCTTGTATTTTCAGAATAAATGATTTAATAAAATTACATCATTATTGCTACCGTATTGTTGGTGCGTGATGCTATATTCCTATTGGTAAGCACGTTCAAAATTTCTCAAAGCGTCACACACCCTACAATTGATTGATAACTGCTTACTGTTAACTGAAATTTGATGTTTGATATTGTTATTCTTTCCAACGGTCCGGGTGAAATTACAACTTGGGTACGCCCTGTAGTAAAATCATTACGAGAAAAACTAAGTAATAACCGCGACAAAGTACGTATTTCCGTTGTTTTATCTCCTTGTGCTAACGCTAGTGGTAAAGAAGCTGACATTGCTTTAAGTTATCCAGAAGTAGATAGAGTACAATCAGCAACCAATTTTTTTCCATTTCTACTAACCGGGAAAACCGCCGATAATTGGGATTGGCGAGACAAAGGGGTAGTATTATTTTTAGGTGGAGACCAATTTTTTACTGTCGTAATTGGCAAAAGATTGGGTTATCGCACTGTTGTTTATGCTGAATGGGAACCCCGATGGCACTCTTTAATTAACCGTTTTGCAGTCATGAAACCGCAAGTTATTACCAAAATCAGTCCTAAGTATATTGACAAATTTACCGTTGTCGGAGATTTGATGGCTGAAGCTTCTATGAAAGAGGGAGTAGCAATTACCAATTACCAATTACCCATTACCAATTACCAACTAATCGGCATTTTACCTGGTTCTAAAGCTGCTAAACTTTCTCAAGGTGTACCTTTGAGTTTAGCGATCGCCGAACACGTTCATCAAAAACTACCACAAACTAAATTTGTCATTCCCGTCGCACCAACTTTAGATTTACAAACTTTAGCTAGTTTCGCCTCGGCAGAAAAAAATCCCATGTCAAAATACTTTGGCAGAGTATCTGCAAAGTTAATTGATTCAGAACAACCTTATTTGGAAACAACAACGGGTTTACAAATAGAACTGTTTTTAAAACATCCAGCTTATGATATATTATCTAAATGTAGTATCTGCTTAACTACTGTTGGTGCAAATACTGCCGAACTCGGTTCTTTAGCAGTACCAATGATTGTTTTACTTCCTACCCAACAATTAGACGCAATGCGTTCTTGGGATGGTATTCCTGGATTACTCGCTAATTTACCTTTAGTTGGTTCTAGTTTTGCTAAGTTGATCAATTGGTATTTTCTTCGACGCAAAGGTTTGTTAGCATGGCCTAATATATGGGCAAAAAAAGAAATTGTACCGGAGTTAGTTGGTAAGTTAAAACCCCAAGATGTTGGAGATATTGTGATCGATTATTTACAAAATCCCGCAAAATTATCAGATATACGTGATAAGTTAAGAAGCGTTAGAGGTGAAGCTGGTGCTGCTACTAAATTAACTCAGTTAGTATCAGAAGAATTAGAAAAGCAAGTTTAATTATTTTTCTGCTCAATTAATATAAAACTCTTTCTCAAACAACTTTGAATCAACAACTATATATAAACCTGTTTTTTACAACTTGAAATCGCGATCGCAGTTAATTCGATATTACCGAACAATCGAAATGCAGATGATCAACTCACCAACTATATATAAACCTGTTTCAAACAACTTTGAATCAACAACTATATATAAAACTCTTTTTCAAACAACTTTGAATCCACTTTGTTTCGATATTACCGAACAATCGAAATGCAGATTATCACCTCACCAACTATATATAAACCTGTTTTTTACAACTTGAAATCGCGATCGCGTTAAAACAAATATATTTCGATATTACCGAACAATCGAAATGCAGATGATCAACTCACCAACTATATATAAACCTGTTT
>JACYMD010000100.1 GCA_015272215.1 Rivularia sp. T60_A2020_040 | reverse complement strand
TAGGAGTTGTAGAGACGGGGCGTATTGCTACGTCTGTACCGGAGTTAGGAGTTAAGAGTTGCCAATTACCAATTACCAATTCCCCATTCCCAAATAATATGAAAGCATTAATTCTGTCTGGCGGTAAAGGTACTCGACTGCGCCCTCTGACATACACCGGCGCAAAACAACTGGTACCTGTTGCAAATAAACCTATTTTATGGTATGGCATCGAAGAAATGGTAACAGCCGGGATTACTGATATTGGTATCATTATTTCACCGGAGACTGGAGAAGAAGTTCAAGCAAAAACCGGCAATGGGGATAAATTTGGAGCTAATATCACCTACATTTTACAAGAGGAACCGGCAGGACTTGCCCATGCTGTAAAAGTAGCTCTTCCTTTCTTAAAAGATTCACCTTTCGTCATGTATTTAGGTGATAACTTAATTCAACAAGGTGACTTGAGTTATTTTCTCAAAAAATTTCAACAGCAACATCAAGATGCATTGATATTATTGCGTACTGTTGAGAATCCAAGTGCCTTTGGGGTGGCGAAAGTTGATCAAAACGGCACAGTTTTAGAGTTAATCGAAAAACCAAAAGTTCCTCCTTCCAATTTAGCCTTAGTAGGGGTTTATTTCTTTTCCGAGATTATTCACCAAGCCATTGCTTCCATAAAACCTTCTGCAAGAGGTGAACTAGAAATTACTGATGCTATTCAATGTTTAATAACTCAAAAAAAGCAAGTATTAGCTTGTCAACTGGAAGGTTGGTGGTTGGATACTGGTAAAAAAGATGATTTACTCGAAGCTAATCGTTTAATTCTCGATACCAGTTTGCAAACTTCAATTTTTGGAGAAATAGATGCTCAAAGTCAAGTCATTGGCAGAGTACAAATTGGCTTTGGTTCTAAATTAATTAATTGTACAGTTCGCGGTCCTGTAATTATTGGTAAAAATTGTCATTTAGAAAATTGCTTTATCGGTCCATATACCAGTATTGCTGATAAATCAGTTTTAATAGATACCGAAATAGAACACAGTGTAGTTTTAGCAGGTGCTAAGATATCCGGAATTCACCAACGAATTATAGATAGTTTAATTGGACAACGAGCGCAAGTCACACTCGCACCTCGTCGTCCAAAAGCTTTACGATTTATGATTGGTGATGATTGTCAAATTGAGCTATCGTGATTTATTTTTTAACTGTTAACTACTATTCAACCGAATTGATTGCAAAATTAATTCGTTCTCTACCTGTTGATGAAAATATTGAGTATAAAACTCTAATCATCAACAATTCACCTGATGATAATTCTATTAGACAACTCAAGAGTGAATCTGTAGAGATTCTTGATTGTGGATATAATATTGGCTTTGGTTGTGCTTGTAACTATGGAATGAAGTGGATTTATAACCAAGATTCTCAAGCTATTGTTTGGATAATTAATCCAGATGCTTATTTAATAGATAATTCTTTAGAAAAAGTTAATCGTTTTTTCGATTCATATCCAGAAATTTCTATTCTTGGTACAATTATTCATACACCCGAAGATGAAATTTGGTTTGCTGGGGGAAGTTTCATTCCTAAAACAGGAACCATTAAGACTCAAGATTTATTAACAAATACAAAAGCACCTTATATTATTTGTGATTGGGTTTCCGGTTGTAGTTTAATAGTTAATTTACGTAATTTTTCCGATTGTCCGCAATTTGATCATGCTTACTTTCTTTATTACGAAGATTTTGATTTTTGCAGACGCTATGCTAATCAAGGATATTTAATTGCAGTTACTAAAGAGTTTGGTGTAATACACCAGCCTTCATCAATTACAAATAAATATGTTTTCCAAAAAATAAAACATAGCACTTACAGTTATTTATTAACTTTAGAAAGATATACTAATGATTTTGTTTTGATGACTAGATTAATTCGTCTTGTCATCTATGCCTTGATTTTAATTTTTATTAAACCAAAAGTAGCATTTGGTAAATTCTACGGTCTGTTAATGTATGGTAAACAAATAAGCCAAAGAACTAAGATAAAGCCATCATATCAATAGATTATATTATCTCCGGTTAAATAGTTTTAATAAAGGGAATAAGGAATAGGGAATAATAACTACTCTTTTTCCGCTGAAAGATTAGCTAAAAAAAACCGCAGAGAACGCAGAGAACACGGAGGAAAGAGATTTCATAGGGATAAACCGTACCAACAAGGGTGAAAGCTAATTTTAGAGCGGCAAGGGAGTAATTATCCGTACATGATACAAATAATATATAGGAATCCTAATTTTAAATTTTAAATTTTAAATTTTAAAAAATCATTACACCTAACTGTTAAAGTCCTATTATCTATTCCCTATTCCCTATTCCCTATTCCCTTTTAATATATAAATGAACGAATTATTGGTCAATTTATCAGTTGTTTTTTCCAAACCTACAGGTATAAGCAACTATGCTACCAATCTTTTCCCTTGTTTACAACATCTTCAACCTACACTATTAACTACTAACAATTATCTAAACTTCAACTGTTATCAAATACCAGATAATCTTACACCTGCTCAAGGTACAAAAGGGCATTTTGATAGACTTTTATGGACGCAGTTTAAATTACCAATAATCTATCGTCAGTTAAAGTCAAAACTTTTATTTTCTCCACAACCAGAAGCACCGCTTAATACTAATTGTCGTTACATCGTTACTGTTCATGATGTAATTCCTTTACGTTTCCCCAAACCTCTTTCACCGTTAACATATTATCACCGTTACTATATTCCCCAAGTGCTGTCACAAGCGCAACATATTATCTGTAACTCGAACACTACAGCCAAAGATATTTGTGATTTTTACCATATTCCAGCTCATAAAATTACACCTATTCCATTAGCCCATGATGCAAATAATTTTCGTTTACTTAATGAAGTGAGAAACAATCATCAAAATCACCCCTATTTTTTATATATTGGTAGACACGACGGACATAAAAATTTACACAGACTGATAGCAGCTTTTGCTAAATTTAGACAACAATCAAGCAATTATCAAGACTACGAATTATGGTTTGCAGGTTCTTCTAACAAACGCGATACTCCCAAGATACATTCTCAAATTGAAGAACTAGGTATTAAGCACCGAGTAAAATTCCTTGATTACGTTGCTTATAAAGAACTCCCAAAAATTATTAATCAAGCCATTGCTTTGGTTTTTCCTAGCCTTTGGGAAGGTTTTGGTTTTCCAGTTTTAGAAGCAATGGCTTGTGGTACTCCTGTAATTACCTCCAATCTCTCCTGCTTACCCGAAGTTGCTTGTAATGCCGCTATGCTCATCAATCCCTATAATATTGATGAAATTACTGAGGCAATGCAACAAATTGCTACTGACCAACAATTGCGATCGCAACTTTCGATTGAAGGACTTAAGCAAGCCAATAAATTCAGTTGGGAGAAAACAGCACAAGCAACTACCGAAGTATTAAAAGAATATCTTTGATTAGTTGACAGTTGACAGTGGACAGTTGACAGTTAATGGTTGTTTATCCACTAACTCCTAACTCCTAACTCCGGTACAGACGTAGCATTGCTACGTCTCTACAACTCCCAACTCCGGTGGTATATTTATCGTGTTCCCACCGCACCAGAGTAAACGATACCTCGCTGCATATCCATAGTTAAAATAGCTCCATCTCGAATGGTTTGCATTGCATTTTTGACCCCAACAATTACGGGGACACCAAGTCGTAAGCCAATGACAGCAGCGTGTGAAGTAAGACTTTCATCCTCAGTAATAATACCGATTGACTTCCGAATTACTTCGACAAAATCGGCATTAGTGGATGGGGCAACTAAAATCTCTCCTGGATTAAAATTATTTAAATCCATACCGCTATGAGCGACTCGTGCGCGTCCACTGACTGAGCCTTGTCCTAATCCTATTCCTTGACCGAGTACGGCAGTTACTACTTCAACTTTAATCAAATCGGTGGAGCCGGAAATCCCTTGCAGAGTACCGGCACTCATTACCACTAAATCACCTTCATGTAGTAAATTTTTCTCTTGAGCAACATTAATAGCGGCTTGGAAAGTTTGACCAGTAGAAGGTAGTTCTAAGACTAATAACGGTTTGACTCCCCATACTAATTGCAGTTGTCTGGCTACGTTTACGTGAGGTGTGACTGCCAAAATTGGTGTACGAGGGCGGAACTTAGAAACATTGCGAGCAGTAGCCCCGGTTTGAGTCAGAGTCATAATTGCAGCGGCTCCGAGTTGTTCGGAAATTTGACCAGCTGCTTGGGAAATTGCATTGGGAATCGAACGTCTGGGGTCTCCTATTTGATGTGCATTTTTATTTTCTATATCTTCTTTTTCAATGCGTTTGGCAATGCGTGCCATTGTTGCTACTGCTTCTACAGGATAATTACCGACGGCAGTTTCATTAGAAAGCATGACTGCATCCGTACCATCTAAAATTGCATTAGCTACATCCGATACCTCTGCACGAGTCGGACGAGGATTGCTCACCATGCTGTCCAACATTTGGGTAGCGGTAATAATCGGAATACCCAAGCGGTTTGCAGTGGCAATTAAACGCTTTTGCAGCACGGGAACATCTTCAGCTGGAAGTTCTACACCTAAATCTCCTCTTGCGACCATTACACCATCACACAAAGCCAGAATCGCTTCCATTTGTTCGATGGCTTCATGCTTCTCTATTTTGGCAATTACTGGTACTTGTTTTCCTGCACTATAAATTAACTCTTTAATTTCGATCACATCTTGGGGATTACGAACAAAGGAAAGTGCCACCCAATCCACACCTTGATCTAAACCGAATACTAAATCTTCGCGGTCTTTATCAGTTAATGCTTTGATAGATAAATAAACGCCGGGAAAATTAACGCCTTTGTTATTAGAAAGTTTACCTTCAACCGTGACACGACAATGCAGATCGCCTTTTTCTTTATTTATCTCCACAACCTGCATTTCCACTCGTCCATCATCGAGCAGAATATTCGCACCAACAGGGACTTCTTTTGCTAAATGCTCGTAGGTTATACAGCTGATTTCTTGATTACCAATAACCTGACGATTAGTTAAAGTAAAGCGATCGCCTTTAGCAACCACTATCGAACCATTTTCAAATTTACCCAAACGAATCTTCGGCCCTTGCAAATCTTGCAAAATCGCCACTGGTTGGTTCAATTCAAATGCTGTTTGCCGAATCAACCGAATACTACGTTGATGGTCAGCATGAGTTCCATGAGAGAAATTGAGTCGCAGTGTTGTTGCACCGGCTTCGATCAGAGCCTTTAAAACTTCCGGGCTGCTGGTAGCTGGTCCAATGGTAGCGACAATTTTTGTCCGACGTACTGAATCTCTTAATTGCATAGGGGGATGCTGTATAGCGCTTCTAGCTTAGGGAATAATCGTAGATTAAACTTAAACTTTTGTCTGTGGCTAGAAACGCATTCAGGACAAATTAAATTCGCAAGCTTTAAAAATTCTCTCATAATACTGATTTTTATTTTGCCTTTTCTTTAGAACTTACGTCCTACTTTATGAAAAAATAGGGTTTGGGACGTTTCGATTCGATATAAACCCTTGATTTTGATGATTTATAGCTGGTCGCTGGTAACGAATAACTGTTGACTGATAACCGATAAATGTAAAAATGTAGATAAATGTTGGTACATAAAACTTTATTATTCGTCAGTCTGTGCCGTATACTCGCAAATATTTGGTAAATGGTAAATAAGGAGTCAACAATAATGCTGATGTCGGAGGCACAATCGCCACTGACAATTCCCCCCAAGGAACTTTTGTCCCCCCCCGGTGGCTTCAATCCCACTGTGCTAATGTTTTTAGCATCTATTGGAATTGTTGTGCTGTCTGTACTAGGTTATTGGGTTTGGCAATGGCAACAGTGGATATGTTTTTGCATGAATGTCCTAGCCTTACATATTTCTGGTACGGTAATTCATGATGCTTGTCACCAAGCTGCTCATCGCAATCGGCTGATTAACGCCCTCATGGGACATATTAGCGCCTTGATGCTTGTTTTCGCATTTCCAGTATTTACGCGAGTGCATTTACAACATCATGCAAATGTTAATGATCCAGAAAACGATCCAGACCATTATGTTTCTACAGGTGGTCCGTTATGGTTAATTGCAGTTCGGTTTTTCTATCACGAGATATTTTTCTTTAAACGACGTTTGTGGAAAAATAACGAACTCTTAGAATGGTTCATAAGTAGGTTAATTGTAGTAATTATTGTTGCTATTTCAGTGCAGTTTAATTTCTTAGATTACATTCTCAATTTCTGGTTTGTGCCGTCAGGTATCGTTGGGTTAGCACTTGGTTTATTTTTCGACTATCTGCCTCATCGTCCCTTTGTAGAGCGCAGCCGTTGGAAAAATGCTCGGGTTTATCCAAATCCGATTTTAAACATTTTGATTTTAGGACAAAACTATCATTTAATTCATCATTTATGGCCTTCTATAGCTTGGTATAATTATCAACATACATACCGCATCATGAAGCCCCGTTTGGATGAAAAAGAATGTTATCAATCTTTAGGTTTACTCAAAAAGAAAGACTTTTTGGAATTTATGTATGACCTAATTTTAGGAATTCGTTTTCATTCCAAACGAGAATAAGGTTGGATGGAGGTTAGAGGTTAAAAGTGGAATAAATCCTAACTCTGGTAGAGACGTAGCATTGCTACGTCTCTACAATTCCTATCTCCGGTGGTACTAACTTCAAATTTCGCTAGATATACTTTGAGCCTGTATAATTTCGGTATGAGCAGTAAATTGCAATCGGTTTAAAGATTCTGTGAAAAACACAAAACCTTTGTAGGCGGTTGCATATTTATAAATTTTGGTAAAAAACCCTTCTGCCGATTCGACTACTAAGGATTCCTTACTCCTAGATATTATTGTCATAAAGTCTTCTGGCTTTACCCGAACTCCCGTTCCTCTATCGGTAAAGATTCTTCCGGTAATAGATGTAGATTGAACAGCGTCACAACCGTCAAACTTCATAATTTTAAGTATTTTTACATAGAATATGCGTATATTCTACACCTTTGATTCTGTCGTTGACTGTGATGCTTGTAACGGCTGAGGTAAATTCCAATCGGGACGAAGTGTAGAGGCATGACGTAAATAGATATGACTTATTGTAGCGCTAGATTTAATATAAGCATGAACTAAAATCCGAATGCACTTTTCTAAGCTGCCTGGGACATACATTTGCTGTACATCGATCATGGAAACATTATCCCAATAAGGACGATGACGAGCAATCGCCGCTGGAAAGATCGCATCTAAATCGGAGGTTGCTGAAAAGGTAACGCTAATCATGTCCGTTGGATGCAGTTGATTGCGTTTTTCTAATTCATCTAATAGTTCCATTACAGCTTCTTGCATTGCTTCAACGGTATTTTCGGAAACAGTTGTTGCTCCACGAATTGCCTGCATTCGCCATTCCACGTCAAATTCCTCCAAATTTAAGATATTAAACATCAGTCATTAGCCATTATTCATCACTATTGGATAAAGGACAAATGACTAATGGCTATGTTTTATCTTCCTTTTATTTGATCGATCAATTTATTAAAGGAAATTGTCAAGGTCGATACAACCACAGGGGTAAACCACTGGTAGACAATTCAAATTCTACCCAATCAATTTTGGATGTTAGTCCATTTTTAACTTTGTTACCGGGTAAAAATTTACTGTACCAAGGTTTAGGTTCTTCTAGAGTGTAAACCTCTGTTTTTTCGGGGTCAAGATTTACCAATTCTGCTGCCCAACGCCGAGCATCTTCTTCGGTTCCCAATCTGTCTACAACCCCTAATTGTAAAGCTTGTTCTCCGGTGAAAATTCGACCGTCGGCAAAGGTTTTGACTGTTTCTGGGGCTAAATTACGTCCTTCTGCGACTGTTTGCACAAACTGTTGATAACTTGTATCAATTAATTCTTGCAAAATAGTTTCTTCACTATCGGTAAGTTCCCGATCAAAAGATAAAATATCTTTATAGGGACCAGATTTGATTACTTTAAAAGAAACACCAATTTTATCCAACAAACGTTGTAAATTATTGCCGCGCAAAATTACACCGATACTACCCGTAATCGTTCCCGGATTAGCCACAATATGGGAAGCTCCCATACCGATGTAAACACCCCCGGAAGCAGAAATATTACCAAAACTAGCAACAATTTTGATTTTTTCACGCAAACGTTTGAGAGCGCTGTAGATTTCTTGAGAATCTCCTACTGTACCACCAGGACTATCAATCCGTAACAGTAGCGCCGGGAATTTCTTCTCTTCTACTGTTTTTAGGGCTTCCAAGACTCGTTGACGAGTACTACCTGCAATTGCACCAGTAACTTCTATTTTGGCGATTTGTTTGCGAAACTTTGACTTAAAGGGCCAAACCATGAGCAGTAAAAACAACCTTGTGATTTTATAGATTTGATTTAAAACATTAACTTTTATTTATAAATGCGTAAAGCATCTGCCGTTAAATTTGTTGTCACAAATCAAGCAGACGCGAATCCCTTAGCTAATTTTAATCAATTTTTCTATTTTTAAATGTATTTTGATTCTTTTAGAAAATTTTTTGTTGAACGATAAAGCGTTTATTACTAAATAAGTATCTAATTTCTCTATTGTTAATATTCTACAATCAAATAAAAATTCAGTTTTGCTTATTAGTGCGATTTGTTTACAAAACTAATCCACACACAACTATTTTCAGATTCAAAAATGAGGATTTTTCTCTATTAAGAATACTGATACACGAGTTTTTTGCAAACAAAATAGGGAACGCACTACTTAAGAGTTTAAACGTAAAATTTGACACCGATAATATGCATAAATATCGAAAAGCGCTCCAACGAAGCTGCAAGTCAGAGAAATCACAAGTAACCCTTGGATTGGGATACCGCTACCGAAAGCGGCAAGAAAATTCGATATCTGATGGACGATAATTTCAGTCACTGTTTCTAAGCCGGGAAGCAAGCTGACAAGGGATAAACTCAACAATGTTCCACCAACAAATATGATTGGAGCCACGAAACTAAAAATAATCGATAGCAATAGAGAGCGGAGAAAGTTTATAAACATAGTCATCGAAAAAATAATTTTGCAACCTAGGTCAACAGCACTCGGTACTCGTCACTTTCTACAATAATCGCGATCGCCATATCTCAGACCGTATTTAAAGAATCTTAAGTCTTAATTAAAATATTTTCATAGATTTTCTATTTTCTATTTTTCGATTTCAAAGACACTAATCTCATAAAAACTACGATATATCAACGTTTATGGCTATAATACATTTGTATTTGATGCTATACATACAGTTAATAACAGCTTTGATTTCTGAGAATAGGTTTTAACTTAAGTTAATATAAAGCGCTGTTGGTAGGGACAAGGGAGGAGATGGGGAGACAATAATTCCCATGGTCTCAACTGTTTAATCTAAAATCTAAAATTTAAAATCGAAAATTCTTTGGCTTTTTATCAAAATCTTCCGTTATTATGACGGCAATTGTAATCATTAATTGAAAATTGTGAGTCAAGCAACATCTAAATCCAGTTTAGGAGCATGGAGCCTGCGATTGTTGGCAGCAATCTTCTTGATTGGACAAGTAATAATTCATTTATTTAAAGGTAGAATACACCGCCGCAATACTTTGGAGCAAATGGCTGCTGTGGGACCTGACTCACTATTAATCGCTTTACTTACAGCTGTATTTGTAGGTGCTGTGTTTACAATTCAGGTTGCGCGGGAGTTTATTAATTTTGGTGCGGGAAATGCTGTAGGCGGAGTCTTAGCGGTAGCATTAACACGAGAACTGTCTCCGGTACTCACAGCAGTAGTTTTAGCAGGAAGAGTTGGTTCGGCATTTGCTGCGGAGATTGGGACTATGAAAGTTACAGAGCAAATAGACGCTCTACTCATGTTAAAAACCGATCCTATAGATTATTTAGTTATTCCTCGTGTGCTTGCTTGCTGCATAATGTTACCAATTTTGACTTTACTATCTCTGGTAACGGGTATGGCAGGAGGATTGTTAATTGCAACAAATTTGTACAATCTTTCTGATGCCCAGTTTCTAGACTCAGCCCGAAATTTTCTGGGAATGTGGGATATTTTAAGTACGATGATTAAAGCTCTTTGTTTCGGACTTTTAGTCGCCGTAATTGGTTGTAACTGGGGATTAACCACAACAGGAGGAGCTAAAGGTGTAGGTCAATCAACTACAACTGCTGTTGTTACGGCTCTATTAATTATATTTATTAGTAATTTCTTTCTTTCTTGGATTATGTTTCAAGGAACCGGAGCTGCTGTGTTAAAAGGTATTTAGAGGAGGTTCGGGTTCGGAGTGATGGGGGGATGGGGGGCGACAAGGAGACAAGGGGATGGGGTGAGAAATAAATAAGAACTGTCAACTGTCAACTGTCAACTAACTCCTTCGACCACTTACGAATAAAATAAGGATAATGTGTTTTTAGAAAAAATTATTTTAGATTATGACTACTTCATTTACGTCTAATTCGGTATCAACTGTAGAACTCAAACCCAGCTACAACATACCTGTTGTTTTAATTATTGGATCAATTCCCTTGGTATTGATACAACAATTTGTTGCTGGAGGAATAATTGCATTGCTCGGCTTATTTCTGCTGTATCAAGCGGTTACGTTACGTTTACAATTTACCGCAACTGATCTAGATATTGTTAGAGGTGATAACTTAATTCGTCGTTTTCCTTACAGTGAATGGCAAAATTGGCGCATCTTCTGGGACTTGATTCCTATTTTGTTTTACTTTAAAGAAATTAAAAGTATTCACTTTCTACCGATTTTGTTCAACCCTAAGACTCTCAAAGCTTGTTTGGAAGAACGGTGTCCGAGAATTGATTAATCATAACTGGGAATTGGGAATTGGGAATTGGGAATTGGGAATTGGTAACAGTTGACTATTGAGTGTTAACTGTCTCCCCATCCCCGAACTCCCCTACTAGTTAAGCTTGCTGGTAAAATGTGGAATTAACACTTTATACTTGATACTTCTATTGAAATTTGTAAAAATGGCGTTTTTATAATCGCCTGTTTTTTTATAACTTGGATTAATTATGAACCAAGACGAAAGCTATAACCAAGAAGAGTTACAAGAAAGCGATTCAGTTGAACAAACCACAAATTCTATACAGAATTCCTTGGTAGCGCGATCGCAAATACCAAGTTCTACAAAAGAAAATTTATTACCAGTTAATCCAATTATGGCGAATTCAAATGAAAATAATATTCCAGAAAAATTACAAATAAACTCGGAATTGGTGAATAATTCCCCCGAATACAATCTTGTGGCTCAGCGTGTAGCCCAGTTACAAAGTACTGAAGAGTCGTTAAAACAGGAAATTGCTGATTTACAAGCGTCTTACAAAACTCTTCAAGCTGATGTTACTAATACTCAAAAAGCTCTCTCTAAAATGACTCAAGAAGCGCTTTCTGATTTAGAACAACGTAAACAAACTCTACTAATTTCTGTGGAACAACTCGAACGTCGTCAAGAACGTATTCGCAATGAAATGCGGACGACTTTCGCAGGTGCTTCTCAAGAATTAGCAATTCGAGTCCAAGGTTTTAAAGATTATCTCACTGGTAGCTTAGTAGATTTAGCCGCAGCCGCAGAACAGTTAGAATTAGTTCCAGCAACTAAGCCGGAACCCCAACCCGTCACGCAAAAAAATCAGCCGGATGACGACGAATTCGACTCGGAATTTGAGGATGATTATGACGATCGCAATACTTCACAATTCAGCCGGGGACAATTCCAAGACACTACTAAAAAAATCCGCGCTTTAATAGACCAATATCGCACGAAACCAGATTACTACGGACCACCATGGCAGTTGCGTCGTACATTTGAACCAGTTCACGCGGAACGAGTTTCGACCTGGTTTTTCAAACAAGGTGGACGCGGTGCTTTACGAACTATGGGTAGTAGGTTACAAAACACACTCGTTTCTTCAGCAATTATATCGATATTGTATTCTATATATGGTAATCGCGTTCGTACTTTAGTTTTAGCGAATTCGCCGGAACGCCTGGGAGAATGGCGACGTGGCTTACAAGATTGTTTGGGAATTGGTCGTCCCGATTTTGGACCAGATAGAGGTTTGGCATTATTTGAAACACCATCAGCAGTCGCACAAAAAGCGGAACGTTTAGTAAAAGCTAATCTACAACCTCTGATTATTATTGATGATTCGGAAGAACAAATTAATGTCGGGCTGTTGCAATTTCCATTATGGTTAGCTTTTGCCCCCGACCCCAAAATGATGAGAAACTCTTACGAAGATGAATATTTATAAGATTAGTTACTGAATTAAAGGTTAAAGGTCAAAGGTTAATCCTTCCTAACAACCATCAACTATCAACCAACAAGCATCAACTGTCAACTGTCAACTGTCAACTAAAAATATGGCTATTTGGTTAAGTTTGTGTGGAGCAATTTTAGTCGCAGCTTACCTTTTAGGTTCTACACCTACAGGTTATACTCTCGTAAAACTGTTGAAAGGAATTGATATTCGAGAAATTGGTTCTGGTTCTACTGGTGCCACTAATGTCTTAAGAACTTTGGGTAAAGGGCCTGGTGCATTCGTTTTATTTATTGACTGTTTGAAGGGAGTATTGTCAATATTTCTGGTTTATTGGTTGTTTGAGTTTGCATCCAATAATAATCTTATTCCAGCAACAGTTAATCCCGAATTTTGGCAGCCGATTATGGTAACTTTAGCAGGTTTAACTGCCATTCTCGGACATAGTAAATCAATCTTTTTAGGATTTCGCGGTGGTAAATCTGTAGCTACAAGTTTGGGTATTTTGTTAGCAATGAATTGGCAAGTTGGTTTAGCAACATTCGGGGTATTTGCCGTAGTAGTTGCCATATCACGAATTGTATCATTGAGTTCAATTTGTGGCGCGATCGCAGTTTCGATTTTTATGGTTTTACTGCATCAACCGCTAGCTTATATTTTATTTGGTGTTGCGGGTGGTTTATATGTAATTATCCGTCATCGTAGTAATATTGAGCGGTTACTCGCTGGTACTGAACCAAAGTTAGGACAAAAGTTACCAGTAGAAGCAGAGCAAACTGTTAGTTCGGCTAGTTGAATTTTCGGATTTTTATATTTCAATTCAACTATCTAGAAGTCGGGTTTTTATGATGATTGTCTTGTCTGACAGATAATTATCCTAAAAACCCGACTTCTTACCCCACCACGTTAAATATTGCGCTTTTCGGTTGAATGCAATACATATTAAAGTGATGGAAATTCGGATGGGCAAGGATGCCCATCCCACAATTTGAATGTATTTGACTCATATCGTTTGGTTTAGAAGTCGGGTTTTTATCAGATTTTTTTTTGACGCAAAAAATCTCAAATCAGCAGATAAATTCAAAGTGGGTTATTTTACATATTTTTGGTTTGTTATAACAGATTGGAAGAAAAAACCAATAATTTGTATAACTTACGGAAAAATAAAAATGAAATATTCGGTTGCTGGAATTACTTTATTAGCTACTTTATTTTTATATCAGGGTTGCTCGTCTACCACCAAAACTGAAGATACATCCAATAATCAACAATCTCAGGTAGAATCTGTTCGTGAAAAAAATTCCCAAAGTAAGCAACCAGATTCAAAAGAAAATTTTCAACCTCAAAATAATTCTACAGCTACCAAAGGAAAATTAACTGTTCCAAAAAAAATTACACCAAATCAACCCGTTTCGATAAAAGTTCAAATTCCAGCAACTGTAGCAAAAGCGAATAATACTAATGACGCTTCCAAACCAAAGCAAATGAATATGGTTGTAGTAAGCAATGATTTGAGATTTTTTGATTTAGTTCAAGCTACCTATCAAAATAATCAAAATATTGAAGTCAAGCCAAAATTCCCGGCTCCCGGAGATTATACTGTTTTTAGTGACTACAATCCATCGGGTGAAAAAGAACAAGTTTCTATAGAAAAAGTATCTATTCCCGGTGAAGTTCCATTTCCTACAGAATTAGAAAGTTTTAGCAAGACTCAGACATTATCCGATACAAAAATAGATTTAAATTTGTCTGAATCTAATATAAAATCCGGTAAAAAAGTTACTTTAAAATTTGATTTAAAGCAAGCAAGTAACAATAAACCAGTGCAAGATTTAAAACCATATTTAGGTCAAAAAGCAAATTTAGTAGTTATTAAAAGTTCCTCTCCTTTAGTAGAATCTGATTATATTAATATTGAAAATATCAATAATTCATCTAATAATCAGGTAAATTTTACAACTAAGTTTCCTCAACCCGGAACCTATAAACTTTGGCTGCAATTCAACCGTAATGGTAAAATTAAAACCGCCGATTTTTGGGTAACGGTTAACAGTTGACAGTGGACAGTTGACAGTTGTTTATTAGCAATCTATAGCAGTTTTCACTTGGGTGCAATAAATTTATTTTATCTCACCCCGCCCTCTTAACCCCTCTCCTTCATAAGGAGAGGGGAAGGGGGTGAGGTTTTAGTATATTGGACTCAACTAAAATTTGCTATATAACCTCTAACCTCTAACCTTTAACCTCTAACCTCTAACCTCACTTCTTCTCTATACCACTAGTTTTCAAAACATCGCTGATTGTGGTGCAATAATTTGATAAATTGAATGTTCTAGGGTTGACTATTTCTTCATAGGTAAAATGGCGATATTTCATACAAAATCTATCCCATGCAGCCATTTGTATTTTGAAGGTTTTAATGATTAAATCTGCTAAAGATGAAGATAAAGGAATGCGGAAGTAAATCGGTTTACCAAAATAAGCACAAATTTCTTCTATTGCTTCGTTAGCTGTAATTTTTTCTTGTCCTAAAACGTATTTTCTCGGTTCTTCTGCTTGAGGAGGGTTATCAATTAGATGTTTAATTACGGTAGCAATGTCTTTTCCGTGAATAAAATGAAAGCTACCATCTGCTTTCAAGAATCGAATTATATCAATATATTTCGTTACTTCGGGAATACCGGACGTTACCGCAGAAAGTGGTTTGTTTTCATCACCACCAATAACTAATGTAGGAAAAACTTTTGTAATTTTGGATTCAATAGATAGTTTTGAAAATCTCTGCAAACAGTCGAATTTGGAACGAATATAATCTGTACCCATTTCCCCTGCTTCTTTAAGAGGTTGATTTTTACTATCTAAAACACTAGCTGTAGAAAAATAAATTACCTGTTCACATTTTTCCACATCTAATAGGTTGAGTAATTCAATTGTTTTAATTACATTTATATCAAAAGTTTCCGCACCACCCCAAGCTGTTGCTGTTAACACTGCGACATCTATTGTTTTGAGCAATTCAGCAAAATCGAAGATTTTTTGCATATCACCTTGCAAAATATGGATACCAGCACGAGCTTGAGTATCAACCTGCAATTTTTCTGGATTTCTCACCAACAAATAGAGTTCGTGTTCAGTTTCTTTGATCAATAGTTCACTGATATAATGACCGATACAGCCACTTGCACCTGTTACTAAAATCCGCTTTTGATTCATAGAACTATTCTAAGTTTTTATTGTTAGATGTTTGTAATTATTTTTAACTTTTATACTCACAACTAACAACTACAACCAGATACCAAAAGTGTCGGGATGAAAAAGAGATGGGTAATCGTTAATCGGTAATGGGTGATGGGTAATCGGTATGAATAACCGCAAGCAATAAATTTATAACTTATTAATTTTCACTTTGAGAACTATTTCCCAATTACCAATACTAATCACGGATTAAAACGGATGACACGGATTACACGGATTTTAATTACCAATTACCAATTACCAATTACCAACTCCCAATGTCTTATTTACTTCGCAGCAGTTAACATTTCACTGGCTGTATTCAACTGCTTTGCGGTTTCAAAGAAGAATGCGACATTTTCTTCTGGTGTGGTGGGTAAAACACCGTGTCCGAGGTTAAGAATATGACCCCAGTTACCAGCTTTACGGACAGTATCGTGAATGCGAGCGCGAATAAATTCTTGAGAACCAAACAGTACACCTGGATCGAGATTTCCCTGTACTTTCATTTCTTTACCCAATCTCATCCGCGCATCTGCCATGTCTACTGTCCAGTCTACGCTGATGATGTCCGCACCGGACTTATTCATTCTTTCTAATAAACCCGCACTTCCACTGATCAGAAGAATTAATGGTGTGTCTGGATGGGTTTGCTTTACTTGCTCGAATACTCTTTTTTGATAAGGTAAAGCAAAAGTTTCGTAATCTTGAGGGCTTAATTGACCCGCCCAAGAATCGAACATCTGTACTACTTGAGCGCCACAATCAATTTGATAACGGATGTAAGTGGCGATGGAATCTGATAATTTTGCTAATAGTTGGTGCAGTATGGCAGGTTCGGAGAAAGCCATATTTTTGATAATAGAATAGGTTTTAGAACCTTTTCCTTCAACTACATAAGCAGCTAAAGTCCATGGCGCACCGACAAAACCGAGTACTGTTGATTTATTACCTACTTCTGCTCGTAAGGCTTGCAAAATAGTCTTGATGAATGGTAAAGATTCATCAGGTTGCAAAGGATGTAGGCGATCAATTTGCTCTTGGGTACGAATAGGATTTTCAATAATAGGTCCTTTACCTTCGGCAATATCCATCTCAATACCGATACCGGGTAAAGGAGTCACGATATCGGAAAACAAAATTACACCGTCGGGTTGAAAGGCTTTCCAAGGTTGTAATGAAATTTCGATGGCAACTTCGGCAATTTCCGAACGCTCACGAAAGGAAGGGTATTTTTCCCTTAAATCGCGATAAGCTTTCATGTATCGTCCAGCTTGCCGCATCATCCACACGGGCGGACGTTCTACAATTTCACCACGAGCGGCTCGGAGCAAATTAGGCGTGTTAGAAGAAACACCCATTAATAATTCATCCTACTAAATAACGAGTTTATTGGCATCTATGATGATTATTAGATTACCATTCTTTGATTGCGCTTTTTCAAACAGTTTGTTGCAAAATATTAAGTTGTCACGATTGCGGTGAAGTTTACTAGGCTGATAATTGTTGTCCACAAATTTCATAATACTTAACATTATCTGCTGTATCAAAAAACTTCGATAAGCTAGGATTTTCTTAAAAGGCAAAAAATAGTTTGTGTATTTTTAGTTTATTTTTAGCTGATTTTAAAGATATTTTTTATAGACTCCATACACATTTTTGCCCAAAAGTTCATAGGGATAATTTAGATAATTTATAGATTTTATAATTAATTATAATTGCTTATAATTAATTCTTTATAATTATTTTTTTAGTTAAATTTTTATGAACCTAAAAAGAATCTTTTCTAAACAAGAAATTTTTCAGCAAGAAAGAGTATTATCTTTAATCTCTCTTCTATTACTTTTTATTAGCTTAATTTATTTGTCTCTTGGTTTTTACGATTTACTAATAACTGAACATCGTGCCTTTGATTTATTTTCACGATGGCAAGAACAACAATATATATATCGGGGAATTTATCCTTATGATGCAATGAAAGGTTCTCCAAATATTATTCCAGAGATTGGAGTAATAGATTCAGGGGGATATCCTCCTTGGGCATTTTTTACAGGATTTTTTTTACTACCTCCGATTTCTTGGCAACTAACTCGTTTATATCATCTATTCTTAAATATTGTCTCAATTTTAATTTTAGGAATTTTTTCTTACCAAATTGGACTTCCTTATGGTAAGTCTAGAGCATTCTTTTCTTTGGCTGCTGCTTTAGCAATTAGTAGTCATAAATCTACACTGGAAATGGGTAATTATGGCATTATCATTAATGCTTTATTGATTATCATGTTTTGGCTAATTCAAAAAAATAAAAATATTTGGACTGGTTTAATATTTGGAATTGCCATGATTAAACCGACTATTTCAGCATTATATTTTTTTATATTGGTAGTTCAAAGAAGATTGAAAGCAATTTTAGCTTTTTTTATTTATATAATTTTAGGAAGTATAAATATTTGGATAATTACAAAATTAACTCCTATTTATATGTTAAATAAAATTCTTGGACAGTCAAAGTATTTTGCTGATAAAGGATATTCAGGAATTAATGCTTTGACTGCTTTAGGACTTGACCCAGGGTAAACGCAAGAAAATTTAGATATTATATCAGCTAGAATGTAAGGGAATAG
>JACYMD010000033.1 GCA_015272215.1 Rivularia sp. T60_A2020_040 | reverse complement strand
GATTCCATAAAATAAATAACTTTTTACTTTTTTACATAAGGGGAGCGATAGAACCATTAATTGGATAAATTAATACTGAGGTTAATTTATTTATATTTAGTAATAAGGAAATTATTTTGTCAAAATATACAAGTGTTTTACAACATAGTGAAGAAGATTGCGGTGCAGCTTGCCTTGCTACTATTTCTAAACACTATAAACGCAATCTTAATATTAATCGTATTCGTGAAGCTGTGGGAACAGGGCAACAAGGAACCACATTATTAGGTTTAAGACAAGGAGCAGAAACACTGGGTTTTAATGCTCGTACTGTTAAAGCTTCACCTGAAATTCTTAACAGAATCAATGAAGCTCCATTACCCGCTATCATTCACTGGATGGGCTATCACTGGGTTGTTCTATATGGGAAGCAAGGTGGAAAATATGTAGTTGCAGATCCACCAGGTGCGGGTGTTCGTTATCTCTCGAAAAAAGAGTTAACTGAAGCTTGGGGAAACTGGACGATGCTTTTATTAGAGCCAGATTCGTCTCGTTTTTTTATTCAGCCGGAAGATAAAATAAATGGATTTGGACGCTTTATTCAAAGAGTTTTACCTTATCGAAATTTAATTGCTCAAGCTTTTCTTTATGCTTTAATTTTAGGCTTACTTTCACTTGCTTCCCCGTTCCTTATTCAAATTCTTACTGATGATGTTCTAGTCAGAGGTGATTTAAAACTACTTAATGCTGTAGTTATTGCTGTTGTAGTCATGAATATTGTCAGCAGCAGTCTGAGATTAGTACAGTCTAACTTAATTGCTCACTTTGCTCAACGCTTGGAATTAGGTTTAATTTTAGAATTTGGGAGACAGGTTTTACGCTTACCACTACCATATTACGAATCCCGTCGCAGTGGAGAAATAGTCAGTAGAATGCGAGATATTCAAGAGATTAACCAATTAGTTTCCCAAGTAGTTAGTACACTTCCTGCAAGTATATTTATCGCTCTCGTTTCCCTCTGCTTTATGATTTTTTACAGTTGGAAACTGACTTTAGTTGCTCTTTTAATTATCCCTTTAATGCTACTTTCTACTTTAGCTTTTCAGCCTAG
Organism: Rivularia sp. T60_A2020_040; assembly: GCA_015272215.1. GTDB lineage: Bacteria > Cyanobacteriota > Cyanobacteriia > Cyanobacteriales > Nostocaceae > Rivularia. The sequence continues at coordinate 1,312 of JACYMD010000033.1, read as the reverse complement.
TCTCCGACAAAAAACTCGTACTTTATTTGCATCAGAAGCTGAAAATCAAGGTACTTTAGTAGAAACCTTTAAAGGAGCACTTACACTCAAAACTACCGCTGCTGCACCGCAATTTTGGGAAGAGTTTCAAAGTCGCTTCGGAAACGTGGCGAATTTGACTTTCCGGACTATGCAAATTGGAATTATCAACAATACCTTTTCAGGATTCGTTTCTGCTACTGGTAGTGTCGGTTTACTTTGGTTTGGTAGTCAATTAGTCATCGCAAATGACATTAGTATTGGTCAACTGCTAGCCTTTAACGGTATGGTAGAAAATGTCTTAAATTTAGTTGCGGAGTTGGTCAGATTCAACGATGAATTAATCCGTGCTAAAACCGCTACCCAACGTCTCACAGAAGTTATTGATTCCACACCTGAAAATCAAGGGGATACAACAAAGCCTTTTGCAAAAATACCTGAAAATGCTGAGATAATTTGTACAAATCTCAACTTTCATCATGCTGGTAGAGTTGAGTTACTCGAAGACTTTTCTCTCACTATTCCTGGTGGTCAAGCTGTTGCTTTAATCGGTAAATCTGGCTGCGGCAAAAGTACACTATCGAAACTAATTGCTGGATTATATACCTCCCAGTCAGGGAATATCCGTTTTGGTATTTATAATTTACAAGACCTGAATCTAGATTGTCTGCGTCAACAAGTTATATTAGTTCCCCAAGAAGCTCACTTTTGGAGCCGTTCAATTCTTGAAAATTTTCGCTTGGGTTCTCCTCACATTACTTTTGAGCAAATTGTCACAGCTTGTCAAATTGCTGGTGCGGATGAATTTATCAGCAAACTACCAGATAAATACCAAACTGTATTAGGAGAATTTGGTGCAAATCTCTCTGGTGGACAAAGGCAAAGATTAGCCATAGCGAGAGCAATTGTAAATGACCCACCAGTGTTAATTTTAGACGAATCGACCGCCGGACTTGATCCTGTTAGTGAAGCTTTAGTTTTAGATAAGTTACTATTTTACAGACAAGGTAAAACAACTATCTTTATTAGCCATCGTCCTAGAGTCATTGAGAGGGCTGATTGGATTATATTTCTAGAAAATGGAAAATTGAAAATGGAAGGAAACATCAAAGAGTTGCGTACTCAGCAAGGTGAACACTTATACTTTTTGACACCTTGATCTTAACTTTGACCTGTCTGCACCAGGAGTCGATACACTGCAAGCCTTGTATCTTGTGCCAAAGCCAAGAGTGCTTCAATTAGGGTTTGCTGAAAAAGTAATAAAAAAGTGAGATGGGGATTTATTCGTTATTCA
>JACYMD010000102.1 GCA_015272215.1 Rivularia sp. T60_A2020_040 | reverse complement strand
ATTTATATGTCAATCTCTACATCCTTTTTAGTAATTTTTTGATACATTTTTTAATGTTATTTAAGAGCTATTACTAATAATTTGGCATAACAAGTACTGAAGAACCAGTTTAATTTAATATTTTTGATGCAAATTTCCTAGTTTTTAAAAATCTTAGAGGGTAAATATCCGGAATAGTTTCTGAATAAATTGCTTAAAAAATATGGAACTACTAATTTTATTTTTCGTCTGTATAAAAAAGTTTACAAACTAAAAAACTTGTCAATAGTTTTATCTGAAAACTTACTTTTTTTACGAAAAATATTTTTTTGATAAATATTTGGTACAAATCTGAAATAGAACTTATGCAATTTGTATATGAAGTTATTCATGTCAAGAATGAGAGACTAAATAAGAATCTCATTAACTGTAAGAGATAACGTTAATCAGGGAGATTAAAAGTGATTCGGATTTTAGTTGATGCTGATCTAATTTTGGAAGCTTTAATGAACCGTAATACCGTGACAGATGTGAGAGAATTATTAGATAAAGTAAATCCTTTGATTCAGATGTATATCACAGATGTTGGATGGCAGAAAATATTTACTTATTTGAGTCATTTACAAAACAAAAAAGTTGCGGAAATGGTAATCAATTGGTTGCAAGAAAAAATTCAAATTTGCTCTGTAAACCAAAATATTTTACAACAAGCACGTTCCTCACCGATTAAAGATTTTGAATCCGCTGTGGAAATTATCTGTGCTAGTTATCAAAAACTAGATGCAATTGTGACTCATAAATATGATGATTTTGCGGAAGTATCAGATAATTTTTGGATTTGGTCTATGAAAGAATTGTGGATACGTGCTAATTTAGAAAATCAACTACAAATAGAGCAGTTAATTTAGTTTATTGCTGATTATTTGTAGAAGTATCAGACGATTTCTGTAAACGTTCTAAACGTATAGAAGCTTCTTCAATTTGAAGACGTAATAATGTTAAATTTCCCTCCATGATTTTCTTTTGAGTTTCTAGAACTTCCGTTTCTTTTCGCAAACGAGACATTCTCAGTTTATGATCTTCCGTTCGTCCTGGTTGAAAAATAACCCCAAGATAAATTGTAACATTGGAAGCATCTAAAGTATTCACCCCAGCAGATAAATTAAAACCGAAGTCGTTTTCTGTATTGATATGAGCATTAGGAACGTAATTAAGAGGGTAAATATTAGGATAATTAAAATTATTTGAGTTGTTATTTGTATTAGTAACAGGTAATTGCGGATTAGATTGTAGTATCTGATTAAAACTAGCATCATTCCCCACATTAGTTGTTTGATTGCTAGTTGCTGTTTGTGAATATCCAGGTTGGATGTTTAAGACTTGTAACCCAACTACAATTAAACCAGGACAAATTAACGGTAACAATCCTTTGCTCATCTTCTTAAAACTGATTATCTAATCATTGAGGGTTGTTACACAGTTTAACCTATATAGCTACCGCACGGAAATATCTAATTGGTATTTTAAATTACCATTGCCGCTGGTTTGCTGAGTGACATTACTATTGGGAGCATTGAACTCGACTGTGATTGGAGACATGGCAGGAGAGTAATTTGCAGAAATTTCGACTTGATGTTCTCCAACTGATAAATAACGCGATAAATCAATTTCTGTGGTTTTATTGTTGAGATTTTTAACAACTTTTCCATTGACAATTATTTTGCCATTTAATTTAGTTGCTGAAGTCTCAATCTTGAGAATATGTGGTTGTGATAGATTTGCACCACTTAAACTAACTGTACCACGTTGATATCCCGAAGAATTGCTGGTAAATGTAGTAGAACTACTTGTATTGTCTTGCATATTATTGATATCCGATTGTGCAACAGTACTTTGGTGATTATTCAGAAAATTACCGACAAAAACTGCCGAAATAGTCATTAATACAGCCGTGCTGCATATCAAAAATATTAAATTTCTCATGTTCAATTCTCACTTGTTATTAAATACAGGTTTATATGATTTTTTTATTATGAATGATTCAATAACTGCTGAGGTTATATTCAGCCGTTATTTATCACAAAAATTTACTTATAAAAGCATTATTATATATTTTTTTAACGCAAAGGGGGGCAAAGGTGTACGCAAAGGGACGCAGAGTTTTTACTACCCTATTCCCTACTCCCTATTCCCTACTCCCTATTCCCTTTATTAATTACAACTATTAGCCTGAGAATAAAATCCCCAGGCATTTAAGAGCTTTAATTAAACTAAACTTCCCAGAAAATATTAGCGTGCAAAAGCAGGAAGATTAGGTTTTTTTGGCTTTTTTACGTGTACCGGAACATCGACTTTAATGCCAATATTGTTAGTATTAACACCAGTACGACGATTAGCATCTCCATCAAGTCGTTGTCGGCTGGTACGTGATTGTTCGCACTTAGAAGAATTACAAACTTGAGTTGATGTAGTAACAGCAGTAGTACCGACGCTACCTTTACAATTCTCGCCGAATTCTTGAGTTACATCGTTTCTTTGTCGTCCTTTTGGTGAATCATCAATTGAAACTTGGACGTTAACATCAATTGCGTTACATCCCGCAAATGCTTTATTCTGTAAAGAAGGAATAAATACTGATGATACAGTAGTTAACGAGAATAAGCCAAAAGAGATTAATTTTAGCTTCATAGTTGTATCCTTAGAGATTATTGACAAGTTGTTGTTCTAGTTTGAACATGAGAACTATTGCTTTCAGAACCACTTTTATAAGTGCTGTTGTAGGTTGTGCAGTTACGTCTATTCCTGATATTTTGGGGGTAGATGGTACGTGTTGGAACGCGGATTGCAGAACCACGATAAATACGGGGACGGTAGAATCTTCTTCTACGAGCGTTTTGTATTTGGATATCACCGTTGCGGTTAATTTTGACGCTGGTGTCACCGTTTTGAACTTGAATTTTATCGGCACTAGCAATTCCTGCCGGTAATGCTATTAGTACCGATAATGCAAGGATGGAAATCGTTTGTTTTGTAGTCATGGGAACCTCTTTTAATAGAAAAAACCGATTTTTATAGTGATGAACCACAGATAAAAACGATTAAGAAAATCGGTAAAACCAGAATTAATCCCAATTTGAAAAATAATCTGAAAAATGGATATTGAGCAAAAATTTAGAGTTTTTCATGATATTTTTGATAATCCAAAATTTCAAATCCAAAATCCATTAGCGCAGCGTGTCTGTAAGGACATAATCCAAAATGGTATAACCGCAGATTTTCATCCCATGTAATTTAGTAACAGTAGCGAGAACCCAAAATAAGTTGACGCTGAATGTTTACTTGATCAGCATTTTGGTTGACAACTCCACCATCAATAGCAACAGCATTTTGGTCAATTCGTTGATTTGATTGCTGTGACTGAGAACCTGCACTACATCTGCGGTTCCCTGGACCTAATCTTTCTTGACGCTGGATGCTTACTTGCCTACCATTTTGAATAACTCGACTACCAGAACCAATTACAGTAGCTTCTTGATTTGCCTCTTGGGTTGTACCTTGCTCTGCAAATGCTGCATTTGGTACGATAAGAAAAGCGGCAGCTAATAAACCGAGGGTGGAAATTTTCTTAATCATTTTTAATATACCTGATTCGTTTTGTGTGTTGTCTGTTGTGTGTTGTAATTTTTGAAAAAGTAGGCGACTATCTTGGTGATTATCTCCAAGATGTAACGCCGGAAAAATTCTTGTCCGCAAGATGCGGACACTAATTATTTCTCTGCAATGACTGTAAATATTAGCGGTAACAACCAGTACTAGTTACTACAACTTGCTTTTGTTCGCTAACACTACTATTCCCTTGGGCATTGTCAGAATAATCTATCGCAGCAGAATTTTGAGTAGATGCCTGAGTAGAAGTTTGTGACTGAGTGCTGTAGCTTCCAGGACAGTAACTACGTAAACGGTAACTACCACCTTGCTGACGTACTCTAATTTGATTTTGAATATTTAAACCTTCTGAATTCTGAGTGTTTACACTACTATTGATTGCTGCACCTCCCTGAGTTGTAATTTGTACGCTCTCTTGTCTTTGAGAATTAGCAAAAGCTGCGCCGGGTGCAACGATTAAACCAGCAGCTAATAAGCCGAAAGCCAAAGATTTATTTAACATTTTTAGACCTCAAAATTATGTTTAGAACTGGCGTTGCCGAATTGTATTTATCGACACCGCCCTCGAAATTCAAACGAGAAAAATTACTGGCAAGCGCGGTTGTTATTGGCAACTTGCTTTTGGTCGTTGACACTGCTGCTAGATTGTGCATTATCAGAATAATCTACAGCCGCACCGCTTTGGTTTGTACCCTGGGAAGAATTCTGTGACTGTCCGCTATAGCTACCACGGCAGTAAGCAGGACGACCATAAGGACGACCGTGACCACCAACGCGATCGCGAGTTTTCTGAATTTGCTCTTGGATGTTCAAAGATTCAGAACTTTGAGCGTTGGTGCTACCGTTGATTGCAGTACCATTTTGGACAGTATTTTGATTGCTATTCTGAGATTGAGAATTAGCGAAAGCTGCACCGGGTGCAATCATCAAACCAGCAGCCAATAAACCGAAAGCAGCATATTTGTTAAACATTGTCAGAACCTCTTGTAATTAGTTTTGTTGTGTGTTGTGTTGTGGAATTGAAATGGCTTTGATGGATGTATGCAAAGCCATATTAATCTGTTAACTGATAACTGATTTTTATCTGCAAGCGCGGGTGTTATTGGCAACTTGCTTCTGGTCATTAACACTGCTGCTAGACTGTGCATTATCAGAACCATTTACAGCAGCACCGCTTTGAGATGTTCCTTGTGAAGAGTTCTGTGACTGTCCGCTATAGCTAGGAGCGCAGTAACCAGGACGACCATAATGACGACCTCTACCAATACTGTCGCGAGTTTTCTGAATTTGCTCTTGGATGTTCAAAGATTCAGAACTTTGAGCGTTGGTGCTACCGTTGATTGCAGTACCATTTTGGACAGTATTTTGATTGCTATTCTGAGATTGAGAATTAGCGAAAGCTGCACCGGGTGCAATCATCAAACCAGCAGCCAATAAACCGAAAGCAGCATATTTGTTAAACATTGTCAGAACCTTTTTTCGTTAGTTTTGTTGTGTGTTGTGTTGTGGAATTGAGATGGCTTTGATGTATATATGCAAAGCCATATTAATCTGTTAACTGATAACTGTTAACTGATTTTTATCTGCAAGCGCGGGTGTTATTAGCAACTTGCTTCTGGTCATTAACGCTGCTGCTAGATTGACCGTTAACTGAACCATCTACAGCCGCACCGTTTTGAGATGTTCCTTGTGAAGAGTTCTGTGACTGTCCGCTATAGCTAGGAGCGCAGTAACCAGGACGACCATAATGACGACCTCTACCAATACTGTCGCGAGTTTTCTGAATTTGCTCTTGGATGTTCAAAGATTCAGAACTTTGAGCGTTGGTGCTACCGTTGATTGCAGTACCATTTTGGACAGTATTTTGATTGCTATTCTGAGATTGAGAATCAGCGAAAGCTGCACCGGGTGCAACCATCAAACCAGCAGCCAATAAACCGAAAGCTAAAGACTTCTTCAACATTTTATAAACCTCGTGTAATAGTATTGTGTGTTTTGTTGTATCTTGTGTGTTGTTGCCCAGAAGATGAATTTTCTTTAAAATTTCAAGAGGTATTTATTAACAACCTTTGATGATTTTTTAAAGTTTTTATTTTTCTCTTGTGGGATATACGGGGATACAGAATTCAGTTTGCTTATTCCGGATTTACCCGAATTTTTTTTGGAAAATAAATGTTCGTGCTTTTAATCAGCGACCATTTCTGGTGAATTATCATTACTGATAATTCATGCTTTGATTATCCACCGCGAACAACTAACTTATAAAGTTGAACCTCTATAGTTAATTACTTTAACCAAAGAACTTGGGGGTGTCAAGTCTTTGGTTAAAAAAGTTGGGCGCAATATTTTTTTGATGTTAGGATGTACCGCTATAGACGTGCTTGAGTTGTGTAGTTGTGAAACCAAAACCAAAACCAAGGATAGCTTTTCTTCGTGAACAGGCGGGTTTAACCCAGCTTGAGTTGTCTCGTCTCGTAGGCGTGACAGAAAGCACCATCCAAAACTGGGAAAGTGGTAGAACAGGGATAGACCACATTCAGAGAATCGTAAAATTTTGTAAAGCTCTCAATTGCCAAGTAGAAGATTTGCTCGAATTGGAAAACGACTTCCCAGAAGAAGCATCAACAAAACCAGCTTCTTTGCAAGAAATACATAATTTATTAGGTACCGAGGAGGAAGAAGTAGAAAAAACAGGGGGATTAGAGGAAGCGGGGGAAGCAGAGGAAGCCGGAAACAGAAAGTAAACCTTTAACCTCTAACCTGATTTTCCTGCCATAAAGTATCGATAGTGACAAAAGAATATCCTTCTTTTAATAATTGAGGGATGATTATTTCTGTTATTTCTGCGACATCTTGTCCGCCACAAACGCCATCATGTAATACTATCAGAGAACCATTTTGTAAGTTATTTATAACCCTGTTGACAACTTTATTTATTCCTGGAACGACCCAATCTTCCGGTACAACGCTCCACATCACAGGGCGGTAATTCCACTGATAAAAAAGCTGTAAAGTTTGAGGCAGAAATAAACCATTAGGGGGTCGGATATCGCGTACTTTTTCTGGTGGTAAATTACAAGCATTGTAAATAGCTGCTTGGGTTTTTTCTAAACTTTGTTTGAGTTGGGTTGGGGAGAGAAGAGGGAAATTGTGATGATAATAGCCGTGTAACCCGATCCAATGTCCGCGAGAATGAACTTGTTGAGCTATGTGAGGGAAACGTTCGACGCAAATACCCAGCCAAAAAAAACTTGCTTGAACTTGATAATAATCTAGAACTTGCAGTAATTGTTGGGTATATTGGGGATGGGGACCATCATCAAAAGTGAGAGCAATGATTTTGGAATTTGGATTACCCCTCCAAAGGCATTTGGGGAAACTTGATTTCAGGATTGGGTACAAAAGCGGGAACAAAGGATAAAGGTGCATTTTGAGGAATAGGGAGTAGGGAACAGAGAAAATTCTACTTCCATCTGTATTTACAACGCAGTATACAATTATAGCTATACTGCCTACATATCTATTGCAATTGAAGACTGATCAAGGAAAAATTCACTTGATCTCACCACAATTACTGAAGAAATGATCATGTGGTAAAAACTTGTTATCCAAGAATAATAGTTATTTAAAATAGATTTTCAGCCTTAGCTGAACTGTATTGTCATATAACCCCAGTTTATTAAACATTTTGCAATTCTAAAAATTGAATTGTCCCTTCTATATCTAGCAAATATTTACGAATTATCTCCATTGAATAAATATCAGGTAATGCCCTTTGAAATTTGCTTAAACGGTATTCTGGTAACTGCGAATAAATAAAATTTTGAGTGGCTGAATTTTCCCAGAAGTTTCTATCCTTTGTCCGAGCGATCGCCAAGTCTAAGGTAGCGGCACCAAGGCTATTTCCTTCGATTTTCAGTTTAAAGTTATCGGAGACTATTTTCCAATCATGATGAAATTGCAAACCATATTTTAAGGTGTGATTAATCTGCCCTCCTGCAAATGTCCACCATAATGCTTTTTCACCATCTATTTGGATATTTATGGAATTGCTAGCTAATGATTTGAGTTCGGAGCGATATTCATCTAATATAGTTTGGGTTTTATTATCAATGTAAGGAATACTAACTTCTGAAAAGAGGATTGTAGCTATCTGTTGGCACAATTCCCAGCTAATTATTTGTGGAGCAAAGCCACCCCAACTGGGTTTTTTACCCCTCGGAGCAGGGTTTACTAAAACTGTTCGTTCCTGATGATTAATATGTGTTGCTATCCAAGCTTTTCCACTGAGGAGAAAGCAGCTAACTTCTGCAACTAATTTATCAACAAATAATTGTTCTAGGGAGCCAATTGTATAACCCGCTGTTGTTTGTACTTTATATAGTTGGGGGCTGCTAAAAACGGCGTAAAGTTCCATAAAGTTTTTGCGTCCGAATACCCGTTCGGCTTTGTCTCCCATCGACAATAAACCACCTGCATGAAATAGAAATTCTTCTTGAATCATGTGTTTGATCAGTATCTCAAATTCGGTATCTGCAATCCCTGAAAAATCCGGTACGATTGCTAATTGTTCCCAGCAACGTTCGGGGCTGATAGCCCCAAATTGTAGAGTTAAAGCGAGTAGTTGATGGACGAGTACTGCCCATGCTCGCGTTTGGGTGGGGACTGATTCTACCCAGCCTTTTTTGGCTAGTTCGATAATTGCGATCGCCTGCAAAGCTGTCTCGATATCTTCACAAAAAAATGTGGTGTTAGCTCGCTGATTTGCCCGTCTTCCGGTGCGTCCTAAACGCTGTAAAAATGATGATACTGTAGATGGGGCGTTTGCTTGAAATACTAAATCTAAATCGCCAACGTCAATTCCTAATTCGAGAGTTGAGGTACAAATAATACTAGTATTGCCCCCACGTTGAAAGCGTTCTTCGGCTGCGGTGCGTTCTTCTAAGGAAACAGAGCTATGATGAACGAATACATCTGTACCTCGATTACGCATCCGCTCGGCTATATCTTCAGCTAGGGAGCGGCTCTCGCAAAAAAAGAGGCTTTTTTGACCTTGAGCAATTTGGCTGGCTTCTTGGGCAATTCCACCCAAAGTTTCCCGCAGGTGAACGCGCAAATCTTTTTGAGCAGGAACTTTCGGGGGGTTTACTACACAACTTTCCCGCTTGGATGTACCTTGAAGCCAATGTAAAATGTTTACCGGGTTTCCTACTGTTGCGCTCAAGCCAACACGTTGGATATCGTTATTTGTATAACGTGCTAATCTTTCGATTACTGATATTAAATGAGTACCTCTGTCCGTACCTGCTAGGGCATGAATTTCGTCAATGACTACAGCACGTAAATCAGCAAATAGTTTGTTGTGGGGTACTTTCGCTGATAAAAGCATTACTTCTAATGATTCGGGGGTAGTCATTAAAAGTGCTGTTGGTTCTGTAATGAAAGCGCGTTTTTGCGAATCTTTAATGTCACCATGCCAGAGAAAGCGTCGCAAACCGACCATTTCTGTATAGTTTCCCAAGCGTTCGGCTTGGTTGTTTAATAGGGCTTTAATTGGTGCAATATAGATGACACCAACTCCCTCTGGTTCGTGCTGCATAAGTGCAGCTAGTAGGGGGAAAATAGCAGCTTCTGTTTTACCTCCGGCTGTGGGAGCAAGAATAATAGCGTTTTTACCGTCAAGTAATGTATGTCCAGCTAGTTCTTGAACTGGACGTAAAGATGTCCAACCCAAACGGGAGACTATGGCTTGTTGGAGACGGGGAGGAAAACGAGCAAAGGCAGAGGGCATTTTAGATTTTGGATTTTAGATTTTGCGGAAAGTTGGGGGTGTAGATTTTCTTCCCCCCAAACTTTCCAAGACAGATTTTGGATACATTCGCGAGGCGAAGGTACAAGCTTTGGATTAAAATTCTACGGGTGTATAATCTTGAATATCTTCTGGTTCTGGATCAAAGTAGGGAAGACCTTGACTAATTCGCTGTTCGTCTTCGTTTAAGTTGTTAGGTTCAAAACCTTCAGCTGTCATAGGGTCATATTCGTCATTTTCCGATGCTAAATCGAGGACGTTGACAAACTGACGTAGAAATTGCCGGGGAACTACTCCTACATCTCCTTTGAAACCTGTGCTTACTTTATTAACTAGCTTCTCAATAAAGAATGACGTAACTTTAGTAGTTAAAGCTGTTTTATTTACAGTAGGGTATTTTTCCCGTAACTTTAGAGCAACTTCTTTTAATCTCCGAGCATCGAAAGGTTTTAATTCTAATTGCGGTTGACGAGGACTGGCAAAACCACCGGGATTTAAAAATTGAATGCGATCGCTCAACGGTTCTAAGCCTGCTACACCACGTTTGGTATCATAAAATTCCGGGGTTCCCGTAAAAATCCATAGTAAACCTTTATAGCGATCGGCAGCGTCGCAAATCTGACGAATACCATTTAAAGATTTACCACGGCTATCGTGACGCATTCGTAAAATGGTTTCTACTTCGTCTATAACAATTACTAATCCTTTGTAACCAGCGGCTTTGACAATTTCGAGGATGCCATGTAGGTAGTCTAAAGCTTCCCGACTGGCGATGTCTCCTTTGACACCGGCGGTTTTTTTAGCGCCAGATGCAACGTTTTCGCTACCGGAAAGCCAAGATAGTAAAGCGCTAGCTTCGGCGATTTCTCCTTTTTGCTTGAGGGTAAATATGGTTCGGAGAACTCGTGTCATGTCTTCTGGTGCTTTTCCTCCAGTAAGAGAAGCAAGTTCTTCTTCTATGCGCTGTTGAACTAAATTATCAAATTCGGAGCTATTTTCGTCTGCACCACCAGCTATTAAGGCATCTTCGACACGAGCTATCCAACGGTCAATAATATCACTTAACGCACCTCTAGGACATGAATTTGTACCCAATTCTTGGACAACTTTACGATAAACATCGTCGAATTTGTAGAAGTGTAAGTCGTTATCGGAAACTACTACAAAACTAGTAGCAAAACCCTGTGATTGAGCATCGAGAATTGCCAGACGCGACATAAATGTTTTGCCGCAGCCATAACCCCCGCGTAAAAATTTAAACACACCTTCACCGTCTGCTGCTAGTTGGAGTTGACGATTAATTTCTGTTCGCTGTTTATCTATTCCGACTGCAAATGTTTCTAATCCTCGTTCGGGAACAACCCCAGAACGCAAACGTTCAAAAATATGTTCAATATCTTTTATAGACATACAATTTTAGATTTTAGATTTTAGATTTTGGATTTTAGATTCTGGATTCTGGGTTTTAAATTATTGCTTGTTACTGGTTTATTGTTGCTTTATTCTTAACTCCTTTTCCCCTCTAAAATTACCTATCTCTTTTTATTTCTTTCCTCTGCGCTCTCTGCATCTCTGCGGTTTTTTAATCGATAATCTTCTGCCGGGAAAAGAGTAACTCCCAACTTTTAACTCATAACTCCTAACTCCTAACTCATAACTCCTGACTCTTCACTTTTACTTCTGCTTAACATACCGTTTGCCGTTGCTAGTCGTTTCAATCCTGACTGAGAAGGGGACTTTCTTCAAGTATTCTTCAAATTCTAGAGAAAAACGCCGGACTTTTCTGGGATTACCAAGTATCTGAGTTAGTTCAGTTTCGGTAATAGAATCATGTTGTTGCAGATGGAGAAATACCCGCTTGATACTTTCATCTGCAAAACTATCTTGCCAGTCGGTAGTGGTTGCTGGTTCTTGAATAGAGGTTTCATTTTGTTCAGTTTTTAATAATGCTCCGGACACATTAAAATATTCTTTGGGAATTGTTGCTTCCACATTTTCAATGCCATCTGGATGAAAAACCTCTACACGAACCCGCTCATCCCGTTTTCCTTTGAGGTCAAATAATATTTCGATCCAATCCGATTCTACGGGAATTTGAATTTGTTGATTGTTGATTTCTGCGCCGGGAGCATCTTTAATGGTAATTTGTACGTCCGTTCGTTCCGGTACGCGCAGGGCTAAATTAATTGTTCTTGCTCCTGCGAAACTCAAAACACCTTCGGCTACTGGAGCAGGTTTGACACGCACCTTCAGACGACTGTAGCCTAGCATTTCCCGTTCTGGCTGTGCCTCAGTTAAATATTTAACAAGTGTCAGGTGGGTATTTTGTCGCTGGGATATAGCTAATACGGGGATAATGCGTTCTTGTAAACTGTTACCACCATGTACGAATGTTGCCCCTGGATTACCCGTAGCAAATACAGCCGTATCTTTACGCAGTAGTATATAACCTTCTTGACCCTCGTATTTTAATGATTTTAAGGAAACTGCCGTCATTCCCGCTTCTGTTCGAGGTTCTGTAGCTAAAACGTATCTTCGATTGGGGTCGCGTTTATTACCATAAGGTTTTTCTTCGGTTGTTTGGTCTTGCAAAAGAAAACCGTGGTCGGCTGTAAAAATAAATTCATTTATACCAATTTGTTTTAAGTGGTTCCAAGCGGCTTTAATTTGAGTTAACCAAGTTTCAAAGGTTGCTAAACCGATATTGGCTTCTCCTGCATCGTCAATTTCTTTACTGTGGACAACAATTAGGTTGATTTTATGACAGCTTTGTTTTAATTTACTAGTAGAATAATTGCAAACGTCAGTAAGGTTTAATAAGCGCGTACTTCTACGTCCTTTACTAATATTATCGGTACTTTTATCGCTCATTGCCCGGACTCTTTCTTTAGGAGTGCGGACGGTATATTCACCTGTTTTAAAGCCTTTAAAACCGTCTTTGCCTGCCAGTATTAGCTTACCACCTTGATTGACGGGAGCGATCGCATTCATTCCTACGGAGGTAATACTCGGTAATTCGGCATATCTGGCTTTTAATGTGACTGTGGGGCTGGTATTTTCGAGTTCTTGAAGAAGTTCGGTTGCCATTTCGTAGCGAAAGGCATCGATGATAAAGTAAGCTACTTTTTTATCGGTTTGGGTGAGGGGATGAACTACTTGTTCGTAGAGAGTGCGCTGTTGGAGGTTTTCTTCGGGTAAAAAGCCTTCTGCGGTACAAATTGCGCTAAAATCTTCAGCGAGGTTATCTGCCCAAGTTCGGTATTGTTGACGAAGTAAATCCGCGACTTCGAGAAGTTGGGCAAAGTGAGGTAGGGTGGATTCCAGGAGTTTAAATCTTTGTTGTTCAAAGCGACGATGGGCTTTATCTACTTGATAACCGGATTGGGTATAGTATTCCAAAGCTTCGCGGAGACTGTGGAGATTTTTGATGGTATCGCTTGAAAGAATTTTACTACCCAATGTTGCTGCATCTTGAATTAATGACCATTCCTGACGGCGATTTCTATCTCTACCCAACCAAAATGAATTTGATTCAATTCGGGATTTTGACCATTGTAGGGCTTTGTCAAATTGATTTGTTAACAATGCTTGGAGTGCAGCATCTAAAACTGCTGTTTCTTCCCGTTGAAATGTATCAATTTGTCCTAAGTCTTCGGGACTGATATTTAAAAATTCTTTTTCGATATGAGTTTCGGTAATTAATGCTTTAGCTGCGTAAATTTCTGGATGTCTTTGTCGCAGATATTTAATTAATTTTTCGCAAGTTTTTCGTAAAGGTGTAGATATTTGAATTAAGGGTTTTAGGATATCAAGATGTGGAGAACGGTTTAAATCGTGGACGTATTCTACACACATTAACCAAGCAATTAAGGCTTCACCTAAACTGATAAAATTAATGCTTTCTTTGTTTAAGTAAAAATCTAAAAATTCCCGATTTATTCCCGTATAACGATAAAGATGTTCAGCGAGAATATTCAAATCATCCACTGTATTAATTTTGGCAGATAATTTTTTTTCTTGGTCAATTATGCCATCCGAATCTACTAACCCATCCAAAAGCGACTCCAAGCCCACATTCCTTAAATAACCTACCAAATGTCCGTCTTGATGTTGGGATAGGTTGTTTTGTAGCCAAGTTTCGGCTGTTGCTAGCTCGGTAACACCTTGAGAGAGATAATTTTCAATATTATCGGGGTTAATTCTGCCAGTTGCAGCTTCGCGGATCAGTGTATCAAGGGCTTTACGAAAACGGAATCCGGCGTGGTAAAGTTCTAATATGGGGGTTTTACGAATTGTTTCTTCTGTATGACCGGGCATATGTATCAACAACCTTTCCTTGTCAAGCCCGTTGCAGTAGGGTTCTAGGGCAAATAGCATTTCTAGATAGCTACCGCGAAAGGCAATTACTGGGGCAAAAAAATCACCTTTAGCGTGACGTTGAATAAGTGTATCCACGTATGCAATATAATAAGCGTCTTTATCCAACCAGATCACAATACCGTGTTGACGCAGTTCTTTTTTTACCTCTACTTCTAAAACGTTGGTGATTATCCCTAATTCGGTCATATAGTCGTTTGTTTGGTTAACCTTGCTTATTTTAAACCTTCATTTGAAACAAGATAAGCTCTTTCACTAAATATGTAAATATGCACTATTTTCTCATAAAATAAATTTAGTATAAAACAAGGTGCAAACTGTGGCTTTTGACAACGTTTGTAAAATATTAGCCGAAAAAATAATCAAGCATTACTTCCTTTAGCAACTTTAACACAAACAACTTCACCGCAAAAGCTATTATCGCAGATTGCCCAAAGTGTTGCTAGAATTTCAGATAGGGGAACAAGGCAAAATATTGCTGCATATACAGAGATATTAGCAGGTTTGAGATTCGAGAAAAACTTAATTCGTCAGTTGTTAAGTGAGGATATTATGCAAGAGTCAGTAATTTTTCAAGATATTGTCCAGAAAGAAGCATTTAAAATCATTAATCGTCAGCTTAACCGACGTTTTAACCAAATAGAAACATCATTGATTGAACGAGTGCGGGAATTATCTGCTGAACAAATAGAAAATTTGGGAGAAGCACTATTTGATTTTACAGATACATCCGATTTAGAAACTTGGTTAAATCAGCAAGAAAATAATTAACATATTTGAAAATCAGTAATTAGGGTACATTATTCATTTTTATAACGATTTTGATAATGTACCCTATACAATCTACGGCTACTTTAGATTTAGGAAAATTGAGCGTTATGTCTTCAAATCCTCGAAAATTTTGAATGTGTAACTTTTCAATACGCATAATTATTATCGCTGAGAATTATCGTTTATTAATGTAAATTTAACCTCTTCCCGTCCTTACGGACACCCCTCTCCTTAATAAGGAGAGGGGAAGAGGGTGAGGTTTATCTTTATTCTATTAAAATGAAAACCGCTATATCTACATTATTTCAATCTTCTTCTTCTAATGTAATATCAAGACTAAAATCATTATCTGTATCTTCTTTTTTCCGCTTTCTCTCCCTTCTTTTATCTTCCTTCTCTTTCAACTCCAAAACTAATTCGGGATTTTCTGCTTCAAATTCTTCCCGCAACTTATCGGAATCAATTTCATTAATTACAAAATCCGGTGCTATTTCGTCCTGTAACCGCAATTCCCATTCATAAGCTTTTTGAGGGTGATATTTCCAGAAACAGCCGTGAGCAACCGCTAGAGAAGGGTCTTGTTGGCATTTTGCGTCTACTCGTTCCGGGAAATAACGGGCTGCTAAATGCGACCAATCGTAATCTTTTTTACCTTGAGCGTTGCAAAGTTCTGACCACCATTTTTTCGGTTGGTTCCACTGGGGTTCTAAAAGTGACCATAATGCAGCGCTGTTAACCATCACACCATCATCAAGGTTGATTTTAAAACGCGCATCGGCTTCGCGGGGGGTGTCTTTGGGGCTGGCTGGTGGTGTTCCCTCTTCCGCACATTTTTGCACCAGTTCGATAAAGGTTTTTAATTCTGTTTGCAGTTGTAAGACTTTGTTGTAACGTTCTTCGGCTTTATTTTGGCTTTTTTTATCGCTTTGGTTGCGTGCTTCCATTAAGTCGTTGAGTTCCCCTTCCATGCGGCTAAGTTCGGGTATGAGGTAGTCTGCGAGCAAGGTTTGTAAGGTGTCATCTTCCCAGCGATGGATGCTAATGAAAGCTACGAAGTTCTTTTTTTGGGAAGAGAGGGGGAAATATATGGGACGGCTTTCGTACATCTTTAAGTGTACTTCTTTAAAGAACGATAACCGCAGCCAGTCGCGGAGGGTTTTTCCTGGAGCAATTTCTGCACCGTATTTTTGCCAGGTGTCGCGGATAATTTGGGTTGTGGGATGTTCGAGGGAATCGGATTCGGAATATGCGGAGAGTTGGGGAGACGTTATATATAACGTCTCTACATTGTTGGTAGCATCATCAAATAAACCCATTTGCACCGGGGAAAAACTTTCTTGCTCGTATTTGCGAATCGCGCTATCAACTTCTGCATCAATTTTTAATAATGTCCCTAAATAATCTGCTCCTTTCAAAGCTTTAACTATCCGATTAGTTAAATTTTCGGATATTCCCGTCGCTTCGGTTACTTCGTTTCGCAACTCTTCCAAAGCCGGGTCATTTTCTGGTAACGCTGATAATTCTAAACTAGAAGCTACCAAATTCAAACGTTTTGGCTGTGCTTGAGCTGATAACAAACGGGCTTTTAAAATCAATGCAGCCGCTGCAATTTGCACTGCTCTGGGGTCAATATCGATACCATATAAATTATTTTCTAAAATCGATTCAACTATTTCTTTGTCGCTCCAACTTTCTCCCCGATGTCGAGCTTCTTCTTGATACAGTGCAAATAACAAACCAATAGCTATCACTAAAAAATGCCCGGAACCGCAAGCAGGGTCGAGTATTTTCAAATTTTTAATGCTTTTCGGCGCATTTTTCACCAAACTATCGGTTAAAGGTTGAGGAACCCAATATTTCCATCTATCTTCGGCTTCACTTTCAATTGGCATCAACCCATCTAAAGCAACTTCCCCAACTTCGCGCTTTTCTCGCCATATTTTACGCCGTTGTGCTAACGTTTCTAAGGTTCCATCTGCTGCAACTGCTGCTACCCAATCATTTTTCTTGCACATAGCGAGCCACATCTGTCCCAAACTATTGTGCAGCATCCATTCCACCATGTAACGTTCGGTGAACATTTGCGTTTTGCTAGCAATTTCGTGCTGTTCTACTTTACCCCCACCATTTAACTTATCATCCAGCGCTTCCCGTTCGGGGTCGTTCCAATACTGATAAACCCAGCCCAAAGTGGTATCATCCAACCAGGCATCGGTTAACGCTGGCTCGTTCAAAGCATCAATTACAGCCCGTAACGTACTCGTGGGGATGGGAAATAACACCGTCACTCCCACATTGCCAAATAATCCCGGTAAATCCAGGGCTAATTCGTCATACAATAATTGCAACAGCGTAGAATAACCTTCACTCTCGTCTTTAAGTAACTCCGGTGCAAAATCCCGGAATTCCCGATATCCCTTACTTTGCCAACCTCCAGTTACCACCGCAGGTTTAATTAACCCGTGGGCTTCCATCTGCTTAATTACCACCAAACGGTTTAACAAAGTTGCCGCAGCTAACTTTTCAGCTTTTTTTAAATGCTCTTTCCCCCGTCTTTCACTCCGGGATTTCTCCTCCAGCCATTTTTCCAACCGTTGTCGCTTTACCCGCATTTCTGCCGATAATCCGGCTTTATGTAAAGGTATAGATAATTGATAAGCACTATCTACCGCATTGTGTAAATCCGTCAGTAACCGCTCCCTTAACGTGCGGATGGTACTTGATAGTTTAGATTTGGCTTCTGGGGTGAGGTTGGACATGGGGGATTTCTGGGACTATAAGTCCCAGTCTAATAGCTTAAGTCCTCTAAAGAGGACTGGTAAAAAATATTCTAATGGCAAAGCTATTTCATTCCTAGAAGTAGTGTTTGATGATACAGTTTCGATTAACCATTGCTACCAACTCTATCGTAATGCCAGAATTTACCATTCTTAAAGCGTTTGCACTCCTTTGCAGCCAAGCTTTTGTAGAATAAGGTTAGTTCACTTCGATAGTTAATATTTATGGCACAAACAATCCTTAACGAGATACTCGTTCAATTAAAATCGTTGGAAATAGTCGAGCTACAGCAGCTCAATCAAGCTGTTCAGGAGCGTCTTACTTCTCAACAAGTTACCAGCGTACAGGCTGCCTTCCATCAAGCATTGCTCGAATCTGGCTTAGTCAGGCAAATTAAGATGCCTTCGCTCCGCAAGCCAACTGAGCGACGGCTCGTTGAGATACAGGATCAGCCTATTTCTGAGACAATTATTGAGGAACGCCGCTAGATGGCAATCTATTTAATCGACAGTAGTGCATTAGTCAAGCGCTATATCAAAGAAACTGGCTCAGCATGGGTTTTAGGCTTATTCGCTTCGACATCCCATGAGTTCTTCATTGCCGCGATTACTAGTGTGGAAATAGTTGCGGCAATTACACGGAGAGCGCGTGGTAGAAGTATTAGCGCCACAGATGCAACAATGATATGCAATCAGTTAAAAAGTGACTTGCAGACAGACTACCAAATTGTTGAAATTACAGAAAGTATCATCACCAAAGGAATGGTGTTGGCCCAAACCTATGGCTTACGAGGTTACGACGCAATTCAATTGGCGGCAGGTGTCGCTGTCAACTCACTTTGCATAACACATAATTTGCCCACTGTAACATTTGTCTCCGCAGATAACGAGTTGAATGCAGCTGCTCTGGGTGAGGGATTAGTTATCGAAAATCCTAATAGTCACCCCTGAATTACAGATCGGTAATTTATAAAAAACTTTAATTTAAATTATCTGGAATTATCCTAATCCGAGTATTCGCTTTTAACTGTGCTAAAAGCCTTTCTTTTATTTGACTAACCAACACTTCTACATCTTCTGGGGTACTTATTTCCCTACCACTCAAATTTAAAGATAGCTGAATAATTTCTTCTTGAGTTTCTTCCGATAAAACATGATCAAGAATACTATTTGCTGTTGCTTCTGCCGATTTAATTTTGATAGCTGCGGTATCTTTTAATTTGAGTAAACTCGGATAAATAGCATCAGCAGTTGTATCGGAGGATGCTTGTTGAATTGGACGCAATACGTATTCGGCTTTTTTTTCATTGACTGGAGTTTAGACTAAAGCTCGTGACCGCTACGCGGTCACGGCGCACAAAAAAT
>JACYMD010000035.1 GCA_015272215.1 Rivularia sp. T60_A2020_040 | reverse complement strand
TATTACTTAAGTATAAGTATGGCGATCTGCTTGCAGCAGCGCTTCGCTATCGCACGGGTTTTCACAAAATCGCGTTGCTCCCGCTCTGTATTGGGTTCAGTATTAAAAGCCTCGTAATCTTCAGCCGAGTGATACTTACCTAAATCGCATCCGTGTATGTTTGTGACTAGGCGAACAAAACCTCGTCCTTGATTCCTGTAGCCTTCAATCGCAAGCTTTTGAAACTCAATCGGCATCGGCAGTTGACTGATCATTTTTTTCACCCGTCAATGTTACTCAGACTTTTTTAACTGCGGCTATCGCTGCTTACTTTTGGTAGTGGGTAAAAGCTCCTACCATAATTTCTCGATTGGAACTACCCCAATCTCCAACCTCGAGATCGATAGCGGTTACACGTAGTTCATTCATTATTCCTACCGTCGATTACAACTCTACTCCCAATAAAATTGGCAAAACTAATTTTTATTCAGAAAACCCTACTCCAACAAGCGCCGTTTTTGACGCAGTTTCAATATAGTAAGAACTACCCCACCAAGCAAAAAGCCAGGATTCATCGATGGTTCGGGAACCTTAGTAACTACAAACGAAAGCTTGTCAGCATAAGCATCATTGACACGTCCGCGAACGTAATTCATATTTAAACCCACATTAACTTGTCGCGAACCAACGGGAAGTATACCTTGAGTAGATTTAAACAATAAACCTGTAATATTATTCCTTTCCTCTGGAGTCGGTGAGATAATGCTTTTTTTACCCAGAGACAAACCATCTTGATTTAAAAAATCAAGACTCAGCAATACATTGTCTAAATCAGTATCATATCCACCTAACCAAGCACCCAAATCATAACCACCTTTACCTTGATCAATAATTGATGCTAAGTCAGTCAGATTAATTAATTGAGAAGCGCTCGAAGAAGCTCTATCTGCACCACCAAAAAACAAATTTTTACCGCGATTTTCCGGTCCAGGACTATTAGCGTCAGGAAGTCCGCTGACACGCACTGAAGTCCCAAAATTATTCACAAACTCAAAGCCACTGGCACCGTAGCAAAGGACACTAAAGCTACCAGTTGTTTTCCAAGCGGGAATATCCGGTATGTCAGAACCAACAGCATTTCCCACTGGATCGCAAGTTCCTTGCTTTCCATTGCCGTTGACTATCAAATTTTTACCTAGCACTGCGTCTTTAGTTTTTACCGCAGCATGGAGAGAATTATTGCTAAGTAAATTTAACGATAATCCTGTTATTGAAATTACGACAAACTTCAATAGTTGAGATAATGAAAAACTATTGGGGTAAATCATGTTTGTATTTGTTTAATTTTGTCAAGAATCTAAACTTGTGGAAACTGGAACTCAAACCGCAAGAATAAAAGCGGAACTTCTACTCGAAACGGTTTTTTATTTACCAACCGCACCGACTTGTACTTGCTGCTTTTTCGCAACAACTATTTTTTTCTGCACCGCAAAAGCTATACCCTTAATATGGAAAATGTTGAATCGGTTTATACCAACTTTAATGATATTGATTTTATACCAACTATGTTGGTAAAACTGTAACAGCAACTACAGTTCTAATTTTTAAAAACTTGAAACTATTCATTTAAGAGTTCTGATAGTTGAAGTTGTATCCTACTTCAGATATCCTTTAGCGTATACCAATTTGGTTGGTATTAATCGCGATAATGGAGGATGAGAATGTTTGACTTACCCATGCCAATTGAATTACAACAGATTGCAATTCATGGCTATGCAAAATCTGGTCGTGGCTTTATCTGCTGGATTTCTGGTATTGATATAGAAAAAACAAGTAAATATTATCCTGCTGATGAGTGCAAAATTATAAGTGATCGAGAGCGGGATCGCTCAGCTTGTAAATCAAATACAGAGCATCTCAAACGGTTATTAAAAATTTATAATCCATCAATCGAGTTTATCTTGTTGATTAACCTGCAATCTTCAGGTCAGAATACTTACCTATACCCTCGTTTAGTTCCGCTAGTAAAATAAAAATATCTTCCACTTTTACCCTATCATGACTATCTCAGAACTAGAACAAAAACTCCTACAGCTTTCCTCTAGTGATAAGCGTCATATCATCCAACTTCTCACTGAATCCCTACAATCAGAAACCGAACCCGAAACTCCAGAATATCCCCTAGCCCAATTTTATGGATGTATCCAAGATGAAACATTCTTCCGCCATCCCCAAGCAGAACAGCCAGAACGCGAAGCTATTTGATGAAATTTCTATTAGATACTAACACCTGCATTATTTATATACGTGGTAAAAATTCTACCTTAAAGCAGAAATTAGAAACCACTCCCACCAAAGATATTGCTGTTTGCTCAATTGTCAAAGCTGAACTATTTTACGGTGCGATGAAAAGTGCCAAACCCGAAACTAATCTTTCTTTACAACAACAATTTTTAGCTCAATTCATATCATTACCTTTTGACGATTTAGCAGCAATGACATTTGGAACAATTTGCTCTCAACTAGAAAAGAACGGCACTCCAATTGGAGCGTATGATTTACAAATTGCAGCCATCACACTGACAAATAACTTAACACTTGTCACCCATAATACTAGAGAATTCCAGGGTGTTAATAAATTACTGATTGAAGATTGGGAGATAGATAATTGACAAACGATTGGCTAGAAAATATTATCTCACAACTTAGTGCCATCGCCCTTCTACAAAAGATAGGCTATGAATGTCTCACACAAGAAGCCCTAGCGAAATGTGGGGAAAAGCGATCGCAGCAATTTTATTCATCTTTAATACCAACTTTGTAGGTACAAATAAACTTAATCGCTGGCATGAAAAATGTGCTGTAACTTTCGATACTTAATTTTAAATTGTTTGCGTTTATAAAAAATGGTATTTACTCGATCGCGATCGCAATATCTGTAGATTTAATTACTGCATAAGCTTCTTCTCCTACAGCAAGTTTGAGTTCTTCGACTGAGACTCTTGTAATTACTGAAGTGAGTTTGACTCTATGGACAATCTCTAGTGTCACTTCACTATTCACGGCTCCGGGGATAATTTGTGTCACTACACCTTTAAGAGTATTGCGAGAACTCACTTTTAATGCTTTCTTTGGACTGCTAATTTCTGCATCCGGTAGGATATCGTCATCAATATTATCAAGCTTAGTAGATTTTTTACGGCTTTTTTTAGTTTTAGGTAGAGGATTTTCAATCTCAATTGATTGCTCTTCGGTTGGTAATGGTGGTGCAGAATGCTTACCCAAAGTGCGTACCATTTCCCGTAAAATCTCAGTTTTTGTCCGCTGAGACTGGTGGCAGAAATCTTCGAGAATTTTCCGCTCTTCCTCTGACGTTTGAAATGTAACCCATCCTTGTTCTTTTCTTGGCATAAATATTACCAAATTAATTGGTAAGTTGGTAAAAAGTTGGTACTATAAAAACAAGCATTAATTTGACGATAAAATTTCTCATTATTTGTCAATAATGAACAGAAGACAATTTTTCACTTTCGTTGGTGCGATGATTGCCAGTTTGTTGTTGACAATTGGCTTACCTTTGCTAGCTGCTTTTGCTTCGACTGTAGTGGCACAATCAAATACCAGTTTACTAGTATCTACTGCCGCTAGTTTAAAAGACGCGATGGAAGAAGTTAAAGGCAATTACCAAAAAAGTAATCCTGGAGTTTCCATCAATTACAATTTTGGCGCTTCTGGTGCTTTGATGCAACAAATTCAGCAAGGCGCTCCAGCCGATATATTTCTCTCTGCGGGTAAAAAGCAGGTAGATACTTTAGAACAGTCAGGGAAATTAGTTCCAGGTACTCGTACCATTTTAGTCAAAAACCGTTTGGTGTTGATTGTTCCCAAAAGTACAGTTGGTGTCACCAGTTTTTTTAACTTAACTAAAGATAATATCAAAAAAATTGCGATTGGTGAACCCAGAAGTGTACCAGCAGGAGAATATGCAGAGCAAGTGCTGCAAAAATTAGGTATTTTTAACCAGTTGAAGCCAAAATTTGTTTACGGGAACAATGTACGTCAAGTTTTAGCTGCGGTAGAAGCTGGTAATGCTGATGCAGGATTAGTTTATCGAACTGATGCCAAAAATTCTCACAAGGTAAAAATTGTTGTGGCTGCGGATGAGAAGTATCATTCACCCATAGTTTATCCGATGGCAGTATTGAAACAAAGTAAAAAGGTTGTTGCTGCCAAAGAGTTTGTTAACTATTTATCTACCGAACCAGATCAAGCTGTGTTCAAAAAATACGGGTTTATCTTACCTTAATCATATTTGATTTCAGGATTGTATTTCTACAAACAACTCTAGTTAGCTGTTATTTCTTAATAGCCAAATTTGTATTTGAAAAACAGGGCTTTACAGTAATTATCAAATAAACTATGCCTCAAGATTTATCTCCCCTGTGGATATCAGTAAAAACTTCTTTACTCGCAACAGTAATTACCTTTTTTGTGGGGATTGCTGCTGCTTATTGGATGCTGGAATATCGTGGTAAAGGTAAGTCGTTTATTGAAGGAATATTTGTTTCTCCCTTGGTTTTGCCTCCGACAGTCGTTGGCTTTTTGCTGTTGATGTTTTTTGGTAAATTCGGTCTGGCAGGGCAATTCCTGGAAAAATTCGGTGGATTTAGTGTTGTTTTTAACTGGTATGGAGCTGCGATCGCGGCGACTGTTGTTTCTTTTCCGTTGATGTATCGCACGGCTTTGGGTGCTTTTGAACAAATCGATAAAAATCTTCTACTAGTAGCAAAAACTCTTGGAGCTTCTCAAGTAACAGTATTTTTGCGGATTATGTTACCCCTATCGCTACCTGGGGTTTTAGCAGGGACTACATTAGCTTTTGCTCGTGCTTTGGGAGAATTTGGGGCAACTTTGATGTTAGCAGGTAATATTCCTGGACAAACTCAAACCATACCCTTAGCGATTTATTTTGCTGTGGAAGGAGGAGATAATAACGAAGCTTGGTTTTGGTCGCTGGTAATTATGGCTACATCTTTATCAGGAATTACTGGGGTGAATATTTGGCAGGAATCACGGCAGAAAAAGAAGGCGAGACGGGGAGAGGGAGACAATAAACAACTCTTACTTCTATATTGCTCTAAGATTACCTTTCACCCGCAGCGTGCCGCTGATCTCTTTTTAGCTCTTTTCTCTGCGCTCTCTGCGCCTCTGCGGTTTTTTTCTAAAAAATCTTATACCGGGAAGGAAGTAACTCCTAACTCTTCACTCATAACTCCTAACTCCCCGTTAATTGTTGATATATACAAGCAACTTGCCGATTTTGATTTACAAGTATCATTTAGTGCAGATAACCAACCTTTAGGATTATTGGGGGGTTCTGGGGCTGGTAAGAGTATGATTTTACGCTGTTTGGCAGGGGTAGAAACACCGTCGCAAGGTAAAATTATTTTAAATGGACGGGTGTTGTTTGATTCGCAAACAAAAATTAATGTACCATCACGCGATCGCAAAATTGGTTTTTTAGTCCAGAATTACGCTTTGTTTCCCCACATGACGGTAGAAAAAAATATTGCTTTTGGTTTACCTAAAGGTTTATCGAGTACAGCTATTAAACAACAAGTCGAAGCTCAATTAGTCGCGTTACAGTTACCGGGATTGGGAGATAGATATCCGCACCAACTTTCAGGGGGACAACAACAACAACGAGTAGCCTTAGCAAGGGCATTAGCTTCGCAACCGGAAGCGCTACTATTAGATGAGCCATTTTCAGCGTTGGATACATATCTACGCAGCCAGATGGAACAGGAAATGATGGCAAAGCTGGCTGATTACAATGGTGTATCCTTATTGGTAACTCACAATATGGAAGAAGCTTACCGAATTTGCCCAAACTTATTGGTATTGGAACAAGGAAAAGCCGTACAATATGGTTCTAAGCAAGAGGTTTTTGAACGACCATCCACTGTTACAGTTGCTCAAATTACAGGTTGTAAAAACTTTTCCCCTGCTGTAGTTGTAGCGCCGCAAGAAGTAGAAGCTATTGATTGGGGTTGCAGATTACGAGTTATAGAACCAATCCCCAATAATTTATCTTATATCGGGATTCGCGCACATCAAGTTAATTTTACCAACAATGCAGATCAGGAAAATACTTTTCCATGTTGGTTAGCAAACTGCATCGAAACTCCCCATCGAATGACATTGTTTTTAAAATTACAAAGTTCTGCTGAAAATGTTCGTGATTATCATCTACAAGCTGAGATTTTTAAGGAAAAATGGACAACAATTAAAGTTCAGTCCTTTCCTTGGTATGTGAGTTTAGATTCCTTGCGGTTGATTTTGATGGAATGAAAACTTTAGCAATCAGCAATCGCGATCGCAATCATCTGAAAGATTTATAATTCAAATTAGATTCGCAAGAAAATAAATCAAAAATGCGCTTCAATAATGTAGGGACGTAACTGCACGTCCTGATATCAAATTTAGTTTCGGCTAGACTAATTCGCTGATGAATCAAAAACAGTCTTCTTCTTGGTTTAAAATCGCCATCTTCTTGGTGTTTTTGCTGTCAATTAGCTTAAGATTTTGGGGTTTGGGACGATTCAACACCCTGGTATTTGATGAGGTATACTATGCGAAGTTTGCTCAAAACTATCTGACTCAAACTCCATTTTTTGATGGTCATCCACCATTGGGAAAGTATATCATTGCTATGGGAATGTGGTTGAGTTCTTATTTTCCTTTTGGACAAGATACGGTAAACATTCTTACAGGTGTAGCGCGTACTCCTTGGAGTTATCGCTGGATTAATGCGCTGTTTGGTGCTTTTATTCCTGTGATTATTGCTGGAATTGCTTATCAATTGAGTTATCGTCGTAGTTTCGCTTTTTTAGCTGCTTTGTTTGCAGCTTGCGACGGGATATTTTTGGTTGAGTCTCGTTATGCTTTAATTAATCAATATATAGTTATTTTTGGATTATTGGGACAATGGTTATTATTACTCGCTTTAGGAAATACTAAAAAGCGACACAAGTTTTATTTGATATTTTCTGGTATTAGTTTTGGTGCTGCAATCGCGACAAAATGGAATGGTTTATTTTTTTTAGTCGGCATATATTTAAACTGGATGTTTGGTTGGCTAAAGCAACATTTTGCAGCGAAGGATATAGCAATTAATCAAACACAAATTACTCAAATTAGTTCTTATTATTCCCCAACAGAATTAAGACAATCTACTACTACATTAACTGTACCCCAAGAAATTAGAGAAAAACCTTTATTGTTACCGTTACAAAAAATTGGTCAACTGAAGATTTTTACTGTTGCATTTTACTTAGGAATAATCCCGTTGATTGCCTATGGTTTAATTTGGATACCCCATCTGTTACAAAATCCCAAATACGGATTAATATCGGTTCATCAACAAATTTTATCTTTTCACAATCGTCTTGGTGGTAATAGTTCGAGTGTGCATCCTTACTGTGCAGCTTGGTATAAATGGCCATTATTAACTCGTCCAATTGCTTATTTTTACCAAAGAGCATTAAATGTAAATGAACCCGTACCGAATATCGGACCACCTTTACCTGCAAATACTGGTAAGGTAATATATGACGTTCATGCAATGGGCAATCCATTTTTATGGTGGTTTAGTTTTGCTGCGATTGTATTGTTAATTGTCGCTCTTTTGATTAGACAAATAGTAATTCCTTCCATTGAACAAAAACGTTTATCTTTGAACTCATCATTTTCTATTGATACTGGAATTGCTTTATATTTAGTCTTGAATTACGCTGCAAATTTACTACCTTGGGTAAAAGTGAATCGCTGTGTTTTCATCTATCATTATATGACTGCTGTAGTATTCGCATTTATGGCTTTGGCTTGGCTGATAGATAAATGTTTGCGTAGCTATCATATTGAACTTAGTTCTTTTGGAGTAGCGGTGACTTTTCTAATTATTATTGCTTTTATCTTTTGGATGCCGATATATTTAGGTTTACCTCTTTCTGCTGATGCTTATAAGTTGCGGATGTGGTTTAATTCCTGGATTTAAACTTTTGTCATAGGTTGAGAATCAGTTACTTTTTGGTAACTACTTTACTTCGGTCAACAATTTGATTACAGTCATTCTGTGGAAACGCTTTTTTAGCGAAAAATCAGCGTTTTAAGCGAATTTGACAATAAATAAGAATATCCTATGTCTAAGATTGCGATTGTTTATTTTTCTGGTATGGGGCATACCCATTTGATGGCTGAAGCGGTTGCTGCGGGAGCCAAAAAGGTTGCAGATACTACTGTTGACTTATTACGTATTACTGGAGAGCAAATTACTGATGGTCGTTGTAAAGACGATACAATCATGGAAAAGCTGAATCAAGCTGATGCAATTGTATTTGGTTCACCTACTTATATGGGTGGTGTTGCAGCACAGTTTAAAGCTTTTATTGATAATGCAGGAGTTTGGTTTGATCAAGGATGGAAAGATAAAATCGCGGGGGGTTTTACTCATTCAAGTTCCCCTAGCGGTGATAAACAAGGAACTTTGCTTTATTTAGCAACTCATGCAGCACAACAAAGTATGATTTGGGTGAGTATTGGTGATTTACCCAGTAATTATTTTGGTAAAGATGATGGTGTCAACCGTTTGGGTGCATTCATTGGAGTTATGGGACAATCTGCTATCGATATGAGTGGTAAACCAGCAGAAATTGAACCTGGAGACGCTCTTACTGCACAAAGGTATGGTGAAAGAATTGCCGGAGCAACTCAAAGATGGCAAAAATAGTTTGATAATTATTGAATAAATTATTGGATTACGGGCATCTTGCCCGTTTATTTATGATGTCAAACCCGAATGACAAATTAGTTCTTGATAGTTGGAATCAAAATGCAGATTCCTGGATAACTACTATTGAAAATGAAGAAATTGCAAGTCGAAAAATCGTGACTAATCAGGCAATTATCGATACAATTATCAGTTATTCTCCCAATTCTATTCTTGATATTGGATGTGGTGAAGGTTGGTTAACTCGCGAATTAACTCTTAAGGGAATTGAAGCTTGGGGGGTAGATGGAGTTTCCGCACTTATAAAAAAAGCGCAGTTGATGAATTGTGGTAAATTTTTAATTGCAACCTACGAAGATATTATTAATAATAAGATAGATATAGATTTTGAGTTTGATTTTGATGCTGTTGTTTGTAATTTCTCTCTTCTAGGAAAAGCAACCGTAGATAATTTAATTGCTTCGATTCCTAGTTTATTAAAGAATAATCAATTATTATTTATTCAAACACTTCATCCAGTCATTGGTTGTGGAGAATTACCTTATATTGATGGATGGAGACAAGAATTATGGAATGATTTTAATTCTGACTTTAAACAACCAGCACCTTGGTATTTTCGTAAAATTGAAACCTGGATAAAATTGCTCAAATCTTCGGGATTTTCTATTTTAGAATGTCGCGAACCGATTAACCCAATTACTCAAAAACCTGCTTCAATAATTTTGATTGCTTGTTGTGATTAAGCTTCTTTTTTTTTCTGTGTCTCATCGATTTAATAAATAAAATAAAATAAAATAAAATAAAATAAAATAAAATAAACCGCAGAGGCGCGGAGGGCGCAAAGGAAAGAGATGCAGAGAGATAGGTAGTTATACAGGGAAAATTAATCAAGATTCTAGATATTATAAATTGGGGAAATTTTCAAAGATTTTATCTAATCCACTAATAGTCGCTATGATACCGCAAGAAATAGCCAGTATTAAACTACCAATAATTCCTTGAACTAAAGGAATTGGCACATAAAAATAAATCGAATAAAGCCAAAATATTCCTGCAATAAAAAGCCCTGCTAATAAGCCGATTGCAAATCTTGCAAATCGTTTGCTAGCAGACAATTTATTTGATTTTTTGGTATTCATTTTCAGAATTTAGGTCAACTACAAAATTATTTTAGCTAATTTAACAAGTTGATAGTCATGACTTTAGTCATTTATCATTTTAATATTCTCTTCCATATAAGCAATAATAGTAGTTACTGAACTGTTATATAAGACGGGTAATAGATAATAGGGGAGTTTTGACGAACGCGCTACTCAATCGCCTTTCAACTCTTAATTTCAATTACCAATCACCAATTACCAATTACCTCCTCGACTCTATTAATACCACCAACATCTAACTAATGCAAACATGGTTGCGCGTTCGACTATTCCATTCGCAGTCATGGCATTATTTTTTTGAAACTTGATCACAGCTGCTTTAGTTCTTTCATCAAAAACACCATTGCTTCTACAAGAGTAAACACCAACAGACTTCAAACACTCTTGTAAATTAACTACAGCATCTCCAGTTGAGCCGAATTGAAGCGTTACAAAAGTATTTTTAGCCATGAGATTCGCCTTTTAATTACAATGACAATTACTTAATTTAGACTCAACTGGGGCAAGAATCAAAAAAAAACACTGCAAATAAATCAATCTTGATGCTTTGCAACATTTGTTAATAGGTAATTGGTAATTGGTAATTGGTAATGGAAAATTATTAATATCTTGAGACTAAACTCAAAAGCCTTTAATTTGTATTTTTAAATTTGATTCAACTCTTGTAGTGCGGGGCATATTGCCTCCTAGAGAAATATCAATTAAATAGGCGACAGTTTATACGCGAGATAACCATCATCAAAACCCGACTTGCCCTTGATGATGGTTAAAAAGATTCTAAACAGCTACCTGAGACTGTTCATATGTGGGAAAATCTGTATAACCCTTAGCTTCAAAAGAATACCAAATAGCCGGCTCTGCATCGGGATTTAGTTGCCAATTATTCGCAAAACGAGCAACTAAATCGGGATTACTAATTATGGCTCTGCCAAAAGCAATTAAATCAGCATCACCACTGGCAATCGCCTTTTCTGCGGATTCGCGATTGTAACCACAGTTACCCATTAAAGTACCGTGATAGACTTTTTTAATTTCGGCTAAAGTCATTGGTTTTCCTAATTCATGAAAACCAAATTCCAAACCGTCAATCATGTGTAGATAACCTAGTCCATATTGGTTCAACTGTTGCACTACATAAGTAAAAGTCTCTCGGAAGTCTGGTGAACCCATATCGTTAAAATTACCGTTAGGAGAAAGTCTTACTCCTACTCTTGGTGCCTCCCATACGGTAAGAATTGATTCAACAATTTCTTGCAAAAAACGATAGCGATTTTCTAAACTACCACCATATTTATCAGTCCGATGATTAGTTTTTGATTGCAAAAATTCATCAATAATATAGCCGTTAGCACCGTGAATTTCTACTCCATCAAAACCAGCTTGTTTAGCATTTGCTGCGGCTTGACGATAATCTTCTACAACTTGAGGAATTTCTTGTGTTTCTAAAGCTCTAGGAGTTTCATGAGGCTGTTTACCCTTAGCTGTATGAGCTTCGGAACCTTCAATTTTAATTGCAGAAGGTGCAACTGGTAACTGATTATTTTCCTGAAAACTACTGTGAGAAGCTCTTCCCGTATGCCAAAGCTGTAAAAAAATCGGCGTTCCTTTGGCGTGTACTGCATCAACCACTTGTTTCCAAGCTTCTATTTGTGCTTCCGTATAAATACCAGGTGTATGCCGCCAACCATTTGCTTGTTTGGAAATAGTAGTGCCTTCGGTAATAATTAAACCCGCACCTGCTCGTTGAGCATAATATTCTGCCATTAAAGCATTAGGTATTCTTTCAGAACCTGCACGAGAGCGAGTTAGTGGAGCCATTACCACGCGATTTTTTAAAGATAAATCTGTGATATTGAAAGGACTCAGAAGATGGGTAAGATTTGTTGTAGAAGTCATATTTTGATAGTTTATCAGATCAAGGTAATAAAATAATATCTAATCGTTTAGAGCCTCCGGTTCGTACATTATAGAAGTCAGGTTTTGAGGATAAATATCTGTAAAACACTTGCAAATCTGATCAAAACCCGACTTCTTAACATCTCAACTCAATCAAAAATCACCAAGTCAGTAACTACAATTAGTCAATTATGTGATCAAATTTAAATATAATATCCAATATCAGCTAACAGGAAATCCAAATTGCTCTTCACT
The DNA here is from genome assembly GCA_015272215.1 of Rivularia sp. T60_A2020_040. Taxonomy (GTDB): domain Bacteria; phylum Cyanobacteriota; class Cyanobacteriia; order Cyanobacteriales; family Nostocaceae; genus Rivularia. Next base: position 7,637 of record JACYMD010000035.1, on the reverse strand, counting down.
GAATTCTCCCCCATCGCTTTAATCGCTACGACTCCCACGGGTGCAAAGAAACTTCAACCTATGAGTCAAAATAGCACTGCTACTTTGTGGGTTCCAGAATCATTATCAGAAATTACTAATGCACAAAAATACAAAGGGTCTCTGAAAAAACACGTAGTAGAATTGTGGGAAACTCATCAAGCTTTTGTCTTCTGTTTGGCTACTGGTGCAGTAGTTAGACTGATTTCAGCATTATTAAAAGATAAATCGACCGATCCAGCAGTGGTAGTGATAGATGAAACCGGAAAATTCGTAATTAGTTTATGTGGTGGGCATCAAGGTGGTGCCGATAAGTTAGCAAAATTAATTGCTTTACAATTAGGTGCAACACCCGTTTTAACCGGCGCTTCCAACGGTTTAGAATTACCTGCGGTGGATATGTTAGGTGTTCCCTTCGGATGGTGTCGCGGTGCAGGTGATTGGAATGCTGTGAGTGCAGCAGTCGCTAAAGGGGAAGATGTAGAAGTAATTCAAGAAGCCGGTTCAACCTTATGGCAAAATCATTTACCCCAAGTACATCCCTTCAAATTTCACGAATCCCCAACCACAAAAGCCAAAATCTATATCACCTACAAAACATCTTCTCCCCATCCTCCCATCCCTTCCATCACCTGGCACCCCCGAATAATTTGGGTGGGAATTGGTTGTGAAAGAGGTACATCAAAACAGGTAATTGCACAAGCGATTGATCAAGTATTTCAGCAAAATCAACTCGCACTTGCTGCCATAGCAGGTATTGCCACAATTGATATTAAGAGTAATGAAGTTGGTTTAATAGAACTTTGTCACGAGCGAAATTTACCCTTAAAAACCTTTTCATCCGAAATTCTCCGCACGGTAACAGTTCCCAATCCTTCCCAGATTGTGGAAAAAGAAGTAGGAACCCCCAGCGTTGCTGAAGCTGCTGCAATTATCGCTGCTAGTCAAATTCCAACGTCTCCTCCCGAATATACAACCTCTCCTCCCGAATATAGAACGTCTCTAAAAGTCCCAAAACAAATTTACCGTCCTTCAATCCAAAATCTAAAATCTAAAGCTTGTACTGAGCGAAGCGAATGTATCCAAAATCAAAGAGGTGCCGTCACAGTTGCAGTTGCCGCTTCGGAAAAAGAATACATCGGTAGAGTAGGTAAATTACTGCTTGTAGGAACCGGGCCTGGAAACCTCGACCAAATGACTCCAGCCGCACAAACAGCAGTCGCTAGCGCTGATGCAGTCATTGGCTATAGCTTATATATTGATTTGATTGCTCCTATCCTCCAGAAACACCAAATCATCGAAGCTTTACCCATTACCAAAGAACGCGATCGCGCTACTCGTGCAATTGAGTTAGCACGTTGGGGTTTGAGTGTAGCGGTTATATCTTCGGGAGATTGTGGAATTTACGGTATGGCGGGCTTAGTCATGGAAGATTTACAAGTTAGCGGTTGGGATGGAAAAAATCCCAGTGTTGAAGTATTTCCGGGAGTAAGTGCGTTTCAATCGGCTGCTGCACGAGTTGGTACACCATTGATGCATGATTTTTGTGCTGTCAGTTTAAGCGATTTACTTACCCCTTGGGAAGTCATCGTGAAGCGTTTAACAGCAGCAGCAGCAGCAGATTTTGTCACCGCTTTATATAATCCTAAATCCCAAACCCGTACTCAGCAATTAGTTACAGCTAGAGAAATTTTTCTGAAATACCGTAACCCTGATACTCCAGTAGCAGTAGTGCGGTCAGTTTACCGTGAAGATGAGCAAATTATTTTAACTACTTTAGAAAAATTATTAGATGCACCAGTTGATATGTTAACCACCGTTTTAATCGGTAATCAAAGCACCCGTAGTTATGGTGAGTGGATGATAACTCCAAGGGGATATCGGAAATCCAGTTGACAGTTGACAGTTGACAGTTGACAGTGGACAATTCCCTCTTCCCAATTCCCTCTTCCCTTTATTAGAAATACACAATTCGACAACAATCTTTGCAGCCTATAAATAAGCTTGATACTGACGGATTTGAGTATTGAATAAGTGCTTTTCAGCCCAAGTATTTCTTAATGGTTATTGAGTTCTTTCTCATTCATCTCTACAATTAGTGAATTAGTACACAATTTTAAGTTACATTTTCTGCTAATTCAGGGGGTAAAATGGATCGTCCGATTATATTGGGTATTGTAGGTGACAGTGCTGCGGGTAAAACAACTTTAACTAAGGGTATAGCACAGGTATTAGGACCAGAAAACGTCACTGTGATTTGTACGGACGATTATCATCGGTATGACCGTAAACAGCGTGCGGAAATTGGTATTACCGCTCTTCATCCAGATTGTAACTATTTGGATATTATGCAGCAACAACTTTTACAGTTGCGTAATGGACTGCCAATTCTCAAACCAGTTTACAATCATACAACTGGTAATTTAGATGCACCTGAATACATCAAGCCAAATAAATTTGTCATTATAGAAGGGCTACTGGGTTATTCCACTCGTAAAGCCAGACAGTATTACGATGTTAAAGTTTATCTAGCTCCTCCTGAATCCCTGCGTGCCAAGTGGAAAGTCAAGCGTGATACTCAAAAGCGTGGTTATACCGAAGAGCAAGTTTTAAGTCAGCTTCAAAAACGCGAACCAGACTCAGAACAGTTTATCCGTCCCCAACGTCAATGGTCAGATATTGTCATTAGTTTCTATCCTCCCAATGATGATTCCGAGCAAAGTAACGGACATTTGAATGTACGGTTAATATTACGTCCCACAATTCCTCATCCAGATTTGATGGAAATTGTCAACTCTGGTAATGGCAATTCCATGTCAGCAATTCGCTTGGATTTAGGTCGAGATATGGGTAAACCCGTTGATGTTTTAGAAGTCGATGGACACGCTACATTAGAGCAGGTAAATAGATTAGAACAGATTATCTGTTCCGATATGCCTCATCTGAAAAATGTTTGCGATCGCCAAAGTAATCCAGATTTAGGTAAAGTTGCTGGCACTACAGGAGAAAGTATTCAAAGTTATCCATTAGCATTGACTCAGTTGCTGATTACTTACCATATGCTCAAAGCAACACAAACTTCCCAAGAAGGCTTGCAAGTGAAGGTTTAGCTAATAATTCGTAATTCGTAATTCGTGAAACTGTTGCTTTTTGCCTGTTGCCTATCAGCACTAAAAAACTAATAAGCAAACCCTAATTAAAGAAAATTAAATATTTGCTTCCCTTGAGGTGAATTTTGCGGTTTAAACTGGGATAACTAAATATAGGTACACCTATCATCGTTATTCCCTAGTTTATCTATGACATACTGCCTGAGAATTGCCGATATGGCTGAAAATGAACGTCCGCGAGAACGTTTATTAACCCATGGTGCAAAAGTGTTAGCGACTGCTGAATTAATTGCAATTCTATTAGGTACAGGTCAAGGTCATGGTAAGTTATCGGCTGTAGGTTTGGGACAATATATTTTACAGGAATTAGGCAAACATCAGCGCGAGCCTTTAGCAGTTTTACGAGATATCACCGCTGCTGAATTGATTGCAATTCCAGGAATTGGTCCAGCAAAGGCAACGGCGATTTTAGCAGCTATAGAATTAGGTAAACGTGCTTTTCAAGCTCGTCCGGGAGAAGGTACATTAATTGATAGTCCAGCGGCTGCTGCTGCCGCATTGAGTCAAGATTTAATGTGGCAACAAAAGGAAAGATTTGCAGTAGTATTACTAGACGTAAAAAATCGTTTATTGGGAACCCAAATCATTACGATTGGAACCGCAACAGAAACTTTAGCACCTCCTCGCGATATATTTCGGGAAGTCATACGTCAAGGTGCAACCCGTTTGATAGTCGCACACAACCACCCTTCAGCAAGTCTTGAACCTAGTTCTGAGGATATCGAATTAACCCGTCAATTATTAGGTGGAGCGCAATTTTTGGACATTCCTTTGATTGACCATTTAATACTTGGTGATGGAGATTTCCAAAGTTTACGCGAAATTACGAGTCTGTGGGATGAGTATCCCCAAGGAGTTTAGTCTAATTACTAAATTAACTAAATTATTTATTATTCTCTATTTCTTAGAAGTTAAATTTAATTATGCACAACTTGTTCTGAAAACGCTTGTTTTTGTTTTCATGATGATTGATTGTCGCAACTTAATTTTCTTCGATAGAAACTTCTAATCTTCCATGACGCAATACTGTTGACATCCAAACTAATTCTTTCATAAATCTTTTAAATCTACGGATATAAGTCTCAGCTTCTAATAATTCTCCTGAATCATTAAATAAATTATTTACATTACTAAAATTTAGGTCATAAAAAGTTGTTACCAAACCCAATTCTCGCATTACGGGAAGCAAACTTTGAATTACTCTAGTACCACCGAAAGCTCCTGCTGATACACCACAAATTCCCACGGCTTTATGAATATATTCTTTTAAATTAGTATCGAGAACGTGTTTGAGTAAACCGGGAAAACTGTGATTGTATTCAGGAACTACAATAATAAATCCGTCAGCACGTTCGCAAGTTTTAGAAAATTCTGCATCCTTGATTGATTCTCCAGCGTCATCAATAGGGAATTTTAGTTGACGAATATCAATTAATTCGGTTTCAACATTATGCCATTGTTTTACTTGTTCATAAACAAAATTAGCAACTGGTTCGCTCATTCTACCTTGGCGGGTGGTACCAAGAATAACCGGGATAAAAATATTACTCATGCTTACTTATTGTGATTAGCGGATATTAAAAAAATATACTTAAATCAATCAAATTGAAATATTTTTTGATTTATGTTCATGTTTTGATATCTATTTTACTGCAATTATAAATATGATTACTTTTGCTGGTATAAACACTTGGGGATATTTGTCTATGGCTATCGGCAAACATCATACTCACTTTCTTTACCTTAAGCAAGCAATTGCCAAAAAAATATTGGATATATATTGTATATATTTATAAACAAGAGTTGCTTTTGGTGAGAATAAGTGCAGGTCAAAAAAAGACTTTGGATTGAGTTTTACACCAAATGTATTTTATGTTTTGATTTTTAAAAACGTCCGTAAATTCTCTATAAGGTTAATACAACGATGACTTCTTATTTAGCAGCAGCTATTCAGATGACAAGTGTACCCGATTTACATAAAAATTTGGCACAGGCTGAGGAATTGATCGATGTAGCGGTACATAAAGGTGCAAAATTGGTGGGTTTACCGGAAAATTTTGCTTTTATGGGAGAAGAAAAAGATAAACTGGCACAAGCTGGAGTTATTGCCAAGGAAACTCAAGTTTTTCTCAAAACAATGGCTCAACGTTACCAAGTTAATCTGATTGGTGGTGGTTTCCCTGTTCCTTCGGATGAAAATGATAAGGTTTATAATACTGCTTCGCTGATCGATTCCAATGGTGAGGAATTGTTATGTTATCGTAAGATTCATTTATTTGATGTCAATGTTCCTGACGGTAATACTTATCGGGAATCGAGTACCGTAATGGCTGGGAAGGAACTACCTAGCGTTTACTTCTCGAAAACACTGGGACATATCGGACTTTCAGTTTGTTATGATGTTCGCTTTCCTGAAGTTTATCGACATCTATCAAAGGAAGGTGCTGATGTGATGTTTGTTCCTGCGGCTTTTACTGCTTTTACTGGTAAAGACCATTGGCAGATATTACTACAAGCCCGTGCCATTGAAAATACCTGTTATATTATCGCTCCAGCGCAGACAGGAATACATTACGATCGTCGTCAAACACATGGACACGCCATGATTATTGACCCTTGGGGTATGATTTTAGCTGATGCTGGTGAACAACCTGGTGTTGCGATCGCAGAAATTAATCCCGCCAGAATTGAGCAAGTTCGTCGTCAAATGCCGAGTTTACAACATCGAGTATTTTAATCGTTATCAACCAAAATATATAAGTTAATTAACTAATATCATGTCCGGATGATTAGTTATTATTCGCTGTTGATGGGTAATTGGTAATTGGTAATTGGTAATTGGTAATGGGTAATTGTTGAGTGTTAGCGAAGCAACTTGATTACAAGTGTTTAATCAAACATAATATAACCCGGTATCTCTAGGATATTGGGTTTTTTTGTGTTTAAGAAAATCAGGTTTAATTCAGGTTGTTCTCGAAACAATAAGGCAGAATTGTACCAATAATTTGTATCAACAAAACAATCTTTAAAGAAAAGTTTATTTATTCTTAATTTGAGAGTTTTACTGTATTAATGCCATCGCTTTAAATCAGGGTAATTACGACAACAAGTCCGAATTCTTCTGAGATAAAGAAGTATGAGGTTAATACCTAAAAATCCCGTCTTCGGCTACAGATTTATAACTTTGAGTTGCCCAGATAAATCTCACAAAGTTGTTACTAAGCTGGTGCTGGTAATAATTTATGTACTTGGTTTTCTACAATTATTTCCGACTACACAAACTGTTGCTCAAGCTGCTAATAATAGCAATGCTTGTATTCAAAATAACGGTTTGAAACAGCAAATTTCTAACTTGCTCAAAACGACCATAAATGTATCCAACTTGGTTAGTAATTCGAGTCAGGGTGTGAAAGTTGCGATGCAGACATTTGCTTCACCTTTATCAAGTTATCTCAATAGTAGTGACTTTGATCGAGGTGCATTAGATGTATTTTCCACTATACCATCACCTTTACAGGCAGTAGTTCCTTTGGGTATGGCGATCGCAATTTCCCTAGAACCAGGTTTTAACTTCAGCAGTCCGATTCAACGTGTTAATACTAACATCGATGATGTTCCTTTGGTGTTGATTTCCGGTGGTAAACCTGTAACTATTCACGCTGATAGTCGCTATCAGTTGGAAGAAGTTGTTGCTAGAAGTGGAATCAATCCTGTTGCTGCGGTAGATGGGACTTTCTTTTCGTTGAAATTCCTCAACTCCAATGTAATGATTGGACCAGTTTATAGTTATTCAACTAAGAAGTTTATCCCTGGAAATAAAGGTGAAAATAAAAAATTAGCAGGTCGTCCTTTGGTTTTAATTAGTCCTGATGCAGTAAGTTACATTCCCTTTGTACCTGATAAACATAATACTTTAGAAGGTATACAAGCAGAAATGTCGGGAGTTACCGATGCTTTTGTGGGTGCTGCTTGGCTGGTTAAAAATGGGGAAGCAAAACCTGCTAATTACTTTAATTTTCTTCAAGGTGCCGATGCTACACGCTTCCGGGCTTTTTGGGGGATGAATAAATCAGGTGTTCCTGTGATTGGTATTTCAGCAAAAAGACTTGATTCTGCAACTCTTGGGAAAGCATTAGTTAAAGCAGGAATTCAAGATGCTGTAATGCTTGATTCGGGTGCGAGTACCTCTTTAGTTTACAAGGGACAATCTTTAGTCGGTTATGTACCTCGTCCGGTACCTCATGCAGTTGCTTTACTTGGAAACGAATCTGATTGTAATTAAGTTTATTATTTAATTCTTTTTAATTTTTATCAGACAGGTCGTAAATGGTCTGTCTTTATTTATGGTGATTTTTCTGGTTCTATCGCTCCCCTTATGTAAAAAAGTAAAAAGTTATACTTTAAACGGAAACAATCTGAGTTTTATCAAAAGTCTGGAAGTTGAGAGTA
>JACYMD010000080.1 GCA_015272215.1 Rivularia sp. T60_A2020_040 | reverse complement strand
CAGCAAGACAAAGTAATTGTAATCTAAGCTTGGCGCTCAAACCCACAACTGTACGTATCAACCAGATCCCCCGACATAAGAGCCAGGAATTCAAATATAGCGGTTTTCACTTGGGTGCAATACAAATTTTACCTCACCCCACCCTCCGGGCACCCCTCTCTTTCATAAGGAGAGGGGAAGGGGGTGAGGTTTTAGTGTGTTGGACTCAACTGAAATTTGCTATAGATCAGCAAATTACTCCTCATAAGTCGGGGAGCTAAAACCAAACGCGGATACTTCCCAAACCCCACTTATCCCCATCACAATCCCAAAATCCCTCACCACCACACCCCGACAACCAAAAACCACCGTCGCAATAACCCACAACGTGAGCATATGGTAATCGTGAGGTAATCAAATAAATATGCTGTAAATCAGCGTCAACCGTTTACAATTAAAATAAATATCAGAGCAACAAATCTTTTAATCTGAATGATTAAACCAATTCCAGCTATTTATGAAAATGGATTATTGCGTCCCCTAACTCCCATCGACTTGTGCGAACAGCAAACAGTCTGGCTTCAAGTCTTACCCAATCAAACAGCTACGCAATCCCTTCCTTTATTGGCATCTCTCTATGAATCTGGCTTAGTTACCCCAACAACCATTTCCGATGCTCCCCCTATTACTGATGCTGAATTAGCAGCAATAGTACAAACTATTAATGTTACTGGTCAACCAATTTCCGAAACAATTATTGAAGATCGAGGTGAATGGTAACAGCATACTTTTTAGATTCCAGCGCTTTGCTCAAACGTTATGTTCCCGAAATTGGAACTACTTGGATTCAATCTCTAACAATTCAATCTAGTCAAAACTTGTTGATTGTTGCCCGAATTACTTCGGTAGAAGTTCAAAGTGCATTGGCTCGTCGTCAAAGAGAAGGGAGCCTTTCATCTAATCACGCTAATCAAATTCTACAAGCATTTCGTTACCATTTCGATACTCAGTATCAAAAAGTTGAATTGCTGTCAGTAGTCACTCAATTAGCAGGACAACTCGTCAGTCGTCATCCCTTGAGAGCTTATGATGCTGTTCAATTAGCCTCTGCATTATGCATTTGGTCGCAACTTTCCCAGGAAAATAACGTAACATTAAAATTTTTAACTGCTGATGACCGTTTACTGAAAGTCGCCCAAGCAGAAAACATTATCAGTGATAATCCAAATCAACATCCCTAATCTGTATAAAAAATTAATTAAAAAATCACCTCAAATCCGGATTAAAACTAGCCCCACTCCTCGGACTCACCACCTGCACCAACGACTCATCCTCATCCCTACTTGAAGCCACCGCAACCGGAGTAACCACCACACCCCGACTACAAGTAAAGACGTAACATGTTACGTCTCTACTGGCAATAACCCTAGCTCTCCGCATATGGTAATCGGAAGTAATCAAAAAAACATGACTTAACCCAGCACCAACCTTCATCATCCACCAAAGTCGTAAAATTCGTCACCGTATCAGTAGCCGCACCATCCAAATGTAACCGAAAGTTAGACGGTTTCCAGAAGTCGGGTTTTTAGCAAAATTATCTTGTTTAAGCAAGATTTCTGGAAAAAAACCCGACTTCTCCCTTGATGCAAATATCCTTTAAGTCATATTTATCGGGATAAAAGTTAGATTTTGTTATTTCATCACAAAATAAAAGCTAGAATCTACCCGTTGTCATGAGTCTAAACCACATCACAAACTAATTTCTTAAAACTAGACACAGAAACTATAGTTGTTTGTATTAAAGTTTGAGCTTCAGTAAAATCTAAATCGCCAGTAATCAAGAAATCCGCATTACTCTCAACGGCACAGGCTAAAAATTTAGCATCTTTTTGGTCTCTGGGAAAATCAATCTCCAATCCAGAACTAATTAAAACGGTAGCATTATCTAAAAATTCATACCAACGATTGAGTTGCTCTTGAGTTAACTTAAACTTTTTTCTACTTAGAACTTCCTTGTATTCCCGCAGAATTTCTGCTGATACCACCCATTCAATTTCTAGATTACTAACAATAAAAAGAATCACAAACTCAGGATTTTTTCCAGATAACGCCGCAGAAACTAAAACATTCGTATCAATAATTACTTTCATTCTCCCCGACGATAAGCCTCAATTTCCGCGACTATCTCATCATCAGTTAATGGATTATCTTGGTGTAAGGCTTGGGTTTCTTTGAATAACTGCTGTAATTTTGATGCTAAAGATTCTGTCTCTTTGTCTTCAGCTAAAATAATAACTTCAACTCTTTGTCCAGGTTGAAAAGGTAAACCTGACAAAACTATATGATTCGGGTCTTCTATGGTGAGATATCTTTTATAAGCATTCATAAAATTACCCTTAACTTTTAGGCTTAATTATATCATCAACATCCCATATAATTTGGTCTTCGACTTGAAAATAAGTATGATCTAAAATATCTCTTAAACCAGCAATTTTACGCCATTCGACTTGAGAATATTTATCGCGCATATCTTGAGGAATATTTTTAACGAAACCCGCTATCCGTCCCTACCCCGCTTCGCTGAGGGTAGGGATG
>JACYMD010000049.1 GCA_015272215.1 Rivularia sp. T60_A2020_040 | reverse complement strand
GATAACTACATTTCAATAGCATATTATCATGTCATTTTTCTTGCGTTTGCCCTGGGCGGTAGCAACTCTTTCAATAATTGAAACCAATAATTGAATGTATCGTTTGCAGTACTTTCGCTAACTCCGAATTGGATACCAAGAAGTTGGAAAGTTGGTAAATGCCTTAAATATGTTAAAGTCAATATTACCTGCTCAGATAGTGATAATTTTGGTTTTCGACCACCTCCGCCTCGAATAATTCTTACTTTTTTTAATTCAGCTAATTTAACTTTATGGTTATGTAGCTCTATTACTTTTTCTAAAAGCTGTTTTAATTGCTCATACTTGAAACCAAGTAAGCGTTGTGCTTCTTGCGGATTCATTTCAATATAATCTAATATGCTCATAAAACTTTGATAAAACACCCTTTTATATTATTTTACCAGAGTTAAATTATTTTTTGGAGATGTCTAATGATAATTAAGGTTATCCACTTCGGTTTTTTTTCACCTGTTGGCGCACTTGCCCATGCAAGATATCTATGATATTTTCTATTATCCCTTCTGCTCGCCACTGTTTGTAGTGCCAAAATACTGTTGATTAAGGAGGTAAATAAGAGGGCAAATCGCACCAATTACAACCATTTTTGAGTTGATATAGAACCCCATCCAAGATTTCTCTCTTGCTCCAAGTTGGAGGTTTGGTTCTTTTCTTTTTAGGCAAGAGGGGTTCAATAATTTCCCACTCTTTATCTGTCAAACTGCTTGAATAACCCATTCTATAAAAATTTGTTAAGTTGTCGAAGGTGCGAAGCACCTTCGACAACTTAGTGTAGGGCGATCTGCTTGCCTTACTCGCCCTCGTCCCAAGGGGACACGAGAGGCGCGTACCGGCTCTGTCGTCCGTAGGACTTACGCTATCGCACTTCTTGGGAGTAAATTTGTATTTGATAACCACCATCTTGGATTATTATACCGGAAAAGGTAAAGATACCTTTAGGGGTTCTATATGGTACAAGAGCTACGAATACACTGCAAAAACTTACCAAGAATTGGCATAAACTTAACAATGTGAACTACCTACACTCTCCGTCAGGCGTGAGTGTAGGCTTCCCAATTCACAGGGAATAGCCTGTAAATTACTTAGTTGGTAGTCTGAGCGGCAAGCATTTGTTTTAGCTTTTCTAACTCCGCAGCCCAACGAGGATCTGGATTGACTCCACCATCGGAAGAAGAAACACCTGCACTACTGGTATCTCTAGAGCCACCACCGCCGCGACGAGATTTTTTAGCTTTTTTACTAGTACCACCAGTTCTAGGGGTACTAGAGCCACTAGTCACAGGAGTTGGTGTCGGTGCCTTAGAAATTTGTGGCTGTTCTTCGCCTTCCTCACTACTCTTGCTGCGAGGTAAGGCTTTCTCCAACTTAATCGGAGAATCTTTGAACATTAGACCGTTATATTTTTCAATAATTTGGTCGGCTTGCTCGTCGTTATTCACAGTCATAAAACCGAAGCCGCGACACTTGCCAGTCTTGCGATCTTTGATTAGTTTAGTAGTAATACTGCTACCTTCTTCAGCAAAAACTCCTTGCAATTCTGATTTGTCGATTTCTTCTTTAGGTAAGTTGCCTATGTATAGACGAATGGACATGAAATAACCTCCAATGTATTTAGATGAAGATGAGCGGTTTAAAAAACTTGGTTTTAAAGATGACAGACATATGTTATTTAATAACACTGTCGCAGACTATCTTTTTACTGCAAACTGTCAATCTTTACAATACAATCTTTCCCAAGCTAATTTTTTAGGCTAAAAGCTCACGCTCAAAAGCGCAAACACTTTAATCCCAAAAATTATAAATTCTGCATTCTACTTCTGGCAAAACAAAACTTTTTCAATGCTCTTTTATTATGAAGATTTAAACACCATTTCCTACAATATCACGGTATTCTAAACGCAGCTAGTTTAGCACACACAAATTAGCCTAGTATTTAATGCATAGTAGCATACAATACATTTTTTAGTGAAGCAAACCCCTTTTAAGAAACAAAAACCAGCCAGCGGCTGGTTTATTTCCTGCTGTGTTGGAACGACAAAAGGGGAAAATAATAGCGCAAGCAGCCTTTTACATCAATTCAGCTTAAAGCTTTGTAATGGTTCTGGGTTGCATTGGTTATTGTTAATAAATGTAACATTTGATTTGAGATTTCGCAACTTTTATTTACAAAAAGATTTCCACTGATTCAGAAGGACTAATAAATTAGCTGGTCAAAATAATGTAAGCACCCCAAGCGAAAGTAGCTACCGTCAAAATAGTAGACCAAATAGGATGAGGACTATTGACCATTTTGCCACTTTGGGTTTTTAAAGTTTGAATATCCAACCAAGGTGTTGCACCTCGTCGTAACCAGCCAGTGACACAAACTCTTCTACCGATAAAGTCTTGGGCGTTGAGAGATTGTCCCAACCAAGAAACATGATGTAATTTCACCAAATTCAAACCTACTTGGAGAATTAAATCTTGTCCTAAATAGTTGCGACTACCGCGACGACCTAATAATTTTCCGGAAAACTCCACTGCGGTACTGTCTATGGGTAAGGTAGCTGGATTTGTAAATAATTCTGGCAAAGACTCAGAGGTTTGGACATTTTCAGGTTTAATATCAACAAACAAGGAATTTATTCTAATTAGACTACCCAGACTAAAGCCGATTAGCATAAAACCTGTAACGAATTTCCAGTCGTCGTATATCCACTTGAGGTTAATTAAATGCACTGCAAATGCTGCGTACCAAGCCAACCGAAAAAGCAAGGCTGAAGCTGCACCAAATAAAATGCCTAAAAAAGGAGAGATTTGTAATAGAAATGACTCAGGCTTCAATTTTAAAGACTGCTGACTTTCCAAGTAGAGTTCAGGTTCAACGTGCCAGTACTCAGCGATTTTACATAGTTCTCGCAATCGTTCCCCCATCAAAGGATGGCTGTTATTAATTAAAAACCATTGGCGGTAGGGATTAAGACAATCCCACATTAACAACGACTCAAAGGTGGTATTTGCAGCAATACTACCCAAAGATAAACTTTGTTTGTAACCAACTGGTATTAACAGATTTAAAGTTTCTAATTGCCAAGGTGTTTGTTCTGAATTGGCAATATTGTTAGCAATACCAATCGCACTTTTGAGCAAAGCGCGAATCAATCCGTTGGGGTTTCCAGTGACTTCCGCACCAATTCGATCGTTTTGGTAAATTCTTTTTTGAGATAACCACAAACCAGTTCCCGTAAGTAACAGCCAAATTCCATAAACACCATTACCAATAATTCCGATAATTGTGCGTCCGATGCGATTGGATATATTATCGGCTTGTTGACAAATCCATTGATATAGTTGATAAACCGGAATTGTCACTAATAGCATTACAGGCATGACAGCACAATCTATACGAGCAATTTGCCCCAATTGACAAGCGACGATCGCGGCTATTTCATCATCTGCTAATTGTTCTAAAAGTCCCTGACTGACTACAATGCGAGCGGTACGAGGTAAATGACCGAAAGTAAATGCGATTGGTGCGACTATCGGTAAAATTCCTAGTTGTGGCAACTTCCAGCCTCTTGGTTGACAGTAGCGTTGCAGTACTCGCACTGATTCACGAGAATAAGTATTTAAAGTTTCTCTTGATAAAGGTTTTTTTGCGTAAAATCTACAGAGCAGCCAATCGATTAACCACGGTGAAACAGCGGTTAATATCGTAAATATACCCAACAAAAACAAGGTCGGATTTTTATATAAAAACTGTAAGGGTTCTAAAAATGGCAGCGCAACTAAAATATCGTTGATGAACTTCATTGCTAGCTGTATCAGCCCTCGTGCCACCCAAAACAACGCAATAAAAGTTCCAATCCCCAACAATCGCAAGGGAAGAAAATTTATTTTTGGTAGTGGTTGCCATACTTTTGCTCTTTTTCCCAAACGCCAATGGATATTTGGTTCCTTATGGGCTACTTGCTCGACGGCTATTTTTTGATCGCTCTCAGCTTCTGTTTGGGTTTCTACGGGAAGTTCTTTGATTGCTTGTGAACTTGAAAATGATGGAGGTGGAGGTGGAGGAGTAGAACATGATATCAATTCTTCTACTTGTTCAACTCGATCTAATTCTGCTTCGGAGGATTCAAAAGCAACAAATCCCGTCGAGTAGAGTTGCTGTTGGGGATATTTTTTTCTCAGTTTTTTTAAAGACTTTTCTGCCCATTCTTTAATTTGGGAATTATTGCTTTGAGTGAGAGATTCACACACCGCTATCGCCATTTGAATTTCGCCGTCTTTAGAATAAGCTACAACTAAAGCAACTTGGGCTTGTAAGCTGCGATGAATATCACTATCTCTAGCGGCAACGTCTTCTAAAATGATTTTTGCTGTACGGTAATCTTCTTGTTTAAGGGCAGCTAAGCCAGCCTCTAAAGATGATTTGGAATGTGAAGACATAAATACTCTATTCTCTCATTAAGCACATTTAAAAATTAAACAAGATTAAACAAGATTAAAAAAAATTAAACAAGATTAAAAAAAATTAAACAAGATTAAAAAAATTACATTTTTAGATTGAAGTCGGGTTTTGAGCAAAATTTTCCAGATGCTACAGATAAGTTGTCGCGCATTTAATTTGTATTTTTCTAGCGGGCAGGATGCCCGCAATACAATACTTTAATAAAATTTGAATATACAAATTAAAAGCTCTTAATTATCTTCAAAACCTTACCAATGATAAGTAATTAAGCAAAGTTACGTATATAATCACTCCTAAATTATATAAAATTTCCCTATTCCCAATTCCCCATTACCCATTACCAATTCCCAATTCCCAATTCCCTCCCTAATGGTGAAAAAGTGACCGGCGTTCCCCGGTCAATTAGAATTAAGAAGTTGATGTTTGTCCAGATACGGGTGCTATAGAAGTTAATTTCAATTCCGGATGATCTTGTTGTAATTGAGTGGTGTTCCATTCATTACGGAATAGTAATACTGGTCTTCCCATACTATCTTTCATCGTGGTGGTGTTGAATAAACGTCCCACTTTTTCCAAGGCTTCCCAACCTCCTTCTACCCAACGAGCAACGCTGTAAGGCAAAGGCTCTAAAAGGGTTTCTACACCATACTCGTTTTCCAAACGGTACTGTACCACTTCAAACTGTAGCTGACCGACTGCTGCCAAAATTGGATCGCGTTTGGATTCATCTGCAGAGTACATAATTTGTACCGCTCCTTCTTCCCGCAATTCCGTGATACCTTTTTGAAATTGTTTGAATTTTGAAGGATTGGGATTTCTGAGAATCGCAAACAACTCAGGTGAAAAATAGGGAATACCTTCATATTCTATTTTTTTACCAGTGTAAATTGTATCGCCAATTGCAAAAACACCAGGATTATTTAAACCAATCACATCCCCTGGATAAGCTTCATCAATCGATTCTCGTTCTTGAGCAAACAATTTTTGCGGACGAGATAAACGTACCGTTTTACCAGTCCGAGCGTGACTGACTGTCATATCTTTTTCAAAGCGACCCGTACATACACGGATAAATGCGACGCGATCGCGATGTTTGGGGTCCATATTTGCTTGCAGCTTGAACACAAAACCGGAAAAATCTGGATAAGTGGGAGGCACTTCACCCAGACTGCTTTCATGAGAACCTGGTTTGAGAGCGTATTGCAGAAAATTATTGAGGAACAATTCTACACCAAAATTAGTCATCGCCGACCCGAAAAATACCGGGGTCATTTTACCTTGATGTACTAAATCTATATCTAATTCAGGTCCAACTCCATCCAACAATTCCAAATCGCTTTTGAGTTGATAATACAAGTCTTGTTCTAAAAGTTCTTCAATTTTGGCATCCCCTAAATCAATGATCGTATTTGCAGCTTCTTTACTACCGTGAGCGCTTCTTTCAAACAAGTGGATTTTTTGCTGTTGACGATCAAGTACACCTTTAAATCGGTCTCCCATGCCAATCGGCCAGTTTACCGCATAAGTCTGTAAGTTTAATTCTTGCTCAATTTCATCTAAAAGTTCTAATGGTTCTCTTCCGGGACGGTCAAGTTTATTCACAAATGTGAAAATTGGAATACCCCGCATTTTGCAAACTTCAAATAATTTCCGCGTCTGGGGTTCCAAACCTTTTGCTACGTCAATCAACATGACTGCATTATCAGCAGCACTCAGAGTCCGATAAGTATCTTCACTAAAATCTTGGTGTCCAGGAGTATCTAATAAATTTATCTGGCAATTTTCATACTCGAATTGCAACACTGTTGAGGTAATGGAAATACCCCGTTGTTGTTCCATTGCCATCCAGTCAGAAGTCGCTTTACGCTGCGCTCGACGAGCTTTTACCGAACCAGCTTCATGAATTGCACCTCCGTACAATAGTAATTTTTCAGTCAGCGTGGTTTTACCGGCATCAGGGTGAGAAATAATCGCAAAATTGCGACGGCGTTCAACTTCTTCGTAAATTTCTGTCTCAAGTTCAGTTGACATAAGTTATTCGTTTGATTGTATTCTATCTAAAAGTTAGGTTTTTGTAGTTAAGCGCGATTCTTTTAATCTTAAGACAACTATCAAGGTGATTGGTTCGTTATATAATTCAAAAGCTTAATGTCAGGGAGACAAAAATGTACGATATCGATAAGCGAAAGCTTTTATCAGCAATATCTCACGGAGCAATTTTTTTTAGTTCTATACTAATTTCTATTGCCGTTCCCATTTTTATACTTTTTACCACTGAAGATCCAGTTGTGAAAAGCAATGCCAAAGAAGCCATCAATTTCCACTTGAATGTTTGGCTGTATGGAGTAATTATCGGACTAGTAACTACCGTTACTTTCGGTTTGCTCGGATTTCTATTCGGTATATGGGTTCTCATCCATTGGGGACTGACAATTTGGGCGCTTTTTCACGTTTTAGGAGACTCAGATCAACCTTTTCGCTATCCTTTCATATTTAGAGTCTTTTAGTCACACTGTCTGAGTATTAACACACACAAATCAACCTAATTTTTTAATTAGGTAAAAAAGTCACAATACAAGTTCGTCACTTGCATCCCTCACACTTCCTGCGTCTAACTAGCTAACTTTACTTACTACCTCACTTGTTAATTATTTCCTCAAAAATATTTATTTTTTTATTCTGTTTTTCAAAGATAGATTCACCTCACTCATCAAAGCCGGCTGCGAGCAAAGATCAACAAGTTAATTATTATTAAGTTTTACCATTCCCAACAAGCCAAAAGAAACCGGGTTTTTTCGGAAAGATTCAGTTTTTGAGCGTAGTTTGTCATCAGAAACCCGGTTTCTATATCTGCTGATTCAGACGTGAGTTTACACAAATTTTATTTGAACTATTTGAATCCAAAATTACAAGTTGTTACAATCTATTTACAAAATGGTTAATTTCCATTGTAAAAATTAATCTTTAAATAATATTTCCAAAATAGATTTTGTCACCTTTTTTGAGATATATATACATCTAGCTGTAAAATACAAAATTGCCCCACATCTTCGAGAGAGAGTAGGGCATTTGACAGTTAAGCGCTGTTTGTAGTTTGCCCTTGATAAGTATAATTTTGTTCTCAGTTTGTGACGCTTTCAATTGCGTCCACAAAAATTTTCCTTAGTGCTGATAAAATTTATGTTTCCTACCCATCGTCCCCGTCGTCTGCGTACCCATCCTCAATTGCGCCGTATGGTACGCGAAACCGTATTAAATACAAGCGATTTAATTTATCCCTTGTTTGCTGTACCAGGTGAAGGTATAGCCAAAGAAGTCAAATCGATGCCGGGAGTTTTTCAACTTTCTGTTGACAAAATTGTTGAAGAAGCCAAGGAAGTTTATGGGTTAGGAATTCCCGCTGTGATTTTATTTGGAATTCCTGAAGATAAAGATATGGAAGCTACTGGTGCTTGGCATGATTGCGGTATCGTTCAAAAAGCTGCTACTGCCATCAAGGAAGCGGTTCCAGATTTGATCGTGATTGCTGATACTTGCTTGTGTGAGTATACCAGTCACGGTCATTGCGGTTATTTACAAGTAGGCGATTTGAGCGGTAGAGTTTTGAATGACCCGACTTTAGAATTGCTCAAAAAAACAGCTGTATCCCAAGCTCAAGCCGGTGCCGATATTATTGCTCCTTCCGGAATGATGGACGGTTTTGTCCAGGCTATTAGGATAGGCTTGGATGAAGCAGGCTTTCAAGATACACCAATTATGTCTTACGCTGCCAAATATGCTTCTTCCTACTATGGACCATTTCGCGATGCAGCCAATTCATCACCGCAATTTGGCGACAGAAGAACTTATCAAATGGACTTCGGAAATTCCCGCGAAGCCATCAAGGAAATAGAATTGGACATTGCTGAAGGGGCTGATATGTTAATGGTTAAGCCTGCTTTGTCCTATATGGATGTAATTTGGCAGGTCAAACAAGCTTGTAATCTACCAGTTGCGGCTTACAATGTTTCCGGCGAATACTCGATGATTAAAGCCGCAGCCCTCAATGGCTGGATTGACGAAGAACGGGTAGTAATTGAAACTTTAACCAGCTTTAAACGTGCTGGTGCCGACTTGATTTTAACCTATCATGCCAAAGATGCAGCCCGATGGTTGGAATAAATCAACAACAACAAAGACACCCATCTTAGAACAATCAAACTGTCACTCTCGATGTAAACTTTTGCGTCGAGACTTTAATAAATAATAAGTAAGTTATCAATCCTGAATAGTATTTATGAACTATTAAGGTGAATAAATCCGATCGCGATCGCAAGATAAATAGATATGAAGCGGAGAAATATAGTTATATCTATATAATTAGATGAAAAGCATCTATCTTTAGATATAGATTTAGTGGATGAGAATTGAGAAAAGTGGTTAAAAATAGTAGAAGATTGCAGTATGGTTAGATTGCCATGCGTGTATGCAATATCTTATAAGATAATTATAGTTAACAAAGAATTTTCAGTTAACTGGCATTTTTACGTCAATTGATTTAATAAATACAATTAATGAGTTTTAAAAAGGGAGCATTAAGATATGGATATGCAAGTCCTGAGAGAACGTGCTGGACTCAGCCGTGCAGAAGTAGCCTTCAGGCTTGCAATCAGTGAGACAAGCGTTCGCAACTGGGAAGCGGGGCGAACCGAACCAACCATGACACCGAAAAAATACTGGGATGCGTTGCGCTTGTTAAAATGTACGCCAGAAGAACTGGCACAAGCAAGCGAAAAATCAATTAATCAAAGACACAAACGCAAACCAGGAAGACCAAGAAGATTTCCAGAAAATCAGTTTCCGGCAGCTTCCGGAACAAATGAATCTGGTACGAGCATAGCTCAAGTAAATTCTGTAGAAGATTCAACAGTTTCTTTTAATCGTTAAATCTTATAGTTAGGAATTTGACAACTAATTATCGGAGAGGGTTGTGATTTTAGTGGAGAATTGCAACGCTTTTCATAATTAATGTTTTTCTCCTTCAATGAGGATAATCAAATATTCCAAATCCTGCAACGCCGCGCACAACCGCACAACGGCTAAGTTGATCGGCGGTTAGTATCCTTTGCGTCCTCACCATGTTCTCTAGCCCGTCCGCTCCAACGTGTTGTTAGACCGGGCTTTCGCGACAAGCTCACAACTTCTCTACCGCTCTGGGCTTGTTTCTTGCGAAGGTCTTCAAATATCGCGTCTAAGTCATAGTTGAAGGACTTGGCATACTCTTCCCGAATTCGGTGGATATCTTCAACAATCTCATCTTTCCACATGATCTAATCTCCCATGAGTTCATTGGGTGTACAAAGGATAGGCAGCACATAGCCGAAATCGAGACTAATCTCCGCAAGCTTTCCCTGGATTTGAGCATTTGCAATATGTTTACAATTCCAAGTTAACAGATAATCCATGCCGTGGACTGTTGCGGCAGCAATATGAATGGCATCCACCTTCGCTTTTGGGGGCAAATTACTTCGAGTCAAAAACTGTGCCGCTAAACCTTGTACGGCTTGGTTCAATTCCAACAAGGGAAAATCACACAGAATCTCCAGTCGTTGAGATGCGATCGCTGCATCTCCTTGTGCTACTTCATCTAGGACTGCCTCGGAAGTGTAAAGTGTGAAGGTATTCCGACGCAATTCCCACCAGTCTTTTGTAATCTCCATATTTGCAGCCAGAATCAGGTTTTTGGTTGACCTGGCTGTAAGATAGCCCAAAATACTGGTTTCGATGTAGACAGTTTCGCTCATATGGAACTAGGGTTAGAACTCTTCCATTTTACGTCTATACTGGTATTTAAAATGTTACGAGTATCGGGCAGAAGATTTGGGAAACCGCAAGAAATTGCTGCTGCAAAGCCGCTTTTTTGCTGATAACGATGCAGCATTTATTCCCAGACAAAAATTTTTGCATAACTCGTGCTATTTTTACCGTATTTTTCACGAAGACGCGATAATATTCTTTCATCTATATTCCTATCTTTTTGGTCTAATGGCAGAAACACTATTTTTTAATGCTTTACGCGAAGCCGTTGATGAAGAAATGGCGCGAGATAAAACTGTGATGATACTTGGTGAAGATGTCGGACACTATGGTGGTTCTTATAAAGTTACCAAAGACCTCTGCCAAAAATATGGCGAATTGAGAGTATTAGATACACCGATAGCCGAAAATAGTTTTACAGGAATGGCGATCGGTGCTGCAATGACCGGCTTAAGACCGATAATTGAAGGCATGAATATGGGCTTTTTGCTATTAGCCTTCAACCAAATATCTAATAATGCCGGGATGTTGCGCTACACGAGCGGTGGTAACTTTAAAATTCCTTTAGTAATTCGTGGCCCCGGTGGAGTCGGAAGACAACTAGGTGCAGAACATTCCCAGCGTTTGGAAGCTTATTTTCAAGCTGTTCCAGGATTAAAAATTGTTGCTTGTTCCACCCCTTACAATGCCAAAGGTCTATTAAAATCAGCTATTCGCGATAATAATCCGGTATTGTTTTTTGAACACGTACTACTTTATAACTTAAAAGAAAATTTACCCGAAGAAGAATATTTACTGCCATTAAATAAAGCAGAAATCGTCCGTAGCGGTAAAGATGTCACAATTTTGACTTATTCACGGATGCGTCATCATGTAATGCAAGCCGTGAAAACTCTAGAAAAATCGGGTTTCGACCCAGAAGTTATTGATTTAATTTCTTTAAAACCCTTAGATTTTGATACCATTAGTGAATCTATACGCAAAACCCACCGAGTAATTATTGTGGAAGAATGCATGAGAACCGGGGGAGTAGCAGCAGAAATTATTGCTTCGATCAACGAACGCTTGTTTGATGAATTAGATGCACCCGTACTGAGACTTTCTTCTCAAGATATTCCTACACCTTATAACGGTAACTTAGAAAAATTGACAATTGTTCAACCAGAGCAAATCGTCGAAGCAGTCGAAAAAATGGTTGCAGCAAGAGTCTGAGGAATTTTGGATTTTAGATTTTGGATTTTGGATTGGGGGTTAGGAGTTAGTTGACAGTTGACAGTTGACAGTTGACAGTTATTTTAAACCTTTAACCTTTCTTTTTTGATCTTTGACCTTTTTTGACCTTTGACCTTTAGTAAAATTTATAACTCTTAGGTCATAGGGCATAAAGAAGCGTTATTATAGCGTTTGTCGCGATGAAGCGGGGATGGTATGCAAAAAGAGCGATCGCTATTAGCCTTGGTTATATTTCTGGTAATTGCCGCAGTCACGGTAATTGCTACAATTCCTGTGCCTTTGGGGCTAGATTTACGGGGAGGTTCGCAACTGACTATTCAGGTTAAGACTACTCCAGAAATTAAGCAAATAGGTGAACGGGAACTCGAAGCGGTACAAACAGTTTTGGGAAATCGAGTTAATGGACTGGGTGTTTCCGAACCCGTAATTCAAAGCGCAGGAAGCGATAAAATTTTGATTCAATTACCTGGAGTTGATAATCCAGAACAAGCCGAACGGGTATTGGGTGGTACCGCACAATTAGAGTTTATGACTCAAAAGCCAGGAACAGAAACTCAACTTTTTGCTTTACGAGCCAATAATGAACAACTCAAAGCCAGACAAGAAGAATTACGTTCCGGTAACGATAAGGCTGCAATTGAAAAAAATCAACAAGAACTAAAAACCAATCAAAAGGCGATCGTTGAATTATTTGAAAGTTTAGATCCACCCCTAACAGGTAAATATCTAACTAATGCTAACCCTTTTGATCCTCAACAAGGTGGTGGTGGCTGGAGTGCTGCACTTGAGTTTAATCAAGAAGGTGGTAAATTATTTGCCGATTTAACTAAAAATCTCGCAGGTACCGGGCGGGTTATTGGTATTTTTCTTGATAATGAATTAATTAGTGCTGCTTCTGTGGGACCGCAATTTGCAAACACCGGAATTACTGGTGGAAATGCTGAAATTTCAGGTAACTTTACAGCTCAGGAAGCTCAAGATTTAGCAGTACAATTGCGCGGTGGTTCCCTACCAGTACCCATAGAAATTGTCGAAAACCGTACAGTCGGTGCCACATTGGGTAGAGATAGTATTCAGCGCAGTATTTACGCCGGTGTTGGTGGTTTGGTTTTAGTATTAATATTTATGGTGGTTTATTACAGACTACCGGGATTAATTGCCGATTTGTCCCTGGTAATTTATGCCCTTTTGACTTGGGCTTGTTTCGCTTTGTTAGGCGTAACTTTAACTTTACCCGGTATCGCCGGCTTTATCCTGAGTATTGGTATGGCTGTTGATGCCAACGTCCTGATTTTTGAACGCACGCGGGAAGAATTGCGAGCTGGTAAATCCCTTTATCGTTCTGTAGAATCTGGTTTTTACCGAGCATTTTCTAGTATTTTAGATAGCAATGTTACTACATTGATTGCCTGTGCAGCCTTGTTTTGGCTAGGATATGGCTTAGTCAAAGGCTTTGCCGTAACTTTGGCTGTAGGTGTAGCAGTTAGTATGTTTACAGCAGTAACTTGTAGCCGCACGTTCATGTTTTTAGCAATCAGAAATGATTCAATCCGACGCAACCCCGAACTTTTCTGTCCTAACCTACCAAGTTCAAATAAAGCAGAGGTCGCAAAATGAAACTTAGTGTTAGTAAATCGCGAACTCTGTGGTGGGGTATTTCTGTTGCGATCATTTTAGCTGGCATGATCTCGATGGTGATTTCTTGGCAGCAAATTGGCGCACCTTTACGTCCTAGTTTGGATTTTGTCGGAGGTACGCGGTTACAATTTGAACGAGATTGTGGTTTACCCAATAATTGCGATCGACCAGTTGATCTCAATGAAGTCCGAGAAGTTGTAGCATCCCAAGGATTAGCTGACAGCACCATTCAAATTATCGCCGACAGCCAAACTGGTGAAAGAAATGGGGTATTAATTCGGACAAAAACTTTGGATGTGGAAGCGCGTACCCAATTGCAAACTGCTTTGAGCGAACGAATTGGTACTTTTGACCCACAAAAAACTCAAATCGATACTGTTGGACCCACTTTAGGAAGACAATTATTTAATACTGGCATCACTGCTTTAATCGTGTCTTTTTTGGGTATTGTAATTTACCTGTCTTTTCGATTTAAGTTGGATTACGCAGTATTTGCCATTGTGGCTACTTTTCATGATTTATTAATAGCTACGGGGCTTTTTTCGATATTCGGATTGCTATTTGGTACGGAAGTAGATAGTTTATTTATTGTGGCTTTACTTACCATCACTGGTTTCTCTGTTAACGATACGGTAGTAATTTACGATCGCATCCGCGAAACTCTCAAAGTAAATCCCGAACGTTCCATAACCGAAGTTGTAGACGATGCAGTCAATCAAACTTTAGGACGGTCAATAAATACCACCTTGACAACTTTACTATCATTAGTTGCAATCTTTCTATTCGGTGGAGAAACCTTAAAAAACTTTGCTTTAGCCCTAATTATTGGTTTTATCGCCGGAGCATATTCTAGTATTTTTATTGCTAGCACACTTCTAGCTTGGTGGCGCGAACGTCAACAAGGTCAAATGTCAAAGGTCTAAGGTCAACTGTCCACTGTCCACTGTCAACTGTCAACTGTCAACTGTCCCCCCATCCCTTGCTTATGGCTCAAGTAGAACAACAATCATCTGACTCATCTTTGGCTCGACAGGTACAAAGACTACACCGGCTGACGATTTATGGTCGTTGGCTACTAGTGGTATTTTTATGGCTGATATTAGCACCTTTGTGCTTGTGGAATTTACGTCAAGAAATTGAGTTTTTACGCGAGTATTTTACTTGGGTCGCGGTACGATATGCTTTGTTGTTCCATCCTTTTGCTGCTATCGGACTTAGTTTATGTATTGGTATGACTGTTAGTGTTTTAGTTTGGCAAAGTCGTAATATCTTAGTCGGTATGCCCGTTTCGGAAAAGCAGCGTTTGGAAAAACAGGTTTATCGCATCCGCGAACGAGGCCCTTCTCATCCTTTATGGAAATGGGTTTGTGATAAATAAAGCTTTTTTAGTTATTTTTTCATAATTTTCATAATGTTAATTTTCCCATACTTTTGTAGATAAATTATAAGTATTGTGATATAGAATTAAGTCTTACGCAATAACAAGGGAAACTATTAAATTAAACATGATGTTAGAAATTTTGACATTCCCTCAGCCCCTCGATGATTTGGGGGCTTTTTGCGTAAGTCCAGCAAGATTGGTATAACTACAACAACACGATTTTTATCTGGGTACGGTATATGAATAATTCTCAGATTTTATTTAGCGCTGCAAAATCGGAAATAGACATTAAGCAATTGCAAGAATTATTTGCTTTAGGGGCTTTTTGGGCTAAGGAGCGTAATCTAGAAGATTTAGCAGAAGCGATCAAAAATAGCGAGCCAGTAATTACTGTGTGGAATAAACAGCAATTAATCGGTTTTGCTAGAGCAACAAGTGACGGTGTTTATCGTGCTACGATTTGGGATGTTGTCATCCACCCAGATTTCCGGGGAACTGGACTAGGTAGTAAATTAGTAGAAACCGTTTTGAGTCATCCCCGGATGAGTCGGGTTGAGCGCGTCTATTTAATGACTACTCATCAGCAACAATTTTACGAAAAAATTGGTTTTCAGCAGAATCATTCCACGACAATGGTAATGTACAACCGTTCAAATCTGACCAACTTTGATACTCTTAATGGTGCGAATCAGCTTCAAGAATCCCTAAAGGGATAGAAATTTGCAACCGAGACAGATTTTCGTTATTGTTAGTTTTGGGATAGAAGACTGGTTCGATTTTTCCTCCCATTACTTCAAGTAAAGTTTGATTGAGTAATAGCTTCATTCCCCCTTGGAGCATTTTACTTTGTTGCTCGTCTAGTTTTTTAGTATCTTCTGCCGACTCAATCAAATCTATCGGTTCACTTGAAGGAATCGCGTCTTCTGGTGCATCTAACCAAATATAAGCCAGATTATGTTCACTATCAGCTTTAGCAGAAATATTTATCGTACCTTCTTCCATTTGAGAGATAGCACTATCTACCAAACTTGTTAATATTTGTTTTAACCAACGCTGATCGCTTAAAACATAAATATCCTCCGTTGGTTCTAACACCTCAAATGGATAATTACGATTTTCAGCAAGCATATAAGTTAATTCATGAACTTCCTGTAATATTTGACTTAATGAGCAAGACTGAATTTCTAATTTGCGATCGCCATGTTCGGCTCTAGCAATATTCAGGATTTCATCAATTAGATTTAATAATTTTAAAGCTCGTTCATGAGCTTGAGAGATAAATTCTCGTTCTTCCTCTGGATTTTCACATAAATCCGATAAAATTAATTGATGTAAGCCAATTAAACCATTAAGTGGCGATCGCAATACATGAGTAGTCCGTGCTAAAAATCCAGCTTTAAACTGACTCATTTCTCTTGCCATATGGTAAGCTAGTTCAACTTCCCTCATTCGTTGAGATAGCGCTGAAATATCTTGTTTATTTTCTTCTTTTGATGGACTAAAAGATGAATTATTTGAAGTTTTAGAGCCTAGGAATAACCTGCAAATACCTATTCCTAATGCTAATCCAACTCCAAAATATACCCAGTTATTCAAATTCATAATTTTTTAGTAAATTTTAACTTCTTAATTGATTACAAAAGTACCTTACTCAGTTTTTCTAATTCTGAGATAGATTTACACTCGCTTTCTCAGTTTTAACCCCTAAAACATTTTATCCCCTCAAAATTATTTTTTGAGCGAGTTGATTACAGCGTCAATGTAAATTAAATTGTTAATTTTTATTTAACGTTATACGCCAAATTGGATACATTGGCTTTGCTCATCATCATAAAAACCCGACTTCTAACCCCACGAATAATCGAGGTTTTACAGTTTCCTTATCATAATCGCCGAATCGAAACAATGAACATCGAACTCACGTTAACCATTGAATATTCGATAAAAGCTTAAATATCTAATTAAATCTCTAAATTAACCGCACCTTCACGCAAAATCTGCCATTTTCCCCCATTCCACTTGGCAACAGTAGAAGGAATACCCATAGCAGGTGTTTTACTATCATATGCTGTTGTCGCCAAAGTTAGTATATCGGGAAACTCTAGCTCAACTTCATCCATAGTCTGTAAGGCAGGTTGTCCCGATAAATTAGCGCTGGTAGTCGCCAAAGGACCAGTTTGTGCTAAAATTGCGCGAGCAATATCATTTTGAGGAACTCTAACCCCAATCGTAGTAGGATCATTCGGATTCATCGCTTGCGGTACTTTCGTCGATGCAGGTAAGACCAAAGTCAGCGCTCCACCCCAGTATTTATCCGCAATATTTTGCCAAATTTCATACTCTTCTTGACTTCCATACACAAAACTCCACAACTGTTCTGCATCACTTCCCATAAGAATTAGCGGCTTATTTACATCACGTTGTTTTAATGTAAAAATTAATGATGCATTCTCAGGTAAAGTTGCTAATGCAGGAACAGTATCTGTTGGAAAACAGATTGCTTTACCAGCCCTGGCTCCTGCTACCAACTCAGCAATAGAAACCTTTGTCATTTATCAATTATCAGTTAGGTTAAAGGTTAAAGGTTAAAGGTTAAAGGTTAGAAGTCCACTGTCCACTGTCCACTGTCAACTAACTTTTATAAGCCAGTGCAAAACGTTCAATTCCAGCTAAATCGCAATGAATTTCTATTTTGCTATAGGTACCGCGATCGCGCAACATTTGAGTAACTTGCGGAGCTTGCCCCATCATCATTTCAATTAACCATACTCCACCAGGCTTTAAGTAGTCGGATGAAGTTTCGATCAAATGACGGATAGATTCTAAACCATCGTCACCACCATCCAAAGCCAGATGTGGTTCGTGTTTAAATACTTCCGGCTGCAATTCGGGTAAGTTACTGGTAGGAATATAAGGCGGATTGGATACCATGCCGCTAAACTTTCCTTTGAGAAAATCTAACGGCTCCCACCAAGAACCTTGATAGAATTCAATCCGATTGCTCAGACTATAATTATCGGCATTTAAGCGAGCAACGGCAAGAGCTTCCGATGAAAAATCTACAGCATGGATTTTTGCATTACTAAAAGCATTACACAATCCTAAAGCTATTATTCCACTACCAGTACCCAAGTCTGCCCAATGCCCTTCACTTATGCTTGGGTTGTCAGCAGTCGCAGCGAGCGCCAAGTCAATTAAGGATTCGGTTTCAGGTCTGGGAATTAAAACGCTCTGAGAAACTGTAATATTAAAATGTCGCCAACAAGCAACTTTTGTAATGTACTGGACTGGAAGACTTTCACTGAGTCTTTGTTGCCACAGTATTGATAATTCCTGTAAAGATAACTTTAGCTGAATTACAGACCTGTCTTTAAAAGAACCTAGACGTAGCGACAAACTATCTAATCCAGCTATTTCCTGTAACAGCCAATCTACCTCCGTTTTCGAGACATTAGCGGATACAGCAGCCGATATCGCAGCATCTCGCCATTGTGAAAGTTCTAAACCAGATATTTGTAGCTGCTTATCCGCCATGTCTCAATTTGAAGAGTGTAGATGTACTATTTTTTCGGTGCAGGTGCGGTTGTTGATTTAGGTGGGTTTTCCTGGGGAAGTTTCTGAATATATTGTCTAGCTTCTGGATTCGGGAAAAACACGACTTTATCAAGCCAAGGATCGTTTTTCTCTTGTAAAGTATTGAGTATTCCGTCTACATCTACTACCTGAATATCAGCTTTGGGGAATTTTGGCTGTACTTGATTGAGCAGATTTTGAGCATCTTGCATACTAAAGAACAAAGGAACTACTTCCTGTTCTGCTTTTTGTTCTCCAAGTTTGATTGGTACGTAGCTTTTATCCGGTGCGAATCTGACAATAAAAACTGGTACACTTCTAAATTGTTTTACCTGTTCGCCGTTTTTCTTCAATAATTCCATCGCTCCTTTAACTTCCTTGTCAATGGGTTTAAAAGCGAATAACAAGCGATTCGGTTCGTTTTTAGTTTTTTGAACTTGCTCAAAAATCACTCCTAAAGGTACGGGAGTAGCTTGTAAGCTTTTCACCATCTGAGTAGTTTTCGGATCTTTCTCTTTTACATTTCGTAGTTCGGCGATAAAGGCTTGAGCTTCTTGTTGACTCATGTAAACACCAGTTATGGAACCAGCAGCTTGTTTACCATTTTGTTCGGATAGAGGACGACTTAACGGTAAGCCTTGAGGATTGGTAATCAACCACACTGGTATGTTATCAAGCTTACTTTTGATTTGTTGTTCTGACAATGCGATGACTGGGGCAATTCCGGCAATGGCAGTTGCGAGCAAGGTACTCCCTACTAAACCTAATGTTGTTCCCCAGCGAACTAATGATTTCATGTTTTCTCCGGTTCTTTCAGTACTTTAATCAAGTCGAAATTCTAGGCATTTGAATCAATAATGTAAAATCGACTTTTTACAGTTATAGTCTCTGCAAGAGTTTTTTTTAAACTGTGTTATTTACATTAGCGT
Organism: Rivularia sp. T60_A2020_040; assembly: GCA_015272215.1. Lineage (GTDB taxonomy): Bacteria > Cyanobacteriota > Cyanobacteriia > Cyanobacteriales > Nostocaceae > Rivularia. Next base: position 70,753 of record JACYMD010000049.1, on the reverse strand, counting down.
CAAGTTTTTCAATATTTTAATGAATATAGGCTCAGATGCCTATATGGAGCGACTATATTGAAAAACCCAAAGGCAAAAAATATCTCCTCTTGCAAACACATTAGATGTCATTTTATTGCTTTTCTTAAATAATGTTGACGCTATTCAAAAAAATATCGTTCCACACAAGTCTTGGAAAAATCAGTGTTTTTTTTAACCTTCTTTTAAAGACTTAATTTTCAAAAATCATCTCTTTTTAGAAAAAACGCTATTATTCGCAGTTAAAATACTAATCTATCTGCAATATTTATTACTTACAGAATGCTGAAAAAGCCAGAAAGTGAGTTCGATAAATATAATTCCATAATCATTCGTCGGGTTTTTACGATCATTGTCTTATATAGCGGTTTTCACTTGGGTGAAATATAAATTTTACCTCACCCCGCCCTCCGGGCACCCCTCTCCTTTTTAAGGAGAGGGGAAGGGGGTGAGGTTTTACTGTGTTAGACTCAACTGAAATTTGCTACATAACAGAGACTTAACATAAAAACCCAACTCCTCACCTGCACATCATATTAATTTGTTGATTTTTTACCTTCTAAATACTTTCTGATAGATAAAAAAACTTCAGAACATAATCATCGTCCTAAAGTCTTTGTAATACAATACCTTTCTAATCGGGATGACAGGATTCGAACCTGCGACATCCTGCTCCCAAAGCAGGCGCGCTACCAAGCTGCGCTACATCCCGTAAAAATCAATGTTTAAATTTAAACAGGTGACAATATTTATATAATATCACATTTAATGTACTTTTGACAAATAAGTTTATATTCGCTTTTAGCTGATTGCGGTTTAAAGATAGTCCACGCCTGTTGATGGCGCGGATTTTCGCTTCACCATATAATTATTATTTATTTAGCTTTGCATCAGCTTTAAAATAAAAGCATTTCTTAGCTAAGAACAATTTGGGATTAGTGAGGATACCAAAACATACCTTTAATGCCTTCTGGATCTGACATAAAGCCGAGATTCCGGTAAAAATCCACAACATGGGGATCGGCAAAAAGAGTCACGTTGCTAATTTCTTCACTTCTCAGTTTTTTTAGTACATATTTCATTAATGCCTTACCCATTCCTTTGCCTTGAAAGTCTGGGTGAACCACTACATCCCAAATAGTGGCATTAAAGGCATGATCCGAGGTAGCACGAGCAAAACCAACGAGTCTTCGTGTGTTTCCTCGTACTTGCCACATAGTAGCTACGAGAAAACTATGCTCGATGGCTTTCTTCACTTTTCTTAACGGACGACGAGACCAACCTACCGCGTCACAAAGTTCTTCTAACTCGTATAGGTCAATATCTCGCTCCGTACTAAAAACTATGCGATCGCCACTACGATTGGAGTTATTTCCAGGGGGATTCGCACTATGTTCTTCAAACTCATGAGTCGCTTTATTTGTCACGACACCATCATTAGTAGCATTAAACCAAGTTTTCCAAAAACCCATGCCAGCCTGGTTCGGGTAGTATAAATAAAGACGTTTTGCACGTTTGGTTAAGTGCATATTGAGCGACACGCATCACAGCAAGCTGTCTACAAAACTCTAAACTAACTCTGAGGAGTTGGTTTTCAGAGATTTTCATAGATGATGCTAGCCAAGAAAAAGCGTGTTTAACATCAATTATTTTCAACTTTAGCATCTTGTTGACAGAACAAGCGTAAAAATTAACTAAAAGCTACCCTAATATCTAAGAATCAATTGTATACAACACTGCCTTAAAATTTTGAGGGACGGCTTCCCGTTTTTTCAATTGGACGGTCAAAAACATGAATTTTTACAACAACAAGCAAGTCTTAGATTAAAAAATGGCTTCTGGTTTAAAAACATCAACACTAGAACTACTCAAACGGTTTAATAAGTCGTTTCCCCAATTTTACGAGCAATTTGTGAGCAGTGAAATTCAACTGCAAAATTTGCGGCTAGCCTATCGGCTTTATAAAACCAGACGTGCTGTCATCGAACTGAAACCCGAAGCTGGTAAAAGCGCCTTGCATTTTGCCTATCGGAATCAATCTTTTCTGCTCAGCGATATTTTTGGGGTTCTAGCGGCTTACGGACTGACAATTCATAGTTTAAGTTTGTACGGGCAAATCAAGCCACCAATGTTGGTTTTTATTAAACTAATTGTATCTCGTGGTAACAAAGCCCTGTTGGAGAAAACAGCAGAAAACGTCTGTCGCGCAATTCGCGAAGCTTTAGCAGGACGCTTTGAAGTGGAAGAAATGCTCGCAGTCGAATTTAACCTCGATGCTGGCTTGGAAAAAGTAGAAACCGAATTTTACGTAGATCCAGTGTTTCATTTACCAGCTTTGGTTATTGAAGCTGACAACCAACCCGGATTATTTTATAAAGTTATGTATGCTATGTGGCTCGAAGACTTGCTTGTTGTCAATGCCAACCTGCTAGTTTGGAGAGGACGCACCCGTTTGATTCTTTATTTATTAGGACCTAACGAAAGCTTAATACCGGAATATTTGGGTCATAAAATTGCCGAAAGCGTCCGTGGAAGATTTCTTGGTACATGAATTTAAAAAAATGTCGATTAATTCCCAGCCATGGGGTTAAATAATTGCCAGAATTAATTAAAAACACCAACAAGTAATTCTTGAAATCCCCCACTATCTATCGGAGAATTTCAAATCAAGAGTTTCTTGTAAGCCTCTTTTATCGCTTTCATTACTTAAAGGTACGTGCTGCTCTCATGGCAACCATCGAAATCTTCGGCGTTCACCACGCATACGAGCTAACCCTTCCTAAACCAAGTCCCTACACCTTAGTGTTTATTCACGGTTGGCTTAATAGCCGTGGATACTGGCAGCCTGCAATAAAGCGCTTAGAGGCAGATTTTAGGTGCCTCTCATACGACTTGCGAGGTTTTGGGGAATCTCAATTGAAAGAAAAAACAGATCGCGATATGCCGTTACGCTCTAGCGAAGCTAATCGCGATTCTTCAAATTTAACTAGTACGGGACGCAAGACAGCTGTTAATCCCTTTGATTCTCTTTATACTCCAGCTGCTTATATGGAGGATTTAGTAGTCCTGCTGCAAAAATTAAATATAGATAATGCTTGGCTGATTGGTCATTCTTTTGGTGGCACCATTGCTTTATGGGCAGCGACTCAAATGCCTCAACAAGTCAAAGGAGTCATCTGCATCAATTCCGGTGGTGGTATTTATCTCAAAGAGGCATTTGAAAAATTTCGCACCGCAGGACAGCGATTTTTACAAGTTCGTCCCAAATGGTTATCTCAGGTACCTTTAATTGAGTTGCTGTTTGCCAGGAATTCTGTTGCCCGTCCCTTAGAACGTCACTGGGTGCGTCAGCGAATCATCGATTTTTTAGTTGCCGATCCTCAAGCCGCTTTAGGAGCGCTGCTTGATTCAACCACAGAAGAGGAAGTAAATCATCTACCCCAATTGGTATCTCAACTTAAACAACCAGTTTATTTTTTAGCCGGTGCCGAAGATAAAGTCATGGAACCAAAGTACGTTCGTCACTTAGCCAGTTTTCACCCTTTATTTCAATATTGCGGCGACAACGTGATCGAAATTCCCAACTGCGGACATTTAGCAATGTTAGAACAACCAGATGCTGTTGCCAATCACATCCGCTCTATTATTAATTAATAAAGGTCTGGATGTTAAAGGCAAAAGGCAAAAGGCAAGAGGTTAGGACTTACGCATTGACATAAAAGCCTAAATAACAGGTCTAGTTTCAAGACTTATAGCTAGATTGTTAAATCAGATTGCTGGCGATCAAAAGCAATCAAAAGCGACATCCAAAAGCCTGAAACAACGTATTTAGGTTAATACACAAGATAGTTATTTTGTACAGTGCGTAAGTCCTAGAGGTAACTGTCAACTGTCAACTGTCAACTGTCAACTAACTCATACAATTTCATCACCTCACTAAGCGAAAGCCTTGACTCAACACCGAGATTTAAAGAAGAAATATGCCCTCTGCTAAGATGGTCTGCGGCACAACAAGCTATCATCGCGGCGTTATCGGTACAATATTTTAAAGGCGGAAATAATACTCGCAAGTTATGAGCTTCTGCTGCTGCAAGTAAATGCTTTCTCAAACCACTGTTGGCTGCGACTCCACCACCCACAGTAATCGTGTTCAAACCATAATCTAAGGCACAGGATATAGCTCTTTTGGTCAACGCTCTGGCTACAGTATCCTGAAAACTGGCTGCTACATCTGCTACAGGTATTACAGAATGTTCTTTCTCTAACTGCTGTACTAATCGCGATACTGCTGTCTTTAACCCGCTAAAACTCGCATCATAGGGGTGATAGCCTCCTTCGGGTAAAGAAACTCTTCCTTCTGGCAATTTAAAGGCATTAGAATTACCTTGTTCAGCTAATTTATCAATGATTGGTCCACCGGGGTATCCCAGCTTCAACAACCGCGCTACTTTGTCAAATGCTTCCCCTGCTGCATCATCCCTTGTCGCTCCCAGATTTTCGTAGACTCCGCAATCTTTGACGTAAATTAAGCTTGTATGTCCACCGGAAACTAACAAACTTAAAAATGGAGTTTCCAGAGTGGGTTCGCTCAGATAATTAGCGTAAATATGACCTTCAAGGTGATGAATTCCTAAAAATGGTAAGGAATGCACCATAGATAGAGTTTTCGCGGCAGTTAAGCCTACTAACAGCGCTCCTACTAATCCTGGGGCACAAGTAGCAGCTACACCGTCAATTGCTTTCCAATCTAATTGTGCTTGTTCTAAAGCAAGGGCTATAAGTGAATTGATGGTCTCTAAATGTAAGCGTGAGGCAACTTCTGGCACCACTCCACCATAATTTTTATGAACTGAAATTTGGGAGGCTACAACATTGCTACAAACGTCACGATTATTCACAATTGCTACCGCAGTTTCATCGCAGCTAGTTTCTATGGCTAAAACAGTTGTCATCGATCAAGGTTATCTAATATAAAAATTTTGTTGTAGAAGCTTTAACTTTTATTTACTTCAACTTTACTCAGTTTACCCATCAAGAGTATGATCGCTTCTTAGTTAGACAAATTTAAATTTGTACGAGCCGCTTCGTTTTGTACAAAAAATTTTTGTTTCGTCATAAAAGGAAACAATTTCATGAGACGCTTGTTTGCTCTAATTTTAGCTGTTTGTTTGGCGTTTAATTTCGCCCCACCAGCCTTCGCTGTAGGCGCTGACCTTGTACGATGCAGCGATTCACCCGCTTTTCAACAACGTGCTGCGGATGCCCGTAACACGACCTCCGACCCCAATAGCGGAGAAAAACGTTTTGAACGTTATTCTCAAGCCTTGTGCGGTCCAGAGGGTCTACCTCATTTGATTGTTGATGGTCGTCTGAGCAATGCTGGTGATTTCTTGATTCCTGGCATCCTATTTCTTTACATTGCTGGCTGGATTGGTTGGGTAGGTCGTGCTTACCTCATAGCCGTCAGAGAAGAAAAAGATGCTGAGATGAAGGAAATTATTATCGATCTACCGATAGCATTACCGTTAATGCTTTCTGGTTTCGCTTGGCCCGCAGCAGCAATCAAAGAGTTGCTTTCGGGTGAATTGACTGCTAAGGATGAAGAAATTCCAATTTCTCCACGCTAGTAGCAATTGTTAATTGAGAAGATTTTCAAGAACTCTGCCAGCTATCAAAAAGACAAGCTAGTTGTCATCAATAATTAATTTATTGTCCGGCTGTCTTTGAAATGACTCTTCTTAATTATTCAAGCGCGTAAATCTACTCGTCCAATTATCTACTTAATTCTCATTGTTTGGGAGTAATGATTAATGCAAAGTGATTTCTTGAAGTATCTTTCTCTCGCACCAGTTCTACTGTTTGGCTGGTTAATCTTTACAGCAGTTTTGTTGATCACATTCAACTACATTTTCCCCGATTTATTGTTCCATCCACTACCTTAATTGGGTATACAAAACGTTGTTTTTCGAGTTATGAGTTCACTTGTGGCTGATAACGTCGATTAAATTCCTATTGATTATGTGGGAATAATTTGTGGTGAAACTCGCTTTTGCTAACCGGGCAGAAGCGAGTTTTACATTTGGTTTTACCTTTGGTTTTATATTTGATTTTATATTTATTAATTTTTCTAAAAATTACTGTTAAAAATCCCGTCAAGATACATGATTAATATGTAGAAAAGTACCAATTTGTTCGAGAGGGAAAATAAAATATGACAAATATGGCGCAAGCAGCAGATGCATCGAAAAATAATTCTAATGACCCCAGAAATCAGGAAGTTGTTTTTGCAGCCGCAGGGAACCCGCAGTTAGGCAATCTAGAAACCCCAATTAACTCTTCTGGGCTAATCAAGTGGTTTATCGGCAATTTACCAGCTTATCGTCCTGATTTAACTCCTTTCAGACGCGGATTAGAAGTTGGTATGGCACACGGTTACTTCTTATTTGGTCCATTTGCTAAATTAGGACCCCTGCGTAATGCACCACCCGCTAACTTGGCTGGATTACTTTCCACAATCGGCTTGGTTGTGATTCTCACCGCTTGCTTATCTTTGTACGCTAATAGCAATCCACCCAAACCAGTTGCTACAGTAACTGTTCCCAATCCACCTAGTGCTTTTAATACTACGGAAGGTTGGAACAATTTTGGCAGTGCTTTTTTAATTGGCGGTATTGGTGGTGCCATAACTGCATACTTTTTGACCAGTAATCTGCCATTTCTCCAAGGTTTAGCTGGTTAATTTCGGTTTTATGTTTTGTTAAAGCATTAAGTAAAGCGCTCTAGCCAGCACCGTTAACGTGGCGATCGCAAAAACAAAAGGACACTAACAAAGACTTTAATCGTCTTGGTTAGTGTCCTTTGTTCTTCAATAAATACGGTTTTGAAACATCTAATTTCGATTAGTTCGCGTCATTCAAAATAGTTCACTCTCTGAAAACATCGCCATCTCAATTTCATGAACAGCAGTTTCTAAATCGTCATTGACTATTTGAATATCGAATTCACCAGCAGAATCAATTTCTTCTTTAGCACGCTTTAAACGATGGGATATAGCCGCTTCAGAATCTTTTTTTCTACCGCGTATTCGTTTCTCTAATTCATTAAAATTGGGTGGAAGTATAAAAATACTCAATACTTCGGGAAATTTGGCACGAATTTGTCTTGCTCCTTCTAATTCAATCTCAAGTAGTACAGAACTACCAGACTCTAACAGTTCAATTACTGGTTTACGAGGGGTACCGTATAAATTGGTGGCAAATTCCGCCCACTCCAGAAATTCATCTTCCTCAATCAACTGTTGAAATTTAGGACGGCTAATAAAATAATAATCCTTACCGTCTACTTCTCCCGGACGAGGAGTACGGGTAGTAGCAGATATTGAGTAATTGAGTTCGGGATGACGCGAAAGAAGCAATCGCATTAAAGTCCCTTTACCGACACCACTAGGACCTGTTAAAACAATCAGCTTTCCTGAAGACAATAATTTAGTAGTAGCACCACTGTTGGTGGATAACACTTGCATCATTCGCTTTCCCTGTGAATCAATTTATATACATTATTCACTACTCAGCAGTCATTTGTTAGTTTAATAAATGACTATTGGCTAAGGTGACTTGTAATTTTAACGACTTTTAAAATCGCTTAATTCACATGGTACAAAAAAATTATACGTTTTACCGGCTCTTGATATACACCCGATACCGTATCTGAAAAAATTGGCAGGCTTGGTCATTCCTTAATATCGGACATAACATGAGTTAACTTAATTTAAAGCCTGCCCCTGAATTGTACGGAAATTGTAACTCATGCTCCTTTAATTATCTACAACATGATGCTCGCGGGAAATAACGAAACGATTCGCTACTGTTTCCGGCTGGATAGCTGAAAGAATAACGTGACTCGAATCAGTTATAATTACAGCCCTAGTGCGACGACCGTAAGTTGCATCAATCAGCTGACCTCGATCTCGCGCATCGGTAATGATTCGCTTGATTGGGGCTGATTCTGGACTGACAATTGCAACTACTCGGTTGGCAGAAACAATATTGCCGAAACCGATGTTGATTAACTGAATGTCCATAAAAAAACTGCTATGTAATGTATGTGAACATCAGACAAGATTAATCATGTCTTTAAAAGCAACTCTTTTCCATGTTATCCCCAAAAAATCGCTCTAACAACGCATTTTGTTTGTAACTGCTCTTGTTTCTATTTATCTTCTAGTTTTTACAGTTATTCATTATCCTTTCTTATTAAAAATACTCCTTAAGATATAGATGAAATATTTCCCAAACAAGGTACTATATGATTCCATGAAAAATTCGAGTTTTCTAGATCACCCGATTCTTCATCCCCAGTTTCACTACCCCTATTCGACTTCTATTTCTTAGAAAGCACTGCCAGAAAAGATGTAATTACTTCTGTTTTGGCAGTTTACCCAATAATTCAAATATTGTTTAATTTACGAGATTAGAAATAAATATTTACTTATGTTTACTTATTTTTAATCATCAATCTTTCTAATGTTTACCAAAAAAAATATTATGTTCTTCTATATATATTTTTTTTAGAAATAACAAATACAGGCTTAGTTTTTTGAACTATTTCTAAGTTGCTGCCATTTGTGGTGAAGATTGTTTAAGTTAGGGTTATTATCCCCATAACGCCAACTCACATAAGCTTGAGAAATTTCCTCTATGACTTCAGCTATTTGGGGAGAATGATGCTGCTGTAATATCTGGGCATATTCTAAAGGAGTTTGTGCTTGATGTTTCGTCAATCCTTTTTCGGCAGTCCACTCAAGCATTTGTTGGTAAAGTCTTTCCATAGGCTGCAATTTATCTAAAAATTGCCATTTGCGCCATTTGCGCCATTTATGCCAACCCAACCAACTGAACAAAGAAATTATCGTCAAGAAAGTTAATCCAGTTAATATCCCGAAAATACCTTGGGAGAATAACGATAAAAACCAGGATAAAAGCTTTACAAGAATGCTAAATACTTTGCCAAATAGATTATTGAGCAATCCTGTTACTGGAGAAGGAAGCCAACCTGCAATCCAATTCCAAAATTGTTTTAATACAGAAAAAGTTTGAGTTTCTTCGATGGATGGAGGAATTAAAGGATGATTGGGTATAGGATCGAAAGCAAACCAACCATATTTAGGGAAGTAGACTTCCGTCATTGCGTAAGCGTCCGTATTCCGGACTACGTACATCCCTGTAAATGGATTAAAATCTCCTGGAGCAAATCCTGCAACTAACCGCCCTGGAATACCAATAGAACGCAACATTACTGTTAAAACTGTAGAAAATTGATCTGGTAGTCCTCCTTTGTTTTTAAATAGGAAAGCTTCTACCAAGTCATCATCATCATTTAATAATGGAATGGAAAACGGATTTTGGGGTACTGTGTAGTTTTGTTTTAAGTATTGAGCTAGGTAGAGCGCGATTTCATAAGGTGATGAAAGAGTTTTTTCTGTTTTACCTATTTGTTGACGATTGTAGTCAGCTAAAATTTCTTCGGTAAGTTGTTTAACTTTGTCAGCGATTTCAGGAGGAACCTGGAGGTAATAATTTGTAATACTATTTGGATACTGAGTTGTAGCTTTAGCGAGCGTAGTGCGATCGCGATAGGGGACTTCAGATAGTACAGTATAAGTAAGACCTTCGGATAAACCTACTGGCGATCGCAAACCATCTTCTGTATCGACGGCGATGATTGGTGTGGGAAAATAGATTTCTTTGGGATATGTCATTGCCGGAATCAAATTAGGTAATTCCGACACTACCGTGTAAGTTTGGACTATTTCTTTGGTTTTACCAATAATTACAGGAGTTTCCAGAAAAGTTTGATAGGAGAAAGGAGAACGTTGCAACCGCTTTACTTTGTCGTTGCGAGAAATTTCCCATCCCTTACCCGTATAACGATCAAATGCCAAAACTCGCCAGAAACCTTCTGCTTGAGAACGTACCCGCATCACAACTTTGGGTTTCATTTCTCCGCGTAAATTCTGATTAATTTTGGTATTAAATCCGTAATAAAAGCTGTCATCAACCTGTTGGCGATCGCCGTTTGCGCCTTGAGAAGTACCGTCACCATTGCTACCGCGTTCACCGTTATTATTACCAGAACGGACATAACCAGGATTGACAATTTTGCGTCCGGTAAAATCGCCTTGTACCTCGATAGGTGAACTCACCGGAAATGTCCGCAAGCCATAACCGGGAAACCTCGGTAAAACGGCGAAAATGCTCAGTCCTATACTTACTATGATTAAAAAATTGATAATTAAAAATTTGAAATTAAAAACCGCAGAATCTTGATTTTTTGATGATTGTTTTTTAATTGTTAAGGGTTCTAAACCCAATCGCGAACGATAATCTAATACCAAAGTAGGTAAGACGATAGCTAAAAAGAGCAGCAACACTGGTGCAAAAGCTAAAGTTTGACTCAGAGTTGCTGCTACACCGATTAAAATCAACCCAATGATCATCGAATATCCCAAATCTTTGCGACGAGGCATATCGAAACTATGCAGCACCTGGAGTTGAATCAGTAATTCTGCGAGAATCAGCCGGGTATCATTGAGTTCACCTAGCAATCGCCCGAAAAACGCACCGAGTGCTAATAACATTCCAATAGCGATACAGAATTTGACCGCTACATTGGGTTGACGACGACGGTAATAACTCCAAACTCCGCCCACTAGACTTAAAGGAACTGCCCAAAAACTGCCGGTTGTGTCAGCAGCGATATCCGTGGCGACAATTCCGATAATTACCAAAGTGCTAACTAGCACTCTGAAAATAATTGAATCTTCTATTTCTATCGGCGGTGCCAACTGAATTTTTTGCCGCCAGTACCCTATATTGTGTAGACCCCTAAAACTGTTCTTCATCCGTAAAAATGCCGCATAACCTGATTATTACTCAAAGCAGTATGTTTGATTTAAATTTACCGAACAATCAAATTTGCCAAGAGTTCGATGAGAACTGCTGTAAACTCTCAGACTGTCTGCTTATTAAATAAAGGTTCAGTTTCACTACTACCCCTAAACCCTTTCTACTTGTCGTATTTTTGCTCATTTTTCTGCGTATTAATACCGAACTTCTAGTTAATTCTAGAAACCCCCGTCGATATCAATTAACAAGCAGAAGTTGGCACAATTGTAAAGTACAGCGGTTGAGTATCCATGTCATTTAGCTCAACTGCCAATGTATAATTTGCTTGTTGTTGAACTGAATTCAGTTCTAAGCTGACAATTCCTTGATTTGAAGATTTTGCAACCTGAGGACAATTATCTCCTTCAAGTTTCACTTGTCCGGGATGGGGTAATTCAGCTTCAACCCGCAGTGTTTGGGCAACTTGGTCGTATTTTACGCTCAAAGTCACGGTACCGACATTGGTTAGCCATTGCCTTGAGACATACTCTTCGCTGGCATCAACAGATAAAGTGAGATTTTCTAACAATTGTTTAGCAGCCAATAATGACAATGCCATTTGTTGACGCGGTTGCAAATCCGAATAGTCGCCTTCGACATAAGGCATCCTTTCTAAAGTATCCGCAGAACGATATGGACTTCTGAGTACCATTCCAGCTAAATCGTTGAGCATTTGCGGTTCGTTGGGGAATAAACTTTCCACCACTCCCACAAGTTTAGCTCCCAATGGCACAGGAAACGAAAGCAACTCTTGACACTTTGCCAATAACTGCTGAAAAATTTTCTCTGGTATCGCAATTGGCAAACTCAGTTTAGACTGTTGTGCCGCCCAAGGATGAGCGGGAACCCAGTTCATAGATAAATTGTCTACGTAATCGGGATAATCCACTAATTGTGTTTCCCAGGGGAATAACGGTGGATTATCTTGGACTTGACTTTGTAACCGACGCTTAAGAACGGCTTGGAAACGTGTTTGCACAGTAGGAATTTCTCCCAGTTGAAAAAAAGGATAGGACATCGAATCTGACTCAGAAGCACCGCTTGTGGAAGCAGTGTTTTCTGTGTATGTTTTAGCCCCGTTAATTTCCTCACATTCGACCAAAAAATCCTCCTCGGTTGCTGCATTATCTGCTAACAACCAAGCGAGTAATTGGTTTTGTAAGGATTCTGTGTCACTATTCATGAGTAGATGCACTTGATCCGGACATAAAAGAGTTGCGAATTTCCCAAGCTTGTTCGAGAATTTTGAACCACCTTTTTTGCAGTTGCGCCATCGACAACCCCAAGGTTTTGGCAATTCTTTCATCAGCTTGACCTTGCTGTTTTAGTTCTAATAAACAACGTTGTTTATCGTCAAGTTGTTGTGTATAAACTTGCCACTGCTGTTCCGTCAAACCTAAATTGTTACGCAAATCGGCTTCTAACCATTCGTGAACCAATTCCCAACGGTGCAGCAAGGCAAACCTAATTAGATGATATTTAAAACGTTGCTGTAAATAATCTCTCTGACGAGCAGTTAAACCTAAAATTGCCTCAATTTCTTGAGCAGATAAATCTTTTAGGCGTAGAGCAAAGTAATCAGCGCAGTCTCCTTGTTGTCGTTCCTCAAGATAACTCATTAACTCGTTAATGACTACCGAACGTAAAGTTTCTTCCGGGGGTTCCGGTTCGGTTTGAGATGCCATTGCCGTTCTTAATTGTTGTACGGCTGGATCTTCCCAAGAACCATCCCCATCATTGCTGCTACCTTCGGCGGCTTTTTCGATGTCAACACAGGTTTCTGGAGGCTGTTGTTGAGAAAAAGTTTGCGCTCGCAGGATAATCAACTGCTGCTGTCTTCCTGGTAAAGGAATGCGTCTTTTGGCATAGCGTTCGGTAAACGCCATGTACTCCGCTAATTCTAAAAGAGTCTGGGGACGATATGTAGGTTCGAGTTTATTTTCTCGTCGGCAAGCATTCAGTGCTTCTAAATAAAAATTTTGCAGAAAATCTTCAATTACACCCAACCGCCCTTGATAACTCAGTTGTTTATTGGGCGGATTAATATAACGATAAATAATTGCGCTCAGAGTACTGTGCAGCTCTACCCTACCTCGATTGGAACCTAACTGGTAATATCTTAATGTCTGAGATAGCCGGTGTTTCGCTAGGGCGATCGCCGAACTTTTGATGTCCCCAGAAGCTTGGATACGTTTGCTCTCATGGCAAATTCGTAGGACTTCAGCAGCGATTCGGGTTGCGACTTCATGGCAATTAGAATCTGAAGCTTTAGTTGAAGATTTAAGTTCTCCGAATAGGAGTTGAAATATTACCTCCACCCCGATAGACTTTTCTCCCTGAATAGTTGTGGTCGCGACTGATTTCATAGTCTAATTGTTTCAAAGACCTTAATATAAACAAACATTACAACTTATATTTTGTGGAATGCTGGTTAATTTACCGGGGAATGCCGGTTTAACGCTGACTTCGGATATCCGAACACAACCGCAAGCACCCATTATCCTGCATAAATAAATTTGTCTGGAAATTTGTCTGGAAATTTGTCTGGTTATATTATTCCCAAATCAAGGGAAGATTTTTCGTATTTCATAGAAGTTATAGCTAATGCCCAGGAACTATTAACAGGTAATTATGGATTTACAAGCACAAATTCAACTTTTGATTGATAATGCACCCCAAGATGGTATTACAACTCAACTGATTGCGGCAATTGCCCCAGAATTAATTAAAATTGCTCAAAAATTACGTTTCCGTCAATACTATATAGTCCAAAACCTTGAGCATGACTGGGTTTTAACCACATTGAGTAATCGTACCAATCCACAATTACAAAAACAAATAATATACGCTTATCCTACGTTACAAGATGTCAGTACTACCTCTGGTGTTGAGCTTGACCCTCAAATGATAGCTGCACCGATGGGAGTTATTGAAATTTTGTTCCAGATTTTAGCTCTCGAACCCGTAGATAGTATCATTTTTTTCAATACTCCCGGTACTACAGCTAATGCTGTGGAAATTAAGCGATCGCAAGTGCAAAGTATTATTGAAAGGTCATTACAACAAAATCGGCGTAGGTCGGATATTCCTCCTGATATTGCTTGAACAAGTTGAAAATTGAGAGTTATAAAGTTAAAACATATACCTTTAGATATGGCTTTGAGATAGAAGTTATAAGTTAAGGATTTATTACAAATCAATAACTGATAACTACTTTCCTATTATCCAAGAATGTTGAAATAATATCTCGTAACTCTCAATTAAGACGACTCAACACATAATCAGCCATATCAATCAAAGTTTGGCGACTTTGAGAATGTGGCAAGTGTTTTATATGCTCGACTCCCAGTTTGGCATGATAAGCAGCTAAATCACGGGAACGTTGAATTCCTTTGCTATCTTCTATTAAAACAAGGGCTTGTTCTAAATCTCCAGCTTGTTCAAATTTTTGTTTAATCAGCGTTTTTAGTTCCGGTTTTTCTTCTAAAGCATATATTACAGGTGCTGTCAAATGCCCGTCTTTCAAGTCGGAACCAGCAGGTTTTCCTAATATATCTGTAGAACTAGTAAAGTCGAAAATATCATCCACAATTTGGAACGCTAAACCAAGATGACGACCATATTCATACAAGTTTTCGGCTGTTTCTTGAGATACTTCGCTGAGTATTCCCGCAGCTTTGGAACTATTGGCGAATAATGTCGCTGTTTTATAGTAAGTTTTCTTGAGGTAAGTATCAATGGAAATCTCGGCTTGAAAACGATTCATTCCTTGCTGAATCTCTCCGGTAGCCAAGTCCATAATTACTTCTGAGAGCAATTTCACCACATCTAAATTATTTAAGTTGGCTAAATACCAAGAGGCTTGAGCAAACAAAAAATCTCCGGCTAATATTGCAACTCGGTTGCCAAATATACTATGAACTGTGGAAACACCACGTCTTTTTTCTGATTCATCCACTACATCATCATGGACTAAAGAAGCCGTATGAATCATTTCTGTAATTTCAGCTAAGCGTCGGTGACGAGGCGTAATTTCCGCTGACTGCATTGTTGCTCTTGATACAAGTAATACAATTGCAGGTCTAATACGCTTGCCCCCAGCTCCGAACAGATGTTCTGCGGCTAAACTGAGGATGGGGTGGTCATTACCAACTAGCTGTTTAAGGTTATCTGCTAATATATGCAGGTCTGCTTCCACAGGGGAAAACAAGGAGGTGGCTGGGGTCATGAATGGGCGGACTCTGACTTTGGTTACGAAAGTTTACATATCCTGTACTCATTTTAAGATAACCCCGTGCTAGAGCAAAGCTTTCTATAAATGTTCTTGTTTGATGCCAAGGTAAATATCGCTCAGTATACAACTGGAGACTCGCACACAACAATATCTTTGATACTTAAAATAGATTTATTACTATCAAATGCAATTGCATTCAGGTTCGACTAATACCCGGATTTTAACAGATTTATCTTGCGTAATATCTTGTTCTTTTTTTACCATATAGATACGGAGGCGTTTCGGTCGGTAACTAAAATATTTTATTTGGCAAACAATCAAGAAATTACACTAGTATTTAGCTCCGTGCAATTACTGATAAAATAATTTTTGTTTCATACGATAAAAATATTGATGTTTTGAGAAAATTTACAGAGAATAGCTCTTATTAACAAAAAATTAAGATTTTAGGAAATCGCCTCAAGTATCTTTGATAACAGGCTGAAAACAGACCTGATTCTTCATACATCATAAGTCAACAATATTATCTCGAAAAATTCAAATTAGGCAAGCTTATTAGCTCACAAGTGAGATTTCTTGTGTTATTCTTGTATATAGGGATTTCAAATACTTAAAATATTCACTCAGGAAAAGTAAATCGCTTTTTTTTTGCGTATTTGTACTTTTTTACTGATGGAAGTGAGTTGAAAAAATCGTAGGTGGAACAGAGGATATTATTCGTGTTCGTAGTCTACGAATTAATAAGTTCCTCAATAATAGTTATGTGGTATCCGAAAATTATATATTGGTAAATCTTGACGACTCGTTTTAGGGTATGCAAGGTAGAGCTTCTGTATAGAGAAGGAAGTACTGCATAACGCAGTTGTAATACAGGCTAGGTAGTTGCATAGTGGCAATTTGATGATTGCTGCTGGCATAGTCTGTAAAAGCTAATTAGGTATAAGTACATAGGAGAGTATTCATACTCTGCTGATATTTTGGAATGACAAAAAAAGCTCTAGCAAAAAGCGATGTAGCTTCGATTTTTGTACTTATGTTCAATTTATTTTTGCTGTACGAATGGGATTGAAGAAAAAAACTTGTCGGGGGAAATATGATGATGATATTTGTTGTGGCTTCTGGTTATTTGTTTGCTGTATACATATTCTTAGCGCTGGCTAAGAGAATAATAAAAAAAACTGCGATCGCAGAGGTTTCTCCGGAATTTGAAGAAGAGTATTCTTCTGAAATGCTGGTAACACCGCGCTCATGAATAAAGTTTGATTGGCTTTTGTGCAAATGATATTCAAAGCCATAGAGTTAGTGAATAAACCAATTTTAACTTTATGTGATACAGCATACCACATGGTGTGCTGTATTGCGTTTTATACTAATAAGTAATTATGCCGTCACGGTCTTGCTGCGAATGGTTCAAATTTGGATGCTCCAAGTTTACCAATTCAACCATGGGAGTACAGCCGAGCCACTGGATTGAAGACTGAGCAAATTGCTGAGGATTTCCGCTGACAGCAAACCGAGTTGCCAGCGGTGGATAAGTATTCCTTAAGCCGAGTAAATCCAACTCTTGAGCGCAAGCTTCAACAACACTCTTTCCTGGATCTATCAGTGTTACCGATTCACCAACCAGCGATCGCAATAATTTCGCCAGGTGAGGATAATGAGTACAACCGTAAACTAAAGTGTCAATTTGCTGCTCTAATAAAGGTTCGAGGTAGGAACGTGCTACTTCTCTAGTGTATGGATCGTCAATGCGGTTTTGTTCGATCAGAGGAACAAACTCCGGACAACCAACTTGCCATACTTGAGCATCACGATTAATTTGTTGGATACTTGTTTTATAAGCATTGCTTTTAGCGGTTGCCGGGGTAGCAATGACACCGATACGCTTTCCAGCTTTTACTGCTGCAACTGCACCTGGTAAAATCAGTCCCAAGATAGGTACTTTAAATTCTGAACGTACTGTTTCTAATGCCAGAGCCGAACTGGTACTGCAAGCCATGACAACCATTTTTACCCCTTGATTTTCCATCCAGCAGATAATTTCACGGGTAAACTGGATAATTTCTGCTTGACTACGAATCCCGTAAGGAAGTCTGGCTGTATCCCCAAAGTAAATAATTGATTCGCCAGGTAGTTGTTGATAAAGTTGACGCAGTACCGTTAAACCACCTACACCACTATCAAAGATGCCTATAGGAGCGCGTTGGGCTTCTGGTTCGGATAGATGGTAAAGATTGCCTTCAAACATAGAAGATGAAAACACAGGCAGATTTTGATAATAGTTTGTGAATTTGGGACAAAGGATTTACAAAAAACTTCAATGTTTTAACTGATAAATCCGATATGAAAGAGAATTTTACATCTTTACTTTCTATTTAGAAATTTTTACTATATTTTTTGAAAAAATACAGGTATTTCTTTATACTATTTTTTGATGAAGTACTGTTAATTACTAGTAAATATATTGAAAAGCAGCGATAAATTATAGTTTAATTTTTAACAAAGCAAAGTTTAAAATTGACCGGAATGCACCCCGAACTCAACAACAGGATTCTTCTGGTTCCCAGGCTCAGTCTGGGAACCAGGTTTTGAGGTTCATCTGAGGAATTCTTGCAAATGCGGCAAAAAATGAGTTATAATTTAACGTTGAGTTTTCCTAATATGATTTAAAATCCCATTAGCAATACCTTGTGCCATTTGGTCTCGATATTGAGGAGAAGCTAGTTTTGCCGCATCATCTCGCCCCGTAACAAAACCGACTTCCACAAGAATGGAAGGCATGGAACTTTTTCTCAGGACGTAAAATCGAGCTTGTCGCACTCCCCGATCTTTAACGTTTACAGTATTTAATATACTGCTGCGGACATCTTGGGCAAGACCGAGACCAGTGTTGTAATAGTAAACTTCTAAACCGCTGACATCTGGACGACCTAAACCAACTGAGTTAGCGTGAATACTCACAAATAAACCAGCGTTAGCTTGCTCAGCCATATCGACTCGTCCTTGGAGACTGACAAAGTAATCTGTGTTGCGCGTGAGTACTGCTTGTACACCGTTTTGCTGCAAAATTTCGGCAACTTTTAAACTAATAGGTAAAATCACGTCCTTTTCTTGCAACCCACCGATACCAATAGCACCAGGGTCTTTACCACCATGTCCTGGGTCAATCATGACTAGAATTCTACTATTATTTGGACCTCCTGGTGGCAGAGTGATGATTGGACGGTTCGGTTGAGGAATTGGTTGAGATATGGGAGGTAAACCAATCGGTCCGGTGGGAGGGATAGGTCGCCGAGTACGTTGTAATTCTAACGACAACAGCTGATTGCTAAGTTGATTGAGTTCGCCAATTTGCACTCCAGATGCAGGTTGAACAAAAATTGCAACTTTGTTATTGGCTAATTGCTGTAGACGTACTCGCAAAACCGGACTATTAGCGGTAAATTGTGGACCTCTAACTCTAGGAGCTAATTTTGCATTATCAACCGTGATCCGATACAATCCGGTTTGTCTATCCCAACCACCAACAGCAGATAAATTTTGGTCTCCTCTAATTAGTAACTGGGTACTAGTAGGAGCTAGTTCCACTGATTCAATTGTTGCTACAGAATTGCTGACATCGGGGATTGCTGGAACAGGAAAAGAATCCGATTGACTGACTTGAGTTGAATTAGAACTATTAGAATTATTAGAACTATTAGAACTATTAGAACTACCACTTAAAGCCGCACTTAAACGATTGGGTAGAACGATTAACCCATTGTTACCGCTAGTTGTAGCTCGCCAATCGGAACTCTTTTTGTCCACCCGTAAAGTCATGCGAACTCCAGGTGATTTACCATCGATTTCGCTAAATTGAATGCCTTTAACAGCGTGTTTGTTAACTGATATCTCTCGTTGGAGTGCTGGTGACAAAGCCGCATCTGAAATGTCGATGTTAATTTCATCCCGCACGCGAGTTGGGCTTTTAATTTTGGGTTTAGCGCCGCTGGTACGCAGGAAAAATCCGTCTCCGGTAACTTGCAAGCTTTCAATTTTTGTGGCTGCATTTGAAGTGCTAGCAGTGATTCTGTTGGATGGTGGGGTGTTGATTGTTGGTGTAACGCTGAAAATGCTTCTAGGAGCAACAGCACCTGCTTGAACTTTCGCTGAAGGTAGTTGTACCGTCCAGTTAGTAGGGCTTAAACCGACAAATTTTACTTGGTTTGGATCAAGGGTATACCCCGGATTCATTTCCACAACTAAACGAGCCGTTTGTGGTTCAAATTGTCCAACACGAATAGAACGAATCGCACCACCAACTGTTTGGGTTAACTGGGGTTTTCCAAATGTCGTTCCTGGTAAATCAATTACCAAACGAGTGGGATTAAAAATTAGTTGTGCTTGGGGTTGAACTGCACCATCTGTTTGAAATTCTAGTTGGTTTTGATTGGCATTAAAACGCCAAGAAGACAGCTTTGCACCATGAGCGGGCGACGATAGCATTAGTACAGATAAACAAGTAGTACCAGATACTAACCAGTGTATTTTCACAACCTTTTCTCCTAATCCGTATTTTATTGATAACTATTAATTTGTAAAAGTGTTGGTACTTTATACCTCGATATCCCAGCAGTCATCGCCGCTTTCAATTTTCACAAGCAACGGTAGGCATTGCAACAAGCATTTTATCTCGGATAAAAACGTTGTTAATCGTATTAACTTTAGCATGAAGCTTTTTACTTGTTTGCTTTAAGGACATCATTCTGCTGGTTTTTAGCATTTGATTATACGAATTATTGAGATAGAAGTAGTTTAACTCAGCAGGAAAATCCAATCGGTGACATTTTATTCAACTAAAAATTAGATGCATTGCTTGTAATTTGGGTAATGGGAGTAGTGGTGCTGGAAAAAAATAGTTCTGGCGCAGGCGATATGTTCCATCTCAGAATTTAAATCAGAATTTTAACTAATCGATTTTCAGAGAGTTTTGTTTTGGCTGAGCTTGACTTTTATCTTAAAATACCCATTTAATTCCAATTTTGCCAGATTAGAATCATTTAAAATAGCTCTGATTTATACTTACGCTCTTTTAAGAAAATGTTCCCCTATTTACAAAAAATAATATTGCTAATTAAAATCAAATTGGAAAATGTGAAAAACAACAAGAAAATATATTTTTGAGTAACGGTTATATTTGACTTGACTATATTTAATTTTTTTCCATGTTGATGTGATACGAGGATAAACTGATTGAGAAACTAGTTTGATATCTCGATTTTTTCAGATTGAGTAAAAGCATCAAGTATGAGATGATAGATACAGATAAAATTTAAAAATATAGTATACTCAGATTTGTGCCACATTTGTATATTTATAATAATGTAATGGCGAATTAGACAACATAGCTTAAATTCCTTCAACATAGCATTTCATTCAGAGAACAGGCACCGAGTACCGAGCAGGAACTCAAGAGTAAGAAGCAAGCTAATTACCAATTACCCATCACCAATTAATTCTACTTCTTTTTGACATATGCCAGTGCTAAGAGTAATCGTGATTGCCAAATAAAATTGGGGAATCCTTGGCTCAAAAGCAAACAAGAATTCCCCCATAATAACCGCTCTTTTAGATTTAGGATAATAATATTTAATGAGTAAATTTACTCAAAGATACTCATTAACTACGGTTAATTCATCTATTTTTACCTACGTTTAAGGTACTTAAGAATACCATCAGCGATACCTTCTGCCATTTTATTGCGGTAGGCAGTTTGATTTAAATTAGCGGCATCTTCACGACCTGTGACGTAACCAACTTCTACGAGAATTGCTGGCATCGAGGTTTTACGCAGTACGTAAAATCTAGCACTTCTGATTCCCCGGTCTCTAATTTTGACGTTTTGGGTAATGCTTTTACGGACGGTATCGGCAAGCTGTTTACCACTGTTGTAATAATAAACTTCTAAACCGCTAATATCGGGACGACTTAAACCCATAGAATTAGCATGAATGCTGACAAATAAATCTGCATTTGACTTGTCGGACATATCTACTCGTCCTTGCAGGCTAACAAAATAATCGGTATTACGAGTCAGTACTGCATTGACTCCATTTTTTCGCAATATTTCTGCGACTTTTTGGCTGATGGGTAAGATGACATCTTTTTCTCGCAGTCCAGCAATACCAATTGCACCAGGATCTTTACCACCATGTCCTGGGTCAATCATAACTAATACCTGTCCCCTAGGAGCCGGTCTTGGTGCTGGACTTGGCTTGGGATTGGAAGGAGTTGTAACTGGTTGGGAACCCGCTACCGGATTTGGTTTGGGAATCGGAGGTAAAATAACCGGGGGTTTGGTTGCACTGTTGCGCTGCAAATCTAAATTTAATCGGTCTCCTCTGACATCAAGTCTTCCGAAGCTGACCTGGGCTGCTGGTAAAATGTAGATTGCAACAGTATTTGAGTTTTCCTGTCGCGTAAGTACGCGCAACACCGGACTACTAGGTTTAAATTGCGGTCCTTTTACAGAAGGTGATAACCGAGCATTAGGAATCAAAATACGGTACATCGCACTCTGAGTGTCCCATCCGCTAGTGCTTCCAGATAAAGATTTGTTGCCTTTAACAGTTAATGTCCTACCATTGTCATCTAATTCTACAGCTTCAATTTGAGCGAGAGAATTTTGTGTTGTAATGGTTGGTGGTGGTGATGGAGAAGGTAATGGTCGATTGACTGGGGGATTGGGATTACTATTTGGGGAAGATTCGCTAACTTTACCATTAGGCAGTAAGACTATCCCACCAAAGCTGCTGATTGTAGCTCGCCAATCCGGGCTATTTTTGTCTACCCGTAAAACAATCCGAGTGGTTGTTGAATCTAACTGCTTAAATTCAATTCCTTTGACACCAAAGCGATTCATTGGGAACTCGTTTCCCGGTAAGTTAGAGGATAATGTCGCACCGGAAATATCTACATTGATCAATTCTTGACCGTTGCGGTTAACTCTTGAAGAGGTTGCTTTACCACCACTTGTACGCACAAAAAAGCCATCACCAGTTGGAAGTACTCTTTCAATTTGAGCAATTCCTTGAGCAATTTTTTGACCAGTTTGAATTACCGCTTGATTGCTGTTAGATGTATTACTGGGTGCAGTATTATTGGTTCGCACTACACTGTAAATATTTCTTTCGTCAGCATCTGTTTTTTCAAGTTCTGGCGATGGTAATTTTACTCTCCAACGACTAGGACTTACTCCTTCAAATTTGATTTGATTTGGGTCTAAAGTATAGCCGGGATTTAATTCAACCACCATGCGGGTAGTTTCCGGGTCAAATTGACCGATACGCACTGTATTGATAGCACCACCGATCGGTTTTTTCAACTGCGGATTACCGAATTTGACACCAGGTAAATCAATTACTACACGAGTGGGATTAAAAATTAATTGGGCTTTTGGTTGTACAGCAGCATCAGTATTAAATTCTAGCTGATTTTGATTAGCGTCAAAATTCCAAGATTGTAGTTTCGCTGCATTCGCAGGGGAAGATAACAGGGAGACAGTTAAAAAAGTCCCAGGTATTAACCAGTGTAGTTTCACAGTGTTTCTCCTAAGTCGCATTTACGAGAGCGGTAAGTATATAAAGGTTTCAAATTTAGCTGGGAATATAACCGCTCAAACCGTCATTAAAGATAAGTATGTTACCAGTGGTGCTTGTCGGGATGAACCGTGTTTATACTGCTATAAGTCCACCGTGGAAAATGCTTCTTCAAAAAGAACGTGGTTAGCTGTTGGCAAAGAATTCTAACATAAGAAATTCTTCTTTGATGCCGTTGTGGCAATAAAAACCTACGTTGCTCCCGCTTTGAAGATTCCACCCACAAAGAGATAACCAGAATTAACGATCGCAGTCAATCCCAGCCAGAAAAACTATGTAGGGTAAAGAAATTTATGAAATTTTTCAATGAAGCGGTAATTAATGCACGCCCGTAATCTTATCGGTTTATTATCGGTTTAATTGTCGGTTTAATTGGCGGTTTAAAATAATATGGTGAGATGCATAACTTGAAAAAATTACTCAAATAGCAGTGCCGAATAAATCTCAAAAACTCCTAAAAAATTACAATTAAAAGGGACGGATATTTTCAGATATAAGTTTCCTTTGGTATCATAAATTCTCGAACATAGATACTTTTATAACTAGATTTTGTTTGATTACTGAAGTGAAAATTATTGATTTACCAGTAATTAATGAGACCTTGCTGCGATTTTTCACGATTTTAGGCTAAACGAAAACGATTGATTTGGAGTTGATTAAAAACACCCAAACCTGTGATAACTTTACTTGCGATCGCAACGTTAATCAGGAAAGTTGCTACAAATAAAGCTTTAAGGTAAGTCAGATGCTAATTTTAGCAAGCGTTGCCAATGTTCGGGTAACACTGGAACTATTGATAATCTTGGCAGACGTAATAAATCAAAACCTAGGAAAAATTCGTCCTGCTTGATTTGATTCAGGGTAATCGGTTGGGGTAATTTCTGCACTGCTCGTATATCTATTACTAATCTTTTAACATCATCTAATTTTGGATCGGGATATGCTTCACTTAAAATTTCTGCAACTCCGACAATGCTGCGTTCTTTACCAGTATGATAAATAAATACTTTTTCTCCAGTTCGCATTGTCCGCATATTTTTTAGAGCAAGAGCATTTTTGACTCCATCCCATACTGCAACATTTTCTTTTGATAAATCGGTATAGGAATACTCCAGCGGTTCAGTTTTTAATAGCCAATTCATATATTTATTTATAAATTTATTTATATTTGTTTATATATTTATTTATATTATTTAGGATTTATTCACCGTTTGCAATCAAATCAAATAATAAATCTTTTCTACGGAGGCTAAGATTTGATTTTTTCTGGGTCTTTTGAAAAACAGGAACATTCAAACTCAGTAAATACTCCGTATATGAATATCATTCAGATCATAATTTAGTAAGGAGTGAAAATATTATGGATACAGCCAAAACATTTGGATATAAATCTCAGGTTTACAAAAATTTATCAAACATATGCAAAATTCTGCCCATGGTATTGTTTGTTAGCGTTGCTTCCATTCAACCTGGTTTGACAGAAGAGAAAATAATGTTACGAACATTAACAGTAACAGGACAAGGGTTAGAAACAATTCCGACAACTTTGTCCCAAGTCAGTTTGGGAGTGCAGGTTCAAGGAAAAACAGCGAATGTTGTACAGCAAGAAGCGGCTCGTAAGTCTAATGCAGTAGTCAATTTACTCAAGTCCGAGAATGTAGAGAAATTAGAAACCACCGGCATCCAACTTAACCCAGTATATAGCTACAAGGATAATGTACGACAAACTCAAGGTTACGAAGCTATTAATACTGTGAGTTTCCGCATTACCACGGAAAAGGCTGGTAAATTATTGGATGAAGTAATAAAAGCCGGTGCAACACAAATTAATAGCGTCAGATTTGTCGCTACTGAACAAGCAATAACTCAAGCACGTGAACAAGCACTCAAAGAAGCAACTCAAGACGCTCAAAAACAAGCTAATGCTGTCTTCTCAAGCTTGGGTTTTACACCCAAGGAAGTAGTTCATATTCAAGTGGGTAATGCTTCGACTCCGGAACCAATTATGTATCGCAATGCAGTTCCCACAGCAGCAATGGCTGAAGCTGCACCCACTCCGATTGTCGGTGGTGAACAAGAAGTGGGAGCATCTGTAACATTACGAATTAGTTATTAGTTAGTGGTTAGTGGTTAGTAGATAGTTGTTAGTGGTTAGTGGTTAGTTGTTAGTGGTCAACTATCAACTGTCAACTGTCAACTAACTAAAAATGTTCCGGATTATTATTCATCATTTCAGATTCATTATCTCGTTTAGAGCCTAACATCTGTAGGTCGTCCACGATAATGACTGGTGTAGAACGAAGTGCGCCGGTAGTGCGATCGTTCCAACTATCCAATTTCAAGGAACCTTTAACGGCTATTTGTTTACCTTTACGCACGTAACTATTTGCAACCTCTGCTGTTTTTCCCCACAGTTCGAGGTTGAACCAGTCCGGTTCACTGTCTTTTTTCCGACGATTGACTGCTAGTGTTAATCTACACTTAACAGTACCAGACTCAAAATACTTCATGTCGGGGTCGGTACCCACACGACCGACGAGGTGAACTACATTAATACTCATAGGCTTTAGCTTTTAGTACTAGTGTACTTTTAGATTGTAATATCCATAATAACGGATTAGGACACATTTGAGATAGTGTTAAATAATTAACAATAAAAATCATTAAATAGATGATAAAAATAACTATACCTAAATTGCGAAAGCATACTGATAGGTTTACTCAAACAAAGAATATAAAACTCAAAGGGGTTGGGGAATAGTAAAGATAGGGAAAAGATATATAAAAAGTTAATCTGCTTTACTAGACTCAAGTCAAAAACAATAATAGAATCCAGCATGATTGGGTATTTCGGACGTTGTAAAAAGTAACGAGAATAGGGGGCGTAAAAGCGCGTGGGTCTTTTCAGTAAGTTTTCCTTGTCGCGGGATATGGGTATCGATCTAGGTACTGCCAACACTCTCGTTTATGTCTCTGGCAAAGGTATTGTACTCCAAGAACCTTCAGTTGTTGCTATTGACAAAAACGAAAAGGTTGCGCTGGCTGTCGGAGAAGATGCGAAGAAAATGCTCGGTAGAACTCCTGGGAATGTAATTGCTTTGCGTCCTTTACGCGATGGTGTAATTGCTGACTTTGATACTGCTGAGTTGATGCTGAAGCATTTTATTAATCGAGTTAACGGCGGCAAATCTCTGGTTTTACCCAGGATTGTCATTGGTATCCCTAGTGGTGTAACTGGGGTTGAAAGAAGGGCTGTGATGGATGCTGCAACTCAAGCAGGGGCTAGAGAGGTTTTTTTAATCGATGAACCTGTAGCAGCAGCGATTGGGGCAGGGCTGCCAGTAGCTGATCCTACTGGTAACTTGATTATTGATATTGGTGGTGGTACCACTGAAGTTGCAGTACTGAGTCTTCAAGGTACAGTACTGAGTGAATCAGTACGTATTGCTGGGGATGAATTAACCGAATCAATTATCCAGTATATGAAGAAAGTTCATAACTTGGTGATTGGGGAACGTACAGCAGAAGATATCAAGATTCGTATTGGTTCTGCCTATCCGAGTCATGATGATGAAGAAGCGATCATGGAAGTTCGAGGTTTACATTTACTTTCTGGTCTACCCAGAACTGTTACAATTAAGGGGCCAGAAATTCGTGAAAGTATGTCCGAACCGCTTTCAGTTATTATTGAAGCAGTGAAGCGGACGCTAGAACGTACACCACCCGAACTAGCAGCAGATATTATCGATCGGGGCATTATGCTTGCTGGTGGTGGTGCTTTGCTCAAGGGTATAGATACTTTAATCAGTCATGAGACAGGTATTGTAACACACGTTGCTGCCGACCCTCTAAGCTGTGTAGTATTGGGTACTGGTCGGGTGTTAGAAAATTTCAAACAGTTAGAACGGGTATTCAGCGCTCGTTCTCGCAATATGTAGATTTGTCGATTCGCTTTCTTCAATCGGGTATTGGATTCTACATAGAATCCGATATCTTCTTATTAAGTTAAGTTAAATTAAGTATTTATTAAGTAAATTTTCTGCTATAGGTCGGTTTATATGTTTACTGCACGTCGCCGGTGGGAGCGTAAAGGGTTACAGTTAGGGTTATTAGTGTTAGTGGTTGGTGGTGTTTTGATAGTCCGCCAAACTCAAGGTGAACTTTTGGCTGAGTTGTACAACGGTATTACTCGTCCCCTTGAAGTGTTTCAAAGCGAGCCGAATCAACAACAATATCTCAAAGACGCTAAAGTCCAAGAATTACAAGCTAAAATAACTGAATTAGAAAGCCAGAATCAAAATCTCAAGGCTTTATTAAAATATGTAGAAAAAGAACCAAAAGATATACCTACAATTCCAGCTCGCGTGGTTGGACGTAGTGCAGACAATTGGTGGCAACAGGTAAGTTTGAATCGCGGTAGCCTTGCAGGAATTCAGGAAGGTTATGTAGTTAAGGCTGAAGGTGGTTTGGTTGGTTTGATCGATAACGTAACTTCCAACACTAGCCGCGTTTTATTAATTAGCGATATGACTTCACAAGTAGGTGTAAATGTCAGCCGTACTGGAGCCAAAGGTATTTTACAAGGAGATGGTTCTGCTGATGCGGTATTAGAATTTTATGAAAAAGTACCAAATGTGAAACCGGGGGATGTAGTTTCTACATCAACTTATAGTTCTAAATTTCCCTCCGGTGTACCTATAGGTAAAATAAAATCATTAGATTTAAAAAGACTTCCCGCGTCAGTTGCTACAGTTGAGCTTTTCCCTCCAATTCGTTCTCTTGACTGGGTAACAGTTAATCCTAAACCACCCGTCGTGCCAGCACCCGAAAACAAAGATACACAGAAATAATTTCACAGCAAGGCTACAGTTCAATGAATATTCCCAAACTTCGGGTGAGGAACAAGCAAACTTCTGGGCTACCTTCATTTCGGGCTAGGAGGAAGCAAACTTCTGGTCAACCTTCATTCCGGGCTAGGAGGAAGCAAACTTCTGGTCAACCTTCATTCCGGGCTAGGAGGAAGCAAACTTCTGGTCAACCTTCATTCCGGGCTAGGAGGAAGCACAATTCTGCTCAACCCCCATCCCGACGCAAAAAACCCAATAAGCCGATTAAACCTCTTTCTCGTTGGCATCCCAATTTACGCCAAATTGCAGATTGGGCGGTAATTAGTGGATCTGTATTATTATGTTTATTTCTGTTACCAAATCGCTTTCCCGGTATGGAATTGGTGGGAATTACGGCTAACTGGCTGTTAATTTGGGTTGTGGCTTGGAGTGTCAAGCGTTCGGCTTTTCAAGGTGCTTTTGCTGGTATCGTTTTAGGGTTGCTTCAAGATGCCATGACTTCACCCCAGCCTACTCATGCTTTAAGTTTGGGTGTTGTCGGTTTTCTCATTGGTTTGTTTCAGAAACAACGTTTTATACAAGAAGATTTTATTTCTATTGCCTTAATTGTCTTCTTGATGGCAATTTTATCGGATACGATTTTCGCCTTGCAGATTATTGCCCACGGTACTGCTCACTCAGATGTGATTTGGGCATATTACCAAAAAGTAACTCTTGCTTCTGCTATTCTTAGCAGTCTTTGGGCTCCTGTGATTTATTATCCCTTAAATCGTTGGTGGCAACAGTTGAAGTTAGCCGAACAATCGACTTGATATAGTAAGTTAGGAGTTAGGAGTTGACAGTTGACAGTTGACAGTTGACAGTTTTTATTTATTTCCCCTTGTCTCCCCATCCCTTATCTAAGCAGGAAGGAATCACAGTTTTGACTGATTGATTCTTTCCTGCTTTTTTTATTGGAATATTTTGTTGGAATTTATTGTGCTGGCTCTGGCAATATGGATGCAAGAAGTTAATGCAATTCCCAATTCATTCTTCTTACCGAATTGAAAAAGGGTTTCCCGTCTCCAAATGGGAAATTGACTATATTAACACAAAAATATTCACACAAGTTCCCGTTTTATGATGAATAATTCTCCTGCCAATCCTAGTGCAGATAAATTGATCTCTAATATCCACAAGGAAAAAGAAGACAAATTTGAATTACAATCCCCAGTCAAAGCGGTAGGAAGTGAGTTTGATCGGGCAATGATGCGGCGCTGTTTGGAACTGGCTCGTCGCGCTTTGGGGCTGACTTCACCAAATCCGATGGTGGGAGCGGTTATTGTTAAAGATGGCGAAATTATTGGAGAAGGCTTTCATCCGAAAGCTGGTGAACCTCATGCTGAAGTTTTTGCACTCAAAGCTGCTGGAGATCATGCTCGTGGAGCTACGATTTACGTGAGTTTAGAGCCTTGTAATCACTATGGACGTACTCCCCCTTGTTCCGAGGCTTTGGTAGGCGCAGGTGTGGCAAAAGTGGTGGTAGGTATGGTTGATCCCAATCCATTGGTTGCAGGAGGTGGAATTGATCGTTTACGCTCTGCTGGGATAGAAGTAGTTTCGGGAGTAGAAGAAGAAGCTTGTCGCAAGTTAAATGAAGGGTTTATTCATCGCATTCTTTATAAAAAGCCTTTGGGTATTTTGAAATACGCTATGACTTTGGATGGTAAGATTGCTACTAGTACAGGACATAGTATTTGGGTAACTAATCAAGATGCCCGCAATACGGTTAAAGAGTTAAGGGCTCAATGCGATGCTGTAGTGGTTGGGGGAAATACAGTACGTCAAGATAATCCCCGTCTTACTTCTCGTTTGTTAGGAGCGCACAATCCCTTACGAGTGGTTATGAGCCGCAGTCTTGATTTACCTTCCACAGCACATCTATGGCAAATTCAGGAAGCCCCTACTGTTGTTTTAACAGAACCTGGAGCAAACCCTGCTTTACAAGAATTTTTACGAAAACAAGGTGTAGAAGTGGTAGAATTATCGCCACTCACACCCGACAAAGCTATGACTTATTTATATGACAAGGGTTTTTGTAGCGTGCTATGGGAATGTGGAGGAATCTTAGCTGCAAGTGCGATCGCCTCAAGAGCAGTACAAAAAGTTCTAGCATTTATCGCTCCGAAAATTATCGGTGGGAATAATGCTCCTACACCAGTAGGTGATTTGGGTTTTACTACAATGACTCAAGCGCTCGATTTGGAACGTGTAGAGATGAGAATTGTAGGTTCTGATTGTTTGGTATCGGGATATCTACCTCAAGGCGATCGCTAATTATTTTTGATAAATGTAGTATGGGCTGTTTGTCAAAAGTTGTATGTGGTTGCTTTTGAGCAAGAAGCGATGATGTTTTGACAATTTGTTGCTCAATTGTACGTTGATTGTAAATTGTATTGACGTTCATGAGCTATATCACGAATTAGAGGAAGTCGGGATTGAATGTAATCGCAAAGAAAATCGGCTTCTTGACAATCTAGCGATGCTTGGTTTTTTGTTTGTTTTACCAACAAATTAACCAAGCTTGCATCATCCATCTGCAATAATGTCATGGTTTGAGTTTGTTCGACTACTGACCAAAGTTGACGCATGATTTTAGGAGTCATTAGACCTGCGTTGATTAAAATTTTCATTAGTTTTTTCAGGATACACAATTTAAAGAGTAATGTCCGGTATTAACTTACAACATGATACAACTGTTATCACAAACTTAATATATTGAATTATTAGTTGATAAAGTTTAAGAATCAACTATTACCCAAAGCAATTTTAAAACAAAAAATCAGAGTTTGGACATTTTTTTTGATTGATAATTCTGCTTTTTGTTGTTTAAACTACGAATCAATAAAAAAGAATGTTTACAAGTTTGATCAATCCAATTGTAATTAGTATATTTCATAAAAGTTAATTTAAAAGGAGTATATACTATCGTTTAATATTACATTTTTGTAAACAAGGAACAATTCAGAGATTTGAAACGGTTCCTATTTACGAAGCTGAGCCTGTAAATTGGAATAAGAAGAATGCTTTCCTTAATAATTGTGCATTCAGAACAATTAAAATTGACTAATTATTGATGAATTTTATGAATTATTATTATGCAATTTTTGATATATTTATTGTTTTAATTTTTCAGTTAAAGATGTGTGCTTATGTGTTGCTCCACTAACTCCATAAACTCTTTTAAAATTTCTACATATCTTTCTCCTGCTACATAGGTAAAATCATGATGATTTGCTTGTTCTACCCATAAGGAAAGTTTTGGTGGAGGTGCTTGCTCAAATAATGTTTTACTGTGATAAAAAGGAACAATATTGTCAATTTTTCCATGCATTATTAATACCGGACATTTTACTCTTTTAATTTTTTCTAAATTGGGAAATCTATCAAACGGTAGAAGTGCAAAAGGTACTTTAACTCTAAATGCAGAAATAAAAGTACTTTCGGTAATTAAACCAGCAACTGGTTTTCTAGCGGCTAAATCTATTGCTGAACCCCCACCAACGGAACGTCCAAATACTATTATTTGTTGGGGTGCGATGTTTAATTTTTGCGTTAAATAATTGTACGCTGTATCAATATCTTTATAAGCATTCTTTTCTGAAGGTTTTCCTCCACTAGTTCCGTAACCGCGATAATCATAAGCAAAGACGCTGAAACCAATAGTTTTTAATTGTTCTAATTTAGGTCTAATTGTACCTAAATCTGATGCGTTTCCGTGAGCATAAAGGACTGTGTATTTAGCTTTGGGATTTAATAGGTGAATTGCAGAAAGCTTAGTTCCATCTGCGCTAGTTAGTTTGATTATTTCGTTAGTATCTTGATAGGTAGAAGGTGGGGGAAAGAAAATCATGCTATCTGCTTGGAAGTAAATATAGATAGCGAAGGTTAGGTAGATGAAAATTAGGGATGTGATCATTCTTTTTATAAAGTTGATTTTCAAAAGGTTTTTTGGATTTTGGGTTGTCATTGAAAATATAACAATTTTTTTACACAAAAATATCTTTAAAAATTAAAATTGGGAATACTAGTTAAAGGAAGAAAGTAGAAATAAAAATATACCATGAATAACTTTATTCATAAAATTAAGCTATTTTATTCTCAAAATTATACAGAAGTATATGATGAAGAGTTTTGTAAATTCTTATCGTTTTTATCAAAAAAACGTTGCTAAAGAAGATTTTGGTTGTGTATATAATTTAATAGTGACTATTGAAAAGCTAAGAATCTTTACAACTCGCGTAACTACAGATGGTGATGATGGATGGTTAGAAATTTATGATGTTGGAGGTAATAACCTTGGAGCAGCACGTACTAGTTGTGATAAAATTGCTTGGCGTTCGTTAGATTATATTAGAGAAAATTTTTCAGCTTTTCCACCAGAAATAGATAGAAAATTGAGAAAGCCTAAGCAATAATTGTCTTACAACATATTTTAAGACTTTAGGTTTGCCATATTATTCTTTTCCCCCTCTCCTTATTAAGGAGAGGGGTTAGGGGTGAGGTT
This sequence comes from Rivularia sp. T60_A2020_040, assembly GCA_015272215.1. GTDB lineage: Bacteria > Cyanobacteriota > Cyanobacteriia > Cyanobacteriales > Nostocaceae > Rivularia. The sequence continues at coordinate 38,528 of JACYMD010000049.1, read as the reverse complement.
TTCACTTTGAATTCTAACAGATAACCTCAACTCCTCAACTCTCTCACCTTCAGCGCAATACTTTCTAAAACACCATCCAAATTCTCATACACATCATTATTCGTAAATCTAATAAATTTTATTCCTAACGATTCAATATAACTTTGTCTTTCTCTATCATATTCAGCAGTACCTTCCTCAAAATGGCTTTCACCATCAATTTCTATAGCTAGCTTTAATATAGGACTGTAAAAATCAATGACAAATTTATCGACACTATATTGTCTGCGAAATTTACAATTTTCAATTTGATTATTTCTAATTTTTTCCCAAATTATCTTTTCTGCTTTTGTTATATCTTGACGTAATTTTCGGCGTTTTTCTATTTCGGAGCTTTTGTTATATATTTTGGTCATTTTGATAATTAGGTTGATATTAATACGGTTAAAACTAATATCAGACTAATTATATTAATTGGCTTTCGGCATCCGTTAAATTACCTCACCCCCAGCCCCTCTCCTTATTAAGGAGAGGGGTGTAAATTACCTCACCCCTAGCCCCTTTGCTTGTTGATGAGAGGGGTGTAAATTACCTCACCCCTAGCCCCTCTCTGCTTAACCTCACCCCCAGCCCCTCTCCTTGACAAGGAGAGGGGTAAAGTTTACGCGCTAAAGTATTTAGCTACGGGATGATATGTAATAATCGCTGTGGTACTTTGTTCGGGATAAATCTGCTCGCTTTCGTCCATGTACAAGTTAATCCTATTTGTTCCCAATAATTCCAGTTGCTTATATTGATCTGGAATGTTCGGACAAGCTGGGTAGCCAAAGCTATACCGGCTTCCGCGATACCTCTGGGCTAACATATCACGAATATTATCGGGATCTTCGCTTCCAAAGCCCAATTCACACCGGATACGGGCGTGTGTCCACTCGGCTAGAGCTTCTGCCATTTGGACGGCTATACCGTGAAAATACAGGTAATCAGTGTATTCATTATTCGAGAATAGCTTTTGCGCGAATTCGGTGGCAATTTCTCCCACAGTCACCGCTTGCATGGGAAAAACATCAATGATTCCCGTTTCTTTGGGTGCAAAGAAGTCTGCAATACACAAACGACGCAAAGATTTTTGACGGGGAAATTCAAATTCTGTAACTTTTTGGGAATGATTTTCTGGGTTGTAGATATGCAGTGTATTTCCTTCTGATTGACAAGGAAAATAACCGTAAATTACTTGGGGATGTAACAAGTTTTCTTCTACTACCCGTTTTTTCCAAGTTTCTAGAATTGGATATACTTTCTCTGCTAAAAAAGCCTGATATTCTGCTTTTGACTGCTCTTTTGGTTTTCTAAATTGCCATTGTCCAGCAATTAAAGCTTGTAAATCCAAGTACCAAAATAGTTCTTCTAGGGGAATATCATCTCCCTGTAATAATTTGGTTCCCCAAAATGGTGGGGTGGGACGTTCGGTGTCTATTTCGACTGCTTCAGAACGTTTGGTATCGATGATTTTTGGTTGCTCTGTTGTGTTTTCTTCCGAAGATTTTTCTGTTTCTACAGATTTGTGCCCATTTTGATAGTTTAGTGATGCAAATTCACCTAAGAAACCGTTAAAATCATCCCAATTATTACCAGATTTAGCTGGCATTAATTTGTCCATGAAATTCAAATCGGAAAATGCATCTTTACCATAAATTACTTTACCTTGATAGGTATTTTGGCAGTCTTCGTAAACAAATTTAGGAGTTAATGCTGCACCACCTAAAATCACGGGAATGGTGATTCCTTTTTCGTTAAATGTTTCCAGGTTATCTTTCATGAATGCGGTGGATTTTACCAATAAACCACTCATGGCAATACAATCGGGTTTATGTTCTTCGTAGGCTTTAATGATGTTTTCTACTGGTTGTTTAATACCCAGATTAATTACCCGATAGCCGTTATTAGATAAGATAATATCCACCAGGTTTTTACCAATGTCATGAACATCTCCTTTTACGGTGGCAATTACAAAGGTTCCTTTGGCATTATCTTGTCCTGCTTCTGATTTTTCCATGTGGGGTTCTAAAAATGCTACCGCTGCTTTCATGGTTTCTGCTGATTGCAATACGAAAGGTAGCTGCATTTGTCCGGAACCAAATAATTCACCTACTACTTTCATCCCATCTAATAGGTAAATATTGACAATATCTAAAGGTGGATATTTCTGCATTGCTTCTTTTAAAGCATCTTCTAAACCAATTCTTTCGCCGTCAATTACGTGTTGTTTGAGTCGTTCTTCAATTGGTAAACTAATATCAACCCCTTTATCACGTTTAACGCTAACCCCTTCAAACATGGTGGTTAGTTCACCCAAGGGGTCATAAATGCAGATATCGCCGTCAAATTTGCGATTATCGTAGATTAAGTCACGGCAGATTTTCTGATGTTCTGGTGCAATTTTAGCCAGTGGTAAAATCTTGTTAGCGCTGACAATCGCTGCATCCATTCCCACTTGCGTCGCTTCGTGCAGGAACATTGAGTTTAAAACTATCCGGGCTGCGGGATTTAAACCAAAGGAAATATTGGAAACACCTAATACAACATGACTTCCCGGCAATTCTTGACGAATCCGACTAATAGATTCAATTGTGGCTTTACCGTTGGCTCTATCTTCTTCAATCCCAGTAGAAATCGGTAGCGCTAGAGTATCAAAGAAAATTTCATGAGCGGGAATCCCGTATTCTACAGCTTGACGATAAGCCCGTTGAGCAATTGCAAATTTTTTGTCGGCTGTCCGTGCCATTCCATCTTCGTCGATGGTACCAATTACCACCCCAGCACCGTAAGTTTTCGCCAAATCCAACACTTTCAAAAACCGTTCTTCACCGTCTTCGTAATTAGTCGAATTCAGCAAACACTTACCACCAGCAACTTTTAAACCTGCCTCCATTTTTTCCCATTCGGTGGAGTCAAGTACTAAGGGTAAAGTAATATTATTTACCAATCGCGACACCAACTCGTGCATATCACGCACACCGTCCCGTCCGACATAATCAACGTTAACATCAAGGACGTGTGCGCCTTCTTTAACTTGCGATCGCGCTAGTGAAACTAATCCGTCCCAGTCTTCATCATTTAACATGGTACGGCATTTTTTGGAACCGCTAGCGTTGAGGCGTTCACCAATAATCAAGAAAGAGTTATCTTGGTCGTATGGTTGAGTACCGTAAATCGAAGCCGCAGCCGGTTCAGTTTTTGGATTCCTGACTTTCGGTGTTAAATCCTGGGCAATTTCTGCTAAAGCTTGAATATGTTCTGGACGTGTCCCACAGCAACCCCCAATCGCTTGGACACCTAAGTCTTCGATGAAATGCATCAAATGCATTTTTAATTCTAGCGGCGTTAGTTTATAATGCGCTTGTCCGCCGACATTTTCTGGTAATCCCGCATTGGGAATACAAGAAACAATAAATGGTGAATGCTCCGATAAGTATTTGATATGCGGCTTCATCAAATCCGGACCAGTAGCGCAATTTAACCCTAAAATATCGATCTTATAGGGTTCTAAAATTGTCACCACCGCAGCGATTTCCGTACCCACGAGCATTGTACCCATAGTTTCCATCGTTACAGAAACCATCAATCCTCGCCTTTCCCCTTTCTTGACAAAAACTTCTTCAATTGCATTCAGCGCTGCTTTGATTTGCAACACATCCTGACAAGTTTCTACCAAAAATAAATCAACTCCACCATCAAACAATGCTTCTGCTTGTTCAAAATAAGAGTTTTTCAAAGTGTCGAAATCAATATGTCCCAAAGTTGGTAATTTTGTACCAGGACCCATAGAACCAGCGACAAACCGGGGTTTTTCGGGTGTAGAAAATTCCGCAGCAACTTTTTTCGCTAATTCCGCAGCAGTTTTATTGAGGTAATAAGTTTGATCTGCAAGGTCATACTCAGCGAGTACAATGGAAGTACCCCCAAAAGTATCAGTTTCGATGACATCCGCACCAGCAGCCAAGAAATCACGGTGAACCGTCGCTACAGCCTCCGGTTTGGTGTGGACGAGATATTCGTTACAACCTTCGTATTCCGCACCTCCAAAGTCCTCAGCGGTGAGATTCTGTACCTGTAAATTGGTTCCCATCGCACCGTCAAAAACGATTACGGGACGTTTAGGACTATTCAAGTGTTCCAAAAATCGATGAGCCATAAAATTCTAAAACTTCTAGAAAAATTTAGGTTAGCCTTAATTTATTATTTTCTCGAATTTTCAGACTTTAGGAACAATTAAATTACATTTTCATTACATTTAAGATGATACAAGATTACGTCGATCAAAATGAAGGTTTTATCCGTTCAAGTACTCAGGAAGTAAGAGGTAATTTGCTCGAAGCCCTCAAAACAGTGGTTTTTGGGGGAAAGCGTATCGTTTTACAAGAAGCTGGGGAAGAAATCGCCGCCATAATCCCCATTAAAGAATTTCACCGTCTGGAATATTTGGAACACGAACTTATACCCCGGATTTGGCAACCTGATGAGGAGGAATATTACGAAGATGATGGGGGAATACATTGTGTTCTAGTTGATGAGATGGAAGCTGAGTTTGATGAGATTATGACTGAGGTGACGGTATACAATGAATTGTTTGGTTTGCTACCACCACAGCATTTATCGGGAAAAGAATTTGATATTTTTGTACCTGTGGCAATTGTGATGAATATTAAGAAGTTTTGGGTTTCGGAGTATTTGGTTTACGAAAAGGATAGGTTAAAGATGTGTAGTTAAAAAATAATTAATCAGAAATTATTTCGTCATCTCGGAATGATTAAAAAACCTTACTATTCGTCTATCTCATTAAATTTAAATGTTTGTAATTGGGCTTCAGACATTAGTTTTAACGATAATTTGCAACTAGGAACTCTTCAAAACTAATCAAAATAAAAGCGTACACAGCGCTGAGGGAAGAGTATTGAAAAATAGTTTTTTATTTCATATCTTGCACCATCAAAACTCCTAACTCAAAATAATTACTGATTGTTTGACTTCATTCTTACCCGCCTGGGACTGCAAGTCCCAGTCTAATAGCAGAAGTCCATTAAAATGGACTAAAATATTATATTTTTATTTTAGTAATATTTTTATTTATATTTTTGATTATCTAGTTAATTATGCGTAGGGTGCAAGATGTGAGTTATCAAAGAAAAATACTAAGAATTAATTTAATTTAATTTAATTTAACTTGGTTAGATTTTTTTGGCTTAATTCATCTGCGAGGAATAAGGTTTCAATTCGCAATTCCTGTAATGTGATGTCGTGAGGTGTACCGAGAGTAGCTATTGCGGAAAATAAATTTAGATATAATCTGTCTTTGAGAAAGTTTATAGTTAATAATGGTAGTTCCCAGGTGTGTGAGTTGGAAAGTTTCCATAACTGTGGAACATCTGGATATGTTTGTAATTCTTCATAAAGTTTAATTGGTTGTTCGTTATAGCCGTTTGCGTGTTGGTTTAAGTTGTAGTTTACCCTTATTTTTATATTTTCGCGAAGGAGTATTGAAAAGTAAGAATTAGAAGTTTGTATGGTGTGTTACGGCACGAATAAATAATCTCTGAGGTGACAAATTAAAAATGCCGTAAAGCACCATATTTAGCAATATAAAACCGCAGAGAGCGCGGAGAGCGCAGAGTGAAGAAGTTAAGAGAGGTGTTTTTTCAGAGCGGGATATGAATATTTTTTAATTATCTAATAACTATTCTAAATAATGAAAAATTTACTTTTCTATTTAGGCTTTGCGACGATTATTACTCACGAACTTGATGCGATGACACAATCAGAATGGAAGCTTTTATTTATCCTAAGAAGCTTACCAGAGCAAACTGCATCATCGGCTTTTGTTATGCTTCATGTACCACTAATTACAGTGCTTCTATGGCTAACAAATAATCAATCTCTAGTTTTTAAAAACTGGTCGCGAATTGCATTTGCATTATTTATGATAATACATAGTGGGCTTCATAAATTATTAGAAAATAGTCTAAACTATACTTTTAATTCGTCTCTTTCTTTAAGGTTGATTTATGGTAGTGGCTTGCTTGGATTGCTTTATTTGATTCTGGTTTTTACGTCTTGGCGAAATATTCATCAAAACCTTGTTGAAACGGATTAATCAAAGATATTTTCCTGACGTAAGGAGACGTTGCCGGGCGTAACGTCTCTACATCTTACTTTATAGATGGAGCAAATCTAAAATCTAAAATCTAAAATCCAAAATTGGTTTAGTTCCCAAAACTATAAATCTTCTGAGTCTCCAATTTACCGCTAAGTGAAGAAGGTAGCTGACTTAATCCAAAAGATTGTCTATCTAACTGTACCTGTAATTTACTCAAAGGGTCTACTCCAGGAGAAATCAGAAATTCCAATTTTTCAAGATAAGGCAATTCCACAACTTTGTCGAGAATATTCATCACAGCTTGTACATAAGGATGGTCTTTTTCTTGATACCAATCCTCAGCAGCAACGTTGGCTTGATCTAAACCCAAGTGTACCGTTAAAGATGGTTTACTAAACAAGGCTAATCCCAAAGGACGAGTTTCTTCTTGCAATAGTAAATGACGATTTTTTGCTAAATGCCGTATCTTGTCCAAACGTTCGTAACGTTCGCTAATTGATAATGGTTCATCTTGCCAATGCAGTGCTAATGTTACCAAATAAGTCTGCAACAGCATATGACCCAACTTTTTGGCTTTCGTTGCTAGATAATAACTATTGTAATCGTTGGCTTCTATTAATAAAGGTACTCTGTCAACCACTTCTAAACCGTATCCTTTCAAACCAGCAATTTTACGGGGATTATTAGTAATCAAACGTATATTATGTACATTTAAATCCATCAGCATTTGCGCTCCCATACCGTAGTCACGCAAATCGGCAGGAAATCCCAAACGTTCGTTGGCTTCTACAGTATCTAGCCCCATATCTTGCAAGGAATAGGCTTTTAATTTATTCACCAATCCAATGCCGCGCCCTTCTTGACGCAAGTAGACAACAACACCTTCCCCTGCTGTTTCAATCATTTTCAAGGCTGCTTGTAGCTGCATTCGGCAATCGCAACGCAAAGAACCCAAAGCATCTCCGGTGAGACATTCGGAATGCATCCGCACCATTACGGGTTTATCGCCAAAAGTTTCCGGATCACCCTTGACAATCGCTACGTGTTCTGTATCATCCAGAGTGTGACGGTAAGCATAAATTTTGAAATTGCCGAACTGTGTAGGTAAATCGGCAACAGTTTCCCGCTTAATTATCCGGTCGTAACGCAGACGATAACTAATTAAATCCGCAATACTAATAATTTTTAATTTATGATGTTTTGCATACTCAATTAATTCCGGTAACCGCGCCATCGAACCGTTGGGGTTTTGGATTTCACAAATTACTCCCGCTGGATATAAACCGGCTAACCGAGACAAGTCTACAGCAGCTTCTGTATGTCCCGCTCGTTTGAGTACTCCTCCGTTCCGAGCGCGAATCGGGAAAATATGACCCGGACGGCGTAAATCTTCCGGTTTCGTATGGGGGTTGAGCGCGACTTGAATTGTGCGGGCGCGATCTTCTGCGGAAATGCCTGTACTCACGCCTAATTCCGGACTAGCATCAATGCTGACAGTGAAAGCAGTTTGATTGGTATCCGTGATGTTTTTCACCATCAAAGGTAAATCTAATTCATCAAGGCGATCGCCAGTCATTGCCAGACAAATCAAGCCTCGTGCTTCCACTGCCATCAAATTGATGATATGTGGTGTTGCAAACTGGGCAGCACAAATCAAATCGCCTTCATTTTCTCGATTTTCATCATCTACTACCACCAAAGGGCGACCAGCTTTCAAATCAGCCAATGCGGTGTCAATGGAATCAAATTTAAATACTTGATTTAAAGAAGCAGTAACTGGGGTGGATTTCCCATCTTGCGGATAGTGCGTTTCGGTATTATGCTGCGACACAGAGAATTTCTCGAAGAGCGAACGTTAATTTTTTTTAATAAACCTTATTCTTTATTGTAGCTCTTTTATGAAATACCGTCTTCAAAGTGGCAATGATTCGATAACATAGCAGAAGTTTCTACTCACTAACAGTCTGGGTTTACTACCTAATGACAGTCTGAGGGTGTGAGTCTTTCCTGTGTCATCAGACCGCCGCGAGTTAAAGCATAAAGCAGATAGCAATTGCATCAACACGGAAAATCATTGGATAAGGATTTTAACATGGGCAATTTTAGGCGCGTACCCGTGGGAATTATTGGCGCGTCAGGCTACGGCGGAGTTCAGTTGGTGCGACTGCTGCTAAATCACCCAGAACTAGAACTGGTTTATTTAGGCGGGGAAGCTAGTGCTGGAAAGTCTTTTGGCGATATTTATCCTCACTTAGCCCACATCATCAATCTTCCGGTTGAAGCCTTAGAACCGGAGGCAATTGCACGTCGTTGCGAAGTCGTTTTTTTATCGCTACCCAACGGATTAGCCTGCGAAATTGCACCAAAACTGCTCGAATATGGATGTAAAGTCCTCGATTTGTCCGCAGATTATCGATTTCGGGACTTGACAACTTACACTAATTGGTATAAGAAAAAGCGTCAAGATATTAAAACCGCTGCGGAAGCTATTTACGGATTACCAGAGCTTTATCGCGATCGCATTTCTGATACGCAACTTGTAGGCTGTCCCGGTTGTTACCCTACCGCCAGTTTACTCGCAGTTTCACCTCTGCTCAAGCAAGGATTAATCGTACCCGAAACTGCGATTATTGACGCTAAAGGAGGTACTTCAATCGGCGGCAGGCAACTGCAAACCAATTTACTACTGTCGGAAGCAGATAATAGTATTGCAGCTTACAGCGTCGTCAGCCACCGTCATACACCAGAAATCGAAGAGGTTTGCAGTGATTTAGCCGGGCATGAAGTAACCGTACAATTCACACCCCATCTCATACCTATGGTGCGCGGTATTTTATCAACTGTATATGCTAATCTACGTGACCCAGGATTAGTCAGGGATGATTTAATTACTATATATAAAGCCTTTTATCGTAACTCCCCTTGGGTGAAAATCTGTGAACCAGGAGTTTACCCCCAAACTAAATGGGCTACTGGCAGTAATTTATGTTATTTAGGTATCGAAGTTGACCCGCGAACCCGCCGCGTTATAGTCATATCGGTGATCGATAATTTAGTCAAAGGACACGCAGGTCAAGCAATCCAGTGTTTAAATATTATGATGGGTTGGGATGAAACTTTGGGGCTCCCAAGTTTGGGTTTTTATCCTTAGTTGGGTGAAAAAACGGTGGGCTTAGAAGTCGGGTTTTTTGCTAATTGTCTGTTACTACTGAAATTTATCCTCAAAACCCGACTTCTATTCGGAAACCTTGTCCTCAATTTTCGTATATCCCAATTTCCAATTATCCAATTGCTGTAACTCTTGTTGCTTACCTTGCAAAATTAAGGTGAACGCAATTCGGGTATTTAACATTCCTTTCATTAAATAATGTCCTGGCTTAGCATACACACCATCAGTTGTAACTGTTCCACCGTAGGAAAGTATTCCGCAGTATGTGCCTAACCCTGGTATTTCTAGCTGTAATAATTTATCGTTGAGATAGCCGCCCGGAATTTGAAATATAGCATACACATGATGTCGCCCCCGCCAAGGTTCAATTACTATCTTTTCAGGATAAACGTAGTATTTTTCAGCTTGAGAGGAAAATCCCCATTCATAACAAGCTGTGACTGGCGATTTTTTGGACACATAAGAAAAACCGAGTATACCGATTAAACTAAATAAAAATAATATATAAGTGAATTTACGCAAAAATAACAGGAACAAAATTAATTATATTTACAAATTACTGTTACAGTTTATGAGCTTCAAATCAGGATATCAAGTGATTTTTTACTCAACTATCTTTTCAAGAAAAAGTTGTGTTCAATACAAAAGTGATATTTAGTACTCATTTAACTTTATTTATTGCGGATAACAATAGCATAATCAGTGGCAGATAAAGTCAATTTATATACAGGAAATTTGGGTATAATCATGACCATCACATCTGCTCGCTTCCCAGATATTACAAATCATTGGGCGCGTCCATTTATTGAAGCTTTAGCGCGTCGGGGAATTTTGAATGGGTATCCCGACGGCACATTTCGTCCCGATAATTCAGTTACCCGTGCTGAATTTGCCGCTATTATCACCACTACATTTTCTCGAATTACCAAAAAACGCGAATATGTAGCATTTCAAGATGTTGCCGATAATTATTGGGCAGCAGCAGCAATTAGAAAAGCTTACGAAACAGTATTTATTACTGGATTTCCCAATAATTATTTTCGTCCTACAAACAGAATTCAAAGGATACACGCACTTTTAAGTATTATTAGCGGATTGGGTATGACATCAAAGGTGTCATCGGATTTATTACCCGTACTTGGGCAAATTTACCAAGATGCTCAGGCAATCCCAGATTACGCAAAACCAACAGCAGCAATCACTACCCGTGCTGGGATGGTAGTCAGTTATCCAAATCCCAAATTACTCAATCCCACTTTAGCTGCAACTCGTGCCGATATTTCAGCTTTTGTTTATCAAGCTTTAGTTTGGCTGGGTGAGGAAGAAAAAATTGCTTCACCATATATTGTTCAACCCCCAGAAAATGTAAATGTACCCACACCACCACCGGGAAGCATTCAAATTGAGCCGAATCGAGAATTTCGGGGTGCTTGGGTTGCTTCGGTTTGGAATAGCGACTGGCCAAGTCGTGCGGGGTTATCCATTGAGCAACAAAAAGCTGAATTAATTCAAATTCTCGATCAATTACAAGAATTAAACTTTAACGCTTTAATATTACAGGTTCGACCAGAAGGAGATGCATTATACAATTCTAAATATGAACCTTGGAGTGCTTGGTTGACTGGAACTCAAGGTAAAGCACCAGGATATGACCCCTTAGAATTTGCGATCGCCGAATGTCACAAGCGTAATATCGAGTTTCACGCTTGGTTTAACCCTTATCGTGCTAGTACTTCCCATGTCAGAGTTAAGAATGTTGCTCCTCATCTCGCGGTAACTAATCCAGAAGTGGTTTATCGTTGGGGAACTCAGTTATGGATGGACCCAGGCGCGAAAGTTGTCCAGGATAGAGCTTACAATGTAATCATGGATGTTGTGCAGCGCTACGATATCGATGGCATTCATCTTGACGATTATTTCTATCCTTACCCGATTAGCGGTGAGTCATTTCCTGATAGTAAAACCTATGCAGCTGATCAAAATGCCGGTGGTAAATTAAGTTTAAATGACTGGCGCAGGGACAATGTTAATCGGATGATGCAGCGGCTGTGGCAAGGGATTAAGTCAGTCAAATCTCATGTGAAGTTTGGTATCAGTCCTTTCGGAATTTATCGTCCCGGAGAACCTAGTGGTATTCAAGGTTTGGACGCTTATTCTGTACTTTATGCCGATGCTAAGAAATGGTTACAAGAAGGCTGGTTAGATTATATCGCGCCGCAATTATATTGGCGTATTGACCAAACGGCACAAAGTTACCCCATATTACTAGAGTGGTGGACGAGTATTAATTCCAAACAACGCCACGTTTATGCCGGTAACACCATAGCACGTTTGGATGGAGAAGCTTGGACACAAGAGGAAATTCTTAAGCAAGTAGCCATCAGTCGCAGTTTGAATAAAAGTTTGTCATTGGGGAATATTTTCTTTAGCGTCAATGCTATCAAAGAAAATCGTCAAAATATCGCCGACAAATTTAAATCTTTACTATATAAAGAACCTGCATTAGTACCTGTAATGCAATGGCAAAACACTTTACCACCAGCATCACCAATTAAAGTAGAAACCAAAAACCGTAAAATTACATGGGCTACTGGAGGTGGTGAAATTCGTTCTTGGACACTTTATAAAAAGACTGGTAATGATTGGAAACTCCAACGAATTTTATCCCAAGGTACAACCGCAGCCACCGTTGAACCTGGAACTTATGCTGTATGTGCCGTCAATCGAATAGCAGTGCAGAGTGCAGGTGTAATTATTTCAGTGTGAAGGTAATTGGTAATTGGTAATGGGTAATGGGTAATTGGTAATCATGCATTATTCATTACTTATTGCCAGTAAGTCAAATCACCCTTGACAAATCGCCTCATCTAGGTTTTTAAATTCGATAATACTGAAAAATATCGCAGCACTTAAAATATTAATGCTGCGTATTATCTCATAATTTGTTATTTTTTTACTGCAAAATATAATCTTGTAAATAGACTCTTATCCGTAATATTTATGCTTTGCATCATGTAACTAATTCATTTAGATCCTAATTGTGATTTATTAACTATTCAATTCATAACTTGTTCGTTCCATAACAGATTTAAATAAATAATCAGTATCAGTTAGGGCTTAAAGAATAATCGCATTTACTAGTAGAATATTTCTTCAAACTCCTGGAATACATGGGTTGTACAGCCGTAATTAGTTCAAATAAGTCATCTGTAATTGATTAGAATAACTCAACTATTATCAGTATTTTATTTTAATTACTAAACTAAAGAAGATTTACCTAAGTATCATTTAGGGTAAAAAGCTGTTGAATAAAATACTTTAATATGACCAATAAATGTATAAATTGTTATGTCCAAATCAATAGACAGACGATTGATTTAATTTTCTAATCACTTAAATTATAAAAAATAAATTTTGTAATTTATCTAAAAATTGTTACATTGCCAAACTCAAGATGAGACAACGGTTTTACCCTTGCAATGCGGTGTTAATTTCTGATATTTTGACAGTAATCTACGGTAAATTTCGGATATCCAAGTTGCCAGCTTCGTGTTAATGTGTTGCAGTTAATAAATAAATCGTGAGAACAAAAAGTTTCAAATTTTGGGGGATTTCGCGACCGATTAGTATATTTATTCCGTCGTTGTGTGAATCATCAAGCCTCAGATATTTTGTCGCTTTAATTATTACTTAGAAGCATGAATCAAAAACTTTTGTGGACTGTTGTAACTGTACTTTCAACCTTTGTTGGAACAACTTCTATTAGCCGCGCTCAAACGGCAACATCCGCATCAATTACCTCTCAAAAAATGCCCAGCCAAAATGTAGTAGAGGTAAATACTAAAGGACCGAATGCTCTTTTTACTAAAGTTTATGCACATAAGTTATCAAACCGTCAGGCAGCAACTCTGTACGTCCGCAACATTCCTGTTTTCACCTTTTTAAGCTCGACACCCGCCACTGCTTCTGACAATCAAAATAGTTCAACAGAAGCAATGCTAGTTAACAGCGACTACAACAACCCTGTAGAAAAAGCAAATCTACTAGCCGCAAAAATCAACGATTTAATCAATCGCAAAGTAGACGCTAGCAAAATTACCGTTAGTTGGAACGGAAGCGCCCAATCTAAGTCTGGAGCTAAGTCTATAACTGAACGCTACATCATCAACGTTGACGGTTCCGAACTTGTAGAAATCAACAGTGATACAATCCTTCCCGATGCAACTCAAAATCTCAGACAAGATGCACTCCAAGCAACCAATCGCTTGCGGAGACTTGTTGGTAAAGCATCTCCTCTCTCCACAATCGATGGCTTACCTCCAGAATTAACAGCAGTTCAAACAAAGCCAGAAAAACAAACGACAGCCACAACAACACCCTCTAACAAGAATAGAAAAAAGGTGGCAAATCGAAGAGGAGGAAGAAGTTACAGAGGTATGGCTTCCTTCTACGGTTATGATGGTTCGGGGAATAAGACTGCTTCTGGTGAAAGATTTAATCCAGAAAAAATGACCGCCGCTCATCGCAGCTTGCCTTTTGGAACAAGAGTTCGGGTTACGAATGTAAACAATGGTCGTTCTGTCGTAGTCAGAATCAACGACCGGGGACCTTTTATTGGTGGTCGCATTATAGACCTTTCCCATGGTGCTGCACGAGTTATCCAAATGATTGGTAGAGGCGTTGCACCAGTCAAAATTGAAGTTTTAGGAAGGTAGGAGGTGACAGTTGACAGTTGACAGTTGACAGTTAATTTCTCCCCATCCCCTTATCCCCCATCCCCTTGTCTCCATTTCAAATCAAGAATAATCTTGAGATTCCTCTATTTATTTAGCCCCTTTCCCCAAATTCGGATATAAACTAACGGGGGAAAGCTAGTAGATAGAGGTTTTTTTTGTGCGCCTGTTGACAACGGTCGCAGCGTTACGCTGCTATTTGAATAAACTCCGTTGGCGAATCTTGCCTTTGCATTCTGATGAGCCACTACCCCATGAAATGACAACTCGCTTCCCAACAGCAGTAGGATTAGTTCCTACAATGGGAGCTTTGCATCAGGGTCATTTAAGCTTGATTGAACGGGCGCGGCAAGAAAATGCCATAGTCATAGTTAGTATTTTTGTCAACCCCCTGCAATTTGGTCCCGAAGAAGATTTTGAACGCTATCCCCGGACTTTAGAGCAAGATCAGCAATTCTGCCAAGAAGCTGGTGTAGATGTTATGTTTGTACCAAATCCGGAAGAGATCGGGGTTGCTCAGAAGAATATACAAGATTTAATTGTTACACAAGTTACTCCACCATCTGATATGATATCAGGCTTGTGTGGTCGTACTCGGCTAGGACATTTTCAGGGTGTGGCTACTATTGTTACCAAGCTTTTCAACTTGGTGCAGCCAGATCGAGCTTACTTTGGTCAAAAAGATGCTCAACAATTAGCCATCATTAAACGGCTAGTTACGGATCTTAATTTGACCATAGAAATTGTCGCTTGTCCAATCATCAGGGAAGCGAATGGTCTTGCTTTAAGTTCCCGCAACCAATATTTAAGTGCAAGTCAGAAACAGCAAGCTGCTGTTTTGCATCGTGGCTTGCAAAAAGCTCATGCTGTTTTTCGCAGCGGAGTTCGTAAAAGTAACAAGCTGATCGAAGCTGTTCTTCAAGAAATAGCAACTGTCAGTACTGTATCTGTGGAATATATTGAATTGATTGAACCAACTACGTTAATACCCTTAGATGAAATTCAGGAGGAAGGAATGATTGCGATCGCCGCTCATATTGGTCCGACACGATTGATTGACAATACTATTTTGCGCGATCGCCAACCGATAATCGCCATCGATGGACCCGCTGGTGCCGGTAAATCTACCGTAGCTCGTCAAGTTGCGGCGAAGCTAGGACTAGTATTTTTAGATACAGGTGCTATGTACCGTGCCGTGACGTGGCTGGTATTATCCAAGGGAATTCCTTTAGATGATGAATGTGCGATCGCCGAGTTGGCAAACTGCTGTTTAATTAAATTAACTCCCAGTGAAGATTTCAAATCGCCGGTGCAGGTGTGGATTAATGGCAATGACGTTACCAATCAAATTCGGACGACCGAGGTAACATCAAAAGTGTCCGCAATCGCCGCACAAAGTGCCGTGCGAAGCGCCTTGGTCAAACAACAGCAAAGCTGGGGTAAAAAAGGCGGTTTAGTCGCGGAAGGACGGGATATCGGTACTCAAGTTTTTCCTGATGCTGAGGTGAAAATCTTCTTAACTGCAACCGTTACCGAACGCGCACACCGCCGTCTGCAAGATTTTGAAAAACAAGGACAGCCGTCAGTGAGCCTTGAGGAACTCGAAAGCAGCATTAAAGAACGGGATTGGAAAGACAGTACCAGGCTGGTTTCACCGCTCAGAAAAGCCGCAGATGCCATAGAAATAGTTACCGATGGTTTAACGATTGATCAAGTCACAGCCAGAATTGTGAACCTTTATCAACAGTGCTTGACTCATTTGTAATTGCTATGGGTGATTAACATCTATTTTTCGTAATTGGAGAATTTAGCGACCAGTTTTTATTGTGGCATGATTATGAGGCTCTGTCATCCTTTGCAGGTGATGGAGTTCTCACATTGCAGTTAGTAGTCTTTGGTGGTAACTGCTGCTACCATTTGGATTTTTGATATAGCAATTTTCAGTTGAGTCCAATACACTCCCAACCTCACCCCGTCCTCTGGACACCCCTCTCCTTAACAAGGAGAGGGGAAGGGGGTGAGGTTCATCTGTGTTACATCCAACCGAAAAGAAAAAAATATCGTTGTCGAAGGCAAATTACACCAGATTAAAGGTTGCCTGGGTTACACAATAGGACTAAGCTAAATGGGGTAGGGGGGGATAGTAAAATCAAAATCAAAAGTTCTAGATTCTAACTTTTGCTGACCCAAACTTTCTACAAACATCTTGAAGATTAAGCCTTCTCCATCAAAACTATGTTCAGAAAAATTGCTGCTCAGTTAAAATCCAATTTTCCCGCACCACAGGTACACGCTCACTGCGACGGCCCTTGCGGCGTTTATGACCCTTCTTCCGCTAGAATTACAGCAGAAGCAGTAGTGTCCATGACCAAAAAAATCATGGATTTAGCACCTCCAGCTACCGGCGACAAAGCAGCAATGGTTGCTTACCACAATACTTTGTCCCGCTACATTGCTATTAAGGAAGAACAAGCTCAAAAAACTAAAGAAGATTTATTAATTCTTTGGACAGATTACTTCAAACCAGTACATCTAGAAAAATATCCTGATCTACACGATACTTTCTGGAAAGCAGCAAAACTTTGCTCCGCTTGTAAAGTAGAAGTTAGCCTGCAACACGCTAATGAATTAATGGAAGCCGTACATAAAATTCATAATATGTTCTGGGCAACCAAAGATCGCGATGTTTCTTGGTACAAAGCTAGCTAATTTAAATTAAAATTAGTTTTGGGTTAATAACCAACAATTATTAAAATGTCGGTAAAGCGATAAACTTGGCTGAATTCGCAATGAATGAGGAACTAAGAACAGCCTTAAAATTGCTACAGTTGCTTTTAGGAAGGCGAAAAAGATTGCGCGTTAGCGGTTCTTCTATGCTTCCTCAACTTCAGCCAGGAGAGGAAATATTATTTAATCCACAAGCTTATCGGCAAAAACTACCACAAGTAGGTGATATCGTAGTTGCACGACATCCCTATCAAACAAAGCAAATAATTAAGAGAGTGGCTTTAGTACTTGAAGATGGTTCTTGTTTTCTTACAGGAGACAACCCCGAAGCAAGTACTGATAGCCGCTCTTATGGTTTTATTCCCCTGAAGAAAATTCTTGGTAAAGTTACGTCGAAGTTTCTTTGACAATTATCAATTACCAGCGACCAATTAATAATCCCATGAACAGTACGGAACTCGCACGCTATATTGAAGCAACTCAAAGTATTTCTAAACCCTGGTTGCTAGTACAATTACGTCTTCTGAAACTAGAAGAGAGCCGAGCGACGCTTTCAGAAAACGAATACGCCGAAAATCTCCAAGATATCCACCAAGATTTAATGAATTTAGGTGAATGGTGGGTTGGTATCGAAAATGAAGTATTTTAAAGAGGTTAAAGGTCAAAGATATAACAACAACCATCAACTAACTAACAACTAATATGGACTATCGGGATGCAGGTGTCGATGTTGAAGCTGGACGCGATTTTGTCGCTCAAATTCGTAATTTGGTTCACAGTACTTTTAGAAAGGAAGTAATTGGTGGATTGGGTGGCTTTGGAGGTTGTTTTGAGTTACCCCCAGGTTATAAACAACCTGTTCTAATTTCTGGCACTGATGGTGTGGGAACTAAGTTGAAAATTGCCAATATTCTCAACCGTCACGATACTGTTGGCATCGATTTGGTGGCTATGTGTGTTAATGATGTGCTGACATCCGGTGCGGAGCCTTTATTCTTTTTGGATTATTTAGCCACAGGTAAACTCAATCAAGAACAATTAACCCAAGTAGTTGCTGGTGTCGCTTCTGGCTGTAAACAAGCTGGTTGTGCTTTACTCGGAGGAGAAACCGCTGAAATGCCAGGATTTTACCAAATTGGTGAATATGACTTGGCTGGCTTTTGTGTGGGAATTGTCGAAAAAAGTCAGATGCTTGATGGAACTCTCTTAGAAGTCGGAGATGTCGCTATCGGTTTAGCTAGTTCTGGTGTACACAGCAATGGCTTTAGTCTTGTCAGAAAAATTATTGACGATAAACAATTGAGTTGGGACGATACCCCAAGTTTATTTGGTGGTAAATCTTTAGGCGAAACTTTTTTAACACCCACACGCATCTACGTAAAATCAATATTAGCAGCCCAAAAAGCCGGTTTGAAAATTCATGCAATGGCTCACATTACAGGTGGTGGATTACCGGAAAATTTACCCAGATGTTTAGGAGAAGGAAAAGCTATAGAAATTCAACCCAATAGCTGGATGATTCCACCCGTGTTTGAATGGTTAGCCCAAGTCGGTTCTGTTAATCAGCAAGCTATGTACAATACTTTTAATATGGGAATTGGTTTTGTTGTGTTAGTTCCACCGTCACAAGCACAGCAGACAATGAGCTTTTTTGAATCTCAGGATATTGCAGCTTATACCATCGGTAAGGTAATTTCTGGTGGCGGGGAATTAATTGGGTTGCCGGATTAAATGTAAAAAGTAAGGTAAGAGTGTGTTTTGAGAGTGGTGCTGTTAACCGTGACAACTTAGAGGACGTTATTTATGGCTGATTTGGCATAAGTCTCTTCAAGCCTTATCAGAATTATTGCTTGGTTTGAGGTAAGCTCAGCATTGCTTTTCCTGTTCTGGATGTCAAGCAAAAACTTTAAGTAATGTCTCTAAGTCGTCCGATGCTTAAAATGCGCTTGCCGTTAGGCGGACAATCACTTCATTGACATCAACATCATCCGGTTGAGATACTGCATACAAAACGGCACGGGCGATGGCATCTGAAGTCAGTGCAGTTTTGCGTAATTCTTTCAATGCCTCTTCTGCTGAATTGTCTGTGATATCAGAGCCAAGCTCTGTCTCCACGACACCAGGAGAGATAATGGTCACACGGATGTTTTTCGATTCCTGCCTCAGTCCTTCGGAGATTGCCCAAACAGCGTATTTGGTCGCACAGTAGACTGCGCCAGTAGGTACCACTACATGTGCGCCAATGGATGCGGTGTTGATAAACTGACCGCTACCTTGTGCTTCCATAATCGGTAATCCTGCCGCAATCCCGTTTAAAACACCGTGAATGTTGACATTGATTGTGTTATCCCATTCCTCGACTTTCAAAGCATTCAGTGGCGACAGAGGCATCACACCTGCATTGTTAAAGATCACATCGACGTGACCAAATTTTTCTTTGGCAAAGTGAATGAATGCTTTCACATCTTCGCGATTGGTGACATCTACTGCTTTAAATTCTGCTGTGCCACCTTGACTACAGATCGCCTCAACAATCTTAGCTAGCTTTTCGGTCCGCCGCGCTCCCAAAACAACCTTTGCGCCATTTTCAGCAAGTAATTTGGCAGTGGCTTCACCAATTCCGCTACTGGCTCCGGTGATAGCAATGACTTTGTTTTCTACATTCAACATGGTGATTTTCCTTTTTGTTTCGGTTGGTTTCAATTAAATAATCCAAAGTGTGGACGTAACTCGCCTTTATCTTGTAAGTGGCTAAAGTATTTATGCCATGTAGCAAATACCATTAGTAGCAACGATGTATCTCCAAGTTGTGTGACGGTTGCAGGTCTTCATTATTTTGCAGTGCTGGAATTTTTTGGTTGCTCGGCGAAGACTTCCCGCAATGCCTGTGCAGCATCGACAGAACGCGGAAATCCAGCGGTCACCGTGGTAAGGTAGACGATTTCTTTGAGTTGATTCTGCGTAACGCCTAACCTGAGTGCATGACCCGCGTGGACCTTTAGTTGTGGCAGATTCCCCTGGGCAGCAAAGGCGGCGACAGCAGCAAGCTGACGGGTTCGATCGTCTAGCCCCTTCCGCGACCAGACATCGCCGAGGGCATAGTCAGTAATCGCATCTGCTAAAAACGGAAAATCCTGGCGTAGGGCATCGAGTACTGGCTGTCCTGTACTGCCTGACAACTTATTTATGACTTGATTGCCTCTCTGACGGCGGCTCTGGCTTTCTGATTGAGTTGATGTACACCCTAGTTTCGCCCAGTCCTGCCGGGTAGCCCAAGCCGAAAATCGTTCTGGTGTTACCCCTAAAGTTGCCGCTGCGCTACCATCCCGCACTAGTGCTTGCGGATGAGCTTCGAGATAGCGATAAAAGTCAGCGAGATCGTCTCCGGTCGGTGCGCCATAAGCCTGATTAAGTCCGCTAGCAAAGTCACTGAGCGATACACGTATAGGGCGAACAGGTCTGCCGAGAGTTTCGCTCAAAATAGTGGAAATATCATCAGCGGTCACTGGCTCTGCGCCTCCAATGAGAAATTCGTGATTGCCTGCTGCTTGGTAGCGGGCTGCGGCTAACACAAAATCAGCCAGGGTACGATGAGAAATCCAAGAAATTGACCAGTTCGACTCAATCGGATAGGCAAATATGCCCTCATTGACTATAGCTGAAGCCACCCAAGGCGCTGCTAGATTATCCATATAAATGGTGGGCTGGAGCGTAATTACGGATACATCGCTGGTATGAAGGCGATCGCCCACCGCTTTAAGCACTTGAGAGACGGGTCGAGCATAGTCTTCAAATATCTCAGCAGCGCAATTGAATACAATCCGCTTTACCTGAGCTTGCGCTGCGGCCTTAGCTACCTGGGCTGCAAGCTGTTCTCCTGTGCGGAGACTATGGGCAAAGGGAGTACTGAAGACAACCACCTCTGCTTGGTCGAATGCCTGAACCAAGCTAGTTAAGTCAGTAATATCTACTACTATCGGACGAGCGCCCGTAGCTTCAATCTGTGGGCAGTGCGTTTCAGTTCGGGTCAATCCTCGAACCTGATAACCCGCTTCAGTCAGCCGTCGGACAATGCTGTGACCTTGTATGCCGCTGGCGCTAGTAACAATTGCGATCGGGGAAGTGTTAGACATGATTGAATTCCTGAATAATATGATGAATGGTAATGAATGCTACTCATACAGGCTGTAGCTTAATCGCTGATTAGTCGGTATATTGATCGCACCTAGTAATTATGTTCTAAAGTGCATCTGATTAACTTTTTGCTCCTTAGTTTGAATTAGAGAAACATGCCGCCAGAGACTTCAATTCTCTGGGCATTGACCCATCGGTTGTCTTCAGAAAGTAAAGCTGCGATCGCCCCGCCGATATCATCCGGAAGACCAACGCGACCCAAAGCAGTTTGCGAAGCTAAGAAGCTGTTAATTCCTGGATTGTCACGCACGACACCACCTCCAAAATCTGTTGCGATCGCGCCAGGAGCCACTATATTCACCGCAATCTGTCTGTGTCCTAATTCCTTTGCCAGGTATCGGCTCAAAACCTCGATCGCCCCCTTCATCGTGCCGTAAGCCGCATAGCCTGGTAGAGCAAAACGGGCAAGACCGGAGGAAATATTGACAATTCGTCCACCATCCTTAATCAACGGTAGAAGTTTCTGTGTCAAGAAGAAAACACCCTTCACATGAATGTTCATTAAGCGATCGAATTCTTCCTCGGTTGTTTCTGCAAACGGTGCGTAAACGCCAATTCCAGCGTTGTTAACCAGGAAATCAAACTGTTCTGTCTGCCATTTGTCCTGGAGTGATTGCTTGACTTGTGCTGCGAAATCATCAAAGGTTTTGGTGTTAGAAGTATCCAGTTGCAGTGCACCAGCTTTACCACCAATTTCTTCAATCGCAGAGACAACATTTTTTGCTTCTGCCTCGCTGCTGCGATATGTCACGATCACATCGACTCCTTTTTTAGCAAGTGCCAAAGCAGTATTTTTGCCCAGCCCTCGGCTTGCTCCTGTGACTAATGCAATCTTCGTGCTGTTTGTCATGGTTATTCTCCTTACTGAAGTTGTGGAAGTCGCTTTAGCTCAGCGACAGAGCGACCAGCATTAGTCCCTCGGTGAAACTCTTGTCCATAAGTCGTTGAACTCTTGCATATCCAGAAAGGCGATTGCTTCGATTGCTTTGCCATTCTGCATTTTGAAATACCAGGTGTAGGTGTTCCGATAGGGGTTGATAGACGGGCACTGGTTGGGTTAATGACCTGATCGATTAGCGCTTGCTTGCGATAGGTGCCCGCTGTTGGGCCAGTGCCCGTAATCGTCCAGGTTGCATCCGGGGCGAGCAGGTCGAAGAAGCTGCCAGTTCCGTTGCGCCAACCGTCAAAATACTGCCGGACGATTTCCTTGTTGCGCTGTTCGATTACCTGAGTCTCCTGTGCGTCTGCTTGATTGGGCTGAGTTGCCTGAGCCAAATCTACGATCGCTGGAAACTGATCGAGGGCAGATTGCTTATTCAATGCGGTCAAGTCATGACTTAGCTCCAACGCAGCCACATTTGACTGAAAACCTGCCTCCTCCGTGCGAGCTTGCGTCATCGCCGGGATAGCCAGTAGCCCGATCAGCCCTGTACCAATCGCACGGGTTTTCACAAAATCGCGTTGCTCCCGGTGAGATAGGAGGATGCAGCCAGTTCTCCAACCTTTCACTTTTGTTTGCCGTTCAGTATGTTGAAGGGCTTATTTTTCTCGGTAAAAAATATAGCCGCCGTGATAAAGTACGCCGTCACGAAACTCGCCATCGGCGATAAATCCAATTCGTCCCAGTAGCTGATGTGATTTCCTGTTATTTCATAGCGCCCCTGATAGGCGCTCTCTCTGTCACCGCGAGCTTCGTCGTAGCGGTTGTTGGGTAGAAGTTCATGGCGGATATAACCATCTTTCGTAACCCACATTCCGCTGTAAGGGTGACTTGTTTGGGAGGCTTCCGTGTTAGCTTGATTTGGATTCACAGTTTGGCGATTATTAGAGGTTTGAGGAGATGGAGCAACTGACGAAGATTCAGTGGCAGAAGCTTCTGTAGAAGATGCCAGTGCAGGTGCTTCTATCGTAGATTGAGGACTACAGCTGATCAATGCAAAAGCCCCCAAACTGATCGTCACTGCCAATGTTTTGAGCATCGATTGTGTGTTCATACAAGACCTTCCCAATATGGTTTGATACTGATTTGCATTCTGAGCCACAAAACCGTAGTGCAGATGTGCCATTTTCAACCATCCGAACTAATCATCTGTAGCCTTGACGGCTGCGAAGTCTACGGCTCGATCGGTAATATCTGATTGCAAGAGCAAGATCTGATTACCGAACCGTAGATAGAAAAGGTTGTCCTCGAATAGTTTCATCCTATAAGCAAGAATCAGGAGGGTAAATGCCCAAATCTCGCAGATGATTGCCTAATCCTCTCAAAAGACAGACGCAGACAAAGAAGAAAAATTTCCTATAATGATTGCAGGAGCAGAGCTATATCTATTAGGAATCCAGCATGATGATTGATACAGTCAGCTACAAGAGCGCGATCGCCAAATGTGCAGAATTGGCAACAATCATCGATCGACACACAAACAGCAAGGAAGGCATTTATCATCCAACTGGGATCGATTCCTTAGTCTTTGTGCGATGCGATACTTGTAAAACCATCCAAACGGTCAGCGAACCGTTGTTTGCTATGGTGGTACAGGGCGAAAAGAAATTATCGCTGAATGAAGAAATCTTTCAATATGGTGTTGCTCAATATTTAGTGATGCCAGTGGATTTGCCGTTGAGCGTCTGCATGATCGAGGCGACACCCGATCGACCCTATCTCGGCTTGAAGCTGAAGCTAGACCCAGTTCAACTCTGTGAGATTATTGCTCAAACAAATCCAGACAACGATCGCAAAGAAAACTCGGTCAGAGGCTGGTGCGTTAGCGATGCCAATCCGTCTTTGCTTGATTGCGTCATCCGGTTAATCAACCTGTTAGAGACACCACAGGATATTCTGTTTCTCGCCCCGATGATGATCCGCGAAATTTATTACCGTCTACTCACTGATCGCCAAGGTGAAGCTGTTCGTCAGGTTGCCACCGCTGGCAGTAACATGCAGCGAATTGCAGAAGTAATCAGACAAATTAAGGCAGAGCTTACGAAGCCGCTGCGGGTTGAGGATCTTGCTGAGCAGGTGAATATGTCTACGGCATCGTTCCATCGCCATTTCAAAGCAGTCACCTCAATGAGTCCGCTGCAATACCAAAAACAATTGCGACTCTTATCTGCGCGACAGATAATGCTTGCTGAAAAGGCTGATGCAGCTCGAGCTGCTTATCAAGTTGGGTATGAGAGTAGTTCACAGTTTAGCCGCGAATATGCCCGCATGTTTGGTGCGCCTCCTATCCGGGATGTTGAACGTTTACGAATATCCTGAACATAGACCGGAATTTCTTTCTTATCAGCTTTGAATCTCAGTATATTGCAGCTTATAACATCAAAAGAACACACTGTATATTCGTGTATACAGTATTTTTATTTATTCAGGATTGAAGACAAGAGCGCCTAATTACTTAAATAATAAGAATTATTTATTACTAAAATACTGAGAAGTCATAGAAAGTACTCATACCATAAAGATGAAAATTTGCTAAGTTAGTCTTAACATATTGAAAAATTTTGCTAAAAAAACGCAAAAAGTTGGTAGTAAAACAAATCCGGATTATTAGTGTTTTCCGGAGTACAGTGTGAGCGAGTGGAGTGT
Organism: Rivularia sp. T60_A2020_040; assembly: GCA_015272215.1. GTDB lineage: Bacteria > Cyanobacteriota > Cyanobacteriia > Cyanobacteriales > Nostocaceae > Rivularia. The sequence continues at coordinate 13,986 of JACYMD010000049.1, read as the reverse complement.
TAAGAATAAATAATTTTACACAAGAAAAGGCTATGGTTGTGAATTTTGCCCGTACTTGTGCTTCTAAGACGCTTTTAAAAGAAGTATTTCAGAGTTTAGACGCACAGAGTTGTCCGAATAATTATAACTTTCATATGCATACTGTATGTTCTGATGGTAAAATACAGCCTTCAGAATTAATGCAGCAAGCTATTAATATTGGTTTGAAAGGACTTGCAGTTACCGATCATCACAGTACTAAAGGTTATCAAGCTGCTCAAAAATGGTTGGAAGATTGGAAATCCAATAATCCTGATGCTGATGCACCTTATTTATGGAGTGGTGTTGAAATTAACGCGAATCTTTTGAATGTGGAAGTTCACATTTTAGGTTATGCTTTTGAACCACAACATTCGAGTATACAGCCTTACACTCAGGGAAAACTAGTTACAGGTTCCGACTATCAAGCTGTGAATGTGATTGCTGCAATTCAACAAGCTGGAGGATTAGCGGTACTTGCTCATCCAGCGCGCTATAGAAGAACACATTTTGATTTGATTCCTGCTGCGGCTCAATTAGGTATCGATGGTGTGGAAAGCTTTTATGCTTATAATAATCCCAAACCTTGGAAACCTAGTCCAACGCGATCGCAACAAATACAGCGATTAGCTGCTGAGTACGGATTATACAGTACTTGCGGTACCGATACACACGGTTTAAGTCTACTTCAGCGGTTGTAGGTAATTTTAGTTGTTAGTAGTTAGTTGTTAGTGGTTAATTATTAGTTGTAGATTTGACAAAAACGACTATCAATTATCAACTATCAACAACTATCAGCTATCAAATTAATATTATTTTTTATTTTTGAAATTCGGATAATAACCAAGCAATAACTTGACTATCGTTTTCCCCAAAAACGAATGCTGCAAGTCGTAATTTACTTAAAGCAAACTAACTCAGAAGAAGTTTACAAAACTACATTTGAGCTTGAAGAAACCTTACATCGTTTCCAAGTCATCCGTCTTTGGGAGCAATCAACAGAAATATTTTTACAAACCCCCGGTTTGCTTCCATTTGCGGTTTTAAGTAATGCTGAAAGTAAAATCGACACTTTGCAAGAAGTCGCAAGCCGAATCGATAACATCACCGATAAACAAGTTCAAACGGATGTGGCTGCGTCTACATTTATTTTGGCTGGGCTAGTATTGGAACAAGAGGATATTCAACGTTTACTGAGGAGGGATATTATGCGCGAGTCAGTAACTTACCAATTGTTAGTGGATGAAGGTAAAGCCGAAGGTAGAGCCGAAGGTAGAGTTGAAGGTAGTCAACAAGCTACTCGAACAATTGCTGTCAATCTTCTTAAAGAAGGACTTTCCGTTGAATTAATTGCGAAAGCCACTGGTTTAACGGTTGAGGAAGTGCAGCAATTACAAAGCAATCAAGCTGAGTAAATATAGCGGTTTTCACTTGGGTGCAATACAAATTTTACCTCACCCCGCCCTCCGGGCACCCCTCTCCTTAGCAAGGAGAGGGGAAGGGGGTGAGGTTTTAGTGTATTGGACTCAACTGAAATTTGCTATACTTTTGAGTTGTATTTTATATGAATTTTCCAGCGTGTTTATTATACGTTGGATTTTTTTGTGAATTTTTGGTGATAATCAATTTTCTCCCCGAAATTTGTTACCAGATTCTGACGCTGAACAAGGTTTGTATGTCTTACCCTAAATTTTCAATAAAACACCACCTCATAGGGTAAATACTTAAATTGAAAAAGAATAGTTACTAATATTACTCAATTAGAACAATTAAATTATCAGTCCATTATCATGAAAATAACTGCCTTTACTGGTTCTTACATCTCGACACGGATATGGACACAATATAGAAAACAGTAAAACGCTTAGTATTTTTATTACTTAAAAACCTAGCTAATACAAGATTAACTAACAGTAAATTATTATCCAACCACTACGGTGAAAGTAAAGTTCTTGTAAAAAACTGCTTCAGGTAGATGCATAATGTCCCTCCGAAATGATAAATAAATAATAATTGAGTTTATTAAATCGCTTTAATTGATTCTCGGTTGCAGCAAATCACGGCATTTATTTGTCTCAAAATATCACCATTCCACTCCTCGCACTCAAATTCTACTCAACCGAGCAAAATTCCACAAATACAAAATCGACAACCGCGCATTTACGATGAAAGCATCTGCAAAATTCGACTTTGAAGACGAGAAGTTCAATGCACCACCTTCTCGTATTATCCCTTGGTGTCAAATGATTAATCCCAGATATGGCACCGATGGCGTAACATCCTACGGCTTGGCGATTAAATTAGATAATGCTCGTGCTGTTGGCTTTGTACCCGATGAAAATTGGCAGCAGGTGGAACATGAATTTAGTTCGGGAGTGGAAACAGTTTTTATTACCACCACACCAAATATAGTTATAGTCCGTCGGGGACCTTTATCAGTCAAGGATCGTGAAACAGGAGCAAAATTAGGAACTCTCAAAGATAATTATGATGCTTTTAAAGAGGACAAACTTAAATTTAAAACTTTTACTCGCTATTTAATTTTTTTAGCCGGGGAGGATAATAATTTTTTACATGAATTGCCTTTGCAATTAACTTTAAATGGTGCAGCAGGAGCAAGTTTTAGTAAAGCTTATTGCGAATATCAACAAGGCAGAGCAACTGCGGGATTTGTGACTGAATTAGAAAGAGCTTATGCCGGATATCGCAGGCAATCCGCAAATCCAAAAGGTCCGTTGTTTCACGCTCACGGGATTTTTTCGCCGATAATTGAATGCGAAGAAAGAGGAATTGCTACAAATACAGTTTTGGTTGCTGCAACTGTTGACTACAAACATCCTACAGTTTCCACATTAACTAACTATTTGATTGCTTCAGACTCAAAAGAATCCGCACTCATTTCTAAAACCTTTGAAGAATACAAAGATTTTGCCAAAGAACCCGTAAAAACAGAAACACCACGTCCAATGGTAGCCGCTGGCGTTTCTAGTTCCTACATTTATCCAGAAGACGATGATTTTGGATATCCACCCTATTAGGATTTTGGATTTTAGATTTTGGATTTTGGATTAGAAGTTAAGAGTTAGTACCACCGGAGTTAGGAGTTGGAAGCATCCCAAATTTTTAATCTAAAATCCAAAATCGCATTACTCCTAAATCCTCATTCCTCGCCCATTGCTAAACCTGCCAAATACCCCGTTGTCCAAGCGCTTTGGAAGTTAAAACCGCCGGTAACACCATCGATATCAAGAATTTCTCCGGCAAAGTAAAGTCCTTTTACTAAACGGCTTTCCATTGTTTTAAAGTTGACTTCTTTAAGTTTAATTCCGCCACAGGTAACAAATTCGTCTTTAAAAACTCCTTTACCACCAATGGTGTATTCTCCTTGAGTGAGTTCGTCTACCAACTTATTTAAATCCTTTTTCAGTAATTCTGCCCAGCGAGTTTCTTTTTCTATACCGGCGCGGGAGATGAGATACTGCCATAAACGATGGGGTAATTTAATTCCTCGGTGTAAGGCGATCGCCCTTTTCCCATGTTCGCTTTTGACCTGTAATAATTCTTTTCGCAATTGTTCTTGATTGAAATTAGGTAGCCAATTAATAGACAAAGTACCTTTGTAGCCTGATTCGTGGAATATTCTCGCACCCCAAGCCGAAAGTTTTAATACCGCAGGACCACTTAAACCCCAATGAGTAATTAGTAACGGTCCAATTTGTTCAAGTTGAGGTTTTCCCGGTACTGATAAACGTAGCTGTACAGAGTCAACACTCACACCAGCTAAATCTCGCAATTCTTGATCTAAAATATTGAAGGTAAATAAAGAAGGAACTGTTGGTTCAACTTGATGACCTAGTTGTTTGGCGATTTTGTAACCTACAGGATTGCTACCAGTTGCCAACAATAATTTATCGCATTGCAAAACTTCTCCAGATTTAAGTACAATTTCAAATCTAGATTTATCTTCTAATTCTTGAAATTTCACCGATACCACAGGTGAACCCGTGCGAATTTCTACCCGATAAGCACAAGCAGTTTTAATCAAGCAATCTACAATTGTTTCCGAATTATCAGTAATAGGAAACATCCGTCCATCTGCTTCAGTTTTTAGCTTCACTCCCTCACAAGTAAACCAATTTACAGTATCTTGAGCTTGAAAACGAGAAAAAGCACCCAATAAAGCTTTTGAACCTCTGGGATAATTTTGAATAAAATTTTTCGGATCGAAAACAGCGTGAGTCACATTACAGCGTCCCCCGCCAGAAATCCGCACCTTCGCCAATAATTCGCGACTTGCTTCAAGTAAGAGAACAGAGGCATTCTCGTTGGTTTTAGCCGCTGAACAAGCCGCAAAAAACCCCGCAGCCCCACCACCTACAATTACAATTTTTAATCGTTGCAACTTCCGAACTATTTATAAACTAATTCTTATATTAAGAAAAAATCCGCCATTTTTACTTGTACATCTAAAAAGTATATATAAAAAAGGCTAGCTAAAAACGCCACCAAATTTTTTGGACATAGCTCAGAATCCCGAAAGCAATTGCAGCCAAGAATAACAGTAAAATAACTCCCCCAGGCACAAAAGTCAGGATACCTAAACCCCTGAGTACCCATACCGCGATCGCAATTCCCAGAAACATCCCAAAAGCTTGGGTTAATTTTTGATTCAACTTAGAAGATTGATTCACCTCATATTCCTCTTAAATCAACAGCGTTTGTGACATTTTAGCGAAATAGTTGACAGTTGACAGTTGGCAGTTGACAGTTGACAGTTGATAGTTGACAGTTGACAGTTGACAGTTGACAGTTGATAGTTGACATTTGACATTTTCTACTATCCACTATCCAGCAACCACTAACGCTTTAACATCAACTCTTCACAATATTAGTGATAATATTGACATATTTTTAGGTAAATTTTGGGAATAATAGACTAAAGTCAAACCTAGTTCCGGAATACTTGTATATTGGACTGGAATTAGAATATTAGAATAAGGCTCTATATAAATTATGAAAGTTAAAAATCAAAAATAAAAAATTAAAAATTATTATAGAGTTCTTATTCTTTGTCAAAGTGTGTGTGGAATATCGAGGAGCAAGCGAAATATTATGTCTGCGTCTTTTTTTTCAGACTTATTTACTACAGGTTCTGATATGACTTGGAGTCAGGATAAGCAAGCAGCATTACTGAACGGCGAAATTTTAGTAGAAACACGTTCCCATAATGCTTGGGGTGGCTGTGTTAGTGCCAAAATGTATTTACCACTAGTACGTTCTCAAGTTTGGCAAAATATAACTGATTATCCACGTTGGGTACAGTATTTCCCTGACATTACCAAGAGTGAAATTATACACAAGGGCGAAGTCAAACGTCTGTATCAGGCAGCACAAAAAGCTTTTATGATGTTTACGGCGAAAGTCGATATATATTTAAACGTAGTCGAAGATTTTGGCAATAAAATCCAATTTAAACTTGATAAAGGTACTTTTCATGATTTCAGTGCGGATATCAAGTTGCAAGACTATGGTAACGGAACTCTGTTGACTTATTCAGTACAAGCTACTCCCATCATTCCTATACCTTCAATGTTTATTCAACAAGCGATGAATTTTGAATTGCCTGCTAATATGCGTAAAATGCGACAAGTCCTTTGTAAGGGAATGTAAAAGCGATGTCACAGGCAAATGAAATTCTTAACTTTTGGTTTGGTAATCCGGAGGACGCGGACTACGGTAAGCCCAAAAAAATTTGGTTTGCGAAAGAACCAGAGTTTGATGAAGAACTACGAAGATGTTTTCTTACAGATTACGAAAAAGCCGCAGCAGGATACTTAGATGAATGGAAAGATTCTCCTTTAACCTGTTTGGCTTTGATTCTGCTATTAGATCAGTTTCCTCGGAATATCTTCCGCGAAACTCCCCAAGCCTTTGCTACCGATTGGGAAGCACTTTCAACCGCACATCTTGCGATCGCTCAAGGTTACGATCGTCAATTATTAAACGTACAGCGTTGGTTTGTGTACTTACCTTTTGTACACAGCGAAAATATTGACCATCAGCGTCAAGCGGTGAAGTTATTCCAGAAAGTTAGTGGAGATAAAGATAGTGCAAGTGCGATTGAAAACGCAATTCGTCATCGTTCGGTAATTGAACGTTTTGGACGTTTTCCCCATCGTAATCTCATTTTGGGAAGACTTTCAACTCCGGAAGAAAAAGAGTTTTTGAAAGAACCAGGAGCGCGATTTTAGTAGTAGTTTATTAAGACACAAAGATGTAATATCAAATCGATACAAGTCTTTGTGTCTCATCAAAAATTCTAGCTAACTTTTCTGATGTTAATAAGTAAGAGGTATTTTAATCTTGAATTTTAATCTTGAAATTAAATCTTGAAATTAAATCTTGAAATTAAATCTTGAAATTTCAACTCAATATCCACCCATTACTTATTAACGTAAATTAAAAGATTTATTATCAGTCAACGCTCCCGCATTAAATAAAACCTCATCTAATTCTGATTCGGAAAATTCATAACCTAAAGTCGCAGCAAAATCAACTATTTTGGTTTTATCCCAACTCCAGACACCAAAAGTACCTTTTACAGAACACTTTTTATAGTATTCTTCGTAAACTTCTTGATTTATCATCAAATCTTCGTAGAAAGCATCAACCCGTTCTAATGACATAAAACCCGATCTCCTCATTGGTGCGAATTACTTCTTAAAAACTACATACTTAAAGTTGTAGATTTGGTTTCAGATAACTTCCTATTCATAGCTTGGGAGTAGTTATACGGATAAATTTCATAGATGTTCATGAAAACATATTGTTCCAACACTACCACTTCCAAACAATCTATGAATCAGTCTGGAACGCAAAAAGCTAATCATATGTATTATTTTATTTACGTGTCCTGAGTCACGCCATGAGGAAAATACGTATTATCAGTTACCAGTAAAGGTTGAAGGTTAAAGGTCAAAGGTTAAAGGTTGAAGGTGCTTATCTATCAATCACAAGGCTGTAGTTGGTCCCAAAAAATCCAACCTTGAGTACCATCGGAAAGTTTGATTTGGACAAAATCACCTTGAGTTTTTAGGTATAAAACTTTCTCGGCTTGATTCAATTCTTTAAATCCTTCTACTTCTCTATAAGGTTGATGGCGTAATTCTGGTAATTTTATTAACTCCGTGGGAGCAACAATGCGACACAGTTGGGGTTGTTGTGATAGCAAATTGTTGTGTTGTGAATTGGCTTTACCTAATTGACCAGTATTAACTAATGCGAATCCTCCCACAGCAGCTAAAACAGCGGCAATACCTATGGTTTGTACACTAATCGGTAGTACATTTTTGAATGTCGGCATTATTGAATCCGTCGTTTCTGGAGGTGAAGTTGTAGTTGGGGGTTTTTCTAAATTGCTGTTGATTTTCGGAAGTCGTGCAGTTTTGGTTATCGGTTGTTGTGGTATAATTGCGAGTTTATTATGTTTGTAATCATCAGGAATATAGTTGTTAAAAGACTGTTGGGAACTAATTTCTTTAACTTTTAAATTCTGCTGTCCTAAACGTATTACGCTAGAGATAGAAAGTGGCATTTCTCCTGCTAAAAGTAATTGCCCATCAAGAATTGGTGGATTTTTCTGACGGAGATTTCGCAAATAGAATTTTTCTTTTTCCCGATTAAAAAATATTTCTACGTGTAGAGCAGATACTGTTGGTTCTGATAAAATAATATCGCAATCTTGGGGGTCGCGACCGATACGAAATTTACCAGGAATTTTACTTAATTGATTATTGGTAATTTTACAAGTTTTAGTTTCGTTTGCTTCTTGCCATTCTAAAGTCAATTCGCACAAATTATTATGATTAGTTTGTACAGTTAAAGCTGATTCTTCCAGAATTGGTAATTCTTTTAACGCTTGTATGACTTCATCGACAGTTTGATAACGCTCTTTAAAATGGTAGCGTGTCATCTTATTTAAAACTTCACTAAAGGCTGAGTCTACTTCTCTGAGATGTTCCCAAAGTATTTCTCCGGTATTGGGATCGTCTTGAAGTTCGTAAGGATATACACCCGTTAATGCTTGAATAGCGATCATTCCCAAAGCATAAATATCGCTACTAGGGCGCGGTAAACGTCTGATTTGTTCGGAAGGCATATAGCCCCGCGTTCCCACAACTAGGGTGACATTTTGTTGTCCGGTATTGGTTGCCGTTTGGCTGCGTACTTGTTTGATTGCACCAAAATCAATTAAGACTAATTTATGATCTGAAGTACGTCTAATTAGATTATCAGGTTTAATATCACGGTGAATTACTCCTTGATTATGGACAAATTGTAAAATCGACAAGATTTCAATCAAAATAGCTATAACTTGGCTTTGACTTAACTTTATTCCTTTCGGTAATTCTCGACTAAAAGAATGTCCTTCGATTAATTCTTGTACTAAATAAAATTGATTATTGTCTTCAAAATAAGCTAAAAGTCTGGGTATTTGGTCGTGATTTCCCAACTGTTGTAATGTATCGGCTTCTTTTTGAAACAACCTTCTAGCTGCTTCTAAAGCTGAGCCTGAGGTACTAGTAGTCTTTAAATGCTTTAGAACGCATTTAGGTTTTCCGGGAAGGTGAATGTCCGAACATATATAAGTTTGTCCAAAGCCTCCTTCAGCTAATATTTGGAGAACTTTGTAACGTCCTGCTAGTAACTGACCAATCATGCTAGTACGGTTTTTAAAAAAGTAGTTTTTGCGCTTTCCCCTCTAATTTGTAACTATATCAAATATCATTTTAGATTCTATAGCCACACAAAAAATTATGTCTGATTTTTGCAATAAAACAAGTGGCTTGTGAAATGGTGATGAAATATCTATTATCAAAGGACATTTCATTCCTGATATGAAATTTTTGAGCTAGTTACAAACAATTATTCAATCAATGGGGTAGTTGAAAAGTCAGCAGTATAATGCTGACCACCTTTCGCGGTCAAATGTAGATGCAGTCTTATACAAATAAAGGATTTAACTACTCCTATTCCCCTATAAGATTAGCTGTTAAAAAAAAACCTTGCTAGACGCAGCGAAAACAGCTAGAGAAATATAAATAATCTGTTTAGGGCAAGAGAGTAATGTTAATATTTTTTTCCTTTACTAAGTTTAACTGTAAATAATTATTCAGCATTATAATTTATTTCCCCGATAACATTTTTAATTAATTAGACTCTAATTTAATGCTTTCAAAAATAAACTTAACCAAGTTGGTAAATAAATGAATAACAAATTTTCAGGTCGGTTGTTGCCACTTTGGCAGTTATTTACAAAATCGATAAATTTGCTTTAAATACCTTTATTTTTCCATTTTGTTACATTTGTTGCAATTAGACAGTAATAAATAATTAGCACTTTATTCTCAGTAGATTTTACTTTTTTCTGTATTATTAATGTTCCTTAATAAATAACACAAGAGCAATCGAACTATTCAAGTTTTACCCTAGTATTTGGCTAGATGTCAATTTAGTTATCTAGCTAACAATTCAAAGTAACAATCTCTGTTATCTTTGTCGATAAGCAGCTTTGATTTTAGCTACATTTATTAGAAAATACAGAAAATATAAAACTCTTTTTAGGTAATTTGAGATAATGCAGCAGAAGCTTTCTTCACAACTTCTGAGGGTAAAGGTACATAACCCAATTCTGGACCAAATTTTTGCCCTTCAGTCAATCCCCATTGAATAACTTCTCTTAATGCTTTGGCTTTTTGAGAATCTTCATAGCGTTTGTAAACTAAAAGCCAACTATAAGTAATAATAGGATAGGAATCAGCAGCATCGGGGTCAGCAACAGAACCAGTTAAATCTTCTGAGAGTTTGATGGTTGCTAAGGCTTTGGCTGTACTATCATTATTGGGTTCGACAAACTGACCAGATTTATTTTCTAAAGCCACAGTTGCTAAATTTAATTGTTTAGCAAATGCGTATTCAACGTAACCAATTGTTCCTTCTGCTTGTTGAATTTGGGCGCTAATTCCTGCATTATCTTTAATTGCAACACCTGCTGGCCATTTTACATTTAATCCTGTGCCAACTTCTTTTTCCCACTGGGGACTAATGGCGCTTAAGTGAGCAGTAAAAGCTGCCGTAGTTCCGCTACCATCGGAACGATAAACAACTGTAATTGGTAAATCTGGTAATTTTACATCTGGATTTAATTCAACGATTTTTGAATCATTCCATTTCGTTATTTTTCCTAAAAAAATCTCCGGTAGGATTTGACGTGAAAGTTTCAAACCGCTTTCTACTCCTGGTAAATTATAAATAATCGCAATACTACCAGCAGCAGTTGGTATCATCAATGTTCCTTGACTAACTTGAGCAAGTTCGTCTGCTGTTAAAGTGACTTCGGATGCTCCAAAATCCAATGTATTACTAATAAATTGCTGAATACTTGCAGCGCTACCTACTGATTGATAACTAATTTCAATATTGGGATTTTTCTGATTATATTCATTAAACCACCGTAGATATAAAAAAGTTGGGAATGTCGCACCGGCACCATACAAACTAACCCTAGAATTATTGTTTGTCTGGTTAGCTTGGTTTTGGGTTGGAGACTGACAAGCTTTTATCCCCAAAGCAACAGCCACCATTGAAAAAATAAAACTCCGGCGAGAAAGATTAAATTTGGATTTCATTACAACCTCGATTATCATTAATTGGTAATTTGGTAATATTCATTGAGGATAGTACCGACAGATTTTACTATATTTTTCATCACTTAAAATACTTATTTTGTCGCTTAATTCAAAATTAATCTAAATATTTATAAGGATAAAAATCACAATCATATATATTAATTTTCCTGGTTACAAGTAAAAAAATATCTTGATTTTTTTTGAAGATGGTATCTATAAGTAGTCAAGGAAAATTATTTATATATTTACTGCTCAGTTATACAGCCCTTTCCTATTTCCTATTTCCTATTTCCTATTCCCTCTTCCCTCTTCCCTATCAACAAGATTAAATTAACTTTGGTTTAATAAAAGATTAATCAAATGTAAAATTAAAAACTTTAAATATGATTTTTTAATGTATAATTACCTGCTGTTCTCTGGGCAGAAAATAAGTTATGTTGATCGGTAAAATTCGTCTGGGACTTATAAAAAAATGCGTTTGAGGTTTTTTTCTCCTCGAATTTACATCGGATGTATCTTAGGGTTGTGTTTAACCCTAGTGCTACACGCTTGTCAAACACCACAAACACCACCGACAGCACCTCAAACCCAGCAAAGTTCAGAGCAAACCTTACCTCCGGAAACAGCGGCAATTGTCAATAGTGCTGGACCTGGAGGTATAGTTAATCCAGAACGTGGTGATGTACGTTTAGTGGTGATTAGCGACTTGAACGCCGTTTATGGTGCCACTGATTATGATCCAGAGGTAGACAAGGGTATTGCATTATTACCATTTTGGAAACCTGATATGGTTGTTTGTAGTGGAGATATGGTTGCTGGACAAAGACCTACTCTTTCCGAAGCACAAATCAAAGCTATGTGGGCTGCTTTTGATGACCATGTAGCAGCACCGTTACGGCGTGCTAAACTTCCTTATGGTTTTACAATTGGTAATCATGATGCTAGTGGTGCTGTGGGAATCAAGGGGACTTTTCTATTTCAAAACGAGCGAGATTTAGCATCAGCTTATTGGAATCAACCAGATCATGATCCTGGGATAAAATTTATCGATAAATTTGAATTTCCTTTTTATTACACTTTTGAGTATAAAGATATCTTTTTTATGGCTTGGGATGGTTCCTCTCATCGCATCCCCAAGGATAAGTTGGAGTGGGTAGAAAAAACTCTCGCAAGTCCCCAAGCGCAACAAGCAAAAATGCGGATTTTACTGAGTCATTTACCTTTGTATGCGGTTGCTGTCGGTCGTAATCAACCAGGGGATGTGATTGAAAATGCCGACGAAATGCGGGAAATGCTAGAGCGTTACAATGTTCACACTTATATTAGTGGTCATCATCATTCCTATTACCCCGCTCATCGTGGCAAGTTGCAATTATTACACATGGGTATTTTAGGTTCGGGACCACGACCTTTGATTGATGCTAAAATTCCACCTTGGAAAGCTTTGACTGTTGTGGATATTAAGTTTGATTCACCGGAATTAACGACTTATACTACTTACGATATCCGGACTCTTAAAGTAATTGAAAATAAGCAATTACCTCGTTTTTTAGCGGGTCATAATGGTATTTTACTACGAAGAGATGTGGAACATAAAGATTTAACCGCAGAAGAAAAATATTTTTGTGAACAACGTTTAGGTGAAAAAATGTGTGCAGAATCATAAGAAGCCGAGTTTATTAAAACAAAACAAAGAAGTCGGGTTTCTTAGAGAAAGCCGACTTATAAAATCTAAAATCCAAAATCTAAAATCCAAAATCGAATGTCTAATGACAGAATTTTCTATATTTTGACGCTGCTTTGTGCTTTTGGTATTGTCGGAATTGCAGTGTATATTGTCGCAGAACTTTTTTGGATAGCTCTTCCTGCGATGCAAAAATTTGGATGGCAATTTCTGATAACTACAGAATGGAATCCTGTTAAAAATATCTACGGAATATTACCTCAAATTTATGGGACTTTAATTAGTTCTTTGCTTGCATTATTAATTGCAATTCCTCTGGGATTAGGTATTGCTATTTTTTTGAGTGAAAGTTTTTTACCTAGAAAAATTCTAGTTCCCATCACATTTTTCGTGGAATTATTAGCAGCTATCCCCAGTGTAGTTTATGGATTATGGGGTATTTTTGTATTGATTCCCAAAATTAAACCTCTACTGGATTTTTTGTACAATAACTTCAATTGGATTCCTCTGTTTAGTACAGCACCATCAACGAGAGCTATCTTACCAACAGTTATAGTATTGGCTATGATGATTTTGCCAATTATCACTGCTATTTCCCGCAATACACTGGTTTCTCTACCTCCAGAATTGCGTCGAGATGCCTTCGCATTAGGTGCTACTCGTTGGGAAACGATTATTTATATCTTAATTCCTGCTGGACTTTCAGGGATAATTAGTTCTGGAGTACTAGCATTGGGGAGAGCATTAGGTGAAACAATGGCAACTACAATGTTAATTGGAAATGCCAATCGTATTAATGTTTCTCTACTTGCTCCAGGTTCCACTATTGCTTCATTAATTGCTAATGAATTTAGTGAATCTAAAGGATTGCAAGTTTCTGCTTTACTTTATGCTGCTTTAGTATTGATGGTGCTAACATTTTTTGTCAATGCTTTCGCAGAATTTATCATTTTTCGCTTTCATCTTATTAGTAATTTGTTCAAAAATATCAAAGAATTATTTATTTATCCACGAGTTATCAACAAGCATTTTCAAGTTGAATTAGCAGATAATTCTTCATATCAAACAATACAATTAACAGATATTTATGATACTGGTTCTATATTGTCACGAAAACTTTTTAGTATCGTCATGACAACAGTTGTCATGCTCGCTACATTGGTGACATTACTGTTTTTAATTTCCATACTTTATAGCGTCATTTCTAATGGTATGAGTCGCTTAGATATGGCAGCATTTACACAACTACCACCCCCTCCTTTAGCTAATGGTGGTGGTTTAAGAAATGCAATTACAGGAACATTAGTGGTTGTCGGTATCAGCACTGTTTTAAGTGTGCCATTAGGTATATTAACTGCTATTTACACCTGTGAGTTAGGTAAAAACACTAAGTTTGCCAGCTTAATTCGCTTTATCACTAATATTATGAGTGGAGTCCCTTCGATTATTTTTGGACTTGTTGCCTATGGGTTAATTGTGCGGAATACTGGGAGTTTCTCTGCTGTTGCTGGTGGAGTAGCTTTGGCAATTTTAATATTACCTATACTTTAAACGGAAACAATCTGAGTTTTATCAAAAGTCTGGAAGTTGAGAGTA
>JACYMD010000095.1 GCA_015272215.1 Rivularia sp. T60_A2020_040 | reverse complement strand
TACTCTCAACTTCCAGACTTTTGATAAAACTCAGATTGTTTCCGTTTAAAGTATAAACAAGAACAAAATCCCAACACATCTTTACCTATATCACCAGAATCGGAAAGTAAAGACAAAGACAAACAAAAAGAAACAGAAAATCCCACTACTCCCCCTGTATCACCAAAATCAGCACAGCCACAAAATCCAATTCCTCCTTCTCCTTCCACACCGGCGATTGAGAATGAGTCACCATCACCAAAACCAACTCCTTCCCCCAAAGCTACTACGGGTAGTGTTTTAGTTCCTACTGTCAAGCCTTCTCCACCCGCAGCAGAAGAAAATAATAACTATTTTATTACTGTACCAACTTCTCCAACTCCAGAAAATCAGGTTCAACCAACTTTTTCACCCGAAATTGAAGTTCAACCAACTCCCCAACCTTCTGCATCTCCTTTTTCCAAAGTTGAAGTTGAAATTGAAGTTCAACCAACTCCCCAAGCTTCTGTATCTCCTTTTTCCGAAGTTGAACTTGAAGTTGAAGTTGAACCAACTCCCCGATTTGGAGCATCTCCAATACCCGAAATTGAAGTTCAACCAACTCCCCAAACTTCTGCATCTCCAATACCCGAAATTGAGGTGCAAGCAATACCTCATCCCACACCCACAACACAACCTGGTTTGTCTCTAAAACGTTTCGCTATATAAATATAATAAACAATGGGTAATAGGTAATGGGTAATGGGTAATGGGTAAATGTCCTAACAATTGTGGCTGCTGCTATAAAATCAAACGTTTGAATCAATTAATTAAATTAAAACTATTCAAATTGATAATTTTAGAAATATCATATATAAAAAAATGGGCGCACCTTTTCCACCATATAAATAATATCATAAATGAAATTATTTTTGCTCATAAAGAAAAATATTTTTAAGTTGAAGTATAGATAAAACAATCTTAAATTTCCGAGATAACTTTGCGTGAAATTGCGATCGTTCTTAAACTAAGAGTATATAAATCCCCATCATCAAAAAGCTGATTATGAAACGTCAATGGAAGTCATTGATACTCGCATTCAATTGGGTATTGCTCTCGCTTGGTACTTCTGTTTTAATTATCTTGACTCAATCACCGCAAATTACAATTGCCCAACCACCGGCTGTAATTATCCAAACTTCTGAAAAAGAAACCGTACCAGATACCGATAAGCAAAACCCCGAATCATCTACAGAAGAATCTACCGGGAAGAAACCCGAAGAAGAAGCCCAACCAACTCCCGAAGAAATTGCTCGTCAGAAAAAATTGCTCGAAGCAGACAAGCTTTACCAAGCGGGAAATATAGCCGAAGCCCAAAAAATATACCGTCAAGCCAAACAACCTTTTACAAATACATCTGATATACAACCACTTAAACAACCTATAGTTGATCCTGCAAAATTATCTCCCGCAGGTAAAGTTTACTGGAGAGAAGCACAAGCGGGAATCATCAGCAATTTACAAACTAGAACTTTAGTACCATTAAAACTGTTAGTAGAAAAATATCCCGAATTTATCCCCGGTAACATAAAATATGCCGAAGCTCTGAAAAAATACGGTCAAAACGAAAAAGCCTTAGAAATCTTGGAAAAAGCCACATCCCTTTATCCCAATCAAGCAGAATTAGTACAAGTCCGAGTTGATGCTCTTTCTGACGAAAAACAATGGATGCAAGCCTCCTTAGCGGCTCGTCAATTTGCCCTACTTAATCCAGAACATCCCCAAGCCAAAGAATTTAGCCAACAAGCTGATGAGAAGCTGAAAAAATACACCTCATATATCCGTAGAGAAACCAGAGGAAACGCGATCGCCAACATTATTACTGGTGTTGTCGGTTACGCTGCAACAGGTAGTCTACTCGGACCATTTTCCGCTCTTGATTCTACCATGATGTTGTTAAAAGGTGAAGAAGGTGTAGGTCGTTCCGTAGCCAAACAAGCCAAAAAGCAATTGCAATTAATTGAAGACAAAGAAGTAAACACATATATCAATGATATCGGACAAAAGCTCGCCAAAATAGCCGGTCGTGACGAATTTGAATACGAATTTTTCGTCATACCCGAAGAAAGCCTCAACGCATTTGCGCTACCCGGTGGTAAAATTTTTCTGAATGCAGGTGCGATCGCCAAAACAAATTCGGAAGCAGAAATCGCCGGATTAATTGGACACGAACTATCTCACGCAGTACTTTCCCACGGATTTCAACTAGTAACTCAAGCTAATTTAATATCCAACGTCACTCAGTATATTCCCTTGGGCGGAACCGTCGGTAGAATACTCACCTTCGACTACAGCCGCGATATGGAACGTCAAGCCGATAGATTGGGGACAAGACTATTAACCGCCGCTGGTTATGCAGCTGATGGCTTGCGTAACTTAATGGTAACAATGAAAAACGAACAGAAAAACGCTCCTCCAGTATGGTTATCAACTCACCCAGGAGGTGGTGAAAGAGTACGTTATTTAGAAACTTTAATTACTACCAATGGATATAATCGTTACGCTTATGAAGGAGTTGCATCACATCAAAAAATCAAAGATCAAGTCAAACAAATAATCAAAGAAAGAAAAGATAAAGATCAGAAAGAAGACAATAAAAAAGACGAGGAAAATGACGAAAAAAATATAGTATCAATGAATTGAAATTCATTACCAACTGTTAATAAATCCTTAATGTTAATTTTGTTAAATTACTCTCTTTGTGCGATTAAATCACCAAAAAATGTAGGAGCTTGTTGAGGCATAAAGCCCAGCATTCTGTTAATAAAACCTTAAGATTAATATTGTTAAACTAATCAATTGATTGGTAAAAAACAATATTTTTTTTGTATTTTTTTGACGTGTTTTTAAATTGTTTCTGTGTTTATACTGGCAAACGTCAGATATAAAACAAATCATGAATAGCAAAAATTCCCGCAGACAATCAATTAGTTTTGTCAAAACCCTTTTGGCTACAGTATCAATAATGGCTGCTTCCGTTGCACCTGCTTTTGCTCAACCAAAAGTGCAAATAGTTGGAGCAAACTATGGTGGTAGCGGTTGCCCTGCTGGTTCTGCAAGTGTCACCGTTAGCCCCGATGGTCAAGAATTAAGCATTCTATTCGATGGATACGTTGCAGATGCTTCGGCTAAACCCGCAGAAAGACGTAAAAACTGTAACTTAACAATTCCAGTTAAAGTTCCTGCTGGCTTTCAAGTCTCCGTCTACAAGTTTGATTATCGCGGTTATGTTGCTGCTGCAACCAACGCAAGACTCACAGCAGAGTACTTCTTTGCTGGTGCAACTGGACCAAAAATTGTCAGAAACATCAAGGGTGAAAAAGACTATCTTGCTTCAGACAATATCCAAACTTTAGTTTGGTCACGCTGTGGTGATAGTGTAAATATGCGAGTTAACTCAGCACTTTCCGCTACTGGAAGAGGAATTGCATCACTTGATTCTGTTGATGTTTCCCATGGTTTGAAATATCTTTTGAAATATCGCGCTTGTTCATAGTTGAAAACGTGAAAACTATTTTTTGACTACACAAATAAATAGAGCTATATATTTGCGTTAATACAACATTCCAATAGGATAGTTTGGATTAATGCAATTTTTTTGTAAGGGAATAGGGAATAGGGAAAAGGGAATAGGGAATAGGTTAAGTAACTGTCCACTGTCCACTGTCCACTGTCAACTGTCCACTGTCAACTGTCAAAATATTCCCGAATCATTTATCAAAAATCTTCGTCACTACAAATTAATAACTCCCTTTTAATTTTTACTGGAGGATGATTCATGTCATCTAGACCTTTTAAGTTAGTATTTTTTAGCGGTTTGGCATTATCGGTATTATTCGCTAATACCCCTGCAATGGCGCAATATGACTCCTCAAACGATGCTATTGTAGTACCCACCACCGGAAGCAGTGGAAACTCTACAAACACAACCACACGTACATCAACCCCCACAGGGACATCAACCACAACCTCCACAAGTAGTTCTTCACAAACTGTTGACAGCGCAACTCGGTTTAGCTGTCAAATGGATAACGGTAGCTACACCGTGATGTATTCTCCCCAAAGCCAATCAAATCAATACTTTGCTTGGGCTACTCCCCAAACTTTAGGTGGTGGTTGGGATGCACAGAAACGTTGCACTACCATAGCTCAACGCTTAGAAACCTATCGTCCACAAGGTTTGCTAGAACTTCGCACCTCAACCTTAAATGGGTATGACGTTTTGTGCGTAACTACCGAAGCTAACCCCGCTTGTCAATTAGTATTAACAGTTCCTCCCGGTAGAGACGCTTATCAAGTACGCAACGACGTTTTCCAAAACCTGATTTCAGCAGACAGCGGACAGCAAACTATCGGTGTTAACACTTATAGAGGTGGTGGATTAGAAGACGCAGTTAACTTGGGTAGAAGTATATTTGGCAATGGTAAGCAGGTAGTATCAAAAGATGCTATTCAGTTAAAACCCTTCCTCGATAAGAAAGATGGTGGTAGCGCTCAACTAATGCGAAACGTCAAAAAAACTACTCCTCAAACTCGTCCATCTCAAGCTGGTAACAAATTGAATCCCGATAGATTCCGTTAAATCAATTGTGGATTTGGTGAAGAAGTCGGGTTTCTACAACCGCAGAAACCCGACTTCTAGTTAAGTTAAAAAGATTGTGAGATGAAAAAGTTGTTGATTAGCTGATTCACAAGGGTGTAATTTTTAATTTTCAACTCCTCACTCCGGTGGTACTAACTCTGATTAATAAGTCGGAACCGAAGAATCAACTTCTTGACTCCAAGCAGTAATACCACCTTTAACGTTAGTACCTTCAATTCCTGCTTGCTTGAGAATTCCTAATGCTTTAGCGGAACGTCCACCCATTTTACAATGAGCGATCAGACGATGACCGTTGAGCATTTCTTTAACTTTATCAACTCCGGGACCGTTTTCGATTTCCGATAAAGGTATTAAAACCGAACCGGGAATGTGAGCAATTTCGTATTCGTGAGGATTGCGAACATCTAACAGTACATAGTCTTCTGCACCGCTATCAATTAATTCTTTCAAATCCTTGACAGTCATCTCTGAAATATCCATTTGCTGTTGAGCCTCTTGTGCTTTTGCTTGGGGAATACCGCAGAACTGTTCGTAGTCTATCAGTTTTTCGATTACCGGACGCACGGGATTAGGACGTAATTTCAATTCCCGGAAACTCATATCAAGGGCATTATATAACATCAAACGACCACTGAGGGTTTTACCTTGTCCGATGATAATTTTTACAGTTTCCGTTGCTTGAATAGTGCCGATAATTCCGCACAAAACGCCTAAAACTCCACCTTCAGCACAGGAAGGAACCATTCCCGGCGGTGGTGGTTCGGGGTATAAATCGCGATAGTTGGGACCACCTTCGTAGTTAAATACCGTAGCTTGTCCTTCAAAACGGAATATTGAACCGTAAACGTTGGGTTTATCTAATAATACGCAAGCGTCGTTTACTAAATACCGTGTCGGGAAGTTATCGGTACCATCCACGACAACATCATAAGGTTTGAGAATATCGAGAGCATTTTCGCTACTAATGCGAGTTTCGTACAAATCAACCTGACAATCGGGGTTAATTTCGTGAATGCGGTTTTTTGCAGATTCAATCTTAGGTTTACCCACCCAAGAAGTACCGTGAATCACCTGACGTTGCAAATTAGAATTATCGACAACATCGAAATCAACAATACCGATACGTCCGATACCAGCAGCAGCCAAATATAACAGT
Organism: Rivularia sp. T60_A2020_040; assembly: GCA_015272215.1. Taxonomy (GTDB): domain Bacteria; phylum Cyanobacteriota; class Cyanobacteriia; order Cyanobacteriales; family Nostocaceae; genus Rivularia. The sequence continues at coordinate 85,127 of JACYMD010000095.1, read as the reverse complement.
AACGGCGAACCGAGTCCACCAGTACCGATACATAATACAGCAGCAGCCTTTAAACGTTTTTGTCCCTCCAACCCAACTTCAGGTAAAATCAGGTGGCGGGAATAACGTTCGTAATCATCCTTAGTTAATTGGATTTCATCCAAATTGGGATTGAGCATAACAAGGCAGGATTGGAGGAGCAGACTCTTTATCCTACCGAATAATGTCATTATTAGTAATACGTAATTAGTAATTATTAATAAAGGTTTAAGGTCAAAGGTCGAAGGTCAAAGGTCGAAGGTCAAAGGTTTGAGGTTAAAGGATGTTTGAAAAGTCTAATTTCATATTTTATCTGGCGCTTTATTACCGCAGCTACACAAAGAAAACCCGTCTGCACGGGCTTAAAATACGTTAAGTCCACGCAGGTGGACTTTGCTTGTGTAGTAGCGGTTTAAACCGCCGATTACTGTCAACTGTCAACTAACTCCCTAATTTCTTCCTGTTGAAACTGAGAATTATCAGTAAGTACCCAACTATTGATATCTTCTGCTTGACCTTTTTGTACGGAAACGATGATGTAAGAATATTCTTGCCAAGCATAACTACGGTCAAATTCTGAAGGAACAGCTGGATAATCGGGATGGGAATGAAAAATCCCAATTATATTCACATTGCCTTCCCTAGCAGATTTTTGCAGTTGTAACATATCTTGGGGCGCTATGGTATATCTGCGTTTTTTACTATAATTTAGATCATCTAGATCATGATCTGCAAAATCACCCGCTGTTTCTCGATTCCAAGCGTTTTGAGTGGGGATAACTTCAACTACCGTTTTGCGATCGCAATCTATATGACCAAATATCACACCACAGCATTCTTCGGGATAGGTGTTTTGTGCATGAGTAAAGATTGTTTGTAAGTGTTGTTTGTTGAGTTGAATCATGTTGGTAACATCAAAAATATCATAATATCTAACTGGTGAATAAAACCATACTTCCTCAGAAATAGTCAAACTTACTGAAATTATTCCCGACGAAAGATTGCTTTATTAAATTAAAAGCACAAAATAATTACATGGTACAAGTAATTAAACAATACTTCTTATTCAATAACTGCCAATTGCTATTTAGATAAGAACTATTAGCCCTTCAGCAGCAGGATTAAGATATGTTTATTTCCTAAACCTACTTCTACACTTCTTAGGTTTTAAAGAAATATATGGCAAAGCCCATTGAATTCAATCTTTTTGCTCCTTATAACGAAGAAGCAGCTTTAGTTGGTTCTTTTTCTGATTGGGAACCAATTAGTATGAAAAAAGATGAAAATGGTTATTTTCGGGTTAAAGTTGATTTAGAAGACGGTGATTATAAGTATAAGTTTAAAGTACGTACTAAGTCTTGGTTTTTTGAATTAGATGAATGGGTAGATGTAACTGATCCTTATGCAACTGATATTGATGGATTAGATAGTCATGAAAATGGAATTATCCATATTAAAGATGGAAAAAGAATTGTCGATACTTATGTTTGGCAAAATGACGATAAACCTTTACCTCCAGACCATGAATTAGTTATTTATGAATTGCACGTTGCGGATTTTTCTGGTGGAGAAGATGATAAATATCCACGAGGAAGATATCAACACGTGATTGAAAAATTAGATTATTTAACAGAATTAGGAATCAATGCAATTGAATTGATGCCAATTAAAGAATATCCTGGTGATTACAGTTGGGGATATAACCCACGTCATTTTTTTGCAACGGAAACTAGTTACGGTAAAACAGCAGATTTAAAAAGATTAATTGATGAATGTCATGGAAGAGGAATTCGTGTGTTTACAGATGGTATTTATAACCATTCAGAAGCATCATCTCCCTTAACACAAATAGACCATGATTATTGGTATCATCATCAACCCCGTGACCCTGATAATAACTGGGGACCGGAATTTAATTACGAAAAATATGATGATAATTTAGATACTTATCCAGCGCGAAAATTCATCGGTGATACAATACGTTTCTGGATTGAAGAATATCATATTGATGGCATTCGTTACGATGCAGCGCGGCAAATTGATAATTATGATTTCATGTATTGGATAGTAAATGAAGCCAAGAAAACCGCAGGTACAAAACCATTTTATAACATTGCCGAACATATTCCGGAAACTCCCAGTATTACCAATGTAGATGGTCCAATGGATGGTTGTTGGCATGATAGTTTTTATCATTGTATACGAGAACATATTTGTGGTGATAAATTCGATTTAGAACAACTTAAAGATGTCATCGATTGTAAGCGTCAAGGTTTTCTGGGTGCGACAAATGTTGTCAATTATATTACCAATCATGACCATGATAGGATTATGGTAGAGTTGGGTGATCGCAATATTTTTGATGCAGAAGCGTTCCATCGGCTCAAATTTGCAGCAGCACTTTTAATGACAGCAGTTGGTGTACCAATGTTGTGGATGGGACAAGAATTTGGTGAATACAAACCCCAGACTCAAGAATCATCTAAAATCGAGTGGGGATTATTAGGAAATGATTTGAATAAAGGTTTGTTTGAATATTACAAAGGTTTAATTCACCTGCGTAAAAACAATCATGCTTTATACACCGAAAATATTGATTTTATCCACGAAAATCCCGAAGCAAAAGTATTAGCTTATACTCGTTGGAACGATGAAGGTTCTCGTTTAGTAGTTGTAGCCAACTTCTCGGAAAATTTCTTCGCTGGTTATCAAGTTCCTAATTTCCCTGCTGCGGGTAAATGGCACGAATGGACGGCTAATTACGATGTAGAAGCCGGTGATAATGGTATCATGACCGATTTAGGTCCCTTTGAAGCAAAAGTGTTTGTCTGGGGTTAATAATTTAGATATAGCAAACCATGTAGAGACGTTGCATTGCAACGTCTTTTTGATTTGTCGTGGGGTGAGAAGTCGGGTTTTTAAGCTAAATATCTCGTTAGACAAGACAATTATTGTAAAAACCCGACTTCTAATTATGAGATTCTATTCGCTAACAAAATCCGAAATACATTAGCGTCAAGCTGTATAAAAAATTATCAAGTCTCACAAGGCTAAAACAATTAACATCTAATAATTGTAATATTTGCGTTCATCGCCATTTGTAAGTGACGCATTAAATTGCTGCGATTACAAATATGGTTTATCAATTATCAAGATATAAATCGCAAACTTATGAAAACTCTAACAACCATAGCAAAATTAGAAAAAACTAGAGATTTAGAACAACTTCCTTTTTTACTGCAAATAATCGAAAATATTGAAGATGGTATCTTAATTTTAACTGAAACTGGCGAAGTCGTTCATTGCAATGCTAGTGCTTACAGTATTTGTAGTCAAATCGAGCAATTAGACAGTGTAAATCAAAATTCTATAACATCATTAATTCGTAATCTTTGTGAGTTATCGAGCAAAAATCAAACCAAAAATCAAACAATATGGTTAGAAGATATTTTCGTCGATGAGTCGGCAATGTTTCGTTTAAGAGTAAGATGGTTGAATCTAGAATTAACTAAACAACCTTATTTATTAGTCACAATCGAAAATCGTTATGAAACATTAAAAAATGCAGCCTTATCTGAAGCAAATAAATACCATTTAACGCAGCGTGAAGCAGAAATTTGGAGCCTCTATCGAGCTACATCGAGCTATAAACAAATTGCTAACAAGCTTTATATTACTGTTAATACCGTAAAAAAGCACATTAAAAATATTCGTGCTAAACAGCAAAGATTTTATGTTGCCTAATAATTAGTTGTGAGTGGTTATTTGTTTTTATTTGATTTGATTTTTATTTGATTTTTATTTGATTTTTAAAATTCAAAAAACATTTAACACCCCCATAAAACTCTGGGGGTATTATTTTTCACGCGGTAAATATGATTTTTTGTTTAAATTTAGCCTAGGTCTAATTAGGTTTTTTTTGTAGGCGAATTAAAGTATTATAAATCTGCCTTTTTAAACTTGCATCATTTTGTAATTTTAAAGTAATATTGTTGAACCGTTCGATGCTTAAGCCATTCTTTTCAACAATTGTTTGAGAACTTTGGCAGTATTCTCTGACAATCTCTCTAGTTTTTCCCGGTGATAGAGATTCCATCGTTTTAGGTTGATTACAAACAATTGCAGGAACGTCTTTACCTCCAGAGATTTTCTTAATTTCGTCAAATGCTTGAAGGCGGTTTTGTTCGATTGTTAATAAAGCTCTAGAGTACTTGGTTATCTCATCGCTATCAACAGGTGAAGGAGTTTGAGCATTAGCTTTTGAACTCGAAACTATACTACTAGCAACGATAGTTAGAGTAGCTATAACACCTACCACAGCAGATTTAGAAAGTATTCTAGTTATGTTAATCCTCTTTGAATAATGAGTAATTCTCTTCATATACTTTGTGATAATTAACTACAGTAATAAGATGTTAATAACTTTGAATTGTTTCCCGTAGCAGTTGTTCCCTAAAAATACGAGTAAAATTTAATAAATATATAATAACTATATAATAAATATATTTGTTGTCATCTTTTTTGACATACTTGGCACAGTTCTATAACTTTAGTTTGGAGTGTTAAAAGTTGTGCGGCTCCTTGTTTTAAATTCACTTCTAATTCAAGTAGTATGGGCAAACAGGATACTAGTTGCTGCACCGAAAGAAACTGAATTTCTTGCTGTAAATATTTAATGCGGTAATGATTGCGAACTTCAGCAGCGATTGCTATGGCTTGTGAAGAACGTTCGCCACTTTCCATCATAATTTTAATCCATAACCAAGTGCGAAACTGACCAATGAGAGTGGCAACTATTCGCAAAGCAGGTTCGGAAGAATTGATCAAATCCGCAACCAAATTTAATGCTTGGGCAGTATTTCCCATTCTAATAGCACCCGCTAACTGTAGGCTATTTCTCGTTTCATTTCTGACTAATTGAGCAGCAGTATCAACATCTAGTGGTTTATTACTATCGAGTAAATAAAGCTGTAATTTTTCTAGTTCGTTATAAAGTAAGCGAATATCGTTACCGCAAGCCTCTGCCAAAAATTCCGCACAAGTAGCAGTTAATTTGATTCCCAGAGAATTTGCGGCATCGTTGACAGATTTTATTAATAAATCAGTTTTCCAAGGTGGTATAAGTGCAAATTCCCGAACTTGGGCAAATTTTTTCAACAATTTCGTTGATTTTAGGCGTTCATCTGGTTTGTTGGAGTGAGTAATTAATAAGTGGGAATTTTCCGGAATTACTGGTAAAGTCCGCTGTAATTCTGATAACACATTTTCATCAGATTGCTGAAAAATACTGGCATTTATTAACCATACCAAACGCCCACCAGCCCCAAAAGGTGGTGTCATAACTTGATTTAGCGCTTCAATTGCAGCATTATTTTGCTCTGGGGGAAAAGTCGTATAATTAAACGAACTCCAGCTAGAATCTAGAATTTGAGAGCGTAAATTTGCGATTGCTTTAGACATCGCAAAATCATCTTCACCCCAGTAAATGTAGATTGGCATAGTCGAAGAGGGATGGAAAGGAAGGGGGCTACTTAGGAGTTAGTTGGCAGTTGACAGTTGGCAGTTGATAGTAATCGGCGCTTTATTATTGCACGCCAGTTGCTACAACGGAGGGAGCCGCAATCAACGCACTGGCTCTACTACACAAGCAAAGTTCACCTAGGTGGACTTTAACGTATTTTAAACCCGTGTAGACGGGTTTCGTCTGTTCTAGTAGCGGTAATAAAGCGCCGGATAAAATATAAAATTAGACTTTTCAAACATCCTCTTAAACCTTGGTTAAATTGGGTGATTTTGCCTACAATTTATCTATCGGAATGCGAGAGGATATCAAGGTTGGACGATAATTATCAAACTTACATGAATCGGGTGGCGCGGATGACGTTGCCGGAAGCTTATACTTCTCAAGTTCAGCATCTGAATGAATCTCCTAAATTTGCATCACACCCAGGGGGAAAAAGAAAGGCTGCATCTTTTCCTGGGTATACGTTAATTACCCCACCCCATGGGGAAGAAGATTCAATCAACTCTAGTTTTTGCTCGAAGTTGCGGGGTTATCAACAGGAACTTTTGCAGTTGCCTTGTTGTTCCGATTTAATTATTCCGTTACCTCCTGATAGTTTTCATTTGACTTTAGCTGATTTAATTTGGGACAATGCTTACCGCGACGCTAGCGGAAAAAATCCCGATTTTGATCAACAGTTACGGTCATGCTTTAGTGATATTTTTCAACAATATCAAAATTCTGTGGCTGCAAAGAATCCCCCAAGATGGCAAATCTTAGGATTAATGCTGATGCCAAGGGCTATAGCAGTTTGTTTAGTCCCTTTGGATCAAAATAGTTATGAGCAAATCATTAACTTGCGTCGAGCCATTTATCAAAATCCCAAGCTGATAGCTTTGGGAATTGAACAACAGTATCATTTTACAGCACACGTCACTTTAGGTTATTTTAGCGATATTGCACCGGATTTAAACCGTGTCAATTTTGCCACAATGCTTTCAGAGTTAAATCAACAATGGGCTGATAATTTACCTGAATTTACGGTGCATCGTGCCGAATTACGTAAATTTGATGACATGACTCGCTATTATCGAGAACCAGATTCCCCAGTTTTGGTTTTTGATAATTAAATAATGGTGGTTGGTGGATAGTAGTTAGTGGATAGTCGATGGTGGATAGTAGTTAAGATTCAAGAAGTAACTCTCAACTGTCAACTGTCAACTGTCAACTGTCAACTGTCAACCATCCACTCTCCATTTTCTTGTTGATAAGCAAAATAAATAGCTTCTAAAAATACATCAGAATTAATATTTTGAGGGATATTTTCTAAGTTAATAATTTCTTTTACTTGGTTAGCTAATTTTAAGGATAAATCCTTTTTTGCTCTTGGTAACATTGCCACACGTCGCCGTAAATACTCGCTAATTACAGCAAAATCATCGGGTAACATCGGTGATAAATCCGCAATTTCAAGTAACTCAGAACTGAATGCTTTAGCTGGTTGTGAAATGACAATTGTTGTTGATGCTATGGGTAATTGATTTTGAATCACAATTGTACCGGCGACTAAATCTCCTAAACGTTTTTCTTTGTTACCAAGCATAATTAGAAAAACTCCGATAAATAAGATTTCATCAACTGGTCTTAATAAAGCTCGTAAAGTTGCTTGGGGTAATCCTATCGGTTTACCATCATCTCTAATTACGCGAATTTTTGCAACCCGTTTACCCGGTGTTTGCCCCTGCCACAATGCTTCAAAAAATACAAAGTAGCCTGTGTAAACCACGAAAAGAATAAAAAACGCGATCGCCAACAACCACAAAGTAGTTTGAGTCCCGAAAATTGATATCCAAAAATCAGTTAACTGCACTGAAAGGGTTGTCCAGACTACTATAAATAAAGTTATTATTAATCCTAAAACGTGATAGTCAATTAACAATGCCCAAGCACGATTACCAATTCCTGCAAGGGTAAATTCTAATTCTATACTTTCAGGAGTACGAAATTTTATACGTCTAAATATATGCATAAGAGCATGGTTTTTAATTAATTATTTTAGATTAATTTTAGATTAATTTTAGATTAATTTTAGATTAATTATTTTATTCACTTAATTCACTTATATTCACATATTATTCACCTATTATTAAATATTATGGTCACGTAATTGTAATCCCAAACCTTCGCGACGACTGCGGAGATCATAATATACTGTTGCTTTGATTGCTTGCCAAAAAGGTACTACTATCGCAGCACTGATTAAGCTAATAACTAAGTTAATCACAGATGAAAGTACCATTAATGATGGATTTTCTTGAGTTTGAGCTAATCTCATTAAAAGCATCTGAATTAAAAAGCTGACTACAGAAAATGGAACTTGTATAGGTATAGTTAATAAAGAACTTACAAGTAAAATTCCCACAATTCGCCATACGTGTCCTTGAGTTAATTCCCAACTTCTACTAATAGTTGAAGTTGCATCAATATTATCTTCAATTGCCAAAGGTACTTCAACTACAGAAAGTCTAGCTGTAATCCAAAAGATAGCCGTTAATATCGCGCCCAAAAAGATAATTCCGAATAAAAATAGTAGTATGATAATCACGGGATTAAGCGTATTTTCACCACTAGTAATTGCAGTAATTAAACCACCAACTGCTACCGCTGCAATTACATATACAATCATCAAAGCAATAAAAAAAACGAAGTAAATTAATATTATTAATAAGTTCATCAGCAAAAACTGCCACAAGCGCGAATTGACGACTTTGCGTGCAGAATTTACGCTTTCAGGCTGATTTACTAATTCACCAAAAGATAACCGCGATATCAAAGCCAAAATTGCCGAACATTTCGCCCATCCATAAATTGGTACAATTACCCATAAATAAGCATTAAATGCCAAACCAAGATAAGATTTCAAATGAGAACTATACAGCCGCAAACCGGCACTGATTACATTACCTAAGCTCAGTGGTTGTACTGAATTGGGAGGATTAAAATTAGAAGACATGATACAAACAAGGGTGTTTTAAAATATCGAATTTGTTCAAAGGCTATATTAAATTAACTTAAAAGTGATTACTTTCCCAAAATAAACATGAATATTCAACGTTGGATTGCCAGACGAGAACCGAACTGGCAACGCTTGGCAGTCTTGTTGAGACAAATCGAGAAAAAAGGTTTAAAGTCCCTAGAAGCCAACGAAATCCGCGAATTAGCAAGCTTATATCGTTCCGTTACCGCAGATTTAGCCCGCGCTCGTACCCAAAATTTAGGCAATACTACGATTCAAAATTTACAAAGTTTAACAACTCGTGCTTATACACAAATTTATCAAGGTTCCCGTCGTCAAGAGTGGTTGGGAGCAGCAAAGTTTTATCGTTGGGGATTACCTGCAATAGTACGACAAACTTCTCCTTATATCATCTTCGCAACTGCTTTATTTCTATTAGGAGCATTAGTCGCTTGGTGGTACGCTTGGCAAGATCCAACCTTTATGTCTTTAATAGTTCCTCCAAACATAATTTCCAAAGTTCGCGACGATGGGGAATTGTGGATGGGTTCGATTGTTGGTGTCGAACCTTTAGCATCTTCGGGAATTATGATTAATAATTTAAGAGTATCTTTTGGTGCAGTTGCTGGTGGAATCACCGCTGGATTATTCACAGTTTATTTAATGGTATTTAATGGTTTATTAATTGGTGCGGTTGCAACTTTAGTCGGTCAAAATAATCTTGCTTATCCTTTTTGGGCGTTTGTATTTCCCCATGGTTCCTTAGAATTACCCGCTATCTTTCTGGCTGGAGGTGCAGGATTATTAATTGGTAAAGCAATCTTATTCCCCGGAAAATATCGCCGTTTGGATGCAATTAAATTTCATGCTTCTCAAGCAGTACAATTGGTATTTGGGATTGTCCCAATGTTAATTATTGCCGGTATTATTGAAGGATTTTTCTCTCCTAATCCTAGCATTCCAGACCCCATTAAATATTTAACAGGGTTGGGTTTATTTGTGCTTTTAATCATGTATTTCGGTCAGAAATCAATGGACAATTAATCATAATTCATAATTGATAATTCATATTTCTGAGGTACATTTGGACGGGCAGGGATGCCCATCCCACAACAGCTTTATGATATAATTTTTTACCTCATTTATCTGCACAATGCTGTAATTGAAAACCTGCGGAGGGAGGCAGGTTTTGCTTGTGTAGGCGCGGTAATAAAGCGCCAGCAGATTCAGATAAGAGGTATTTTCATGATTGGTTGTGGGATTTCTCTATGAGGGGCTGTCTTGACAAGGATAATCCAAAATCCAAAATCCAAAATCTAAAATTGATTTACGCCATTACCATTCCACCATCAACGTTGAAAACTTGTCCGGTAATGTATGCGGCTGCACTATCTGCGGCAAGAAAACGCACCATTCCAGCAACTTCTTCTGGTTTACCGTAACGTCCTAAAGGAATCATTTTGAGAATTTCTTCTGATTGTAAACCGCTAGTCATATCAGTTTCAATAAACCCAGGAGAAACAGCATTTACGGTGATACCACGAGAGGAAAATTCTTTCGCTAGGGTTTTAGTTAAACCAATTACCCCCGCTTTGGCTGCGCTGTAATTCGCCTGTCCGGGATTGCCCATTTGACCAGCAACTGAAGCAATGTTTATAATTCTTCCAGAACGCTTTTTGAGCATCGTTTTACTGACAGCACGAGTACACAAAAATACACCAGTTAAATTAAGATTTATTACAGCTTGCCAATCTTCCGGTTTCATCCGTAAAAGCAAAGTGTCGCGAGTAATTCCAGCATTATTAACTAAAATATCAATTCGATTAAATTTTTCTAAAACAGTATTGATCAAACTGTCTACTTCTTCCGCTTGAGAAACATCAGCTTGTAACGCGATCGCGCTTCCTCCGGCTGAGGTAATTTCGGAGACTAACTCTTCTGCCGCTTGACTAGAATTTGCATAATTAACAACTACATTGGCTCCGAATGTTGCTAGCTCTTGTGCAATTGCTCTTCCAATTCCCCGCGAAGCACCAGTCACAACGGCAACTTGGGAGCGTAGACTCTGCAAATTTTCGCTCATTAGTTCCATTAGTCTTCCTCAATATAAATAATTTGATTATTTCAACCCGCTAAATATAATAGGCTGATTCGTACCTCGGATTTACGTTAATTTTGTTTTAGACATTAATATTAAACTGCAAAGGTAAAAAACGGGTTTTGTAATATGGCTAGTAAAAAAGAATTCAACAGCTTTGAAGAAATGTTGTCTGGTGCCGATGTACCAGTATTAGTAGATTTTTACGCTGATTGGTGTGGCCCTTGCCAAATGATGGCACCGATTTTAGATCAAGTTAATTCCCAACTCCAAGGAAGAATAAGAATTGTTAAAATTGACACTGAAAAATATCCCGCATTGGCAAGTCAATATCAAATTTATGCTCTTCCTACTTTAGTATTGTTTAAACAAGGTCAGCCAGTAGATAAAATTGAAGGTGCAATGCAAGCACCGCAATTAGTTCAACACCTACAACAATTTCTCTAATAACTTCTAAAACAGCGTTATGAGAATAGGGCATCGTAAAGATATTTCACGCAATCACACTTAGTTAATAATACTTAGAACCCCGTTTATTTTTAAACTGGGTTTTTTTTATGGAACAAAATTAAATTTAACAGCAATAACCTTTGATTTTTAACTCGCGGCTAGTAATGGCGTTGACTGGATAATACGGAGAAAATATTGTAAAAAAAAGAATAGAATGCAAATTAAAATATGGGATTTTATGAGTAAGCGTGAAAGTCCGATTGGATTTATTTCTATTCTAGGAGCTACTTTCGGTCTTAGCATTGCTGCTATTTGGTTGGCGTATCAATTTGGGTTTGGATCTCATTCAGATGTAGAATATACTTATCTTGAAGCTACAAAAAATACATTCATCACAGACGAATTGAATAAATCGTCAACAGCAATTACTCCTACTCTCACACCTACTCCTACTCCCAAAAAGCTAAAAACAGCAGATGATATTACTAAAAATCCGGTACAGGTACAGGTAAAATTTTTGGTTGACTCCAATAAAATTACCAGTGAAGGTGTAGAAACTTTAGATAAATTCAAAAATCAAGCTGTAGAATTCGATTCTCAAAGTGTTGGTATACGAATTTTTTCCAACCCTGGTGAATCGGAGTTTACTCAGCAAATTGGAAGGCAACGAGGCGAGGAAATAGCTGGTTATTTACGTTATCTCGGTTTGAAACACAAGATAGTGATTTCTAAAAGAACACCTGAAATCCCAGAAAATCAAATATCTAATCAATTATTAATGGTTCAATTGTATAAACTTTAGTTATTAAGACGTTGCACTGCAACGTCTCTACATTATTAATTGGGGAATTTATAAATTTTGCAAAAATATTTGTTAAAACTAACTTCTCCTTGCATTTAAACAACACCATTCCTTCCGCTTCCACAAAGTAGCTACCAACCAGCCATTTTTTTCTAAAATCTCGGTGACAGCGTTGGATTGTTCTAATAAAATGCCGCTAAAAATAGCCCAAGTTGTGGGTTTGACAATGGCGCTCATTGAGGGGACTAATTCTATAATAATCTCGGCTAAAATATTGCAAACAATACCGTCTACTGGCTCTGTGAGCATTTGTTGTACTACTTCTACACTTCCCTGAGCTACACTCAAGCGTTCCGTTGCAATCCCGTTAATTTCGCGATTTTCTATAGTCGAATTCACAGCTAAGGAGTCAACATCTACAGCGTAAATTTTTTTTGCTCCTAACAGTAAAGCACCGATAGAAAGTATACCAGACCCACAGCCAATATCCGCAATTACCGCAGCTTCTTTTTTATCTTCAGAGCCAACAAAAGATTGTGGTATATCACTGAAACGCATTTCTAGCGATTCCAAACAAAGCTGAGTTGTAGCATGAGCGCCAGTACCAAAAGCTACACCAGGGTCAAGTTTTAATATTATTCGTTCCGTATTTTCCGGAGCCGGTATCCAAGAAGGATTGATTAAAAAGCGATCGCCAATTTCTTGAGGTTGCCAATGTTGTTTCCAAGTACTCGACCAGTCTTCCTCATCAATTAGTTTCCACTGTAAGGAAGGTAAGGGAGCTTCCAAACAAACAGCATCTTGACGCAAACACAGCGATAGTGCAGCTAAATCTAATAGATGTGCTTGGGATTCTGGTAAGTATGCTTGTACTGAAATCAAGTTGCCTTTTTTTTGGCTAGCGGTTCCCCGACAGCCGAATTCTTGCAACCGCCAAAACACCGAATCTTCAATCTCTGGAGAGCAGAGAATTTGTAGTTCCCACCAAGTTTTTGCCATCGGATTTTAGATTTTAAATTTTAGATTTTAGATTTTAGATTTTAGAATAATCCAAAATCCGTCTTGGAAAGTTTTGGGGTTCGAGAATCTACACCCCAAACTTTCCGCAAAATCTAAAATCCAAAATTAATTAAAGGGTAACAGTATATGCGTCTCGAATGCCGGGTACTTTAGTAATCTCTTTCAAGATTCCGTCTGGTAAGGGATCATCTATACTCAAGACCATTACCGCATCACCACGAACAATTTTACGTCCTACCTGCATACTGGCAATATTAACGTTAAAGCTGCCGAGTAAGGAACCTATTTTACCGATAATTCCGGGCATATCACGGTGTACAGTAAATAGCATATAACGACTTGGTGGTACGTTAATGGGGAAACCGTCAAGGTCGGTAATGCGAATTTCTCCACCACCGAGCAAAGCACCAGTTACAGCATGAGTTCCTAAGTTACCTGTTGCTTGTAAATGCAGCGAACCGGCGTAATCCTTAACTGAATCATCCCGCGTTTCAATGACGCGAATTCCTCTTTCTTTTGCTTCAATGCTAGCGTTAACATAATTTACTCGTTCCCGTAAAGCTTGGTAAAGCAATCCTTTGAGAGCAGCTACAACTAAGGGTTGACTTTTATTAGTTGCGAGTTCTCCTTGCAAGCTAACGTTAAGTAATTCTACCCTGCCACCGGCAAGCTGTCCGACCAAATTACCTAATGTTTCTGCTAGTTCCATATAAGGTTTGAGTTTTTCCAAGACATCAGGATTGAGTCCGGGAATATTTACCGCAGAACGCGCTGGTAATCCTAATAATACATCGCGAATTTGTTCGGCTACGTCAATGGCAACATTTACCTGGGCTTCGGTTGTGGATGCTCCCAAGTGCGGTGTCAAAACCACTTCTTTTCCTAAAGCTTTTAAGGGAGACTCACCCAAAGGTTCCGACTCATAAACATCCAACGCCGCACCCTTGATTGTACCTTCCTTGAGCGCAACTGCCAAAGCTTCCTCATCAATGATTCCACCGCGAGCGCAGTTAATAATCCGAGCGTTGGGTTTCATCTTCGCCAGCATTTTGGCGTTAATTAAATGAGTGGTTTCTGGAGTTTTAGGAATGTGTAGCGTAATGTAATCGGCTTGTTGTGCCAGTAAATCTAAATCTACCAATTGAACTCCCATTTGTTCCGCTCTTTCGTTGGAAATAAACGGATCAAAAGCTAGTAATTTCATTCCCATTGCTTTGGCTACGCTAGCAACATGAGAACCAATTTTACCTAAACCGACGATACCTAAAGTTTTTTTATAAACTTCCGTACCAACAAAACTTTTGCGATCCCATTCACCGGATTTTACCGAAGCGTTTGCATCGGCAATATTGCGAGACATTGCCATCATCATCGCGATCGCGTGTTCGGCTGCGGCAATGGTATTACCTTCTGGAGAATTGACTACTACAATTCCTCGGCGCGTGGCTGCGGGTACATCGACATTATCAACACCCACACCAGCACGACCGATAATTTTGAGATTTGTGGCAGCCTCAATTATTTCTTGAGTCACCTGAGTACCCGAACGAATCATCAGTGCATCATATTCACCAATAATTTGCTGTAATTCCTCTGGCTTTAAATTTAATTTGACATCAACGCTAGCAACTTGAGACAAGATGTCAATCCCTGCCTGGTCAATTGAATCGGAAACTAGAACCTTAGACATAACAGAAGTATTTTAAAGCTGATAACTGTTTGTAGTGAGAACTGTAAGTTTTAAACTTAAACGAACGGCAATTCATATATAAATTACTATTTACAATATCCCACGATAATGTCACCCTGACCTATACAGTTAATTTATTTATAAAAAATTCAAAAAGCGAAAGATATTGCAAAAACAATTTTGTGTAACATAATTTACTGTATTAATTAAGTGATTGTCTTGTATGCGAATATAAAAAATAATCAATCGTATAAATTTAAACTTATAAGTTCAATACTTGATAATGAACCATCAACAATTGACAATGGTTAAATTAAGTCTCTACGCAATAATCAGAATTATGGTGTCACGCACCATGAAGAAATTGGAAAAATATCGTAAGTCCTATAATTAATTAAAATAAGTAAAAAAATATGAGAAAAATACTAAAAAACTTATTTAACCCATACTCAAAATAATTACTAATTGTTTGACTTCCTTCTTACTCGCCTGGGACTGCAAGTCCCAGTCTGATAGGACAAGTCCATTAAAATGGACTAAAATTTTTATTCAATTTTTATGTTAGTCATATTTTTATTTATAAGTAGTGAAACACAATTAATTACAAAAAAATTGGGCTGAAATTCTTGCCTAGCAAAGAATCCATATTGTAATTAATTCTGTCTGGTTACTTATATATTTTTTATGATGTCGTTAATTATGCATCGGGTGCAAAATATCAGTTACTACAAGCGAGCAAGATGTATGTCCTGACGGACACGCTGCGCTAACGCACTACTACTTAAGCCTAATTTTTCACAATAGGACTTAGGATTGCTATATTCCTAACTCCGGTGGTACTAACTCCTAACTCTTTTAAAACTTTCCTTCTCGAACTTCCTGACTAAACTCCTCTACAGCTTGAGTAATAGTCTTCCGTAAATTTGTATAAACTTTAGCAAACGGCGGCTGCTTTTCAGAAAGTCCCAATAAATCAGAAGTTACTAAAACCTGTCCATCGCAGTGAGAACCGGCTCCAATTCCAATAGTAGGAATACTAACTTTTTTAGTAATTTCTAATGCTAAATCTGGGTCAATATGTTCTAAAACTATCGAAAAAGCACCCGCTTGTTCTAAGGCGATCGCCTCTTGCAAAATCTTGTTTCGGGCTGCTTCTGTCTTACCTTGTTGCCGTAAACCGATTTGATTTACAGATTGCGGTGTTAAACCAACGTGTCCCATCACCGGAATTCCCGCTTGTACCAAACAAGCAATGGTATTTATCATTGCCGGATATCCACCTTCTAATTTTACTGCCTGCGCTCCCGTTTCTTTTAATACCCTACCCGCCGAATGCATCGCTTGAGCAACGCTTTCTTGATAAGTCATAAACGGTAAATCCACTACCATCAAAGCTTGCTTTACTCCCCGTCTGACAGCTTTTGCATGGTGTATCATTTCTTCGAGAGAAATCGGCAGCGTATTTTGATAACCCAAAACCCCAGCCATCGAATCACCAACCAAAATTAAATCAACCCCACTATCATCCAATAACTGAGCAATCAGATAATCCCAAGCAGTCAAAACTACAATGGGACGCTGTTGCTGTTTGTATTGAATTAATTTTTGGATAGTGATAGCCATAATTCAATTTTGGATTTTAGATTTTGGATTTTGGATTGAAGATGAGGAGTTAGTTGACAGTTGACAGTTGACAGTTCTTATTTATTTTTCCCCATCCCCTTGTCCCCCCATCCCCTTGTCCCCCCATCCCCTTGTCCCCCCCCCATCCCCTTGTCCCCCCATCCCGAAAGTCCCTTTACCAATTACTGCACTGCGCGGGTAAAAGCAAGATGGGGTTTAGCTTTTTCCATTTTCGGCATTAACCAAGCTAAACCTTCACTGGTGCCAATCCATAATTTGTTACCAACATCAGGAGCAATAGAAATAATTCTACTCGAAGGTAGACCGGCAACTTGATCTAATACGGCTCCTGTATATGGATTTAATCGTAACAGACCGTTATCGGTACCAACCCAAACGCTTTTATCTTTAGCAAAACTTATAGATGTCACATTGCGTCCGCGTAAAGATGTTACAGAACGTAATATTGCACCAGTTTTCGGGTTGATAACGAGTAAATTATTTGGTGTTCCTGCCCAAATGAATCCTAAAGAGTCAATGGCTAATGTTTGGACGGTTGTACCGGGTAAATCTTTAATTTGCTTGATTACAAAAGCTTTGGCGGTATTAACTCGCACTAAACCATCTAAAGTACCTACCCAAAGATGACCTTGAGCGTCTATTGTCATAGCATTTGCACTAACACCGGGAAGTTTTTTCAAGGTAGTCATGATTAACCCTTCATCGGGACTAATCAAAGCCAAACCGCTATCGGTACCCGCCCAAACATAACCGCGTTTGTCAACTTGTAAAGATAATACTCTTTTGGAAGGTAAAAATAAATTCTGGGCTGTAATTTCATTGCTGCGGGGATCGACTCGCTTTAATCCTTCATAACTTCCCACCCACAATCGTCCAACTTTATCTTGTACCATTGCCCCAATAGCACGATTTGGCAAATTAACGCGAGCTAAAATTTCGCCGGTGTGGGGATTAATTTGCGTTAAACCTCGTCCGTAACCTACCCAAAGATTTCCGGTATAATCTCCCTGCAACGCTTTGACGCTAAAATCGGTTTCTTCGATGTTTTCGATTTGTCTTCTTTGTTCTGGTAAAGGCTGTTGTCGCGGTGGTGGTGGTGCAGCCGGATAAGTCGGAGTTAAATATGTTGGATCTACCTGGAGAGTTTTTTCTGCCGCAACGCCATGATCGCCAAAACTCGAAAATACCACAAAGCCCAGCAACGAAGAACAGACAAATAAATTAGTACGCTGATTAAAAAACACCACGATAATAATTTTTACGAAAACAACTAGTTACAGTGTTCCCTTTATGCAGTCAACAGTTAACAGTGAGCAGTAATCAGTAGCCAACAATTACGGCAAAGTTGTCGGATAATTTCCTTTGCTTTTGGCAGAAATCGGGTAAGCCTTGTCTTGGGAGTGCATCTACTCTACCAAAGCGTGAGATTCAAGCATTGCGTTTTTTATTTGAATCGCTAATTCTATCCATAAGATATCAATCTGTACTAAGTAAGTCAGCATAAATTAACCGGAGCTACGCAACAAATTGTAAGTAGCCTTCAAAACCTTGTATGAACCGTACCTTTGAGATGATTGCTTCGTTATTGAACAAGACTCACCTCTGTTACATTATTCATCAGATACAGAAATAGATTCGCCCCCACCTATTTCCCAGCCTTCATTCCAATTATCTATAAATTCCTGATTCTTTGTAGCTAATCTTTCAACTTCCTGAACTGGATAAAGTCCTCCAAACAAAGCATCAAACATCCACCATCCGTTAGTGATAGTTAAAAAGCTTTTATATGAAGGTGGTAAAGTCATACCTAAACGATTTTCTGCCGCAGAAATTTCTTCATTTGTCGCTCCTGGGTAGCCTAACCAAACAGCTTCAATCATCTGTGATGGTACAGATGCAAAATCTCTATCTTCCATACGTTCAAGAAGCTCGCGGCTATACTGTTTCAGAAAAGAATTCCAATCGAATGAATTAGTTTCACTTGTGCTTGTAGTATCTGTCATGCAACTGAGTCCGAATTACAGATTTTTCTACATAAAATATAATTCTTAAACGAACATTCGCTTCTTTCCCAATTCCCAATTCCCAATACCTAAAAAGACTCACCATTATAGCGGTCATATTGTAAAGACTTCTTAATAAAAAGTTAAAATTAGCAAATGATAAGAAATTCAAATATAAAAGTTAAAAGAATTCAAATAATAACCAATCAAATTCTTGATATATTGTGAGACAGGCTACAGATTGCTCAAAGTACAGTTTTGACTTTCGTTATTAGCTTGTCTAAATCTCAACTAAGTTAAAGTAATTCTGCTTTTTGTTGTTTGAGACATATCGAGGTTGGAATAATTTTTTTTGATTTGCTTGGGGTTTGATAGGGGCAGAGAACTTGTAGAAACTTGAAAAATCGAGACTTTGCTAAGTATTCTTTATTTTGGTAAACAAAAGTCCCTTGAATACGCACAAGTAATAAGAGGAATTGATATTTTTTCCTATCAAGGAAATATCCTATTTGAGCGCAGGTTTTACTGTCAGGCAATTTGTAAGCAAAAAGATTGATTTTTAGGATTGGATAAAATATGTCTTACTCTCAAACGAGAACTCAGTCTAAATCAGGTTATGAAGCTGGGGTAAAAGATTATAGATTAACTTATTACACCCCGGACTATACTCCTAAAGATACAGACCTTTTAGCGGCTTTCCGGATGACTCCCCAACCCGGAGTTCCCCCAGAAGAAGCTGGTGCTGCTGTAGCTGCTGAATCTTCTACAGGTACCTGGACAACTGTATGGACTGATTTGCTCACCGACCTAGACCGCTACAAAGGTCGTTGCTATGATATCGAGCCAGTTCGCGGTGAAGACAACCAGTATATTTGTTATGTAGCTTATCCTCTGGATTTGTTTGAAGAAGGTTCTGTAACTAACGTTTTGACCTCGATTGTAGGTAACGTATTTGGTTTCAAAGCTTTGCGTGCGCTACGTTTGGAAGACTTGCGGATTCCTGTAGCATACCTCAAAACTTTCCAAGGACCTCCTCACGGTATTCAGGTTGAGCGCGATAAGTTGAACAAATATGGTCGTCCTTTATTGGGTTGTACCATTAAACCGAAGTTGGGTTTATCGGCGAAGAACTACGGACGCGCTGTATACGAGTGTTTGCGCGGTGGTTTGGACTTCACCAAAGACGACGAAAACATCAACTCGGCACCTTTCCAAAGATGGAGAGACCGTTTTACCTTCGTTGCTGATGCTATCTACAAAGCACAAGCAGAAACTGGCGAAATCAAGGGTCACTACTTGAACGTAACTGCTCCTACTTGTGAAGAAATGCTCAAACGGGCTGAGTACGCTAAAGAACTCAAGATGCCCATCATCATGCATGACTACCTGACCGCAGGTTTCACCGCTAATACAACCTTGGCTCACTGGTGTCGTGACAACGGTATATTGCTGCACATCCACAGAGCAATGCACGCGGTTATTGACCGTCAAAAGAACCACGGTATTCACTTCCGCGTATTAGCTAAAGCATTACGTATGTCTGGTGGAGACCACATCCATACTGGTACTGTAGTTGGTAAACTTGAAGGCGAACGCGGTATTACCATGGGTTTTGTTGACCTGTTGCGTGAAAACTATATCGAGCAAGACAAGTCTCGCGGTATTTACTTTACCCAAGATTGGGCTTCTATGCCTGGTGTAATGGCTGTGGCTTCTGGTGGTATCCACGTATGGCATATGCCCGCACTACTCGAAATCTTTGGTGATGATTCCGTACTCCAGTTTGGTGGTGGTACTTTAGGACACCCTTGGGGTAACGCTCCTGGTGCGACTGCAAACCGCGTTGCCTTAGAAGCTTGCGTTCAAGCGCGTAACGAAGGACGTAGCTTGGCTCGCGAAGGTAATGATATTATCCGCGAAGCTGCGAAATGGTCTCCTGAATTGGCTGCGGCTTGTGAACTTTGGAAAGAAATCAAGTTCGAGTTCGAGGCAATGGATACCGTCTAAATGTATTAGTTGTGAGTGTTTGGTTTTGGGTTTTAAGTTTAAAATCTGTTTAATTTAAAACTCAAAACTTATAACTCATAATTATTATGGGCTGGGGTCAAGTATGGATATAAAGCAAATTGCCAAAGACACAGCCAAGATGCTGCAAAGCTACTTGACTTATCAAGCAGTGAGAACGGTATCGGCTCAAATTAATGAAACGAATCCTTATGTTGCAGCTTGGCTACATCGCTTTTCTACCAAGGAAAAAATCCAAGATGGAGAAGCGTATATCGAAGAATTATTCCGAGAAAAGCCTGAGTTGGCTTTACGGATTATGACAGTCAGGCAGCATTTAGCGGAGGAAGTAACTGAATTTTTGCCGGAAATGGTTAGCACTGGGATTGTGCAAGCCAATATGGAACATCGTCGGCAGCATCTTGAGCGAATTACGCAATTAGATTTATCTAACTCCAGTATCCAAGAAGAACAACCAAAATCTGATAGTAGCTCGGACGAAATTTCCAGCGAAAACAGTTAGGAATTAGGAGTTAGGAGTTAAGAGTTAGTACCACCGGAGTTAGTACCACCGGAGTTAAGAGTTAGGAGTTTTTAATAACTAACAATTAATCACTAACAACTAACAACTAACCAATAACAATTAACAACTAACAACTAACAACTAACAACTAACCAATAACAACTAATACAGAAATATGCAAACTTTACCAAAAGAGCGTCGGTACGAAACCCTTTCCTACTTACCACCCTTAAATGACGCTCAAATCAATCGTCAGATTCAATATATTTTAGATCAAGGTTATTTTCCTGCGATTGAATTCAATGAAGTTTCTGAACCAACAGAAATGTATTGGACAATGTGGAAGTTACCTTTGTTTAATGCTAGAAGCCCCCAAGAAGTATTAGCTGAAGTTCAAGGTTGCCGCTCTCAGTTTCCTAACTGCTTCATTCGTGTAGTTGGTTTTGACAACGTTAAGCAATGTCAAATTCTTAGCTTTATCGTACACAAGCCCAACCAAAGTAGTGGTGGTTACAGATACTAAGGTTTGAATTAAGCTAGATATTTTCCCTTCCTGCAAAATGTGGGGAGGGAATTTTTGGTTTTTATTATAGGTTTTTTGTCTATGAATTGAAATTATAAATGTAATAATAAAAAGAAAGTAAAAGAAAAAATATGTTTTTAAAGACAAAATTACTTATCTAATAAAGTATTTCTGATAATCCGGTTCACAAAACTGACATAATCATCCAGTTCCTCGTATCTATCTAATTCCTTGTCTTCATCAAGAGTAAGAGTAGAGTATTGTTGTTTATAGATTAATGTCTGAATACGTTGCTGAACCTGACTAGAAGCAAGGAATATTGGTATTCCTTCAACTAATTCAATACGAACTGCATTATCTAAGGGTAAATTTTCAGGTAAATAATGCAAATTAAGAGATAAGTTAGCTGTCATAATTTTTATTTAATATCTTAATAATCATTTTAGTTGAATTTTTTATGTTACTATATTTATGCTATTTCCCTTCATAATATCTTTATTATCGTCTCGCACACCTAAAAATTTCACGGTAAGTACTCGATCGCGGCTTTATTCGTATTTACATCAGGTTTTATGCTGTATAAGAATACCAGATATTTGCTGAAATTGTGCAAAACTGGGAAGGTTGGTTAAATTAGTTGAAGTTCTAATTTGGATTATCCCCACGGATGAATCCGGGGGACTATACATTTTATATTTATGTTTGACCTACAATCTGCGGCTGTTCTTGTTTGGCAATTTGAGGAGTCAATTCCCCTTTCAAACCATATTTAACTAAGCCCATATACTCATAAAACATCATCATTGCTTTTCTAGTTTGAGGTAAATGGGGAGCAGGGCTTGTGTGGGGAATCACTTCAAATCCAACATTACGAAATGTTAATAGCGATCGCAACATATGGGGAGGATCTGTGACCAAAATAATTCGTTTAACTCCTTGGGGTTGCAGTACCGAAGCAGTGAATAAAGCGTTTTCTTTGGTAGTTTGAGAACAGTGTTCTTCCTCAAGTGCTGTTTTCGGAATACCTTCTTGTTCTAGTTTTTGAACTATTTCAATTCCATCACCGACACCACTAGCAAAAATTAAAGGAGCCCTTTGGGATTCCCAAAGATTTGCTGCAACTTCAACTCTTGAATTTCTAAATTGTTCTCCGCGTCCTAAAATTACAATAGCATCTGCATTTTGCCCTCTATCTTCAGGAATAAATGCAACTAAACCTTTATTTGCGGCAGCCGTTGTTAAAGGAAATTGAGCGCTAAAATAAGTAACTAATAATAAAGTTGCGAATCCACTCCATAAGCGTTTCCAACGAAATCGGGGAACAATCCAAGGTAATAAAATCAAGAATACTAACGGCAATACTACTAAAGTTGGAGTCATTAGCCAACCCGCAATCGCGGATTTTAATTCAAGCCACTGACTGGGAGGACGATGACATAAAGTTGGATCAAGCATTGGATTTATCTATTAAGAAATATGAATGCTCTTTACTGCTATATTAAACTACTTTTTCCATAGATGCCTGTTTGCTGCAAACCATTATTGACGCTATCGTTAAGGATATATAGTCGAGAGTTTGTCTTCATTCAAGAATCATAGATTTAAACTATTAATTTTTGATCTGTAATAATTAAATAAACCCGATCAACAGAGTTTATTCCGGATTTATTCCAGATTTATTCCAGAAAATATTTGAAAATGATATGCTAGTTTATGTAATCAAAAATACATTTTATTTACTAATTCTAAATTACTAATTATAGGAGATAAATCATGGCAATTTTAAAATTAGAAGATGGCACAATTTATACTGATTTACCATCTATTAGTCAAGAATTAGCACCATTAAATGTTAAACTTGATTATTGGGTAATTGAGTCCAATCAAGATTTAGATCAAAAGCTTGCACAAGCCAGCCTTGATGATAGCGAGAAAGAACAAGTATTGCAAAGCCTAGATAAATATTTTGAGCAACTCAAGCAAACAGCGGGTTATCAAGAACGAGATTTAATCGTTTTACATCCAGGAATTCCCAACCTAGATCAAATGTTGAAGAAGTTTGATAGTATACATATCCATGCAGATGATGAAGTACGCTACATCATCGACGGAGAAGGCATATTCGGTTTTGTACGTCCCGATGGTAGTCAAGTAGAGCTGACAGTGCAGCCACAAGAATACATTAATGTACCTGCCGGTTGTGAACACTGGTTTTATTTAACACCCACACGCCGCATTAAAGCAATACGTTATTTTATTGGTAAAGAAGGTTGGGTTCCTGAATATACAGGTACAGAAAAAATTCTCAATCAAAGATCAAAAGTCAAAGCTTAAAATATGGTAAATAAAACACCCCACGAATAAATTCATGGGGTTGAAAAAGATTGCCAAAAGGCATATTTTTTTAACCTTGTATTGGTTCGAGAATTGTTTCTTCCTCAAACATTTTTAAGGCTCGGTTGCTCAAATCGACTAAAGCTTCCGGTTTAAACCGAATTACACCTGAGTTTGAATGCCGATAACGTTCGCCAAGGAACACTGATAGTGTAATATTGTTTAAATCCGGATGAGAAATGCACCTGACTGTGCAGACCTGCATTTTATTTTTGAAGTAGGCAATAATGCGATCGCCAGCGCGGATATTTGATGCTTGTGTTTTCATACATACTATGGTAACACCTCAAACCGATTAGGAACAAAAATCATTTACCCTTTAAGGAGAGGTTAATTGTAATGGGTAATGGGTAATGGGTAATGGGTAATTGTTGACTGTTCTCGAACCAAGTTTATTACAAGTGTTTAACTGGACATGATGTGATTGGAGTCCAAAAAATTAGAAATAATAGGAGTAAAACTATTCCCTATTCCCTATCCCCTCTTCCCTCTTCCCTCTTCCCTCTTCCCTATTTAACAAACTACCTTCAATCTCTTGACGCACTGCTACTGTCAGTTCACAATTATTATTAAGGCAATCAATCAACAATTGGTTGGCATTATAGTAATTTTCTAGAACTTTCTGCTGTTCAGAGCTAAAATTCCAATAATATTGGATATTGCGATGAAAGTAAATAGCGGTTTTTAAACGTTCTGTCCAAACGAGATGGTTAATTTGCCACCATGACTGAAATATTCTTTGCGAACGATATGGATCGGGTATTTCTTGTTTGAGTTGTTGCAAGGATTGCTGTAAGCCAACATCAAGTACAATAGTCAGAACATTACTCAGAGCATTGCTGAGTGCATGAGCATGAGCAAAATCATGACTAGAGCCAATGGCACATTCTAAAAGCAGTTTATCCAATAACGTATCGAGGATAATGTCTTGATCTACTGTACAGGGAACAGTGAAGTGAGGGATATTAAGTGGAGTTTGAACAAGACTCAGATCAAACTCATAAGTTGCAGCTAAACTAGGTTGGGGTATAACCAGAGATTTTTGATTTCTCCAGGTTAAAAACTCTTGGATATAAACATCTTCAGCGACTAAAGCATCGATTTGTTGCTTCATTAACTGTACAAGGTAGTCTGCATTCCGCAACATCGTAGCAGTCAACAAAAAGATTTCCCGCCACCGTGGTTCTGTAATGTGACTCACCAGACGTTCCAAGGCTTGCTCTAATGAGTGTACATTATGATTAGCAACGATGTTTCGGGCAGTAAAGTATTCTTGAAATGTTAAACAGGAAAAAGAGAAAATTCCCCGCACTCTTTCCACTAATAGCCCGTGTTGCAACTCCATGGCTTTTAGCACTGCTTCACTATCTAGTTGTAATTCTTCTGGCTCGGTGGAAGCATTGGGTAAATTAGTGATAAAATTATTTATGTATTGTTCAACGGCTCGTTGTTCAAAAAAATAATCACCATGTTCAAATGTCGCGGCGGCAATTTGACTCATCAGTTTGAGTTTTTGTGGCAATAAAAATCCCTGATAAATTTCATCCCGTTCAATACCTCTAATTTGATCCCATTTGCCTAAAAGCAGTTCTAGACATTGCTTATAGAATGGGGCTTTTTGACTGGGAAATGCTTCTTGGGAATGGAACATCCAGCACATCAAATGTAGAAACAACGGTGTGACTGCCAGTCGGCGCAATGGCAAGTTTTCAGGTAAATCCAGTTTTTCAATGAACTCAACTGCTATATTAAGTTCATCCTGGGGGTTTTTCTTTGTAAATACGGAGAACCACTTCTGAGCAAACCTAGCAATTTGCGATTGAGTAAAGGGAGCAATTTCAACATCAGTGAAGCCTCTAAGATGAAATGTTTTAGCAACTGTTCTACAGGTGACGATAAAGAAATTTTTGGGATATTGATCAGAAAATCTGCCAATTTCCTTCAAAACCGCCTTGTTATCTTGATGCAGCATTTCATCGAGTCCATCGAGCAGCAGTAACATTCTGCCCTCATCCAGTAGAGTTTTGATGGCAGATTGTTCTAAAATACCACAGTTAAGAAATTCAGAATTGATATAATTTACTAAACTGAAGCTTCCTACATCTTTTAAGTCCTCAGCAAAATCCTTTAAGGTAATAAAAATCGGAACTAAATTACTCGCAAAGTTTCCTTGGTTACATTGAATCGCCAGATGTTGCAAAAAAGTAGTTTTACCACACCCTGGTTTACCTAATACCCTAAGTTTAGAATGGGTTTCAACTGCCTTCATGGCTGGTATTTGTTTCTCACAAATCTCACCTAACCCAAAAGTATCAAATTGTTTGCTTGTGGGATTTTGTAAATTTAAGATGTCTATCCACTGTTGACTCGCAATCTCCTCGAATATATTCACATCAATGTAAATATTTGCGATTTCAACAGGACGGTTAGTATCCAATAATTGTAAACTACCGCACTGGTGTTGAATTTTTTCTCGACATTGCGATCGCAATTTTTTTACCAGAGCATCAATATTTCTAGATGTCTGACGTGGTTGTGAAAACTCGGCTGGGAGATTAGCCGCAATTTCGCGCCAATCTAGCTCTAATACAGAACAAATTTCAAGAAAAGTATAACGTTCAATCGGACGACCTGTAAAAAATCTCCAAACTGGCTGACGAGTTTTGAGATTCACTTCCCCTGCCAGATTTTCTTGAGTCCAGCCTTTATTAGTAAAAGCTATTTTGGCTTGTTTGACTCCTGCTGAGGATGCCTGGAGTGACCGTTTTGCCACAAGAAAAAGACCTCATCCAAGTTTTTTTGTTGAGATATTATCGTAAAATTTACGAATCACATTTTTATTGTAACTTGCAACGTTTTCTTTACAACTAAGTTATACAAAAAATTGAGTTAATTAAATTTTTTATCTTCTCAAGCAATGATAAAAATAGTTCAAAGCCTCTGCGGATAATAACTGTAGATAAATTTATGTAAGTTAATTTCTAGTTGCTATAACTTAAATAATTTACCATATTGACTATGAATTAAAAAAACAAATAGTTATCATCAATAAAATCAGCAACAATGAAATTTGATTGGGTTGCTTACGACCTTTTTTAATCAAATTAATGAAGTAATAACTATAGATAACTATATAAAGATATTACTTCATTAATATAATCAACTAACTATGATTTAGTTTGATCGACACTTGCTTAGGAAGGAAGCAACACTGTGTCAATAATGTGGATAACACCGTTATCAGTCTCAACATCTGCTTGAGAGACTGTAGCATCATTAACTTTGACACCATTACTAGCATCAATTTTCACTTCTGAACCTTCAACTGTTTTAGCTGAATTCAGCTTAACCACGTCAGCTGCCATTACCTTACCGGAAACAACGTGATAAGTTAGGATTTTCTTGAGTTGGGGAATATCCTTAAGTAATCCATCTACTGTACCTTCAGGAAGCTTCGCAAATGCATCATCGGTAGGTGCAAAAACGGTGAATGGACCTTTGCCTTTAAGAGTATCTACTAAACCAGCAGCTTTAACAGCCGCAACTAAAGTATTAAAAGAACCAGCACTAACTGCGGTATCTACGATATCAGCCATTTATTTCACCCTATGTATAATCTTCTAACAGTTATTAGCATGACATTCTGCTGTTAGAAATCATGTTTGAGTAAGCGTTTGAGTAGTGTATAACTTGAATGAATTGTTTGAGAACGATACAAAAATTTACAAGAAATATTTTTAATAAATATTTTTAATTAACCTGAGTAGCTCCATCACAGAAAAATGTAGCATTCTAGTCCATTTTAATGGACTTGTGCTATCAGACTGGGGCTTGCAGTCCCAAGTGGGTAAAAACGAAGTCAAACAATTAGTCATTATTTTGACTATATATAGGCTTCTATGGTGCAAGATATAACCGAAGAAAGTATATGTAATATATTGAGATATTAATATTAGGATATTATTTTATAATTAATTTTTCTAGTTGATTGAAAAACAGGCAACGCCGGAATTATTATCGATAACTTATAATCTTATTTCGCGTATAAAATGTCCAAGCGAATCGTTTTTTGCGACTTTGACGGTACTATTACGGCTGAAGAAACTTTTGTTGCGGTGTTGAAAAAGTTTTCTCCAGAGGTTTCCCAACAATTAATTCCTCAAATGTACGCACAAAAATTAACGCTGCGGCAAGGAGTTAAGCAGATTTTAGAATCAATTCCATGTTCTGTGTACCCAGAAATCCTGGAATTTAGCCGTAGTAAGCAGATACGTCCAGGATTTGGGGAATTTCTCGATTTTTTGCAAGATTACAACGTTCCTCTAGTTATAGTTTCGGGTGGATTGCGGAGTATTATAGAAGTTGTTATGGGGGATTTGCTCGAACAGGTTTGGGCAATTCACGCTGTCGATCTAGATATTAGCGGCGAATATTTACAGGTAAATTCCGAGTATGAGGAAGGTGACGAATTAGTTGCCAAAGTTAAGGTGATGGAAAAGTATCCCAAGGATGAGAAAATTGCCATAGGTGATTCGCTGACGGATCTAAATATGTCCTTGGAAGTGCCAATGGTATTTGCTCGCGACCGTTTAGTCAAGTATCTAGAGGAATATTCCAAACCGTATATTCCCTGGAACGACTTTATCGAAATACGCGATTACTTAAAAGATTTGTGGAAGTAATTTTGACCTTTATGCACAGTACAATTTTAGCAGACCCACGTATTGAGTTAGTCAATGCTGCATCTCGCTTTTACCAGCAAGGTTGGATGGTAGGAACTGCGGGAAACCTTTCAACACGTTTACCCGATGGCAGTTTTTGGATTACAGCTAGTGGATGCTTGAAGGGAGAGCTAACCCTTGATGATTTCGTTCGCGTTTATCCTGATGGCAGATTAGAATCCTCAGCTAATTTAAAGCCTTCAGCAGAAACTTGTATTCATCAATGTATATATACTTTGTTTCCCCAAGCACAAGCTTGTTATCACGTCCATTCTGTAGAAGCAAATTTGGTTTCGGGTTTAGCAGAAACAGGTAAATTACCTTTACCATCATTAGAAATGCTCAAAGGATTGGGAATTTGGGAAGAAAATCCTTGTTGTTTAATGTCTGTTTTCCATAATTATCTACAAGTAGAGCGCATCGCAAATGAAATCAAAGAACGCTTTAGTAGTAATCCTCCTAAAATACCCGCTTTATTAATTCGTAACCACGGTGTAACAGTTTGGGCAGAATCTACCGTACAAGCACGTAACTATATTGAAATATTAGAGTATGTTTTTCGCTATATGGTAGCAGCACGGATGATGGGATAAGGTGATGGGGGGATGGAAGGGGACAAGGGGATGGGGTGATGGGGGGACAAGGGGACAAGGGGATAAGGGGATGGGGTGATGGGGGGATGGGGAGAAATAAATAAGAACTATCAACTGTCAACTGTCAACTAACTCCTAACTCCGGTGGTACTAACTGTTAACCGATAACTTATAACTGTTAGCTGATGATTGATAATTGTTGAATCTCACCTGACTGGTGAAAATTGATAACCAATAACTGAATAACCGAGCGATGTGTCAACTTCTGGGAATGAATTGCAATGTACCGACTGATATTTGCTTTTCTTTTGAAGGCTTTTCAGCTCGGGGAGGTAAAACTGATGATCATAAAGATGGTTGGGGTATTGCTTTCTTTGAGGGAAAGGGTTGTCGGATTTTTATGGATGCTAAATCTTCCGTTAATTCTCAAATTGCCGATTTTGTGAAACGTTATCCGATTCATTCAACTCACGCCATCGCCCATATTCGCAAAGCAACTCAAGGTGAAATTGTTTTGGAAAACACTCACCCTTTCCGTAGAGAATTATGGGGACGATATTGGGTTTTTGCTCATAATGGTGATTTGAAAGATTTTAATTTGCCATTTATGGACTTTTATGAACCTGTGGGTAATACTGACAGCGAAAAAGCTTTCTGCTTGATTTTAGAAAGTTTAAGACAACAATTTCCCATGGTAAAACCACCTTTAGAACCATTGTTGACCATTCTCAAAAAAATCACTCATAAAATCGCTAAACACGGTATATTTAATTATCTATTAACTGATGGCGAACATTTTTTTGCTTACAGTTCAACTAAACTTTGTTACATTGTACGGCAAGCACCTTTTGCTGCGGCTCATTTAATTGATGAAGATGTGACAGTGGATTTCAGCGAATTAACCCGCCCTAGTGATAGAGTTGCTGTCATCGCGACTACACCCCTTACAGATAACGAAGTTTGGACGCAAATTCAACCGGGAGAATTACTCACATTTCATGAGGGTGTACCCCTTACAGTATGAAAAATGACTGTAGAGACGTAGCCGGGCGTTACGTCTTTTCCAGGTTAAGGTTAATAATTACAAATTAGAAATTACGAATTAGACATTAATTCCCAACCTTTTCTAACTCTAGTGTGAGTCCATTTAAGATAAGGAGTAATCAATAATCTAATTAACAAGGGAATCATAATTGCTGCTCCAAAAAGAATTAAAGCTAATATTTTGAGAGCAATAATTTGTAGTTCTTTTACTAAATTTTGCACTTCTAAAAGCATTTCTTGATAATATCCTTGGATTTCTTTGATATCCGGAATACTACCAATTAGCTCATTAAATTTACTCAGAATAACAAAGTTTTCTGCCAATATATTTTTTGTATCTTTTAAACCCGGTACTGGAATATCAAAACCGGGAATACTAGGCAGTTTAACAGGTAATTTTGTATCGGGAATCTTAAGTTCAGGAATTTTAATTTCTACGGGAATAGTGTTAATTTTCTGAGAAAGTTGAGATAAAGTAGTTTCTAAATTGCCAATCGGTTCTACAGAAATATTTAGAGAATCTGTGGTTTGTTCTAATGTACTGACTATACCAACGAAGGTGCTGTTAACTTGATTTACAGTACCATTTATCAGGTGACTCACATCAAGAAATATACTAATACAAATTAGTATCCAAAAAATCGGCATCAAAGCACTGACAATCATCCACAAACCTTTAATTTTTTTTAAGTTCATGTAAGTAACTCCAGATTTATTTGTTTAAATATGATTTATTTAAATATGATTTATTTAAATATTATTATTTAAATATTATTTACTTATAAGCCCCACTATAATTTTAATACAAGACCTATGCTATGAGAAAAAGACATCTGGGATGAAATACATTATTAATACTCGTTTTCCGCTGAAAGATTACCTAAAAAAAACCGTCCTAGACGCAGAGAACACGGAGGAAAGAGATTTCATAGAGATGAACTGCACCAACAAGGGTGAAAGCTAATTTTAGGGCAAGAAGGGAGTATTTGCAGCTTATGGTTACTGCTATAACCCCAGTCGTAAGTGAGAATGGAAATAGCTTCACAATTACAAGCGGAGATTACATCAATAATATGGATGCTGAAGAATTACAGCGACGTTATGACGCAGGAGAAAGAGATTTTACGACAGTTAATTTACGCTCGGCTAAGTTAATTGGAGCTAATTTAGTGGGAATCAATTTATTTGCAGCGGATTTAACAAATGCTAATTTAGCAAAAGCCAAATTGTGGGGAGCGAATTTAGGGGGTGCGAATTTAGCGAATGCTAATTTAACCCGAGCCAATTTGAGCGGTGCAAATCTCAAAGATGCCAATCTCCGGGGAGCTAAGCTCAAGTATATTAAGATTTATGGAGCTAACCTCGCTAGAGCTTGCTACGATGACAGCACTCATTTTACTCCGAATTTTGACCCTATTAGTAATAATATGCAAAAGTTTTAAATAGTTAACAATTCCAATTCCTAAGTTATCGCGCATTTAATTTGTATTTTTCTAGCGGGCATCATGCCCGCACTACAAGACTTTAATAAAATTTAAATATACAAACAAATTAAAGGCTTTTTAGCTTAACTCCTCACTCCTAACTCCTCACTCCTAACTCTTAAATATTTATCGCACCAGTTAACCATTTCCCAAAGTACATGAGCGACTGCTTCACGAGAACGATAACTGTGGGTTTCGCAAGGTAATTCTACCCATCGCACAGTTGCACCATTACCTTTGAGTGCTTCATATAAACGTTTGCTTTGTAAAGGATATGTCCCTGGATTGCTATCGTTTGCACCATGAATTAATAATAATGGTGCTTTAATTTGCGATGCATGAGTGAAGGGTGACATATGAATGTAAGTTTGTTGTGCTTCCCAAAAGTTACGCTGTTCTCCTTGAAAACCAAATGGTGTTAAAGTACGGTTGTAAGCTCCACTTCTAGCAATTCCCATACAAAATAATTCTGTGTGGGCTAGTAAATTTGCGGTGGTAAATGCACCGTAAGAGTGTCCGCCGATACCTATATGTTTCCGGTCTGCGACTCCACGTTTAACTACATAATCAACTGCGGCTTGCGCTCCAGCAATTAATTGTTCTACATAGGTATCGTTGGGTTCGTTGTCTGCTTCACCGATGATGGGTAAGGTTGCACCGGAAAGTACTGCATATCCTTGAGTTAATAGAAATAATACAGAAGTCATACCGGGACGACTGAAGGTATTCTCGGCTGTGGTGATTTGTCCAGCAAATTCTTTGTCTTTGAATTCTTCGGGATACACCCAGAATATTGTCGGTAAGGAACCGTCTCGTTCGGAATCATAACCGGGAGGTAAGTATAATTTGGCTGATAGCTGCACTCCATCGGCTCGTTGATATTGGACTAATTCTTTATGAGCTCCGGCTAATTGCGGTGCGGGGTCTTGGTAATTAGTGAGTATCTTTTTATCCTTATTGTTCCGAGAAAACCGCATCAAATTTGGTGGTTCGGTTTGGGACTGACGTATGGTAATTAGGTTTTGGGCTTCGTCGTCAAGTACAGCAAATATTTCTTCATAATAAGGGTCTTGACATTGCCACAACCGTTGGGTTTCTTGGGTTTCTAAATTGAAACTATCTAAAAAGGGATATACTCCATCGGGTGATGCACCGCGTCCGCTGAGGTATATAGTTTGATTATCGGGTGCAAAACGGAGAACTTGGTAATCATAGTCTCCTAACTTGACTATCGGTGTTCCGGGAGCGTTATATTTATCTTCAAAGCTGCGGTCGAAGAGTAATTGTGGTGGTGTTTGGGGATGATTTGGGTAAATTCGCCAAGTTCTATAACGACGTGTATCATACCATTTTTCATAGACCAGCGCTGCATCTGAAGACCCCCAAACTACTGAATTAAACCGATATTCTGACTTCCATAATTGGGTTGGTGTTGCCGTAAATGGTGCTTCTAAGATGAATAAAGCATCGCGATCGCCAACTTCTAGATTGGGGTCTCCATCATCTAGTGCTTCCACCCAAGTTAATGTAGCTTTTGCATCACTGCGCCAGGATATTCGTCTTCGACCTTTACGTACAGCATCAAATTTGATGGAACGTTCTTCATCAAGAGGTAAATCTGCTACTTGATAAATCTGGTTTCCGTTACAATCAATTACATATATATTTTTAGGAAAACGTGCTGCGGGGACTTGATAAGAAAACGGTTTGTGTATAGTAGAAATTAAAATAAAATTACTGTCGGGGGAAGGAACAATTTCGTGAATTAGACAAGGTGAAATTAATTGATTGCGGTTTCCTTCAAGGGTAATTTTTTCTAAAGTTGAAGTTAAATAATATTCAAATAATGCTTCATCATGAGCATTTTTAAGTAAATTTGTATAGGTACGAGTTGGTTTTTTACTACCTAAGTTTTCCTGAATTAAAGGACCAGGAGGAATGTTAGATTCGGTTGGTAATTCACCGCGATTATGGGGAACAAATTTACAAATTAATGTTTGATCGTCAAACCAACGGTACGGTGTTCCGTAAGCAGCATTGAGTACGGGTTCTGTTAAACGTTTGGTAGTTCCATTTGCTACGTACAAAACCCAAAGTTCTAAACCTGTTGTTTGAGTTAAGGTAAAAGCTAATTTTTGACTATCTCTAGACCATTTGATAAAACTGATGCGAGGATTTTCTGGTAATTCGATGATTCTCACATTGTTGGGAGAATCTACCGATTTAATTTTCATACTATAGTAAGTATTGTGATGAGCCGGACCATTAGTTTGCGGATTCACGCGAAAACCTGCTATGGCAACTTCCGGTTCCGCAAGTAAAGCCATAGGAACTAAGTGTGATTGTTCTAACTCCACCATCCAGCGTCTGTCAGGAGAAATACGAATTTGCGGTGGAGGAGGTGCTTCGAGGATTTGATTGATCGGTTGTGGTGGTTGTTGCCAAATTTGTGGGGTGGAATTGTCCATTTTGTTGTATGTAAGTACTTTTGTAATCCTAGAACATCAATTCATCTTGCATCATTTAACTTCCTTAAAACACTTAGATTCAAAGAATTAGGTAATACTAGTAATAACTCTAGACTATATTTAATTATATGTTATATATAGTACATAATTAATTTAATTATATTGTACGAAATTTAATTACTCATAAATCTATATTGATTAATATCAAAAAAATATGACATATCGCTCAACCAAATCAGAAAAACAGTCAAATGCTCAAATTGAAAAGCAGCTAGAACAGCAAAAAACTCTTGCAGGTGTAATTACGAGAATTCGACAATCATTAGATTTACAAACTATTTTTCAAAATACTGCAACCGAGGTGCGAACGTTACTTAAAGCTGATAGAGTAGCTGTATTTAAATTTGATATTGAAAATGATTGGGAAGGAGAATTTGTTTCAGAGGATGTTGCATCTGGTTGGGATTCAGTAATTGCCAAGAAAGTCCACGATTATTGCTTTGGAGAGCAGTTTGCGGCTCATTATCAACAAGGGAGAGTGCAAGCAGTTGGTGATATATATCAAGCCGGATTAAGTGATTGTCATATTGACATTTTAAGCCAATTTCAAGTACGTGCCAATCTGATTGTCCCATTACTGCAAAAAAATACTTTATGGGGTTTGCTTTGTGTGCATCAATGCGGTAATACTCGTAATTGGCAAGAATCGGAAATTGAATTTATCCGATTAATTGCCGAACACTTTACTGTTGCTATTCAACAAGCCGAATATTTCCGAAAGTTAGAATTACAGGCTTTAAGATTAGGTCAATCGGCTCAACGTGACAAGGTAATTAGTCAGATTGTTAATAAAATTCGTAGAACATTTGATATTGAGACTATCTTTCAAACAACAACTCAAGAATTACGGGAATTAATCCAAGCTGATCGCATTGCTATTTTTCGTTTTAATTCCGATTGGAGTGGTCATTTTGTCGCGGAATCTTTTGCAGAAGAATTAACTCCTTTAATTGATGATCAAGCAATAATTAATGATACTTATTTACAGGAAACTCCAGGAGGGAAATACATTCGTAATGAAACATTTACTGTTAATAATATTTACCAAGCTGGGTTAACTCAATCTCATGTAAATTTATTAGAAAAATTTCAAATAAAAGCTTTTGCAACTGCTCCGATTCTTCAAGGAGAAAAACTGTGGGGAATCATTGCTGCTTATCAAAACTCCGCACCGAGAATCTGGCTTCAAGATGAAGTGGAAATAATTACCCAGACTGGAGCGCAAATTGGTATAGCATTAAGACAGCACGAATTATTATCTAAAGCTAAAAATCAAGCGCAACAACAAAAAACATTAACCAAAGTAATTACTCGGATTCGGGAATCTTTGGATTTAGATACTATTTTTCAAACAACTGTTACTGAAGTTCAACAAATGTTAAAAGCGGACAGAGTAGCAGTTTTTAAATTCGATGTTCAACAAAATTGGGAAGGAGAATTTATTTGGGAAAGTGTCGCTCCTGATTGGGATTCTGTTGTTGCAGCGAAAGTTTACGACCATTGTTTTGGAGAGCAGTTTGCGGCTGAATATCAACAAGGTAGAGTGCAAGCAGTTGCTGATATTTATGCAGCAGGATTGAGTGATTGTCACGAGAAAATTTTAGCTCAATTCCAAGTGCGTGCTAATTTGGTTGTGCCTTTACTTAAAGGAGAAGATTTATGGGGTTTATTATGCGTTCATCAATGTGGTAATTCTCGTAATTGGGAATCGGAAGAAATTGAATTTACCCGTCAAATTGCTGATAATTTAGGAGTTGCTTTACAGCATAATCAAACTTTATTAGAAGCTCAATATCAAACAGAACAGCAAAAAGCATTAACTGGTATTATTACTCGAATTCGTGAATCATTAGATTTAGAAACCATCTTTAAAACTACTGTCACCGAAGTACGTCAACTTCTCAAAGTTGATCGAGTCGGAGTTTTTCGTTTTGACAAAGCAGCTGATTGGGAAGGAGAATTTATTTACGAAGATGTCGCTTTTGGTTGGACTTCGGCTATAGCTACAAAAATTTATGATCATTGCTTTAGCCAACGATTTGCACCACTTTATCAACAAGGTAGAGTGAATGCGATCGCCGATATTCATCAAGAAGAATTTAAACATTGTTACTTAGAAATTTTAGAAAAGTTTCAGGTTCGTGCTAATGTTGTGGCACCCTTGTTAAGAGAAGGTGAATTATGGGGTTTATTATGTATTCATCAATGTAGTAATCCTCGTAATTGGCAATCTTCAGAAATTGAATTTATCAGCCAAATTGCCGAACAACTTAGTATTGCTTTAAAACAAGATTCCTATTTAAAACAAGTCCGGATACAAGCAGTACAATTAGCAGAAGCGACAGAAAGAGAAAAAGCCATGGAACGGCAAAAACTTCTGGCTGAAACTGTTGATAAAATTCGTCAATCACTCGATATTAAAGTTATTTTTAAAACTACTACTCAAGCGGTAAGAGAATTATTAGAAGTTGAACGAGTTGCAATTTATCGTTTTAATTCCGATTGGAGAGGTAAATTTGTGGCAGATTCGTTTAAATACGATGAAAAACCTGTTATCAATATCCAACCAATTGTTCAACCAGCATTTTCTGATGATGATGATGACGATAATTTACCCCGCAATGAAACTTTTGTTCCCATTTCTCAAGGTGATAAATTGTGGGGACTATTGGTTGCTTATCAACACTCGCAACCGCGCTACTGGAAAGATGAAGAAGTCAACTTACTTGCACAAGTTGGAACGCAATTAGGAATCGCGATTCAGCAAGCAGAATTACTGGAAAAAACTACAATTCAAGCGATAAAACTTGCTCAAGCTTTACAAGAATTAAAACAAACTCAAGCTCAATTGATTCAAGGTGAAAAAATGGCAGGTTTGGGACAGCTAATCGCTGGAGTTGCTCATGAAATAAATAATCCTGTCAATTTTATTTCTGGTAATCTAACTTATGTAACTGAATATACTGAAGCTTTAGTCAAACTGATCAATCTTTATCGCCAAAATTCTTCAACGTTATTACCAGAAATTCAAGAACAAATTAAACAAATTGATTTAGATTTTATTCTCGAAGATTTACCAAAAACCCTCAATTCCATGCAAATAGGTTCTGAGCGGATTAGTCAAATTGTGCTTTCTTTACGAAATTTTTCTCGTAAAGATGAAGCTGATTTAAAAACAGTAAACATTCACGAAGGATTGGACAGCACTTTACTTATTTTAAAGCACCGATTAAAATCAAATGGCGAATTTCCCGGAATTGAAATTATCAAAAAATATGATAAATTGCCATTAGTAGAATGTTTTCCGGCTCAATTAAATCAAGTATTTATGAATATTTTGAGCAATAGTATTGATGCATTAGAAGAAAAATTTTCTACATCATCCTCCACCTCTGCTCAAGTTACTTTAAATATTGAAATTACCACCGCAGCAATTAATGATAAAATCATCATTAAAATTGCCGACAACGGTTGTGGAATACCAGAAGAAATACAAAATAAAATTTTCGACCCATTTTTTACCACAAAAGAAGTCGGTAAAGGTACAGGATTGGGGTTACTTATTTGCTATCAAATTGTAGTTGAAAAACATCAAGGTCAAATTAAATGTTTTTCTCAGTTAGGACAAGGTACGGAATTTGTGATTGAATTACCACTGAAAGGTCAAAGGTTAGAGGTTAAAGCTTAAAGGTGATAATTCCCAATTCCCAATTCCCAATTCCCTCTTCCCTCTTCCCAATTTATAGAAAAGGTGTTGTTTTTACTTTTAACCGACTTAAAAAGTTAGTATAGTCATTTAAAAATCAAAAATAACTATTTAGTAATATAGACTGCATTCCGTTAACATCTGAAATAATCATTAAAAGGAATCAACTGGGAATACCTCTTCTATGAGTTCATTGAATTTATCCTTTACGCTTCCATCTCGCTATAGTAGTTTTTTACCTCGGTTCTTGCGACTGGCATCTGTGAGTATTCTCTCGAATATGATGGTACCGTTATCTGGAATAGTTGATACTGCATTCCTCGGACATTTGGCAGATATTCGTCATTTAGCAGGGGTAATTTTAGCCAGCATTTTATTCGATTACCTCTATCGAGTTTTGAAGTTTTTTCGCAACGGTACCAACGCTATTACCGCTCAAGCTGTGGGAGAAAATGATGAAAAAGGAATTCTACTTGCTTTATTGCGGAGTAGTTTAGTTGCATTTGCGATCGCGATTGTCATTCTGATTTTACAATACCCCATCCAAAAGCTTGGTTTTGCGATTCTAGCTGGTTCTCCGGATGTGAAAGTTTTTGGGATTGACTATTTCAATGCTCGAATTTGGGGGGCTCCTGCGGTTCTACTCAATTTTGTACTGATTGGTTGGTTTCTGGGGCGGGAAATGAATTTTCTCGTGTTGCTGATTTCTGTTGTCGGTAATTGCTCGAATGTGATACTGGACTATGTAATGATTAATCGATGGGGCTGGGAAAGCATGGGAGCCGGGTTAGCTACCGCTTTAAGTCAATATTTAGCGCTGCTGGTAGGGTTGGTAGTCGTCGGTTTGAATATTCCTTGGAAAATATTACCCACAATTATTAAAGATGTGTTTAATTGGCAAGCTCTGAAAGCGAGTATAGTACTCAAAACTAATATTCTCGTCCGCTATTTGGCTCTGATTACTGCCTATTCTATCTTCACTAACCTCAGTGCGGCGATGGGAAATGAGGTAATCGCAGAAAACGGATTGCTGCTACAAATTGTACTCTTAAGTCAGTTCGCAGTTAACGGCATCGGTTTAACTACTCAATCTTTGATCGGTAATTTTAAAGGTAAAGGGGAAACCGCGCAAATGATGCCGGTATTGCAAGTTTCTATTTTTAGTAGTGTATTAATTGCGTCTATATTTTCCTCGATAACTATTTTATTTCCCCAAACGATTTTTGGCTTGTTAACCAGTCACACCGATATTAGCCAATCTGTTACGAATTATCGGGATTGGTTGTTGCCGCTGTTAACCTTTGGTGCTATTGCCTTCATGCTTGAAGGGTATACTGTTGGATTAAAACAAGGAGCAAGACTGCGTAATTCTGCCTTAATTGCCTTGGGATTAGGATTTATGCCAATAGCCGGTATGGCTTGGTACTTGCAAAATAATCATTTACTGTGGTTATCACTGACATTATATATGGCAACATTAATGGTGTCCCTTGGGGTACAGGTTCCTCAAATGCAAAGTCAGCTAAAAACTTTTTAATTTTTTGATCACCCAGAATCCTTTGTAAAGACGCGAACCCTTGCGTCTCTACATTTTTTGCCGAGATGTCAGTACACATCTATCTGAAGTTATAAAAAAATAAAATCCATTGGAGGTAGTCTTTTGATCATTAACTCATTAAAATAAACTCTGATAATAAAAGAAAAATCGGGTTTTTAAAAGCAACGCGATTTCTGGGTGTAAATTAGGAATTACAAATCACTATCATGGCTTATCAACCAATCGAAAATTACGGCATCATCGGCAATATGCATACTACCGCTTTGGTAGGTATGAATGGTTCTATCGATTGGTTTTGCTACCCCAGACATGATTCCCCAAGTGTTTTCGCTGCTATACTCGATGAAAATAAAGGTGGACATTTCAGTATTTCACCTACAATTTGCGATCGCGATCACAAACAATTTTATTGGCCTGAAACTAACGTTTTAGTAACTCGCTTTCTGGCTGATTGTGGTGTCGGACAAGTGATCGATTTTATGCCTGTAGGATTATCTGAGGGCGAAGACGGTTATCATTGGTTGGTGAGGCAGGTAAGCGGCATCCGCAGCAGCATGAAGTTTCGCATGGAGTGTTATCCTGCTTTTAATTATGCTCGCGATCATCACGAAACCCAGATGAGTGAAGGTGGTGTAATTTTCAAATCAGCCGATTTAAATTTAGGATTAGTTAGTGATATCCCTCTCAAGCAGGATGACAAAGGTGTTTTTGCAGAGTTCACTTTGGCTGCGGGTGAATCAGCAGTATTTATATTACGTGAAATTGATTGTGAGCAAGGTTGTGGTTTACCACTGAATCCAGAAGCAACTACACAGATATTTGAAGATACCGTAGATTACTGGCACCGTTGGATTTCTAAGTGTACCTATAAAGGTCGATGGCGCGAAACTGTAGAGCGTTCGGCGTTAATGTTAAAATTACTTACCTACGAACCAACTGGAGCAATTGTCGCAGCACCCACTTGTGGTTTACCCGAAACATTAGGTGGTGAGCGGAATTGGGATTATCGTTACAGTTGGATTCGCGATGCTGCTTTTACCCTTTATGGATTAATCAGAATTGGATTTACAGAAGAAGCAGGAAAATTTATCGATTGGATTATATCCCTTTGTCCGTCAGATTCAGAAGCAGATTCGCAATTGCAGATAGTATATGGTATTGATGGTAGAACAGACCTTAAAGAAGAAGTTTTAGAGCATTTAGAAGGATATAAAGGTTCATCTCCCGTTCGTATTGGTAATGGTGCTTACGATCAAACCCAACTTGATATTTACGGCGAATTAATGGATGCTGTTTATCTTTATGATAAGTATGGAAGCCCGATATCTTACGACACATGGATTAACTTATCTAAGTATATCGATTGGGTTTGCGAAAACTGGCACACAAAAGACCAGGGTATTTGGGAAACCAGAGACGAAAAACAAGACTTTGTTTATTCTAAGTTAATGTGTTGGGTGGCACTTGATCGAGGTTTGCGTTTAGCCCAAAAACGTTCTTTTCCCGCAAATCGCGAAAAATGGCTGAAAGTTCGCGATGAAATATACATGAGTATCATGGAAAAAGGATGGTGTGAGGAAAAACAAGCCTTTGTTCAGTATTACGGCAGCCATACCTTAGATGCAAGCAATCTGATCATGCCCCTAGTACTTTTTATATCACCAACCGACCCCAGAATGTTGAAAACACTCGATGCAATAATGCAATCGCCACAACAAGGAGGGCTGTTATCCAATAGTTTAGTATATCGTTACAACACTGAAGATTATCGCGACGGGTTGGATGGTGAAGAAGGAAGCTTTAATCTGTGTACATTTTGGTTAGTAGAAGCTTTAACCCGTGCTGGGAAAGAAAGAGATTCCCAACGATTAAACAAAGCAAGGTTAATATTTGAAGAAATGTTAAGTTATGCTAATCATTTGGGATTGTATGCGGAAGAAACAGGTGCAAGCGGTGAAGCATTAGGGAACTTTCCCCAAGCCTTTACCCATTTATCATTAATTAGCTCTGCGTATAATTTGAATCGTTCCATTTGATAAGATAGGGAATAGGTAATAGGTAATAGGTACATAACTGAATAGTAAATATACAATTAATGAATACTTACATACTTAGAAAGACAATTCCTAATTCCATTTTAGCCACAGACACACTACGCCCTTCACTCCTAATTCCTAACTCCGGTGGTACTAACTCCTAACTCCTAATTCCTAATTCCTAACTCCCTACTCCCCAATTTCAAAAAATCGCGGCAAGATAGAAATAGAGATAATTTGAATTTAGGTAATCAGTTATGTTTCCTTTCTGGATGAATTCTTGCTGCGGTACTGATAATTTTTCTACTACAAGTCATCAAGAGAACAAATTAAAATTTCTCAAATTTATGAGAGACAACGTAGAAGCAAGATTAGCCGCTCTGAATGCAGCGATTGAAACTATCGAACGTCAAATCAGCCGAAACCGCGATACTGTTTAAGAAAAGTTAGGAGTGAGGCTCTGTCTTATTTCCTTACAAACATTCACCAAAATTTAGCCCACGAAGGTGGGCTTTATTTGTTGGTTGCCCAGACTTTTAGTCTGAGGGGCTTCTTATCTCCCTTATCGCTTTCCATCTCCCCCAATCTTTTTCAAACTAGCCATTACCTGACACTTTTGCAAAACTCTAATTAAACTTTGTGCTTGGAGTTTATATAAAGGTACAGGTAAAGTTTGAGGTAAATTATTGATTAAATCTCTAGCTTTATTAAAGGGATAATTAGAATATTTGACAATTTGATTTGCACCTTCAAATTTAGCTTCTTGAGTAACTGCACTTTCAATTACTATTTGCCAATTTTTAGGATAAATACCAATTCTTCCTGCTTCCATTCTTTTTAATCCGTCGATGGTTGCGAGTACAACTAAACGAATACCTGGTTGTATTTTTCTGTATTCTTTGGGCATGATTTCCGCAGGAATCCCTGGTTTTTGATATAAAATTGGTACGACTCCGTAACCATAAGCAATTTCTGAAAGCAGTAAATCATTTAAGCTATCAACTTGACTAAATTTATATTCGGTGACTAAAACTGTTTGATTATGAAGTCGGAATAAGTCGAGAATGTTTTCACCAAAAGCTGCTCCAGCAAAAGCTTCTGATGCTACTGCATAAGCTGAGATAATTTGAGCGCTGGGTAATATTTGAGCTAA
Organism: Rivularia sp. T60_A2020_040; assembly: GCA_015272215.1. Taxonomy (GTDB): domain Bacteria; phylum Cyanobacteriota; class Cyanobacteriia; order Cyanobacteriales; family Nostocaceae; genus Rivularia. Next base: position 42,616 of record JACYMD010000095.1, on the reverse strand, counting down.
ATTTTCACTCAAACGTTGTCCGAAGGTACGAATTACTAAGTTAGTTTCAGGATTGAGTTTCCGCGTTTTTAAAGCTATTTCCACATTCAGCATTTCGTCTTCTGTGGTTGCAATTATACTCTTGGCTGTGGAAAGATTTACCTTAGTTAAAGATTCATTTAAATCACCTTCAAATAATGTTATATCGGGTAATTTATTGTTATCAAAGTTGTCTTCTAAAACAATTCCAACTACAGGTTGATAAAAGTCTTGTAATATTTTTATAGCCCTAGTTCCAACTCTTTTAATACCAATAATTACTATATGTTCTTCTTGAGGAACTTCAGTACGTCGTTTAGAAAATAAAAATTTGGTAGATAAAAGTTTTTCGGTGGCTAAAGCATATAATACACCGACAAAAGCAGTTCCAGCGATATCTAATCCTAGCGCTACAATTTGCTTAACTACAGATTTTGTAGTTACACTATACAAAAAATCTGGATACCCGCTTAAAAGTAAACTAATTGTGATATAAAAAGCATTGAGATTATCCGGATTCTCACTTTGATCTAAAGAGTTAAATAATACAGTTCCTACAACTGCTAAAATGACGGTAATAAAAACTGAAATAATTACCACGCGGCGAACTTGGGAACTGGAATTCCAATATTCTAAAAGGTTTTTTCTAAAATTAGTAGATTTTGGCGATATTTGTTTTTGCTTACGATTATTATTAGCGGATTTGCTGGTTTTTTTCGATAGTAATCTATCAAATTCTTGGACATATATCAGAGTTGCCCCATCTTGAATTATTGTTTCTGAATCCCAATCATAAAAGTAATTGAAGGTATCATCTAATTGCGGTAAATAACAAAGTAACATCCGCGAACTCGAATTTAATTCAAACAGTTGACGACGGTGAAAATTATCTCCAGAAGAAACCTTATGTTGAAATACTCCCAACCAGTTACCATCTAAGTTAAAATACCCTAAAGAATTTCCCCCCAAAGCTGCTAAAGCAAAGGATGCTGCTGATAAATAAATCGGATCGTAAGCAACAAAATTGCTCAAATGTTCTTCTAATAGTTGATTTAAGTTTTCTTTGGTTGAACGAATTATCAAACGAGCGTTTTTGTTAAGTTGTCTAACTGCGATCGCAGTTTCAGCGTTGATTAGTTCATCACTGGTGACAATCAGTACAGCGCGACAAAGTTGGATTTTTGCCCGCTCAAATACACTATTATCACGACAATCACCAATAATTAAATCATCAAGTAAACTATCAACACCAGGAATTCTCCAACTATTTGGCTGTATTAATTCAATTCCGACAACTTTCACCCCGAATTGTTTCAATGCAACTACACAATGCTGTCCCAATCCTCCCAAACCGCAAACTAGAAAACGTTCATCTGTAAACGATTGATTTTCTGCCATATATGTAATGTATATTACTTAAAATCATTTTAAAATTAATTGCGAGGCATATAAAATATCAAAAATATTTAGTTTTTTCGACTCAGTTTTAGTATTTTAAACTTTTACTCCAAAAAATCTAGAGATTAGGTATACATAAAATTTTAATACATTTTCTTGGTCAGTGATTGCCGAAAAATTCATGGGGAGACGTAGCAATTAGAGAGGTAACAATACCCCCCGTCTCTACATTGGGTGTCTGACAGAATCCTATTACTTCCAATCACTGTTAATTATTAACTGTTAAATTCTTCTTTAAAAAAATATTTTATCTGTATTTTGATATTATTTCAACTGTTTAGTTTAATTAAATTCACAAGTTATCAATCTGTTTTAGAGATAATTACTTCAGCGGGACGCAGGATTTTTTCTCCCCAATAAAATCCACGACGCACAATTTTAGTAATCGTTTTTTCTGGAATATCATTGCATAGTTCTCGCTCAACTACGCGACATAAATTGAAATCAAGCTGTGTTTCTTCTACTTGTATTGGTAATACTTGACGCTTTTCTAATATATTCAGGAATTTACGATGAACTGCTCCTATAGACTTGGGTAAGCGTTGTAAAAATTCTGGACTAGGTTCAGGATTATTTTCTAAATAATTTAGCAATGTTTCTAATACATCAGTAACTTCTAATAGTTCTAAGAATAAATCTTCTATTGTTGCATTATTTTGATTTTTTTCTGTCCTTAATAATTGTTGTAACAGGATATTTTCTTTTTGCAAAATGCCTATTTTATCAATAATTGAATCGCGCAATTCTTGATTAATTACATAGTTTTTCTGACTATTATCCTGAATGGTAAAAATGCGATTAAAGAAAGTTTTAAATTTCATTTTTTTTAAGAATAAAATGGAATAATTGGAGACTGAGCCTCGATTCGGAAGCAACCGATACTGAGAACTAGAATTGAAAAGTTATTTTACTAACGCTGGAACCTTTTTAGATAACAATTCCAAACATTTATTTGCCCAAATTTGTACTTGAGAATTGGGATGAGAAGTCAAAAGCTGACACACCGACAATGCTCGGTGTAATTGTCCGTTGACTTGATAAGCTTTAACTAACCAAACTTGTGCTTGAGCATAGTCTTTACTGTTGCAATCATTCGATTTTTCGCAGTAATCTTCTAAGTATTTAATAGCTTTAGGATAACGTTTTTGTTTACAAGCTGATATTCCTTGAACAAGTAATTCTGATAAGGAGATTGTTAAGGGTTCTTTTTCTAAATTTTCTTGTTTAACAGCTTTGGCGATTGCCATATCTAATCCATCAAATTCTGATAATAATGTTAATGTCGGTTGTGGTTGTTCTAAAGCCGATAAATCGCTATATTTAAATCGTTTGATAGTTGGTAATATTTCGCATAAATAATCGGCTATAATGCGTTCGTTTGGCTTCATCAAAGTTCTTTGAGCTTTGGCAATTACATCTACAGAATATTCTTTTCGTTTCATTGCTGCGGCTACAGCTTTGGTAATTTCCGCTTTTGATGCGGCTTGTGATACTCCGAGAATTAAGTAAGGATTTTTTTCCATAGATATATATATTTTTTATATTTTTTATATTTTTTAATATCCTATTTTTAAACTCTGATACACTTGTTGAAAAGCTGGTTCATCTGGACAAATTTCATAAGCCCAGTGTCCCAATTGCTGGATAATTTGGTAATCAGCTAAGTCTTTTTTCACTGATTCAACTAAACTTTCAATCAAAAATTTAGCTACTGAGAACTTGACTTGTTGATGATGGGAATATTTTGCTTTTTTAATTGCTTCATCATACCGCTGTTCGTTGAAAAGTTTCTGAATATCTTCAACCTCTTGTCTATATTCAACTCTTTCAATTAAATCGATGACGACAGGATTTTGCGTATCAATTTTTGTAATTTCTCTAAGTTGTTTTAAAGCTTGTTCGCAGGAAATTTTTTGATTAATTAGTTTCTCGCGAATTTCTTCTGCTTTATATTCACTTAAATAACTTCTAGCTGTTTGATTTCCTAAAAGACTATACCAAAATTGAGCAAATTCTAAATGTTCTGTTAATTCTGATATTCCTTGACGCTGATATCCGCAAAGTCTGTTTATTTCTTCTTCCCACTCTCCATTCGCTTTAATTACTGTTTTAGCTTGATTGAGAGGAACAATCGCATTTTGCCATTTTCGTTGTTTTAACCACTCACAACCTTCATAGTAAGCCACAAATGAACAAGCAAAGATTTCTACCCCAACAGATTGAGTAGAGGGTTTAAGCTCGATAGCTCGTGATATATCTCCCTCTACACAAGCCGCAACAGCTAACCCCCAAGGAGTATAAAGCGCTTGTAATATATTTTGTTTATCTATCTGTTTATCTATCTGCTCAACTACAATATCCTTCCACGATTCTAAATACCGATTATGACATCCAGGTGTAATCAACAGTTCTTTTACCCTCATACCCCATGAGGGTGGATTACCCATCAAACCTAAAGCTACTGTTTCTAACCGATAGCAATCGCGCAATTCTAAATAATCGGAGGTATTCTGATCTTTAAAGGTATCTATCGTATCTGACAATCGTTGTTTCAATTCTAAAGATACTGCTTGTAAATCTACTGCTTGTGCCATCCAAGGTATATCTTTAAGAGCCAAATCGTTGTGTAAATTTGCTAATGCTGTTGATAAAGCCACAATTAGCAGTTTTACAGATTCTATTTGGGTTGAATTAACATCGTTGCGAGCGCGGTAATAAGTTGCTACTGTCCAATTATGTAGATTAATAATATTCGGTTCTACAATCCATGCTTTTTCAACTGTATTCCTAATTATTCCCCAATCAGAATTTTGCCATAATGAAGCTTCTATCGATGGTTGAATGTGTTCGTTTAAATTAGCTACAATTAGTGAATCATCACCGAAATATTGGATAAATTCGATACTAGCTGTTTTCGCTAGTGCAAAATTTTTTTCTGCAACTAACTGCTGAATATTTTGTAATTTTAATAATCTTTGCCATTGAGAAATAGTTTCTAGATTTTCCCTTTGAATCTGTATTTTATCACCAGATAAGGCTTGCCACTCACGTGCTGCTGCTGCTAAATTACCTTGTTTAGCAAGAACAAATCCTCGCAGATAAGCGGCTTGTTCAACCTGTATATCTTTCAAGTAATCCAGTGCTAATACCCATTTTTGAGTCTTAATAAATACAATCCCTAACCGAATTTGACAGTCTGTAGAATCAGACAGTAGAGGCAGAGCAGTTTGATACAAAGTTTCAGCTTGCTTGAAATTACCTGATTTTTCAGCTTTAAGTCCATCTCGAAATTTTTCTTTACCTTGGAGAGTACTTTGCAATTGCGCTAATAATTTAATTCCATCCGAGCGGGGAAAGCTAGTTAAAGCAGAATTCAACAGCGCTATCGCAATTTTTAATTTACCGGCATTCTGGGCTTGATAAACCGAAGTTAAAATACGACAATAAATTTGTTCCTGTTTGACTTGAGCTTCACAAGTTGCGATCGCGTTTTTGAGTTGTTCGGTAGAATAAAGTTGTTCTGCTTGACAGTAAATTGCCATCGCATTTTGGAAAAACCGATTTTCTTTGTGTAACTCTGCTTCTACAATTAATTTTTTAAACTGATTTCGGCAATCCAGTTCTTTTTGATATTTTTCTATAGATTGAGAAACCGTAGTATCACAAATAATTTTCAGATAACGTTGGTAAAAGTCGATGGCATTAGCAAGGTAATGTGTTTCTAAAGGATTTCCACTATCTTGCTCAACGAGCATTTTACCATGAACAACTAATTTATTTGCATCTGCTAACTGTTTACGCCATTTTTTTAATAGCTTTTGCAGTTTGTTTAAATCATTCTCTAAAAACAACTTGCGAAACAAAAGCTGTGAAAAATTCGGTTGTTCGTACCAAGTATTGATCAGATTTTGAGCAATTGCCATCGCCTCTTCTAACTGTTTATTTTCTGCAAGTATTTCAGCTTCTTTAACTTGCTCTTTAAAACTGTTAAGGAAACCCATTAAATCTCCTCCTTACAGCTTGGTATTTTCAACAGTAGGCAAGAAAGTGCATTGCGGAGGAACACAATCGTTGTAGCAACTATCGTGCTAACAGCGCGGAGGTAAGAGGTAAGAGGAGGTAATTGATAAAGTCTACGTATTAAGGAAATATCAGTATCACAATTCGGACAAATATTACCTTCAATCTCCTTGTATTCACATACAGGGCAGTTGAGCTTAATCATCGCTTCAGCCCTGTAGCAATAGTATTGGTGGACAACTCCATATCGAACCAGCGATTGACTGACGGTTGCAATTCATTCCAGAGTCGATCTACTTCACGTTCGTTACTTTTAGACGAAGCATCAAGCATTCGATAAAGCTTTTCTGACATAGCATTTGCTTGGGTGGGTTCTACTCTATGAGCTTGTTGAATCGCGAATAAACACCCTTGAACTAATTGGACTTCTGAGGGTAAATTCTTCAGTTCCCTGGTTACATCCTCATTGAGAGATTGCATCTGAGAAATATTATGACTGTTAATTGCAGCAAGCAACTCTTGAGATAAATTTTGCAATCGTAACTGTTGCGGTTGAGGAATCATAAATCCGCAAAGTTCAACTATTTGATTGCATTGATTCACGTTATACTCAGCTTCGAGTCGTTCTTTCGACATCGCGGCTTGAAAATTTTCTAAGTCTACTTTTGCACGTTCGCGTAAATCGATGCGTTCTTGACCGTTTCTAGGGTCGATAATCTCATTTGCTAATTGTACCACTGGTACTGATAAACGTAACGCTTCTTCAACTCCAAACTCTGTTAAAGACTGGTTATTTAACTCCGCGATCGCAGTTTCTAAATCTTGATAAATTTTCTCATCTGAATTACCGCGAGAAAAGGTGTGACTGACGCTGACTGAAGGATCATTTTTCAAGGTTGCTCGCACCGTCAAACCGCTGTTTTTTTCATCTAGATGCAAATTCACCAAAATTTCCGTTCCTGGGGGATACTTGGCTTCTAAACCCAACCACAGAACCCCAATGCTTTCATCTTCACCGCGAACTTGATCGGGGCTAAAAAATCGAAAGTGAATCAAACGCTGTCCATCAGCTACAGTTTTAAAAGTATGACTTGTGGTGACTGGTAAAATATCACCCCGGCTAATAACTTGATATTTACCGTCGATCAACTCTATATAATAATCGCGGGAACTGGTTGTCACTTTATCAATCAATCCTGCTGCAACCATCGCTGCACCTTCAGCCACTGCATACATCGGACGAGGATGAACTACAATTTTATCACCAAAAGCTTGCTTAACTTGATGTTGGACATAGGGAATTTGCGAACAACCACCTACCAAAAGTACCACATCCACCATATCAGCAGTATATTCCGAATATTGCAAAGCTTGATCACAAATTGCGATCGAACTCTCGACTAAATCAGCAATGGTTTGCTCAAATTGTTCGCGGCTAATTTCTACTTCAATGGGAATTGCAAGTCCTAACTCATCTAATAACGGAGTAGCAGGTTGAATTCGAGCAACATTAGTAATACTCAATTGAACTTTAGCACGTTCTACAGCAATTTTCAGGTCTGCATGAAATCGCACTTTTGCATAATAAGGCATTTTAGCAATCAAACCATCAATATCGTCAATTTGCTCTTGCTCAGCGACTTGCTGTTTGACAAAATTAATCATCCGAGAATCAATATCATCTCCTCCTAACCACAAATCACCCGCTTTCCCCTGCTCAATAAATTGAGTTCCTGCGGCTGTAATTAAAGAAGCATCGAAGGTTCCACCACCAAAATCGTACACCAAAATTGTTTTCACATCTTCACTATCTGGTGAAAAACCGTATGATATAGCTGCTGCTGTCGGCTCAGGTAATAATTCTAAGGGAGTAATTCCGGCTTTGAGTGCAGCGGTACGGGTAGCATGACGCTGTTTATCATTAAAATAAGCGGGTATAGTAATTACTGCTTGGTCAATATCTTGGATTTTACCAATTTCTCCCCGGTAATCTCGCGCATTTTGTACTACTTTTTTAATAATTTCCGCCGAAATATCATCGGGGGAATATTCTTTTCCTCCCAACCAAACTGCAACACTATTATCTGTACCTTCGGTAGGTTGAGCAATTTTGTAACCGATTTCTGACATTTGTTTTTGAACTGCTGAGTCACCAAAACCTCTACCCATCAAACGCTTGATCGAAATAATTACATTTTCTGGTTCCCCTCGTAATTGGTTGTATGCTTTCTCTCCCACCATCAATTTATCTTGCTGTAGGGCAACAATAGAGCGAGTCAGTTTTCTATCTGGTGGTGTATTATCACTCGCACTCACAACTTCAATTTGAGCCTCTTTAAATGCTGCAACCGAGTTGGTAGTTCCCAAATCAATTCCAATTGCCTTACCCATACTTGCTACCCCGTATTGTATAATTTTATTTAAATTTTTTCTAACTACTGAAACTAAAACTCTTTATATACAAGGATTATTTGGATTAGCTTCATCAAGAATTACATTAATTTTATACAATTATTCAAAACTAAACTTGAGTAATAACACTAGTAGCAGAAAAAGTGTATCCGGCAGGTTTTTTAGGTAAAAATAGCTAGTTGGAAACCAATCAAATATAAATAATCAAGGCTTGACTACTTATTATTCGCTGTTGGCTGGTAATGGCTAATTGGGAATTGTTGACTGTTCCCGATTTAACTTGATTATAAGAACCGGACATGATATTAATTATTGATTTCGCATTGTAGGAGACGTAGCTAGGCGTTACGTATACAAGAATTTTCTTCTAATTAAGAATTAACCAATTCTTTAAATTTCTCTTCTTTGGCAATTGGTTCAAAATCTGGATCATTTACAGCATCTTCTTTATATTGGGGATTTAATTTAATCGCTGTTTGTAGAGTCTCTACAGCTTGATTTACTTTACCTTGATAACAATAACAAATTGCTTTATTATAATAAGCGCTAGAGTAGTTTTCATCGATTTCTAAGGCTTTATCAAAGTTAATTAATGCTTCTTCCTCTCTTTCTAATTCAATTAAAACATAACCCCGTTTATCCCAAGCTTTAGGAGTAGGATTAAATTCAATCGCTTTATCAAAAGAAGCAACTGCATCTTCATAACGTTCTAACATTTCCAAAGCTAAACCCCGATTCATCCAAGCTACACCGTCAGTTGGTTCTACTTCTACCGCTTTATCAAAAGATTGAAATGCTTCTTCATGGCGCTGCAATTTACCTAATATTACACCTCTATCTACCCAAGCTTGATGATAATCTGGTTTAATTTTCAAGGCTCTGTCAAAGCCAGATATGGCATCTTCATAACGCTTGATTCTTCCCAAACTCATTCCCAAGACAAACCAGAGTTTTTCGTTATCTGGCTGCTTTTTGACAACTTTACCAAAAGCAGTAATTGCAGCTTCATAACGCTTGATTTCCATCAACGCTAAACCACGATGGTACCAACTATCGGTATGATTCGGGTTAATTTCTAATACTTTATCAAATATGGCGATCGCGTCTTCATATTGTTTCAATTCCCATAGCGCTAAACCCTGCTGATACCAAAGTTGAGCGTTATCTGGTTGGATTTCTAAGGCTTGGTTATAAACGTCAATGGCTGCTTGGTAATTCCCGGTTGTAAATAACTCGTTACCACGAGTCACAAATTCATCGAGATTTACAAATAATTGGGGATGATTGGATTTGAGTTTTTCAATTGGTTCGATTACTTTCTCTAGCTTTTGCAAGATTTCTCCAACGGCGGAAGCAGCAATTTCGCTGGGTGTAATTTCGGATAGCTTTTGTAGTATTTGCTGTTTCTCAATTTCTGCATCGGATTGCACTAACTGTAATTGTTCACTTAAGGTAGATTCTAATTTATCTAATTTTTCCAAACTAGAATCTTTACGAGCAGTAATTTCCGATTGTAAAGCAGCAAGTTGTTCTTTTACAGTATTTTCTATTTTTTGTAAACTATCTAAAGTTTGATTTTGTTGAGATTCAACACCTTCGGTAGAAGTTGAAATTTTGTTGTTAACTTCTGTTTCCAGATTTTGGAGTAATTGCCAAGCCGAATCCTGACGAGATTGTACCTCAGATTGTAAAACAGCAAACTGCGATCGCAATTCTGTTTCAAGTTGAGACAAGCTTTGCAGAGTTTGCTGTCTTTGCGCTTGAATTTGCGATCGCGATTCTGTAAATTCTGCAGTTAAGGAAGTTTCCAGATGAACTACGTTATTTTGAGTTGAATTAACTTGCTCTTGAATCAAATTTTGAGCTTGCTGCAATTGAGTATTGATTTCGGAGCCTAATTGTGCGAGATTTTGCAGCATGATATTTTGCTGCTGCATTGCTTTTTCTCTAGCTTCAGCTTCGATATCATCAAGTTGCGGAGTAAAATCGGCTTCTAGTTTGTGTAAATTCTCTAAAATTGCATCACGATAAAGTTGAGCATCTTGTTGAAGTTGGGAAAGTTGATTAACAAAATCGGATTCTGTACTGGCAAATTTTTGAATAGTTGTATCTTTTTGAGTTTCTAAATCGGTATGTAAATGAGAAACCGTTTGATTAAATTGATTCTCGGCAAGTTGCAAATTTTCGAGAATTGCATCTTTTTGAGATTGTACGTGAGTGAGAATCGCCGATAATTGAGGAGCAAAGTTTGATTCTAACTGCTGTAAATTATGTAAACTTTGCTGTTGCTGTGCTTGAGTCGCTGATTGCAGTTGTTGTAACTCAATTGTAAAATCGGTTTGCGACTGTTTGAGATTTTCTACAGCTAAATCCTTCTGTTGTTGTAAATCAGCTTGTAAGACATTTAATTTCGGTTTAAACTCCGCAGAAAGACTTTGTAAAGAAACCAAAATCAAATCCCGTTGCTGCTCTGCTGCTGACTGAAGTTGCTTCAACTGACTTGTAAAATCAACTTGCGACTGCTTGAGATTTTCTACCACATCATCCTTTTGTTGCAACACCTCCGATTGCAAACCTTTCATCTGCGGTACGAATTCAGCACTTAACCGTTGCAAATTTTGAATAATCGAATTACCTTGCTGCTGTGCATTTACCTGAAGTTCCGTCAGTTTACCAGTAAATTCCGTATCTAACTCATTCAAAGCCTGCTTAAAAACATTAATTTGTGATTCAATTTCCGACAAAGCTTGTTGCTTCGACGAAGATAAATCAGCAACCAACAACGATAAAGCTTCTTGCTTACCACCAATATCTTCCCGTAAAATTTTCGCTTCATCATCTAACTCATCAACAACATCTTCCGCTTCTGTGATGAGTTTCTCTACCCTTTGATTTGCGTTAGCGATTCTTGCTTCTAAATCACCCAATTCCTTGAGACGAGCCGTCACCAAATTCGTCACTTCCCGAAAAACCGCACGTCTTAATAAAAATATCGCAACAATCACCCCAATCATTAATACAACTAACGTAGCGAGTAGCGTATTAAACAAAAAAGTAGTTTGCCCAAAAGCGCGATTTGCTTCCGCTTGTACCTGCTCCTGTACCCGCTGACGCTCCTGCAATCGTTCCAACTCCTGCTGTGGAGTCAGCGCTTGAGCAACAACATAATGATCAGCTTCAGCCGTCACAGGTTTAGTACCAGCAACCCCAACAGACATTAAAAGAGTTGAAAGCATTATATTCCCGAACGAAACCAGAGCAAAGACTTTTGAATTAAAGCGTTCCACAACTCCCTTCCCTTGTCTGTTGGTAATTATAGTTAACGCCTATATGATAGCGGTTTTTTGGGAATCATTGGGAATCAAAAAATGGGGGGATGGGGGGATGGGGGGATGCAATCATCAGAAGTCGGATTTTTCAGATAAATTACCGTAACATCAAATAAACTTGCTAAAAACCCGACTTCTCAGCGAAAGGGAATCTTCATTTTTTTGGTGGTTTTGGTCTTTGCATTGCAGGATTAGGGTTATTTTGATAATTATTAGGTCGAGAATATCTATTATTATTACGTTTTAACTTTGGCTTTTCAAGAGAATCTTGGGAAGAATCATCTGATGATATTACAGGAGTTGGAAATTTACGATTATCTTCTTCACCCATAACTTGAAATGGTGTAGGTAAAACTGGACGTTCTTTATATTCATTTTTAGGTTCAATCGTCATATAAAGAGTATCATTTGCTGATGGTAGATTCTCACAACATAACATCAACAAAAGCATCTGAATCCGAGGTATTTCATCTAATTTGTTAGGTTTGCCTTCTTCTGGATAATCATCTTCGTGAATATTATCAACAATATATTTTTCAAAAGCATCAATACAACTTGTCGATATTGAATTTGTATCGCTTTGATTTTCTTCTCCCGTTAACCATTGATTATTACTAAATAATTGAGAATAACGATTTTGAAGATTCTTTAATAAAAGTTCATGCTCAATTTTAATAGCACCCATTCCCAAAGGTTTACCCATACCTAACGAAAGACAATATTTAGGTTGTGCTGCGATTTTTAATATCCATAAGATTGCACCTAATTCAATATTATTGAGGTTTTCAAAATGGATATTGAATTTAAATGAAACACCAGTTTTGATTGGTTTTATTTGAGTAATTTGAGTTCCTTCAGCCTTGTCACCATCAGGATGTTCGATATCAGGGTTTTTCCCCTTATGCCAATATAATTTATGTCCACGAATTACAGTTTTTCCAACTTCATTTTCTTGTGGTGGTTCACTAGCGTAGTGCTTAAGTTGTTTCTTTTCTGCATTCGTTTGAACTAAATAATGTTGAAATGTTGTTGGTTTAGGATTAGAAAGAATCTTGGGTGTAATTGTCTGATCAAAATTACCAGTCAACCAAATATCATCATTAATTGTTTTATGACAAATTGCATTTTCGATAAAAATTCGTCCTGCTAAAGATTTTAAAGTCCTATCATCAGTATCTGTTGAAGTATTTTTATCATCTTTGTGTCGAACAAATCCAAATATTGCATCAGCAATATCAATCACAGATGTATCGCGTAAATTTTTGGGGATAAAATCAACTGCTGAAGCTGCTGTTTGTTTACTTTTTGGAATATATGGAATACGAAAGTTAGGACTTTGACCAAATAATGTTATTTCTTCCGATTCCAGTTGTGAATAGAAAATTACAATTACACGCTTATTTTTTAAAATGCCATTTTTTTCATCGAAGGGATTATTTTCGTAAGGCGATTTAGCCTTTTGGAAACTAGTTAAAGCACTACAATAATTTTTTATCGCGTCTTCATTTATTTTAATAAGTGTTGAATTTGCATCTGGTTCTCTAACCAAATAATGATATTTCCTTCCCTCTTTAGTATTAAGCTTTTTTTGACGTTCTTGTTCATTATCTAAATTAGTATTTTCTAGCATATTACCACTAGTTACTAATACTCCTACATAATCAAATGTTGCACAGTCACCACTTATGCTTTTCGCGCAGCGACGACCATTTTTAGTATATAAATCACCAAAACTGATATTGTGTTTATATTGAGGTGCATAGTTTAATGACCTCATAAAGGTAAAGTCATCAATATTATCTTCAATATCTTTTTCATTAATTGAAATAAAAGGTTTATCTTCGATGTTTTTAGCTGGACGAATATACCAGTTATTATTTTTTTCAACCAAATAACCGGCTTTCACATTTTTCTTATTTAGCAGTTTTTTATATATATTTGTTAATGGATCATCTTTATCCGCAGCTACAGCACGGAAGAAAAACTTTTCTTTTTCTGAAACAGGGTTAATTTTACTAAAACTAATAATTTCAATCAAACTTCGTAACATTCCGCGTAAACTACTACCAGGAATAACTGGTTTAGAATCTTTAAATTCTGGTTGAGTATAGAAAAAATCGGGTAAATCTTTCGATTCTGCACCGCATTCAAATTCTAGTTTAGTTAATCCACAGCGAATATATAAAGGTGATTTAGTTGTCAGCGTACATTCAATTTTACCTGTATATCTATTTTCTGATTTTGAATAGTAAATATTCTGTTGTGGTAAAGATTCAGGCTTAACTTCAACTATTTTAGTTGGTAATTCGACAAAATTATAAGGAGCTTTTGCAATACGCTTTGAATCGGTAATTTGTTTAATATGTCTGGGATTCATGATTTAATTTCCTTTGCAGTTAGATTCACTAAACGACTAAGATAAATACGTGCAACACCAGCATCATCATAATCAATATAATGATTAACTTGTAAGCAAACTGGGTTTTTTAATTTACCGTCTTTTTCTATTTCAATATCAGTAAAAGGTACAGCGTGTTTTAATCCTTGTTTACCATCCCAAAGTAAAGTAAAACCTTTGATTTCTTGTTTATCAGCATGGGTACCCCAAAGTATTTGAGATTCGCGAATATATTCTGTTTTATCCATATGTTCATCTTCAATCAAACGAGCTTTAAATTCATCATGATTTTTCCACAGCATCACTTCAGAACTTTCACCAAAAATCCGACATTGTTGTAAAGTTGATGGACGTAATTTAGCAAATTGAGAAAATACACTATCTGCTGTAATTAAATTTCCATCTGGGAATTTTCCCCAAATTATTCCATCTTCAGCATGAGCTAATAAAAATTTTAATTTGTATTCACTTGCTTGTTCTTTTAACCATTCTTCTAGATGAAAATTTACTGGTACTTCTATAATTTCGCATTTTGGTTTATTCAATGTGTCACCTCTTGATGTAATGCTGTAATAAATTTTTCTAAATCTTCAGGATTGTCTATTGTTAAAGATTTATCGTTTAGCTTTTGTGAGATTTCCCAATTTTTATCACGATATTTAATAGTTACATTTCTCCCTTGTAATCTCCCTCTTCCGATACTACTTGTTCCTCCAACATTTAAATCACCAGTCCATAAATCTTTGAGTAATAACAGTAGTAATCCTATTTCTGCATCCTTTGGTTGACGTAATATTAATTTGATTTCCAGATTTGTTTTATCATTGCCAAAAATCGGTTGTTCATCGAATAATGCTCCATGTAAAGCACCACCAGTAAATCTATCAATTGCAATTCGATTTTGTATTAAATCTGTGGTGTGATTAATTTCAACTTCATCGACAATTAAACGACTGGCTTTTGCTTTTTTGGTTTTTTCATCCACAAAGCCAAATATATCGTTAATGATATTTGTATTTTTTTGAATCGTGTTGATTATTCTTTCCGCACGATGTCGCAATACACCTGTTAAACTAGTACCAGATAATATTGATTTTAAATCACCATTGCGTCGAGATTTGAGGTGTACAACATCAGGTGCTTTATCGGTAGATGCTTGTCCAGAACGAATTAATAAGGGACTTGCAAGGGTAAATTCTGCTGTAATGGTTAGGTGCTGTCTTTTATCTTCCTCTAAAAAAGTTACACCTAAAGCTTTAGCAATATTATCATGAGTTGGATAATTATCTAATAAATTTGTTTCCCAATGGGGAAAATTTAGCCATTTTATACGTTGTTCGTAATCTTGTAAATCAAATTGCCATACTTGCCATTTTTGCACATGAGTGCGACCAAATCCGCGATGTTTTTTAATGCCTAAACGTATTTTACCTGCTTCTAATCCTTGCAAACTAATTGCTAATTCTCTAATTAATCGCTCCTTATCACTGTTTTTGTCTATCAATAATTCAAAACAAAGATTGAATTGTATTCCTGCTTCAATAAATTCTAAATCATATTTTGCCCCATCATCTGCGGTTCTAGTAATACTGTTGATTTTAACTCCATCACGCAATTCTATTTTAATTGTTTCGCTACTTAAAGCATCATTGATAATCAAAGGACTTTGTTCTCCATCATCATCGCTACGCTGTCCACCAAATAAAATAGAATTATCTACAGTACCGTAACCATTTTGATATTCTCGTAAATAATTCCTTAAAGCGCCAGCAATAGAAGAACCCATTAATAAAGCTTTATCTTCAATACTATCTCGTAGAATCTCTAAATCTGTATCACCATCATTATCACCACTTCCGAAACAAGTAGGAGTATCTAGTAATAGATTTCCCTTGATTATGATGCGTTCGATAATATGACGTTGATTGCGATTTGTGAGGCGTTTATTTAGACAATCATTACTCATTATTTTCTCTCCTTCATTGCCTTTTTAGCAACTGCTATAATTAAGCGTAATGTATATTCTTTGTCTAATTGATAATTTACAGTACTTTCAATATTACTAATCTTGGCTATTAAATCTTGTTTATTATTAGTCCATGATTGCGGATTTTCTAACCAATTTATTAACTTTTGCTTGAAAGATTCATTATTAATTTTAGCTCGTTCAAATTGTCCGTTAGCATTTGATGGTAAGTTATTTAGTAATCTCAAAACTAAATCACAGTTTCCGGTTGGTAATGCCTGTCTTGCTATTAGTTGTAAGCGAGATAGTTGACTATTGGAAATATTCCCTTTTATTGATAAATAACTAAGCTCATTTTTTAGTTTATGCTCTAGTTTTTCTTCAAGTAATCTTTCAACCATTCGGGTTGCAATATCACGAGATAATTTATTTTCTAATTGCGGCTGACTAGATAATTTCGGTTTCTCTGGTAAAGCAAACTTAAAATTATAAACATTTCGTAAATTCACAGCAATTCGACCAAAACCATCTATTTTTCTTTCTCCTAAACCTTCAGCTTCTAATTTTTGTATCTGCTCTGGTGTTATCTCAATATTATCAAAAACAAATACACTACCTGCTGCAAATGCGGGAACTTGAGGTAAAGGTAATCCCCACTTACGATTAAATCCACCTATCAATGTACTGCTAGTAAAACTTGCTTTTGGCTGAAGTGGAAGTTTAATATTATTACCTATTATTCTTTTTAATGCGCTTTCCAAAGCATTTTGTAGTGGTGCAGATGTTTGTTGTGGAGATGGGGGAATAACCGCATATTGTCCCCATTCATCTTGCAAAATCAAATCGCTGAGGAGTGTAATTGTAAAATGTTCATGCTCGGTGCGATTATCGGGTAAATCTACTTCATTCCAGTTATCATGAGTTTGAATATTTGTAATTTGTGTATGTCCGTAACCTGCACTTTGAGAACCACCTAACCAAAGATTTTCTGATTTATGTAGTAATTCTAAAAAGTGTATATCTATCTCTTCACACACAATTACAGCTTGAAAAGTTTGTCCTACATCAATAGCATCATAACGAAAAATTTTTCCTTCACCTGTTGTTTTACTCGAACGTCCCTTAGTGCGATCGCGTCGATTATGAATATTGATTCGTCGCTTTTCTTTATAATATCTAACACAACCACTTTCTACTGTCCAAAATCCTTCTCCCACAAATTTAGGTGTCTCCGGTTCACCTTCGTTTCTCTCAACACTAAAATCATAAGCAGTGATAGGGATATTAGGTGTTTCTTCACTTAGTTCTATATTTTTATCTCGAAACCAAGAACGAACTATTGGGAGAGTACGCTGTTTCTTTTGACTAAGTAAATAAGCATTTAAATATTTTACTTTTTTACTATCAAAAAATAAACGTTGTACCTCCTCATTTTCTAAATCCAATTCTGACAGATTATGATACTTCATATAACGTCCAATCATCGCACCACGAATCATACTACCAGGAATATAAGGATAAGAAACATCACTATTTGGGTCTCCTTGAAATGAAGTAGCTAGCAATGGTTGTTTTGTATGTAACGAAAAAATAATTGCTTTCATGAAATTGTTTCTCCGACTTTTCCAAATAACTTTAAGTATCGCTGTGTAATGTCATTTTCATCAACATCATGTAAAGTACAAGCAACATGACCACGACCTCTATTTCGTCCGCTTCCTAAACGTCGTAATGCTAGCGTACACACAGATAAAAGAGATAGTATTTCATCACTTGGTTGAGTTTCAAATAATAAATCTGCTTGGAATTCTAACTCACGAATCACAACACGAAATGACCGTAAACTTCCTTCGTCAGCAACCCCATTTTCACTATTGATTGCTGTTTGACGACGAATTGAAGTTAGGGAACTGAGAATATCTTGATTTGTAAGTTGTTCGCTATCTATTTCATAAGCAACTACTTGACGTAAATCATCAGGTAAATATGCATCTCCTATGTGGATTTTGGCAATTGTTTCTAATTTACTACCTGGAATACCAAATAATTGACAAGCGATATTTTCCCAATAATTTTTCTGAATTTCATCTGGTAAAATAGCAATTAAATTATCACATTCTTCACTCAATAAACCTTTGAGAGTGCGTCCTCGTAAATAGGGAAATCCATATTTATCGTGTTCTACTTCTTGGTCTATTAACCCTGCGACACCATCACCACGACCAAAGGTAGTATCACTTAATAGTTTAATTTTAAGTTTATATATCATGTCTAATCATCTAATCCCAGATAAAATTCCATTGCTTCAATTGCATCAAAATATCCACATTCATCATCTAACCATCCATTTCTTGCTAATTCATCAATATCTTTACTACACTTAGGAAATGATGGTAATTTTCCTACTCCTGTATTCCGAATAAACTCCTGAGTTGCGAGAGAACCTTGACGTAATACATCACGTAAGTCCATTATTTTGTTATAGCTATTACGCCATTTTTCATCTTCGTTAAATTGCCGAATAACTCCAGTAAAACCTTCCCAAGTACGCCATTCATCATCATGTTTATTAAGTCGTACTGGTCGCATATTTAGTTTTTTGGGTTTTTCTTTATCAGACTTTATTTGATATTCACGTTGGCGAATTTCTGAAATTGACCCAGATAAACTACTTGCTGCTAAATGCCAATCAAGTGCTGAAAATCCTTGAGGTTCAAACTGTTTTTTCTCTTTGACAAATTTCTTTGCTTCCCGACATAAAGCTTCACTAATTTCATATGCTTGTGCAAATGGATAATGAGTTTTGACAACACAAATACCTGCACAAGCCGTTAATTTTTCACCATCAGCTAGAATTTCTTTTTCAAGCTCTCGAAGATATAAAGCAGCTAATTCTAAACCTAATCTACCTTCACAAACAAAAGTGGTATCATCACCACCATAAACCAAAGGACGAAAAGGAAGATAGTATTGACCTTTTAATGAAAACTCTCCTAGTTTACCTACTACTTTAGCTTGTGATATTGAATTAATAATAGTCTTACTGACAGCAATTAGTGCTTTCTCTCCTGCTTGTTGAATGCTGCGAGATAGTTCTCGCATTGCATTAATATAATCTCGATTTTCTCGTCCATCACCATGTTTTTTAAACCGTTTACCCATCCCATTGCCATCAGCATGGATTACCGCAACATAACTTGATTCACCTGACGTTCTCCCTAAGTTATCAGTACGGTAGGGAAATTGATAAATACCTGGATTAACTACACCTTGAAATAGGTTTTCTAACTTCTTATTAGCCTGACGAGCAGCAATTAATTTCTGTTTAGTTTCTCTGGAAATTAAATAAATTTTCTCTTCTTCACTATCTTCATAATTAATATAATTATCACTTTTATCTATAGCTGGTAAAAGTGTTGAATTACAACTTGCTGTCACTCCTAACCCAAGAAGCGGAGCAGAAACAATCCGTTCATGTTTTTGTCGCTCGATTTTATCTGTTACTAAATCTTGAATTACTTGATATAACTTTTGGGTATCCCAATCAAATTCTTGATGAGCAACTAATAAATTCAGTCCAGGTGCTTCTAATAATGCTTTTCGACTGAGAATTTGAGTAAACTCTATTGCTATTTGTTTAGACTTAAATATTATTAATACATTCCCACCTCCCGAATAAATTAATTCTGCATTACAGTTACTACTTTCAATTGCTTTTGTTTGTCTATCTTTAAGTATTCCTAATTTTTCTAAACTCTCTTCTACCCATTCTCCAGTAGCAGCAGAAACTAAATAAGATGCTCCGATATTTTCTCGTAAGCGGTTGCTACTAAATACATAACCTTGAATATCTGTAGTATCAATAAAAGTTAATGTAAATTGACTCATTTTGATGCCTCCCGGTCATTTTGAGCAATCCAATCAGCGATTTCTTGAGATAAATTTGTTAAATGCTCGCGTCCAAAAACCTGGATTTTGTTATCATTTATAGAATCTGCAATCTCAGCTTTGAGAGTATCTGGTTCATTAGAACAGCAAATTAAAGCTACTCTTGCTTCATCTCCTCCCATTTGTCTTGCTCTAAGATATGCTTCAAAAAGTTTTTGTTTACACATACCTCGCTTGCTTTCTGTTGTACAAGAAAGCGCAAAAAGTTGATATCCTCGTGTAAAGGCTACATCAAATTCAAATCCTTGTTTAGTACCTGGGAGAGGAACATTAAATGTCATTCCGTAATCATTAATGTATCCACATTCAGCAAGGTATTGTATTTGCCTCAACACATAATGCTCTAGCCATAAACCATTTAACCATTCACAAAAGTGTTTGTTTTTGATGAAATTTTCTGTTTTTTTAACTTCTTTCAACGAAAGCTTATTATCAGGGTTAATAAAATTTTCTTGTTTAAAAGCTAAGGCAATTTCTCCTGGTAAAGATTCCAGAGATATTAATATATCCTTTAAAGCTTCTTCGCTCTTCCAATCATCCTTACCATTTGATTTTCTTGTTTGTTTCCGGAAAACATCATAGTACCAGCTAAACCACTTATCGACTTTTAGTTTGTCTGCAAAGATATTTGCAAAAACATTAGCTAATCCTGCTAATTGTGGTTCCTTCTTGATGTTTGCTTTTAACTTTTTTAAGTTCGATTCATCTAATTGGAAATGTAATTGGAAAATTTTGACTAGTTGAACTGGCAATGTGCTAGGTTTTATCTTGATTCGATCGCGTTCTCCATCTTCCCTATCTATGCACATTTCTAACCTGCGAGGGTCAAGATAGCTGAAAATAGCATCAGAACGATTCGCAAAAGCTGCTCTGTAACTGTGTACAGCCATTGCTTTGGTTCCACCAGTATAATTCAACCCGATTTTCCCAGCTTTGATTTTTTCTAATTCTTCGCTAATTTTCTTCTGAATATGGAATGCATCTGACTCATAATCACCGAGCGATGGCAACACTACATCCTTAAACCCATTTAACTCGCTCTTTAAAATCTTTTGCAGTCTTGTAGCTGATTCATTAGTACCTGTTGTGTGTACCAAATAGGCAGTTCCCCCTTTATTCAGTAAGAGATTCGCTGCAACATAATTCGGTAAAGGATTCTCCCCAATCAACAAAAACAAGTGGTCTACTTTATACCCATCAAACTCAGATGTACTCATACGGTAGATGTATCACAAAATTGCCATGCTCATTATGGCACATGGTCGGAAATACCCTATTCCGAATAGCTGCTAATCTATAAATAATCAACCAAACACGATAAATTATTAGCAGAGGGTTGCGATCGCATTAACAATTATTTACACAATAGTGGGAATCTAAAAGAAGATCAAAGAGGTTTGTGTGATGGGATTGGTAAGATATCTGATTAATTCACACCTCAAAAATTTTCAGCTTGATGGGTGAGTCGATCGAATTCAAAACGCTGATGATATGCAGTTTCCCCATAAAGATTAAACGTTACCACTGGTTCATTTCCCAAAGGTTCAACACAGTGGATAGCATCCGGTGTAAAACCAATAATATCGCCGGGAACCAAAATTTTTTCACCGACACATTCAATACGATTTGGATATTCTAATGTCGGAACTCTTTGCCAAAATTGATTTTTTTCCTCTCCATTCACAACAGCAACAATACCCCAAGTACCATGATTATGAATAGGAGAAACATGAGCCGGTAGCCAAGCAACCATCTGGATAGTTAAAGGAAACTCATACTCATCATACAAAAATTGTACAGACCAACCGGGGTCAATTGGTGGTTGAGTAAACTCCATTTGTAACCAATAGGAACTACTCAATAATTTTCGCACCAGTGGCATAATTTTCTGAATACGAAGATAATCATCATTGATATGATCTAAAATATCTTCTACTTCCGTCAGAAAACGGTATAAACGGTAGGGTTTTTCTGGTAAAGCAAGTTCTTCAAGGTTTAAGCTAATAGACTCACCATCATCGTTTAACAGCCAGTTTTGATAATCAATACAATCTTTAGAATTAGCCATAATTATTCCGTCAAAGCACCATTTATAATATTAATTAGTATCTGAATATTTTCTAGAACGACTCACATATTGACCGTGGATATTTACCATATAGGGAATTAAGTAGGTTACAGCAGCAGACATCCACCGTTCACGATTCATTTGATTTTTGCTTAAAGCCGAACCGTGATTGATTACAAATAAAATAGAACCAACCACAACAGAAACTTTTAATGCCGTCGGCATCATCTCTCGATCAAAAAGACATAAGCCAAATTTTTTAAGTGTTTTCATCTGCTACATAAAACCGAAATGAATCAGTGGTAAAGTTTAAATTTTATTTAAATTTTCTTTCAATAAAATTTAAATCTGTGAACTTTGCATAACAACAGTTCCCGTCGGACGAGTTACATTGGGATTTGTTTCTAATGTAATAACTAACCCAGAAAATTGGGGGTGAGAAAATTCTTGGTACATTTGCTTTGTAAATGGTAAATCATAGGAAGCTGTACCCCAGGAATAGGGTTTAACTTGACCGCAAGGTAATTTTTCATCGTTGACAATTGTCCATAACAGATAACTGTATCCAGGAGGAGGTGCGGGAAGATTTTGGAATACCATCACAGCTTTTTGTTTTTGGGAATTGATAATTATACTTCCGGAAGCATTATCTGTAATCTGATTTGTAGAGTTAACTGCTTCAAAAGTATACAATCGCGTTTGGGAATTTTGCAGCAGATTTTTAACATCTTTAACTTGAGCAAAATCCTGGCGTAACTTTTGATGTTCTGCGGTGACAACAGTCAATTTTTGCCGCAATAAATAATTATCAACACCGATAATTACTACAAACAATGCAGCGATACTACCAGCAATTTTTGTCCATCGCCGAGAGATTTTTGGGATGAGTAAATTACGATTGTTTTGAATGGGAATATGATTTATATTTGTTTGTTTAATTGTCATTCCTTCCGCTTGCGAGAGAATTTTACCTAACAAATCAGCAGGTGGTTCTACTTCGATAAAACCATCTACAACCTGTCGCAAAACTTCCTGTAAATCCTCAACTTCCCTAATTAATTCTGGATGTTGATCGAGTAATAACCGAAATTCCTCAGCTTCCTCCGGGGAAAGATCATCTACAACAAACCCCGCAACTAAGTTTTTAATATGTTCAGAATTGAAAGATTTATTCATATGATAATAAATCAGAATCTAGTAAAATCCGTTTGAGTTTTAATAATCCTTGACGGGTGCTGGTTTTGACTGTACCAAGGGGAATATCGAGTTTTTTGGCTATTTCTGATTGACTCAACCCCTGGTTATAAGCTAATTCAATCACTTGACGTTGCTTTTCGGGAAGTTCACTCATAGCATGATTAACTTTTTGCGATCGCTCTGCAAAACTTGCTTGTTCGACAGGTGTTGGTTTGGGTATTATGTTATTGCTCATAGTTCCTACTTTTTCCACAAGTTTAAGTTGTCTAGTGCGAGCGCGAATTTTGTCGATGGCACGCGATCGCGTTATCGTCACCAAATAGCGGACAAAAAAGCGACAATCGGGATTAGTAGATGCTTTCCGCCACAATGTCAGAAATATTTCCTGAGTTAAATCCTCGGCTTCCTGGGGGTTTGCCAAAATTTTCAGTGCTAATCCATACACTAAACGACCGTGACGCTGGAATAAAATACTTAAAGCCGCAGCATCGCCATTTTTTAGCGCCACAAACAAAGCTTCATCCGCCACATCGGAAGTTAGGGAAGAATTTGACTGGGGTAGTTTATCCATGCAATCTTTAAACCATGTCTAAACCAGTACAGTCGTAATTTAAGTATATTTTTTCTGTCATCACCTTGCTCCAGAACGTACACAGAGATATTTTCGCTTAAAAAAGCCGTCTATATAATATGACGACTGAAGGAGGCGATCGGATTTAGTGTTATGCGTGTTATGCGTCTCATGTTCCTTCACGCAAATGTTGCAGTGCGCGTTGAGCCAAGTTATCAAGACGATCTGTTGCGACATCTTCCTCAAATTGCTGATCCCATATTTTTGCATCAAACTCCGCAAACCAAGCTCGAAAAGCAGCAAGCTCATCTGCGGATAACTTGGTGATAGCACTTTCAATCTCTCGTAAATTGCTCATAACGATTGGAGCTAGCACAGGAACCTAAGTGTACATTTCCAATAATATCGCGCTGAAACAAACAAAAATCCCCAGCCCCAAAATGGTCTAAACTCAAAGTGTCCGCTAATTGCCAACATCCCATGTCTCGCTGGTTCAATATTGCAGGTCCCTGTCAAGCTGACAAACACTATATGCTCTCACCAACAAGTCGTCTCCCCGACTTGTCGCTGCTGATTGAACAAGAAAGTTATTTTGTCATCCACGCACCGCGACAAACGGGTAAAACTACCGCAATGTTAGCCGCTTCGCAGCAACTTACCGCAACTGGACGTTATGCAGCAGTAGTGGTATCGATAGAGGTAGGAAGTGCTTTTAATCATGACCCCAGTGCCGCAGAATTAGCGATTTTGGGAACTTGGCGTGATACAATTGCCATTCGCTTACCCCACGATTTACAACCATCTGCTTGGGAATATGGGGAGCCAGGACAAAGGATTAAAGCTAGTTTACAGGCTTGGGCAAAGTCTTCCCCCCGACCTTTGGTAATATTTATTGATGAAATTGATTCTCTACAAGACCAAACTTTAATTTCAGTATTACGCCAATTACGCGATGGTTTTCCCAATCGTCCCGAAAACTTTCCCTCTTCTGTAGGATTAATTGGTTTACGGGATGTGCGGGATTATAAAGTTGCATCGGGTGGGAGTGACAGATTAAACACATCCAGTCCTTTTAATATTAAAGTTACTTCCATCACCCTGAGAAATTTTAACGCCGAAGAAGTACAAGAATTATATCAACAACATACAGCAGCAACTGGACAAATTTTCACAGAAGAAGCCACAGCAACAGCTTTTGATTTAACCCAGGGACAACCTTGGTTAGTTAATGCTCTTGCCAAAGAAGTTGTGGAAAAAATGGTTAGGGATAGAAGTATTACTATTACTAAAGAACATATTTTACAAGCTAAGGAAATATTAATTGCTCGTCAAGATACTCATCTCGATAGTTTAGCAGAACGGTTGCGAGAACCAAGGATAAAAGCAATTATCGAACCGATGTTAGCGGGTTTGGGATTAGGGGATATACCCAACGATGATATTCAATTTGTGATTGATTTGGGTTTATGTAAAATGCATCCCCAGGGTGGATTAACTATTGCTAACCCAATTTATCGGGAAGTTTTACCCAGGGTATTAACGGTGACTCCAATGGCTTCTTTACCAATGATTGCACCGACTTGGTTAACCCAGTCAGGAGAGTTAAACTTAGATGCATTGCTTGCAGCTTTTATCAAGTTTTGGCGACAGCATGGGGAACCGTTATTAAGAAGCACTAGTTACCATGAAATTGCACCCCACATTGTATTAATGGCTTTTTTGCATCGTGTTGTCAATGGTGGTGGAATTCTGGAGCGGGAATATGCCATTGGTAGTGACAGAATGGATTTATGTTTGCGTTACAAAGATGTTACGTTAGGTATTGAGTTAAAAGTATGGCGGGAGAAAAAGCGCGACCCCCAAGCAGAAGGGATTGAGCAATTAGAATCCTATTTAGCCCGGTTGGGATTGAATGAAGGTTGGTTATTTGTGTTTGATAGGCGTAAAAATGCCTTACCAATGGAAGAACGTTTATCGACTCAGGTTGTGGTGACGGAAAATCAGTTTACTATTACTGTGATTCGGGCGTGAGTATTTTGAATGATTATACGACTTACGCAACCGGCACATTTTCCTTGTAGGGGAGGCAAAACGCGGTGTGGATTCTCCCAAGGGTGTTATTGCCGTTGCGTGACGCTTCGGAAAAATTTGAACGGTTCTATAAGACTTGTAGCGTCACGCACCACCCTTATCCACCAGACAATTGCGTAAGTCGTAGACAATACAGAAAATATTTGAAAATATTAAATCCAATTTACATAGTTCAGTCGTCTTATAAGCAGATGCTCCAAAATCGACTATTCCAGTTCTAAATAAAAGAACAAATTTACAACTGGTTTTTGAGATTTGATTAGCTATCTATAGCAGCATCTGACAATACAATTTTCCGGACAGGATAAAAAGCAATTATGTACAAACATACTAAATTTTGGCTCGGTCTACTGTCTTTGAGTAGCTTGGTTTTGATGGTATCATGCAGTACTGGAAATTCCGATAATATTTCCCAGAATCAAGTTCCATCATCAACTACCGAGGTGGCTCAGGCAAATCCTTGCGCGGGTAAAAATCCTTGTGCTGCTAAAAATAGTTCTAAAAATCCCTGTGCTGGGAAAAATCCTTGCGCTGCTAAAAACCCTTGCGCTAGTAAAGATAGTTCAAAAAATCCCTGTGCTGCTAAAAATCCTTGCGCGGGTAAAGATAATTCCAAAAACCCCTGTGCTGGTAAATTAACCTCTGTGGGAGGACCTCTGGCACAAGAACTTCAAGGTAAACCTGTTTTGGTAGATGTATTTGCAACTTGGTGTGCTGGTTGTAAAAATATTGCTCCTACTTTGTCTCAATTGAAACAGGATTATGCCGATAAGGTGAATTTTGTTGTGTTGGATGTGACTGACCAAGGCAAAGTGAAAGAGACACAAGCTCAAGCTGAAAAACTGGGTTTAAGTAAATTCCTGGAAGCCAACAAGAGTAAAACTAGCACAGTAGCGATTGTTGATCCGGCAACTGGCAATATTTTAACGATGTTTAAAAATAATCCGAACAAGGCAGACTACACCAAAGTTATTGATGCTGCTTTAGCCCAAAATTAGCTTTTATCTCTTCATGGCTCAAGGGAAATTATCATGAAACAAATATCTCAATCATCCACCGAGCCAAGTCCTGCTCGACGTTCTAAAATCCCCAAAAAATGGCTAGTTTACGGTGGATTGGGGTTATTATCACTGATTTTAGTTATTACCCTCGGTCCTGTAATCAGCCATCCAGTAGAACGGCTAATTTCCATTATCGAAAACCGCTACCAACAATGGTTTGACAAACAGGATACCGCAAATCCCTTTGTCTTGTTACCATTAGCATTTGCAGGTGGTGCGATCGCCTCTGTATCTCCTTGTATTCTGGCTCTTTTACCTGTCAATCTCAGCTATATCGGTACACTCAAAATCAAATCCCGTTGGGATGCTTTCACTAAAGCTGGTTTGTTTGTTTTGGGTGCGGTAACAATTCTCAGTTTGTTTGGTTTGGTATCTTCCTTTGCGGGAGCCGTAATGGTAGATTACCGGGGCTATATCAATATCGTAGTGGGTTTAATCATGGCTGTGATGGGTTTGTGGTTGATGGGAGTTGTAAATATTCCCCTACCAGAAATGAATGTCAATCTACCTAAAGCAGGACCTTATGGAGTCGGTTTAACCTTTGCTTTGGTGAGTTCTCCTTGTGCGAGTCCGGTGTTATTTGCGGTGTTAGCATCAGCAGCAGCTACGGGTTCCCAGGTATTGGGTACGCTAACGATGGTTAGTTATGCGCTTGGTTATACACTGTTGATTTTTCTGGCAAGTTTATTTACGGGATTGGCAAAACAAAGTAATAAGTTATTGCAACATTCTGAGGGAATTATTCGCTTTGGTAGCGTTGCGCTGATTTTGACTGGGGTGTATTATCTGTTTACAGGAACTCAGTGGTTTATCGGAAGCTAAGTTGATTTTGGATTAATAAACAATTCGATTTAAATTAGTTAGTAGAGGATATTTAATTTATTTATTATGATCAAACCTAAAACTGCATTGATTGCCAGTTTAACAGGAACAGTTGTTGTGGCTTTGTGTTGCTTCACACCTATTTTAGTTGTTTTACTAGGAGCAGTCGGGTTAAGTGCAATCGTGGGTTATCTCGATTATGTTCTCTTACCAGTATTAGGAATATTGGTTGCACTAACTTTACTTTCATATTTTCGCTACCGCAAATCAAATCGCAAAAATTGTTGTAAATAAAGGTAAAAACTATGTCTGAAGAATGTTGCTCCCCAACGAAAAATTCCTTAAAAGCAAACTGTCCAGTGAATGGAGTCAAAGGAAAGCGAGTTCAAACCATTACACTTAAAAGTTTGTTGAAACCCTCGGCTTTAGAAACTCTCAATTCTGAATCTAATTACTTTTTCTGTGACTCAATTGATTGTCCAGTTGTTTATTTTAATGAGCAAAGTCAAACTTTTACAACAGAAGAGATAAAAGTTCCTGTATTCCCCAAAAATCAAGGGGAAGAAGTTCCGGTTTGTTATTGTTTTAATTGGACACCCACGCGAATTTTAGAAGAAATTAAACAAACAAATCAGAGCACCGCAGAATCTTCAATTCGTACTCATATTCAAGCTGGACGTTGCGGTTGTGAAGTCAATAATCCCCAAGGTAGCTGTTGTTTAGCTAATGTTCGTCAACAGGTAATAAATTATCAACAATCAGTAATGTAGATTGAATACAAAACATAACGCAATAAATCAAACAATCAAGATTTTTCCAGAAGTTCTTGGTATCAATACTCAATCAAATTTAATCCAAATCATAGGAGAAATCACAATGTCAGAATTAGCTAATTCAATTTTTAGTCAAGGACGAGATTCTTTAGAACAGTTGCAGCAAGAATCACCCCACCCAATTTTAGTCAAATTTGTCGCTCCTCACTGTCCTAGTTGCAAAACTCTTACCCCAATTCTTGAACAATTAGTGAATGAAAGTGGTGGCAAAATGCACATGGTGACAATCGACATGACTGAAGAACCAGAATTGGCAATGGAATTAGGTGTACGCAGCGCTCCCACTGTGTTTCTTTTTCAAGGGAAGGAAGTGCTAGAGCAGATTGGTGGTTTGAAGCCTAAAAAAACCTATGTAGAAGCTGTGGAAAAGGTTCTCAGTGTTTAAAATTCTATTGTTCTCAGGAGTTATTTATGAATTTAACTGAAGATTTAGTCAATTTAGCAGTGCAAATAGAATCACAAATGCCAGAAGATGTCAAAGTTCTGATGGAACAAGCAGCCATCGATTTGCTCAATTCGGGTATTAGCGATATTTCTCTCCAAGCAGGAGACAGGATACCAAGTTTTGTTTTACCAAATGCGATCGGTAAATTAGTTGATATTTACCAGCTGCTCAAATCGGGTTTAGTTGTGATTTCCTTTTATCGGGGAGGATGGTGTCCCTATTGTAATTTGGAACTGCGAGCATTACAACAAGCACTACCGCACATCAAGGCTTATGGGGGTACATTGGTGGCAATTTCACCCCAAACCCCGGATAATTCCCTTTCAACAGTGGAAAAAAATGAATTGACTTTTGCAGTATTAAGTGATGTTGGTAATCAAGTTGCGCGTCAATTTGGCTTAGTATTTACAATTCCAGAAGCACTTCGCCCCATTTATCAAAGATTTGGCATTAATCTACCTGCAAGTAATGGGGATGAAAGCTTTGAGTTACCCATACCAGCAACTTATGTAGTCAACACTGATGGTGTAATTATCCATGCCTTTGTTAACCCCGATTATACACAAAGACAAAATCCAGAAGAAATTATCACAATTTTGAAGGAGATGACAACTTTATGAAACCCCATTATCGAGTAGCTATTTTTGGTTCCGCACGAATCAAACAAGAAGATCGAGAATATATTGATGTATTTAATATTGCCCAAGGGTTAGCAAAATCGGGATTTGATATTATCACAGGAGGTGGGCCGGGTTTAATGGAAGCAGCAAACGCTGGACATAAAAGTCTTGGTTCTGATGTCTGTTCAATTGGACTGAATATCAAGCTTCCCTACGAACAACATCCCAATATGTATCTGGATATTAACAAGGATTTTGATAAATTTAGTAACAGATTAGATACCTTTGTTTCTCTTGCAGATGCGGTGATTGTTGCACCTGGAGGTATTGGCACATTGCTTGAATTATTTTATACCTGGCAACTAATGCAGGTAGAACATATCTGTGAAACCCCGATTATTTTGTTTGGTGAGATTTGGACAACATTAATGTTATGGCTGGAAACTGAAGTTTTAGAAAGACAGTTTTTTACTAGCCATGATATGCATAACATTTTTCACCTGACTTGTGTCAAAGAAGTAATCGATCTGATTAATCGAGTGCAAGCAGATCGCTTTAAAATGGATCATGTCTGTGTAAATTACTCTAAATATCGGCAGGATTTGAGTTTTGCCCGTTTTCTCGAAGGATAAAAAAGAATCAAATAATTCCCATCCCTTTCATTAGCTACTGTTGAGTTTCCGGCAAAATTTTTCATTGCATCGATTTTGAGTAAATCCATTTTGATTTGAGATTCGTCTTATTATATGAGAGCTGTAATTAGCCAGTAATTAATTATGAAAGCTACAAACCCGGATTTATCACCACAATTTTTGAAGCTTGCTCCAATTTAGATTCCGGTTTTTCATCCAAATCAAAACATCAGCCCGGAAAAATAACCGCAAAATATTTTGGACAAGGATGATGATCAATTTGGGTTTGGTACTTGTAAGAAATATGGGCATTACAGCATAGGTAGTTCGGGATGGTAATTTGACAATTAAGAATTAGTTATTTACTCAAATTGAATGTGTAAATTGAGGTAATTTTGCGATGAAACAAAAAATCAAAATATTAGTTAGTACTATTTCTATCGTCAGCTTACTTTTAAGTGCATTAGTAGTACAAGCTGGTGGATTAGATGATTTTAAACTACGTTATTTTTCTCTTACCAAACATCTCCATAACCAAAATAAAGAACTAGATGATCTCCGCAAGCAAAATATCGATCCAGCCAAAAATACCCGTATTAATTTAACAGAACTGCTGGATGGAGGCCCACCTAAAGATGGTATTCCCAGTCTCGATAATCCTCGTTTTGATACAGCCAAAACTACACCATTTAAGGAAGATGAACTAGTAATTGGTGTGGTAATTAATGGTGAAGCAAAAGCTTATCCTTTGGGAATTTTAAATTGGCACGAAATTGTCAACGATACCGTTGGTGGAACTAATCTGAGTGTCACCTACTGTCCTTTATGTGACACTGGAATTGTTTTTGAAAGAGGAAATACAACTTATGGAGTATCCGGTAAGCTGTATCAAAGTTGCTTAGTTATGTATGACCGAGCTGATGATACTCTTTATTCCCAACCGTGGGGTGTTGGTGTTGTTGGTCCGAAAAATAATCGTGCTTTAAAAAGGCTTTCTGGAGTCAAAACAACCATTGCTGCATGGTTAGCAAAGCATCCTAACAGCAAAATTCTTTCCACAGAAACTGGTCACGAACGCGACTACCTGCGATATCCTTACGGTAGTTATTACACCAACAACGAGATTCTTTTTCCCGTTCGTAATCAAAATCAGCGTCAAGTACATCCCAAAGCGATTGTCAGCTATGTCTGGGAGCCAGATAATCAAACACCAAAAAATCAGTTTTCCGGTGTTAACCATCAGTTTCCTCATCAAGAATTGGAGAAAGTTGGTCAAAAAGTTGTAGATTTTAATGGTCGCAAAATTAGAGCTACTTGGGATAAAGAATTGAAAACGGTCTTAGTGAAAGAACTTGATGGTAAGCAGATTCCTAGTTCGACATCTTTTGCTTTTGTGTATCCAGCCTTTTTTGGAAAATAAAAATTTCTAAATTATCATGAAAATGAGTGAACCCAAATGGAATATCTGGAACGTGATTTTGACGATGGAATAATTTCCAATCATAATTTTCGAGAAAACAGTCAATCTTTAGAAAATCAAGAATACAAACCTGACTCATTTATTCAAGAAAAAATCCTAGATGTTCTTGAAATAATTGGATTGGCTTGGTGGATTGAAATTGTTACTCAAAATCCTACTTGTACATACTACTTCGGTCCTTTTGTTAGTGCCAAGAAGGCTCAAATTGAAAAAAATGGTTATGTAGAAGATTTGATTGAAGAAGGGGCAATTATTTTTCAGATCGAAATTAAACGTTGCCGTCCTCAAAATTTGACTGTTTTCGCAGAAGAATAAATTACCAGATATTTCCAGTTTCTTCGCTCTAGTATCTCCCCATAAATACAAAACAAACTTTTATAATTCTTAAGTTCGAGAATATTTAAAAACCAGATTTGAATACTTTAATTATTCTCTTTTTCGAGAGCAGAGAATAGTTAATATCAAGTATATTTGATGATATTGCAAATCGAAATTATCTTTTTAAAAATCTCCGTAATTAACAGTTAGAATTTAGCGGAAAATTACTGTACGCAAAGAAACTTAAACAAAGTAATATTTATCGTCTGGGTTGTTAATTTTGTTATCTTCTGGTCATTTTAGCATATTAAAATTGAGATTGAGTGTATTATTTAGGTAATTAGAGACCTCTTATAAAAGTTATTTTACCAAACTCAAAATATCATATAGAGAGTTTGAAAAACGTAAAAGTTTTAACTATTTTTTCAGGGAATAAACTTTTTTTGTTTACTTACACTAATACTTTTACAAGAGGTCTAATTCACTAATGATTTCTTTCTTGAATTACTCAAGGTTATATTACGCACCATAATTAATTTCGGAAAGACCTGAAAAAATTGCGAGGAATTAGACATGACAGACTCGATTCAAGCATCTCCACAAGGGTTAAACATTGTCGAAAGAGCAAGACGTAAAAAAGGATGGAATAAACTAGCACATATTTGGTGCGATCGCGCATCAATTTCCCAAGCAACACTACGTCGATTTTGGGCAAGTCAAGCAATTCGTAGTGAGAACTTTTTCTCAATTTGTGATGCTATTGGTGTCAACTGGGAAGAGGTTGCTGACCAAAATATGTTTGAGGAACCAGGTTCTCTGACTTATACACAAGAGCAATTACTTCTGTCTAATTCAATCACAGCAGATAGCATTAGTAATGATGCGGTTATAATCAATCAGCAACACTTGGATGGAGCCGCTAATACAGATGTTTTATCCAGCGATATTGAGGAAGCTACCACCCTCAAGCAGTTGATTGTACAAGATAATCAACATCTAGTGGCACTGGTTTGTAATAAAACCGAAACAGAAACAAAGCCATCTCAGAATTTTGAGAATGCTCCACCCATATTAGAAATCTTGGTAGAGATAATTCAATTTCTTTCTAATGAAGAAAAAAGAAATTTACCTTCTTTATTAAAGACTAAGTTATTGCAACTGACAAAAAAATTATCCACGTCATGCGGTTTGCTAATTTTAGATAATACTTCTGCACCCGAACTGACCAAGGATATGTCAAAATCTGTGATATCAGAAAAATAGACTGCTTTTCAAAAATCGAAACCGCGAATATATCTTAAAAGTTACTCAGTTAAGTAAGTCGGCGTGAAAATATCATCAATATAGAATCATAGAATCAATATAGAGATATAGCATTGCTATGTCTCTATTTTTTATATCTTTGTTATCAGTCTAGAGGATACAAATTTTAACATTATTTATAAGTTGGAATTGGAGCAGAAATAATCTTAAAAAACTGTAAAAACATCTCGAATTAAAGTAGTTTGAAACTGAACAAAAACTGAGCAGTAACTGCACAAAAACTGAGCATTTAAGTAGTAAGTTTACTCGCTACTATATAAATAAGCAAAACACATGAAGCCTTACATCTTTCCCTAAAAAGGATTTTCTTCTGAAGGATTTAATCAGATAAATGCAATCGATAATAAGTTTATTTATCCTGATTAAATTTCTCATAAAAAAGATGTGATGGACATAATGTTAATTGCTGAACAAAACGTAAAACATTTTTCAAATGAGGTAAATCTATGTCTTTCTTAAACATTAAATCCAACTTGTTGACTAATTTGAGCGAAGAGCAACAAGAAACTGTTTCTGGTGGTATTAGTCTTCAAGATTTAGTTTCTTCTGCCTTTAGTCAAGAAGGTTTAGTATCGGCTGGTACGACATCTACTAATAAAAATGGTAGTGATGTCACACAGATTTTAGCGGCTGAAGATATCTTTACTGATGCGCTCAAAGATGTGAATTTGACCATCTAGTACAACGGGCGCGTAAATCAGGCTTCTATGCTTACTTTACCCCTTAACCTTTAATCTTTCCGCAAAGTGTAGAATGCTTGCTTTTATTTCGCTACTTTCGGGTACTAGCTTATGTTCCTAACTAGGTAATTATATTAGCAATTATATAAATTACCTAGTTTCAAGACTCTTGCTTTTATTGCTTTTAAATTTGAGCAAATTAGTGAAGTTATTTTCTCCAATCAAAAACTATCTCTCAAAAAGTTGAGGTAAAAATATGTATAAATCAATCATGCAATCCAATTTTATGGTGGATTTAAGTAACGAGCAACAAGAAACTGTTTCTGGTGGTATCAGCCTTCAAGATTTAGTTTCTTCCACCTTCTCTGAACAAACACTATTGTTTGCTACAAGCTCATCTTCAAATAGAAATGGTAGCGAAGTAACACAAGTTATTGGAGCTAGTGATATCTTTACTGGTGCTGGTCAAGCTCTCAATTTAAATATCTAGTTCCAAGAGTGAGGTTGGGTAATTAATTTACCAAAATTATCCAATCTCATCAAATTCAATGACATGAATAACAAACATTTCCTTGCAGATTCATTAATTATTTGATATTGCTGAATCAGAATGATGAATTAGTTGGTTCCGGATGTATAATACTACTTCTCTTGATAATTTTGGGATTCCTAAAATTATCACAACTGTAATTCATGATGATATTCAGCAGTGTCAATTCTTTAATTAAACCCGTTATTATTTCTCAGGTTTGATCGCCATGTTAAGTAATCCCACTCCTGAACAACTTCCGACAATTAGTAGTAATGAATTTCTGCCTCGTATTAGTCCTTGGGGAATTACTGGTGGCGGATTTATGGTTATTGTTCTGGGTGTGGGAGTTGCACTTGCATCTGTGTTGGAGTACAGTGTTGCTGTCAAAGCACCTGGAACTATACGTCCAGCAGGAGAACTGCGTTTGGTGGAAGCTGCATTTGAAGGAACTGTTCAAAACATTGTTGTAGAAGAAAATCAAGTAGTTAAACGTGGAGATATGATGATTAGCATTGATGACTCCCGTTTGCAAACTCGAAAAAGTCAATTACAAAGTAGTATTAGACAAACTCAATTACAACTGAGTAAATTTTATGCTCAAATTGAGGAACTTCAGGCACAGATGCAAGCACAAACCCGCTTAATTAATCGCAATGTTATCGCTGCACAAGCCGAACTAACAGGTGTAGAACGTACTTATAAAGACCAACAAATTAAAGTGCAAGCTGACTTAGAAGAAGCACAAGCAAGTTGGAATTTAGCGAAAGCCCAGTTAAAAAGATTGCAGCAGGAAAAGGTTTTAACTGCAACTGTGGAGGAAGCAGAAGCAGCTTTGCAGGTAGCGAAAGTACAGCGGGATAGATTGTTCCCAATATTACAATCAGGAGCAATTCCTCGTAATCTATTTGAAGAAAGAGAACAATCTGTCAAGTCTGCTCAAGCCAAGTTAGAACAAGCTAAAGCAACTGTTGTCAATCTTCTGGAAGAAAAACAGCAAGGTGTTATGCTTGCTCAATTGAAGCTAGAAAAGTATAAAACTGCAATGAATCCGAGTAATTCCCCTATTATTATTGCGAATGAGCGAATTAAGCAGGAAAAAGCCAGGGGAGAAGCGACTTTAGCTGCTTTAAACAAAGAACTGCAAGTGTTAATGCAACAGCGATTGGAACTGCAAAGTCAACTCAAAAATTCTCAACAAGAATTACAGCAGGTGGAACACGATTTGAGCCGGAGTGTGGTTCGCGCTCCCATCTCAGGTACTGTTCTACAACTAAACCTTCGCAACTCACAACAGGTAGTGCGATCAGGAGAAGCGATCGCTTACATTGCTCCTATTGATACTGCTTTGCTAATAAAAACTCAAGTACCAGTCCAAGATATTGACAAAGTAAAAACCGGACAGAAGGTGCAAATGCAAGTTTCTGCTTGTCCTTATCCAGACTATGGGACTCTTAAAGGTATAGTTAAAACCATAGCACCAGATATTTTGCCTGTGGCAAGTAATGGAGCCAATGTACCTTCCCCATCTGGATATGAAGTTAGTATTCAACCACAGACTTTGTTTATGGGAGATGGCGTTTCTAGGTGTCAATTACAACCAGGAATGGATGGCAAAGTTAGTATTATTTCTCGTCAAGAGACAGTCATGAAGTTTATTTTCAGAAAAGCTCGGTTGATATCCAATATTTAGTCAAAAAATAGAAGCTAGAAAGAAGATTTAATTAGCTCTTTAAATTTGTTAAATAGAATGTTTATTTCCGCATCTACTTGCGAGATAAAAGCTTATGATTTCTCTACCAAAACTCTTTAAGCATAATAATTATCAGTGTGTTTTACAGTCAAGCGAAGAAGATTGTGGAGCCGCTTGCTTGACTTCAGTTTCCAAGTATTATGGACATTTTGTAAGTATAACTCGCAGTCGGGAAGCGGTAGGAACTGGACAATTAGGTACAACTTTGTTGGGATTGAGAAGAGGTTTTGAAAGCCTTGGTTTTAAGACTCGTGCTGTTAAAGCTTCTTTGGAAATATTAGACCATATCAAAGAAATTCCTTTACCGGGTGTGATTCATTGGCGAGGTTATCACTGGGTTATTCTGTATGGTAAAAGTGGTAAAAATTATATCATTGGCGACCCAGCAGTGGGGATTCGTTACCTCAAACGCAAAGAGTTAGCAGCTGCTTGGGATGGGATTATGCTGGTACTAGAACCAAATCCAGAATCTTTTTTTACGGCAGAAAAAGCCGAAAAAGAAGGTGGTTTTAGTCGCTTTTTACAGCGTGTTTTGCCCTATCGTAATTTAATTTTTGGGGTTTTAATCGTCAATATTGTTTTGGGTGTTCTTTCTCTAGCTAGCCCTTTTTTGTTGCAAATTCTCACTGATGATGTACTTGTGCGACAAGATACCCAATTATTAACTGTTGTGGTAGTTGGGGTGGTGGTGATGACGATATTTAGCAGTAGTTTGCAATTGTTGCAAGCGACAATGATTTCTCACTTTAGTCAGCGTTTACAATTAGGTTTAGTTTTAGAATTTGGCTATAAAATTCTCCATTTACCTCTCAGTTTTTATGAAACTCGTCGCAGTGGGGAAATTGTCAGCCGACTGCGAGATATCAATGAAATCAATCAATTACTCTCCCAAGTAGTGGCTTTACTTCCTAGCCAATTTTTTGTGGCTATGGTTTCTTTTGGGTTGATGTTATTTTATAGCTGGAAATTATCATTAGCAGTTATTTTAATTGGTGTGTTGATGGCTTTATCAAGCCTACCGTTATTACCCGTGCTGCGACGAGCTATCCGCAATCTATTAGTCTTAGCATCGGAAAATCAAGGTGTTCTGGTGGAAACATTTAAAGGTGCAATGGTAGTTAAATCTACTGCTGCTGCTCCTCAATTTTGGCAGGAATTTCAAGTTCGTTTTGGTCGGCTTGCCAATATTACTTTTAATACTACTCAAATCAGTATTCTCAACGGTACTTTTGCTCAATTTGTGAATAGGATTGGCGGTATTTCTTTACTGGGATTTGGCAGTTTACTAGTAATTAATCAGGAATTGAGTATTGGTCAACTTTTGGCATTTAATGCAATGCAGGCTAACGTTTTAGCATTAATGAACTCATTAATTAGCTTAGTGGATGAATATTTTCGTTCGCAAACAGCAGTTCAGAGGATATTAGAAATAAATGACTCTACTCCAGAACAAAACTTGAGTGTGCAAAAACCCTTCGTGCAAATTCCCGGTGATGCAGATATTATTTGTAAAAATATTAACTATCACCATGCTGGTAGAGTTGATTTAATGGAGAATTTTTCTTTGAGGATTCCAGGTGGATGCGCGATCGCACTGATTGGTAAATCTGGTTGTGGTAAAAGTACCCTAGCAAAATTGATTGCTAGTTTATATCAACCGCAATCTGGGAATATCCGTATTGGCTATTACAACCTGGAAGACTTATGTTTGGATTGTCTGCGACAACAAGTGGTTTATGTCCCTCAAGAACCGCATTTTTGGAGCCGCAGCATCGTCGATAATTTTCATCTAGGCACACCTTACATTTCTTTTGAGCAAATTGTCAAAGCTTGTCAAATTACTGATGCGGACGAATTTATCAGTCAATTACCAAATAAATATCAAACGGTTTTAGGAGAATTTGGTGCGAATATTTCTGGGGGACAAAGACAAAGACTAGCGATCGCCAGAGGAATTGTCACAGATCCACCCATTCTCATCTTGGATGAATCCACTGCTGGACTCGATCCAGTTAGTGAATCTCATGTGCTAGAGCGATTATTGCAGTCTCGCAAAGGCAAAACTACGATTTTAATTACTCACCGACCTAGCGTCATCGAACGTTCTGATTGGATTGTACTACTAGATCAAGGTCGAGTCAAAATGCAAGGCTCTTTAGAAAGTTTGCGTCATCAGAGCGGAGAGCATTTAAAGTTTTTTTCTCCTTGTTAAAACTTATTAAAAATAGAAGGTATTGCTATGTCTTTTTCTCATCAATCCGAATCTCACGAATTGCTTGTAGAACTGTCTGAAACAGAACAAGAAACTGTAGTAGGTGGTTTTAACACAGATGGATTATTTTTCTTGCAAATTACAGCGATAGATTCTTTTACCGAAAATCTCACAAATATTTCGGCTAATGGAGGTAATACAAGTGCTTCTTCTTTCTCGAAAACTGGACATAGTTTCCGGCAAATTACTTTAGCATTTACCTCGTCTTTAGCTAGTCAAGACAATAGTGAAAATTCTCCATTGCTTATGATTTTCCGCTTGTTTAGTTCATGACTGGGAGTGAGGATTCTCTCAGATATCCTCAAATTTTTGGTGTAGGATGGCGATCGCGTTGCTCTCCAAAAATCTTAAAACCCTTTTTACATAAAGGTTTCTAGCATAATTTTTCATTTTCGATGTTTTAAGTAAATCCATTTTGACTTGAGGTTCGTCTATTGAGTAGAAGGTACAAAACAGATGCAAAGCAGAATCAAGACAGCGCGTCTAAATCTTCACTCAAGTTACTTATTCAATCAGGAGTTTTGAACATGAAACGTCTAATTATCGCTAGCCTATCTACCCTAACTTTATCTACTGTTCTGTTACCTGCTGTTAGAGCTAATCAAGTTAACACCAGCAATAAAGCCCAAATTTTAATCGCACAGAACCAAAAGACCAATGGAATGCTCATGGCTACTGCGAATGACGGTACCCCCAGAGGCGTTACAAAAGAAAAATGGCTGACTGCTAAAGGAGAGGTTTCCGTATCACCCATTAATGCGAATAATTATCAGATTACACTCAAAGCTAGTGGTCTAGCACCTAACGGACTTTACACCTTTTGGTGGGTGAATAAAAAAGTTATGGGAATGGATATGGGACCAGCAGGTGGTGTCCCCAGTAACGAATTTAGAGCCGATCGTCAGGGTAACGCCACTGCAACTATCACTGTCCCTGCTAATAATAATTATCAAATGTTGGCACTTGCCTATCATGCAGATAACAAAACATACGGTCAAATGCCTGGTGAATT
The DNA here is from genome assembly GCA_015272215.1 of Rivularia sp. T60_A2020_040. Taxonomy (GTDB): domain Bacteria; phylum Cyanobacteriota; class Cyanobacteriia; order Cyanobacteriales; family Nostocaceae; genus Rivularia. The sequence continues at coordinate 3,360 of JACYMD010000095.1, read as the reverse complement.
TGGCAAAGTCACCTTCACTCACCTGATGGGTAACTTCCCCAAAATCAAGTAAGCAAGGGGAATTAAGACTGAGTATCACCGAATACAGTTAAAACCCAGAATCCTTATAGGTGTAGAGACGCTAGCTACTGCTTCTTGCAAGCTCTTAGTCGCGTCTCTACAATGAATGTTTACCAAGAGTAAAAACTGATGCAATACTGCACCCACAGCTTATGGTGTTAAAATTGTCGCATCTGTAAGCTAGAGAAAATACTCGTGTTCACCTCCAGTCAGGGTTTTGATCCAAATACCATCTATTCAGGAAATAATATATCTCAAACCTTCGGTAACTTGCTTGTAAATCCCCATGCAGGTTTATTATTTATAGACTTTGAAGCAGGTCATATATTGCAATTAACAGGAAAAGCAAAGTTTAGGTTGGCAATTTGGGGAATATTCGCCAGTTAATCCGGGATCAGCTATCTGATCTCAAGTTATGATTATGGAGTGATTGTACTCTCAAACCACTCAACAATCCCATCTGCCAAAACTCGCGCTATTTTTTTTTATTCGTCGGTGTTAGCTATCCATTCAAATTCTTCGGGATTAGTCATAAAACCTAGTTCCATTACCACTGATGGTGCTGTAGAGGGACGAGTTAAAGCCAAATTATTCCAAAACACCCCCATTGATGAACGTCTTAGCTGGTTAACTAGATAATTATGCAGAAAAACGGCTAGACTATGAGCTTGGGAATGATACCAAAAAGTTCTAATACCTTTGCTATTCTCAGCATCTCCGTCGTCAGCGACTGCGGTGTAATGTATAGTTATAGCGATGGTTGGTTCTTCTCGATCAATCATGGCTTGGCGCTCGGACAAAGCTACTTCTGTATCATCTTCTCGCGTCATCACCACTATCGCACCTCTTAACACCAATTCATCACGTAGCAACTTAGATACACTCAAGCTGACATCTTTAGCTAAATATCCTGTTGGACTAGCCGCACCAGTTTCTTGCCCTCCGTGTCCTGGATTAACTAAAATCTTGATACCAGATAAGGGTTGTGATTGAACAATTGCAAAAGCTGGTGAAGAAATGAATATCGAACTGATGGCTAAACCTAAAATTGGTTTCATTTATTATATACACTCCTATTTGATCAAGATAATTTTAGATTTTAGATACATTCGCTTCCCTCGGTACAAGCTTTGGATTTTGGATTTCGCTAAAAGTTCTTGGGGTCGGTTTGGGTTCCAGCAAACTTTTCTGCACCAGATTTTAGCTTGGAATTTTAATAGTTTCAAGCTTTTTGCCCTTAAACCCAGTGCAAGCATAATATTATTCAATATATCAAGGATTCGAGACAAGTAAATTCCAGTAGTTTAAAAACGGAATAAACATCAGTGCCGCTAAAGTGAATACAGAGTAATGTAGTCTTCTTAAAAATGACCAATAATTATTTCTCCAAGCCAGAAAAGTAAAAATAGGTAAGGCAATAGTTAATCCGGTTGCTATCAAGGGAAGATAAAGCAAAATCATTACTGGTGTTGGTACTTCGTAAATAAATTCTAAGGGATCGGTTAATAAAAGTGCTAACCCCATACCAATTAAAAATATCACATACAAAGTACTAACTATACCTGCTAATATCCAAGCTAAATTTGCTTTTGGTGGTTGATTTGTACCCGCATTTGATTTTGATGATTGAAAATTTTGGCGCAAATAACGAATTAAAGGACGTACAGGAAAAACCCAAAAAGCTGAGAAAAAAGCTAGGAGAAAAAATATTGACAAAGGGATATGAAAATATGTAGTTTCGTACCAAGGTAATCTTTCAAAGCCTGCCGGACCTAAATCTAGGGGGTGGAACATAAATGTCACCCGTCCATCTTCGTTTGCGGCAAAGGCAACAAAATCATTATTGTTATATCGATAAAATAATAATGGCTCAACTTCTATCAATTTAACTGTAGTATCTTGGGGCGGAATTGTGCCAAAGAAAGTCTCCGGAATATTTACTTCTAAAGTTCCATTTTCACGTTTTTTAACACTGACATGATTCACTAAGGAAGTTACTTTTGCTAAAGTATGTTGGGGATATTCAATATGTCTATAAGTCCCAGTAAACATCTGAGTTCGCTGTTGATGATTTGCTAACGGTTGCGGGACTTTTGTTTCTTCTAATTTAGGATAATAATGGTCAGTAAATTGATTAATTAATTCTTCATGAAACTTGGGTTCAAATTTGTTGTAAGTAATAAATAAACCTAAATTTTGCTCAGGAATTAAAGCCACCAAACCTGTATAACCAAGAAATATGGAACTATGAGCGAGTACACGTTGTCCATTCTTAAAACGTTCATGAAAACCATAGCCAATACCGGGTAATTTTGGATGGTCTGTAAACTGCTGTTGTTTCATTTCTTGGGCGGTTTCTTGATTCAAAATACGCTGATTTCCATAACGTCCATTTTGTAAGTGAGCCAACATAAAATGAGTCATATCTGTAGCAGTTGAACTCAATCCTCCAGCCGGAACTATGTTTAAAAAAAGTGATGAAAATGGCTCATAATCACCATTTTCATATTCATAACCCACCGCTAAATCTGCTGCTAAATCTTCAGGAAGAGGTTGTCGAAAACTACTCCGTTTCATATCCAGCGGTTGCAGAATGTTTTCCTCAATATATTCAGCAAAGGGAACTCCAGTAATTACTTCTACCAAATAACCTGCTAAATCAAAATTAAAATTAGAATAGCTGTAAAGTTCTCCTGATGGTCTAACACGAGGAGGTAATGTGTCCTGGAGGTATTCTCCTAATGGCAGTATATTGTTTGTATCCTTTGGCGAAAAATTCGGAACCATCTTTTACCACTGATATTGCCGCACCAGGAATATCCAACTCTTGCATTTGTTGGTCAAAAAATTTATCTAAAAAAGCTTCTAATTCTTGAGGGGTAGTGAGTCCTGTTTGAGTATTATTTTGAATATTATTTTGAATATTATTTTGAATATTAAGTTCTGTAGACTTAGGTGTTTGAGAAGCTACAGGTAAACCTGATAGAAATAAAAAGAGAATTAGTCCAAGCGAACCATATAAAAGTCGCTGGAATTTTCCTGTGATTAGTAAAGAAATAGATGGAAACTGATTTTTAACTCTTTGCAATATACTCATAGCCTCAGTTGATTTATTATTAGCCTTAACACAAAAATTAAAAATGCAGCGCATAATTAAATTTTTAAATAAATTACTTTGACTATTTTGAATATTAGGTTCTTCAGTACTTGTTATGCCAAATTATTAGTAATAGCTCTTAAATAACATTAAAAAATGTATCAAAAAATTACTAAAAAGGATGTAGAGATTGACATATAAAT
>JACYMD010000104.1 GCA_015272215.1 Rivularia sp. T60_A2020_040 | reverse complement strand
AATTGCCGCTGATGATTTTATTTCTCCCAGTGCAGATGCTGCCCTAGAACGTACAGATGAATCTTCATCTTCGAGAAGGGATATTAATCCGGGAATTGCCGCTGATGATTTTATTTCTCCCAGTGCAGATGCTGCCCTAGAACGTACATCTGAATCTTCATGTTCGAGAAGGGATATTAATCCGGGAATTGCTGCTTCCGATTCTATTTTTACCAGTGCATCTGCTGCGCTCCAACGTACATCTAAATCTTCATGTTCGAGAAGTTTAATTAACCCCGGAATTGCTACTTCAGATTTTGTTCTACCCAAAAGCCAAATTTTCAACAACAGAGGAATTTCCAAACCATCAACTAAACCAACAGTCTTTTCTTGTAATTCTTCCTTAACTTCCCCCGCCAACCTCGCACCTAACTGTAAATCAACTCCCAAAGCCAACTTCACCAAACGCAACGCTTGAGATTGTTTATCTACCAACTGCATCATCAACGCTACAGTTTCAGTCCACTTCAAATAATTCAAATATTCCCACTGCAATTCATCATTACTCAACTTCGGCAATTCTTCCAATAATCTTTCAGCAGCGTAATATTCTTGCAGCAGTTGATGACGAAACTGAATTTGATTTTCTGCACCAAGTTGAATCAAATGATGTTTGAGCAAATCATCTAACCATGCTTCTGCTTTTCTCGGTTGATGATAATCTTGCTCTTTAAGAAACTTCGTCAAAATATCTCTTGCTTCCTGTATCGGAATAGTAACAAGAATCTCGGTTTTTGAACCTCCCTTAGTCATCACCCAAGCTAAATGCTGCAACAACCGCTTCCACCAACGACGAGATTCATCTGTTACCGGAATATCTTGTTTGATTTTATTATCGTAAATTTCAGTAAACCGACGAAATACCGAACCTAAGTTTGATGGTACTTTGTTTTGATTACTCGCAAACACTGAACAAAGCATCATTAATAATAAAGGTGTTTCTCCCAATTCCTGCAAACGTCCTGACAACTGCTTGAGCAATTCTTCCCCTTGCTCTGGAAGATACCTACATACAAAATCCCGCATTTGGGTTTCTGTTAAAGGTTGCATTTGCAGCTTTTTCTCAATTCCTAAATCACCACCTACCCCTAAATCTCGTGTAGTGAAAATCATCGGTGTAGTGTTGCGGTAATCTTGGCGAAATTTCTGTAAATCTTGCCTTGCTGCTTCTGATGGTAATTCGTTTACACCATCAATTAATAAAAGAAACTGTCCTTGTCGCAATAATGTAGAGACGTTAAATTTAACGTCTCCGCTATCAATGGGTAAATTGTGACGTAGGAGAAAGTCGCGGATTAAATCAATAATGGAAGTTTCGTAAAAGCGGAGTTCCACAAGGATGGGGATTTGCTGGTTTTCTCCCAAATCCGTCAGCGAATTCATTTCCAGGTGATTTTGTGCTGATTCCAATAACAACCGTATCAACGCTGTGGATTTACCGGAACCCGGACGACCAATTAATAATACATGGTCATGAGAATATTTATGTAAACCGTTTAAAACTGTTAACCGTTCGGTTTCTTCTTCTTGCTTCTGCTTAATCTTCTCTACGATCAACCCAAAATCAAACAATGGTAATTGTATTTTGGGTTCATCCCGTTTTCCCACCACATCAGTTATGGTGTAACATTCCCACCATTGTGTGTAGGTATTGGCGATTGATTGTAGGTAAGCGTTGAAATTTACCACTGTGATGTAGAAGAAGCGCTCAAGCGCAACTACGAGCCAATTTACTGGGATTATAACGAATTTGTACGGATTAAAGATGCGCGATCGCAACCAACCATCAACACTTTTGCAACTGACTCAAATGCACTACAATCTCATCAATTGCATTTCTCACGGTTCTAATCGGCTGTTCGGTTTGATTGACCATAATACTAAATACCATTGGACTATAATTAGGTGCGTTTACATATCCCGCAAGGGTGACTACACCTGTCATAGTTCCGGTTTTAGCTTGCAAATCCAAATCGGGTATATTGCTAAACCGATTTTTTAAAGTACCATTTTTACCCGCGACTGGTAAGGAAGCACGGTAAATTGCAGCGTAGGGAGATTTTGCCATGCCCTGCAATGTCTGCACCAAAGCTTGGGGACTAATTAAATCTTTGCGAGATAAACCCGAACCATCTACTAGTTTATAACTTGTGGGGTCAACTCCGATGCTAGATAAGCTGGTTTTCATCACTTCTAAACCCGCTGAAACCGTAGTTTGATTGTTTTCTAACGGCTTTTTCACAGCTAAGGCTTTTAATAAAGCTTCTGCATACAAGTTATTACTATTAACGTTCGTCTCTGTAATTAATTCTGATAGCGGTGGAGATTCTACTGCTGCTAACTCACGAACATTACTAACACTTCCCTGGTAAGATTTTGCTACAGAAATTCCTTCCTTTGCTAAACTTTGACGGAAATGTTGTAAAAAATTCTGTATCGGATCAAAAACTGCGATCGCAGTGACATCGGGACTGGAATCTTCAGCAAGTTGTCCTTTTAAATACAAAGTTTGTTCTTTTAAATCCCGTTGAATTTCTATATACCCTTTTTCACCTTTAGCTACTGTCACCGTTTGATTGACAATTTTCCATCCAGATGCATCTAATGGATTATCCCATTTTAATAATAAAGGTTTGCCAACTGTTTGCGGAAATAATCTAAAAACAGCCGCATTTTCATTTAACATCAAACTATTAACTGGTGCGCCATAATAAAACTGGACATCTTCCCACATCCAACTCGGTTCAACTGCTTCACCTTTAAAATAACTATCATTAACTATTAACTGATTAATTCGACGCACACCTTTTTCTCGCAACTGTTTCGCTAATACTGCAAGTTGTTCGTTTTTTAAACTGGGATCTCCTCTACCTACAACTTGAACAACACCATTACCGTCACCGTATACAGAAGTACGAATCCGATAATTAGGACTAAGTGTTTGTAAAGCCGCCGCCGTTGTCATCAATTTAGTAACAGAAGCCGGAGTAAAGTATTTATTCGCATTTTGGCTGTAAAGTATTTGTGGTGAATCCAGATTTTGGACCAAAATACCCCAATGAGTTCTGTTGAATTGGGCGCGATTTGTCACAGCATCAACACTAGAACTTAATTGAGAAGCACAAAATCTGTTTCCCGGAATTGTAGGAGTATTTCGAGGAATTACAGGTATAGTTCTAGGAGTTGTTGGGATTACAACTCCTGGCTTTGTTTGTGCAATTGCTGCTTGCTGATTAACACCAATTTGAACGCCGAGAAATAGTAGTAATAAACTTAGAGAAGACTTTGTAGACATTCGATTAAAGGTGATTCAATGTATTTTTATGAGTGTTTTAGCGTTACTGAGGTTCCGCGAATGTTGCCATTAAAACACAAATAAAACACAAATATACTCGTATAAAATCATCTGCCACACAAAGTTTTTTTCTCCCTACTTCTTAGGATTTTATCTGCCAATACTTATAAGCAGCGTAAGCAAAAGTCACAACTCCGGTGATAATGGCAGATTCATCAACTTCAAACTTGGGATGGTGTAATGGATAATTGATTTTTCTCTCTGGGAAACCTACACCCAAACGGAACATCGAACCCGGAGATTTTTCTAAATACACCGAAAAATCCTCAGCACCAAGAGAAGGTTCGGGTAAAACTTGAACGCGCTCGCCACCCCATGCTTCTTCAGCTGCGGATTGCAATATTTGTGTCAATGTAATATCATTTTGTACGCTGGGTACCCCTTGACGATAGTCAACTTGATATTTGGCTCCGTAGGTATCACAAACATTTTTAACGATATTTTCAATCCAGTTCGGTAATTCTGCACGACTTTCTGGATGCAAAGAACGCACCGTTCCTAACAACCGCACAGAATCGGCGATGATATTAGAAGCTCTACCACCATTAATTTGTCCGATACTCAATACTACCGGACGTAACGGATTCTGAGTACGGCTAATAGCTTGTTGCAATGTAGTAATTACCTGAGCAGCTATCCAGATAGCGTCTATTGCTTCATGAGGACGTGCGCCGTGTCCCGATTCCCCAGTTATAATAATCTCTATATCGTCTGCGGCTGCGGTTAATGCACCATAACGTATACCAACTGAACCCGCAGGTATAGAAGGAAAAACGTGAACACCTAAAATACCATCTATATTATCCAGCGCTCCATCTGCAACCATCCAACTCGCACCTTGAGCAATTTCTTCCGCTGGCTGGAATAAAAACCGGATTTTCCCGGTTATCTCTTGTGATATTTGAGACAAAATCATTGCCGTCCCCAAACCCACCGTAGTATGGACATCATGACCACAAGCGTGCATAATTCCTTGATTACGAGAAGCAAAATCCAAGCTTGTTAATTCCTGAATCGGTAAAGCATCCATATCAGCACGAATAGCTAAAATACGCTTATCCTTACCATTACCTTCAAGTTCCCCAATCACCCCAGTTTTACCGACATTTTCCTCTACGTGAATACCGCTAGAAGACAAAACTCCAGCCACAAAAGCAGCTGTCTGGAACTCCTCACCACTGAGTTCCGGGTGAGAGTGAATGTGACGACGAATTTCAATTAAACGCGGTGCTAATTCTGCTGCTAAATCTTTAATACGAGAAAGCATTGATTAATTATTTATGGGAACTTTTTTCTATGATAAATAAGTGTAAAACTGATTACTGTTAAAATTATACCAATTCTGTAGAGATTACTTGATTGAAGGGATTGTCAAAAAGTTCTGACGCTCAACACATCGGGAAGTGCGGGATTTAGAGGCATTTCTACATTTTTTGGAAAACCGAAATCTTGTAGAGACGCAAACCCTTACATCTCTACATTCTTAGGTTTTTATTTATCTGTATTAACTTTTGCCGCAACTAACCGCACCAATTCAATATCCACATCTAAAGACTCAGCGATTTGTTCTACAGTTGCACCCAAATTCAACATCAAAGGAACCGCTTCTAATTTTCCTTCTAGTTTTCCCTCTAATCTTCCTTCTAATTTACCTTCTAATTTACCTTCTTGTTTACCTTCTTGTTTAGCTTCTTGGTAAACTTTGGTTTGTTGTAACTCACTAAATCCAAACATTTGCTCTATCTCCTCTCGACTTTTTTGGGGAAATTTGTAGACGATAATGGTTTCTATTAATTCGAGAAATTCCCGTTGGGTTATTTCCGAGTCTATTTGTTGTTTAGCAAAGTCAATTAACTCCCTGGCTTTTGTGAGAGCACTTGATTCTGGCTCTACTACTAATTTAACAGTTCCAATCGCAATCGATGGTGATGCTGGAGAATCGAGTTCGTCTAAGTAGACGCGGGTAATTCGTCTAGATGTAAGTAATTCTATATACCTTTCGGTTTCCCCTGTGTCTATATTGCGACTTGGGTATACCACGACTCCACGCCAATTGTTGGTAAGTTGGGTTTTGTCAAGGTAAAGAAAGATTTCTGTAAATAGGCGAGAGTAGAATTTTTTATCGGGTTGAAATTGGACTTCGATGAAGTAGATGGGGGATGATGGGTTGCTTTTGGGAAGGAACACACCATCAATACGGAAGGCTAGTTGTTTGACTTCGACGGAGGAAAATTCGTAGGTGTTGGCAGTTTCTGGGGGTTGGTTGATAAGTTCAAAGAAGATGCTGGGGAAGCTTTGGAATAAGCGGTAAAAGATGGTGTCGGTTTTCACGCTGGTTGGTATTGGGTTGGTTCGTGCAATTCTTGTATTTTACAATTCAACTGGGTTTGTCCGACGAGAATGATACCATCCTTTCTGGAGGAGGTTTGGGGGAGAATCCCCCAAATTCTTGGTTTTCCCTAGCAGATAAAGCTTAAAATTGTTAAAGCAGCGTTACACGACCATCATCCCGTAAATATACACCGCGATCGCCACCAATACGCCATTCAGGACGTAATTCTACTTTCAAGGTAGCAAAGTTAGGTTTGGAAAGGTTTGCTTTTAACGATAATCCGCTTTCGTTCCAGAAAACTACTGATAAATTTGGCTCTGTACCATTTCCCTGTTCTAATCGTACTTGCTGTCCCGGTTGCAAAGCAATTGGGTTAGTACTTAAGGGTTTTTCAATATAAATTAAATTTGGTGTTCTGTTAACTACTTCCACTCGAATCGGTTTACCAGGTGTAAATTGAATCGGCTTTGCACCGCATTTAGAAGCACAGGTTCCGGCTATGGTAGGACTTGGGTTTTGAGTAAATCCTAATATCAGCGATGTTGTTATTAAGCTTGCAGATAATAATTTTGACATGACGGACTCGATTTGCAGAAGTAAATTTTATGTAAATTTGAATACTTCAGCCTAACACCGACTCAATTAATTTGAGTAGTGGCATAGTAAATAATAATACTTCGTAGGACGATTCTTCCTGCTTGAGCGATTATGTGATGATGGGCTTCCAACAGTTTGGTATTTGGCTGCAAAAATATCATCTAAAATAAAGCTTTTTCCCAAAAAATTGCATATATTTGCCAACTTTTGATTTAATTCAGATTAATTTACGGTTAAGAAATTATTTTAAAATTATCAGATTAATTGAATATTTTTCAATATTTATTTGCAATTAAATCCATTTATTCGAGTAATTAAAAACTTCTTGATATACTATGTAATTTAAAACAACACAAACATATTTTTCATGAAATCACCTCTGTGAAGAATCCTCGAAAGCCTAGATATAATAAGATTATATGAGCGACGGGAAGAATTGTAATTTATAAAAACAAGCAATATTGATATTGAAATTGATTGAAACACAATCCACACAGATAAATATATATTTTTCTTTATTGCCTAAAGGTGAGATAATATAACTGCAAAAAATAATTTTTTACATAAATATGTGCGGTATTACTGGTATTTGGGGTCAGACAAATCCTGTTTTAGTCAAAAGTATGATGGATAGCATCGCTCACCGAGGACCTGATGCAGAAGGATTGTATGCTTCCCCGAATCAATCTGGTAATTTAGGACATCGGCGTTTAAGTATTATAGACCCCGACGGTGGCGACCAACCAATTTATGGAGAAGTCCCAACTCGCGCAATTATCGCTAACGGAGAAATCTACAATTTTTCTCAATTACGTTCGAGATTAAAAGAGCAAAGCGATTTTCACACTAGTAGCGATAGCGAAGCAATCCTCAAACTTTATGAAGAAAGAGGAATGGATGCTATAGAAGAACTTGATGGAATGTACGCATTTGCTATAGCTGATGGAGAAAAGTTATTAGTAGCTCGCGACCCAATTGGTATCAAACCTTTATACTATGGAGAAATAGACGGAGCCTGGATTTTTGCTTCCGAACTAAAAGCAATTTCTCTACACTGTCAAAATGTACGAGAATTTCCCCCCGGTAGTTATTACCATTCCGACAAGGGTTTTTCTACTTTCTATAACGTCCCCAATTTATACCCAGATAGTAATGTTGATGTCGAAACCTTAATTGCACGAGTGCGGCAAACGGTGGAAGAATCTGTAATCAAGCGCTTAATGAGTGATGTTCCTTTGGGAGCTTTCTTATCTGGTGGACTTGATAGCAGTATTATTGCAGCGGTTGCCAAGCAGCATCAAGAAGAGTTACACACTTTTAGCGTGGGAATTGCTGGAAGCCGCGATTTAGAAGCAGCTCGCTTAGTTAGCACTCATTTAGGAACGATTCACCACGAATACATTATTACCCCAGAAGAAGTAACCGCCAAACTTCCCGAAATTATTTACCATCTGGAATCTTTTGATCAAGACTTGGTTCGCAGTGCGATTCCCTGTTATTTTACCTCTCGCATGGCTGCTGAATATGTCAAAGTTATCCTTACCGGAGAAGGTGCGGACGAGTTGTTTGCAGGATATAGCTATTACAAGCAAATTCCCGACGAAGCCGCACTTCATCAAGAGCTACATCGTTCCGTTTCCAGCCTACATAATATCAATTTACAGCGAGTTGACCGCATGACAATGGCACACGCCATTGAAGGCAGAGTTCCGTTTTTGGACTTAAACATGATTGAATTAGCTCAACAAATCCCTGCTAACTTGAAGTTAGTTGGAGAACCTTTAGTAGAAAAATGGATTTTACGCAAAGCTTTTGAGGATATGCTACCGTCAAAAATCGTCTGGAGAAAGAAAGAGCAGTTTGACGAAGGAAGCGGAACTGTAGATATGTTACAAGAAATGCTTTCACAGAAAATGAATCAAACAGAAACTCAAAATTATCAAGCAAAACATCCTTACATGAATTTGCGATCGCCAGAAGAATGTTTTTATCACAAAATTTTTATGGATGTTTTTGAAAATTCTCAAGTTGTATCAAGTAATGTTGCTCGTTGGTCAGAACGTCCTGTATAGAGGTTTATAATCTGATTTAAGATTTTTTTTACATCGTTGAAAGTCTTTTACCGCGAAGCTTACGAACGTTGAACGGACAACAAAACTTGACAAAAGTACTGATGTGTGTTCTACGTAAAAATTAATTCTCGCGCCCCCAAAAAAACACCTCCAAAACGCTGAAAAGCGGCTGATTCAAATCTGAGAGGTTTTGTATATGATAAAACGTGTGAGAGAATAAGGTGTCGAATTCTTTCTTGATAGAAATTTCATTTCTTAGGGTATATGAATCAACAGACTGTGTTGAAGAACGTATTAAACAACTACGCTAAAGCAGTTGCAGTTGGAGCCTACGACAGCAAATTAGCCGGTAGAGGCAGCAAATGTGATAATGTCCGGCAGTATTGGGAAGACCGTTATACCCGTTATGTCCTTAGCCCCCCCATCAGACGTTTAATTGAAAGAAAGCGAGCCGAAAATCGTGGAGTTCGCATCATGGATCTTGGATGCGGTGCGGGAGAAGGTTGGAATATCCTCACAACTTTGCCACAGACAAGTCCAACTCTTGATGCTCAATTTAATTCGCTGTTGAATGAATCAGATATTGAGTTTTATCAAGGCGTTGACATCAGCCCGGAAATGATAGACAAAGCTATTAGTATTCATGCTCATCATGACCAAACACAGTTTATCGTGGCGGATTTAGATCGAGGTCTTCCTGTAGATTCTGGGGAAGCTCCCTATGATGTTTATTTCTCTTCATATGGGGCTTTGTCTCACTTATCTGATGATTCTCTAAGTAAATTGGTGGGAGACATTTGTCAGCACATGGGAGATAGAGCAATTTTCGTTGCCGATTTGCTCGGTCGCTATTCCTATGAATGGCCTTGCTATTGGGGAGAAATTTCCGGAAAAAGTATTACTCAACAGACTTACTCAATGTCTTATCTTTATCCTCCAGAGATGCGGAATACAGAGGATGTAGAGAGATTTCCCATTCGTTACTGGGGTGGAGAAGAAATTGACCGCTTTTTGAGAATGATTACCGAGAGTATGAACGTAAAAGTCGGAGAATTCCAACTTTGCGATCGCTCGATTTTAGTAGGTCGCCATACAGATACTCGCGAATTTAACCCGCAAATTTCCCCATTGAGAAGCGCGATTAATTCCTTACACGCTATTGATACGCGCACCGATTTAACTCGATTAATTTTTGAGTATCAGCCGCATCCCCAACATCCTCATATCAATCGTTTTTTCCAAAACCTAGAATCTGCTTGGAATTCGGTTGTATACGGTTGCATGGAAAGTCTCGATATGTGGCGAAATCCGGAAAAATTACTTGCAGAACCACCAATTGAATATCCACCAATTGTTTTAGATAGTGTTCGGATTCTGCGCCAACTTGTTAATCAAGCCCCCAATTTACACTTTGACGATCCGCGAGCCAATTTGATTGAACCCCAGCTTGCCTACCTACTGCGAAACCTAGAATGGAATTTTCAACAAGGCTTAGGAGCTTCTCACGGTTTGTTAGCAATATATGAATTTCGTCGTTAAATTGTAAACCGCAGCTTTCAGAATATTTTGTTTCCAATTTCGGCATTTATTTAAATAAATGTCGCATTTTTTTTGAGAAATTACCGGCTTTTCACCCCTCAACCTTCCTCAACTGCTTACAATTCCAAATCCCAAATATCAACCAAAACGCCAAAATTGTTGATGTTAACAACAACACCGGAATCGAACCATACCTGACAATCAAAGCAGGTGCAGCAGCCGTAAATAAACCCCCTCCTAAAATTGGTTCAAATAATAATTGTTTGTAAGCAAAACATTCAAACGCGCCGGTACGGTTATCTGGATCTACCATCCGTAATAATAAGATACCAGTAGCAGTAACTCCCATCGATTGACCAAAATCCCCTAAACCTCTTTCACTCGCATAAAAAGGAATGAGACGCGGCGCTAAAAACACGTATACGGAGATATTCCAGACAATACCCGCAACAGACAATATTAATAAAGGAACAAAATTTGCACCTAAAGCCGTTAAAGAAATACTAGCCAACGCCGTCACAATAGTTACATCTAAAGCCAATCCCCCGATCCGTTCCATTAAAGGACGACTAACCATATAACTGCGATTTGTACGGACTAACAGCAACTGTACCAAAATTCCGCCAATCAGCGCCATTGGAAACAAAGGTACATAAGCAATTAACTTTAATCCATCTCCACTACCCCAGGTAATTGATTCAATAAAACCTAAAGCCTGTAGAATTAACCAGCCAATCGCCACAGCCAATCCCACAAAACCAAAATTAAGCGATATCGGATCAATTAGTAAATCGCGGAACAATCTATCTCTAGCGGCTATAATAGCTGGATGTTCTTGTGTATGAGTATGAATACTATCTTGATTAATTCCCAAGTCGATCTGCTCATCTTGACGTTGTATTTGAATTCTTCCGGTACGTCGTCCCCAATCTATCAACCATGTACCGATGACAATTCCCGAAACCAACCCTACAGTTGCTAAAGTCAAAGATAAATCTGCGGCTTCCGGGAAACCCAACTCGTTGAAAGTACCAGCCATCCCCGCTGATGTACCATGTCCCCCTTCAAAAGCAACTTCAATTAATGCAGCTGCAATGGGAGGTAAATTAAAAATCGGTGTTAATACTGTAATTCCTAGTATCAAACCAATAACGTATTGTCCCCATCCTAAAACTTGACCAAAAGCCGCTTGGGGTGAAGCTTGTTGCCAAATAGTTCGCCAACCGGGAATTAACTGTCCCAGAAATAAAGTTGCAAATACAATATTGATAAAGACTCCGGGGGATTTTGACCACACCATTAAAATTGGTTCAGGAAAGATTCCATTAATTAAAGGAGAATCAGTACCAACGGTAGCTTTGAACACTGCACCCAAAGCACTCGGTCCTAATAATAAAGCAATTACACCCGCTACAACCGAACTGGGAATAAACAACGATTTCAAGATGCCGATACGCTGTCTGATTAAACGTCCCACAAGAATTAAAATAGCAATTAGAGTGTAAGCCCAGAATACGTCTATAAGTTGGAACATTAGTAATTAGGTAAGGAACATTTATTGTTATATATTTTTATCAGGCAAAGCGTTAGAAATATTCAAATTATTTCTATGAAAATTTGCTTTACATAAAAAATAATTAGCATTATTACTCAAAATTATCTGATTATTAATCATGAAAAACTTCCCAATGCTAATTTAAGGTGTGCGGAAATTTTTCGCTGACTTTAAATGACATTAACTTCAGTTACGCTAAATTGAATTTTGCCCTCTTTGAGTCAAACAAACTTAAGTAAAAGTTAAGAATTAGTACCACCGGAGTTAGGAATTAATAATTTTAACCTTTAACATACAGATTTTTGACATTAAGTTAGCATAATTACAAATACCACTAAAGTGCTATTATGACCCAAGCAGGAAATCAAATCCGCTGGACAACTGCCGATTTAGAAGTTCTAGCCGCTGACGAATGGAAACATTATGAAATAATTGACGGAGAATTATTTGTGAGCCGCGCTCCACATATCAGTCATCAGGATTCTGGTGGTAATATTTATCTGGAATTACAAATTTGGTCTAGAACATCAGGTTTAGGCAAAGCTTTATTTACTCCCGGAATTATATTTTCGGATGCTGATAATGTTATTCCTGATGTAGTTTGGATTAGTAATGAAAGATTAGCGCAATTAGTTGATGAAGAAGGACATTTAACAGGTGCGCCGGAATTAATTGTGGAAGTTCTTTCTGCGGGAAATCTCAACGAAAGACGCGACAAAGAAGCTAAGTTAAAACTTTATTCTCTTAAAGGAGTTAGGGAATATTGGATTGTCGATTGGCGATTACAACAAATAGAAGTTTACCGCCGTGAAAATGCTCAGTTAGTGTTAGTAGCAACCCTAATCGGAGATGATGAAATTACCTCACCGATTTTACCAGGATTTAATTGTAAAATTCAGCAGTTTTTTAATTAAACGTGATTTTGATAGAATTAACCCACAATCATCAGAAGTTGGGTTTTTAGGATAAATATTGTAATATAAGACAAACTTTATCAAAACCAGACTTCTCACTCCAGGAAGGAGCGGGGAAAAGTTATGAGTTATGGGTTACGAGTTAGGAGTTACGAATTACGAATTACGTTCGCGTAGCGTCTCCCGGAGGGAGATATTACGAATTACGAATTATATTCACCCTTCAGAGAGATTACATCATCAACCATAACAGCGTAATCTTCCGAATATAACTGATTTGATCAAAGGTGACAACAATGGCAAACCTCAAACAACAAAAATGTACTGCCTGTACTGGTGATTCACCTGCTGTAACTGAGGAAGAAATAAACCAACTTCAGCAAGATATTCCCGAATGGGATATTAAGGAAGAAAACGGCGAAAAACGTTTGGAAAGAGTTTTTAAATTTCCCGACTTTAAGTCAGCTTTGAATTTTACCAACAAAATCGGCGAAGAAGCAGAAAATCAAGGGCATCACCCAGCTTTACTCACCGAATATGGTAAAGTAACTGTCATGTGGTGGACTCATGCTATTCAAGGTTTACACCGCAACGATTTTATCATGGCAGCCAAAACAGACGAGATTGCCAACAAGTTGCATTAACTAAGTATAATTAACTAGTCACTGATAACTCATAACAACTAATAATTGATGATGTCAAAAGCAATTTGGAATGGTGCAGTCATCGCCGAAAGCGATGAAACTATTGTTGTAGAAGGAAATCATTACTTTCCCGCAGACTCAATCGATAAACAGTATTTCAAGGAAAGCGAGAAGCATACTGTTTGTCCCTGGAAAGGTACTGCTAACTATTATGATATTGAAGTTGATGGAGAAATCAATAAAGATGCTGCTTGGTATTATCCCACTGCTAAAGAAAAAGCAAAACATTTTCAAGGCTATGTCGCTTTTTGGCGTGGTGTAAAAGTAGAAGCTTAAAATGGCATTGGTGAATAAAAATATCAATTGATGATTTCACATTGTTCGAGATGTAGTGTATTACTACGTCTGGGACAACTTTTTTTTGGTAAGAAGTCGAGTTTTTAGGATAAATATCTGTAGTAACAGACAATTCTGGTAAAAACCCGACTTCTAACCCCACTTGTGATTTAAGCAGCAATCGAATTCGTGAACATCTAAATCACATTAATTTTTCTCCTGTAACTGTGTTAAGACGTATCTTCCCGAACATCGCTAGCAACAACTATATACTAAAATGATAATCGTTATCATGTAGTAGTTATTGCTTTATGGGAAATAGATTTTTAACATAAATAATAATCATTATCATACAGGAGAAATTAGTGTTAGAAGTAGAGCATTTGGACGTAGATTATCGGGGTATAGTAGCGATAGAAGATGTAAGTTTTCGTGTTACTGAAGGACAGATGGTGGGTATAATCGGTCCAAATGGAGCGGGGAAAAGCACTTTAGTCAAAGCTATACTGGGCTTAATTCCTTCCACATCTGGAATTGTCAAATTTCGTAACTATCTTGTCAAAAAGCAATTGAATTCGATTGCTTACGTACCTCAGAGAACCCAAGTAGACTGGGAATATCCGGTTACGGTGTTTTGGGTAGTGATGATGGCTCGTACAGTACACACGGGTTGGTTTCGTCAACCGAATCGTAAATCTCAAGAAATCGTTAAATCTGCGTTAGAGAGAGTAGGGATGTGGGAATTACGTTCGCGTCAAATTGGTGAGTTATCTGGGGGGCAGCAGCAGCGAGTATTTTTAGCTAGAGCGTTAGCACAGCAAGCAGATTTATTTTTTTTTGACGAGCCGTTTATTGGTGTTGATAAACGTACTGAAGATATTATGTTTGATATTTTTAATCAGTTAAAGCGAGATGGCAAAATCTTAATTTTAATTACTCATGATTTGGGTGATACATTAACAAAATGCGATTCTTTATTGTTATTAAATAAACATATTATTGCCGAAGGTTCTGTTCAAGAAGTCATTACAAATGAAAATTTGCAACGTGCTTATGGGAGTAATCTTTTATTTTTAAATAGCGAAAAAAAATCCGCTTAATCAATCATTAATCACGGATTAAAAAGGATTACACTCATTACACGGATTTTAATTACCAATTCTAATCACGGATTGGAAAGGATTACACTGATTACACGGATTTTAATTACCAATTACCCATTACCAATTACCAATTACCAATTACCAATTACCCATTATTAATAATGTTAAATCTGCTTACAGAACCGCTGACTTTTGGCTTTATGCGAGATGCCTTATTTATTGCTACTAGCTTAGGTATCCTTTGCTCTGTTGTTGGTTCTTATTTGATAGTACAACGCCAAGGAATACTTGGTGATGTGATTGCTCATGCTGTATTACCCGGAGTTGCGATCGCGATGTTTTTGGGTGTTGATATTTTCTTGGGTGCATTTATATCGGGGACTTTCAGTACTTTTGTAATTGCTTGGATAGAATCACATTCTCGCGTTAAAGTTGATGCAGCAATGGCTCTGGTTTTTTCGGGTTTTTTAGCCTTGGGTATCATGTTAATCAGCGTTCTTAAAAGTAGAGTTGATTTGCATCATTTTTTATTTGGGGATATTTTAGGGGTTACAACAAATGACGTTTGGCGAACTTTAATTATTACAGTTGTCACGTTATTTTTAGTTAAACTTTGTTATAAAGAGTTGCTATTTTACACTTTTGACCCATTAGGCGCACAAGCAAGTGGACTACCAATAAATCTAATTCAATTTGGTTTAACAGCAGCAATTACATTAACAATTATTGCGAGTATGCAAGCTGTGGGGGTAGTACTAGTAATCTCTTTATTAATTGGTCCTGGAGTTACAGCTTATTTATTAGTTAAAGAGCTACATCAAATGATGTTTTTAGGTTCGGTAATCGGTATTATTGGTAGTGTTGGTGGTTTATATATCAGTTATTATCAAAATGTACCTTCGGGAGCATCGATTGTATTAGTTATTTGCGGCTTATTTTTATTAGCATTGTTTTTCAGTCCTTCACAAGGTATATTAACTCGTCCGAGAACAAAGAAAAGTCGTTCCGGAAGGGTTTTACAACGAGTAAGTTCGGTGAAGCGTAAGTGATCTAATATTTTGGTTTTTCCTGATATCTTATTTTGATTCCTAGGCTGAGCCTGGGATTGTTATAATTAATAACCTGGTACTGTTCGGCATAAATAAATATACTATCGTAAATACCTAACCCGCCTTCTTGCTATAAGTCCCTGTCTAACAGTGAAAGTCCTCTTAAGAGGACTTTTGCTATTAACGGGTTTGATGTTCATGGTGGGTATGTTAACTTACCCTGAGCGGTACTGGTATTTTGGATGATTTTTAATCGTAGTTAAAAATCGGATAATTTTTCCCCAAAAATCTAGTTTTTTCGTTTCATTTGTTACTAAAATAATTATTAATTTATTGTATAAAGCTGATGAACCGTTAGTTTTTACAATACAATAGATATTTTCTGAAATAAACAGGATGTTACTAGTCACTTGACAAAAATTTTAGCTTGAAGTAACCTTTCCATATATTGGAAATACCTATACTGAATAATTTAGGTAAAACATTTTTCGGTTGGTCTTTCAACACTTAGAAAGTCGTAAAATTTGTATCTACCTAATGATTAGTTATGAAATAAGAAACAAAATATTCTTATTTGAGGTTTGTAATATTACCTTGTTTCTTAGTTTGTTTAGGTTAATATAATTAATTGATTGCGGATTATTTAAAAAAAAGGAACAAGATCTCTTTTTTATAGTCTGTGTTGTCTAATCATCAGTAAAAAGTAACTTTAAGGGATGATATTTACCGTTCAATAACCTGAGATTTAAGCTAATTTGGGTAAGTTAGAAAGCAGTAGTCAAAGCCTATGAAAATCTGCCAGAATCCCGACTGTTCTAATCCTTTTAATGTGAGTGGTAATCGGTTTTGCGTTGGTTGTGGTGCGAATAATTTTGGTAATCTATTAAGAAACCGTTACCGTGTCAAAAGGTTATTGGGTACGGGTGGGTTTGGTAGAACTTATGAAGCACAAGATTTAGATAGACTTGAGGCTGCTTGTGTTGTAAAGCAGTTTATCAGGGAATCCCAGGGAACAACAGCTCGTGTAAAAGCAGCGCAACTTTTTCGTCAGGAAGCTAAGCGTTTGTTTGAGTTGGGAGAAAATCATTCCCAAATTCCCCGTTTGGTGGCTTATTTTGAACAAGGTACCTGTATGTATTTGGTACAGGAATTTATTGATGGTGATAATTTATATCAAGAGTTACAGCGACAAGCTTTTAGTGAAACCCAAATTTGGCAAGTTTTAACTGATTTACTGCCGGTTTTGGAATTTATCCATCAACGTCAGGTAATACATCGTGACATTAAACCTGAAAATATTCTCCGTCGTGGTAATGATGGTAAATTGGTTTTGATTGATTTTGGTGGTGCAAAACAAGTTACACAAAATAATTTAGCGCAGAAGGGTACGGGAATTTACACCCTCGGTTATGCCGCAGCGGAACAAATGGCGGGTTATGCTTGTGCAGCTAGCGATTTATATGCTTTGGGTGCAACTTGTGTGCGGTTATTAACTGGTTGTTTGGTGAAACACGATGAGCATGGGAATATTTATGACCCAATTTATGACCCAATTAATGGAAAATGGTTATGGCAAGAATATTTAGCAAGCGTTAACATTACGGTTAGTCATAAGTTGACGCGGATTTTAAATAAGTTACTCAAGCATTTTGTTCGCGAGAGGTATCAATCGGCGGCAGATGTGCTGTTAGATGTCAAGGATACTTTATTATATGATGCGACTCATGTAAGTGTTACTAATGGGACTAATTTTTCCCTATCGCCAGAAAATCAAGCATACCCCTTACAAAAGTTGGAATTTGACACGATTACTGTAGATAAATATGCCAACATTGTCAATCGCTCACGCCATGAAGCGGAATATTTTGTGGAAGAATTAGATAATGGCGTAAATTTGGAAATGGTGTACCTTTGTGGTGGTACTTTTATGATGGGTTCACCAGAATTTCAAGGTTATGATAGCGAACATCCCCAACATTTCGTGACTATCAAGCCTTTATTTATGAGTAAGTTTGCAATTACTCAAGCACAATGGTTAGTAGTTGCAAAATTACCCCAAGTAAAACATCCATTGAATCGGGAGCCATCCTATTTTAAAGGTGATTCTCACCCTGTAGAACAGATATCTTGGCATGAAGCGGTGGAATTTTGCGTCAGGTTATCCAAATATACCGGCAAAGAATACCGTTTACCCAGCGAAGCCGAATGGGAATATGCTTGTCGTGCGAACACAATTACACCTTTCTATTTCGGAGATACTATCAGTTCCGATTTAGTCAACCATGATGGAAATTATACTTATGCCTTAGCACCCAAAGGTAAATATCGTCAAGGTACTACACCCGTAGGAAGTTTTCCTCCCAATGCCTTGGGATTGTACGATATGCACGGGAATGTGTGGGAATGGTGCGCGGATTCGTGGCACGATAGTTATCAGAATGCTCCCTGTGACGGTAGAGTTTGGCACGAAGAGGGGGATAATAATCTACGAGTCATGCGCGGTGGTTCTTGGTTTAA
Source organism: Rivularia sp. T60_A2020_040 (assembly GCA_015272215.1). Taxonomy (GTDB): domain Bacteria; phylum Cyanobacteriota; class Cyanobacteriia; order Cyanobacteriales; family Nostocaceae; genus Rivularia. Next base: position 73,258 of record JACYMD010000104.1, on the reverse strand, counting down.
TGTACCCCGGTTTTGTCGTAGTGCATTGCGTTATAAGGGTGAATCAACTTTGCGGGATGTTTTTATTGGTTTAAGAGTTGTTATGGATGCTTGAATCTAAAAACCTGAAAGAAGTCGGGTTTTGATACAGTTGACAGTTGACAGTTGACAGTTGATTGCCTACTGCCTACTGCCTGTTAACTGATTTTTACAATTTCGTGCCACACTCTGGACAGAAATTATTTGTAGAAATATTCTTAGCACCGCAATTGCTACAATAAATTAGTTCCGAATCAGCTTTCGGGGGTTGTTTAGCTAAACCAACCATTTGAGCATTGCTTTTACCAGGCCCTACCATTGGATAGCAGTTTTCATCCCTGGTGACACGAGCATTTACAACAACTGGGCCATTATGGGCAATCATTTCGGCTATGGCATCTTTAAGCTGTTCTCGCTTTTCAATTACCATACCCTTGATGCCGTAAGCTTGAGCTAACAACTCAATATCTGGCATTCCTACTTCCATATTAGAACTAGAATAGCGTTCCCCGAAAAACGCTTGTTGCCACTGACGTACCATTCCTTGCCAACCGTTATTAATAATTACAGTCTTGACATTTATCCCGTATTGTGCAAGGGTTCCCAATTCTTGTAAATTCATTTGGAAGCTAGCATCACCGCTGATACAGATAACTTCTTCATCAGGAAACGCGACTTTTGCACCCATGGCAGCAGGAACACCAAAACCCATGGTTCCTAAACCAGCGCTAGAAATCCAGCGACGGGGACCATTTTTGAGGAATTGTGCCGACCACATTTGATGCTGTCCGACATCCGTAGTGTAGAAAGCGTAGGGTGCTTGATGAGCAATTTCGCTAATCACTTCTTGGGGGGAAATACTATCGGCGTAGTGCGGTACTACCAAAGGATAATCTTCCTTCCAGCGGTTAATTAAATTCAACCATTCTTGAGTTTGTTGTGGTGGTTGGTTGATATTTCTTTCTTTACATCGACGCAGTAATTCAGTTAAAACTCTCTTGACATCACCAACAATTGGTACTTCTGGAATGCGGTTTTTACCTACTTCCGCCGGGTCAATATCAATATGAATTACCTTGGCACGGGAAGCGAATTCGTCTAACTTGCCCGTAACGCGATCGTCAAATCTGGCTCCGACACAAATCAATAAATCACAATCAGTGACTGCAAAATTTGCGTATGCAGTACCATGCATTCCCAACATTCCCAAAGCAAGGGGATGGTGTTCATCAAAAGCACCGATACCCATTAGTGTAGTGGTGACAGGAATCGCGAATAATTCCGCTAATTGTTGAATTTCCCCATGAGCCGCAGAGCTAATTGCACCACCACCTACATACAGCAAAGGACGACGACTTTCGCGAATCAGTTGAATAGCTGCATTGATTTGTCGGGGATTTCCCTTGACTGTGGGACGATATCCAGGTAATCTCACCGAACCCGGTTCTATGGGAGTGTAATCAAATTCCTCAAGAGCGACATCTTTAGGAACATCAATTAAAACAGGTCCCGGACGACCTGTACTAGCCACGTGGAAAGCTTCCGCTACAATTCGCGCCATATCTTTAGGTTCACGGACTACATAGGAATGTTTGACAATGGGTAGTGTAATTCCGTAAATATCAGTTTCTTGAAACGCATCCGTACCAATAGCTGCTCGCGTCACCTGTCCCGTGACAATCACCATTGGAATTGAATCCATATGAGCCGTAGCAATGCCGGTAACTAAATTAGTTGCACCAGGTCCGGAGGTCCCAAAACAAACACCAACCTTACCAGTAGCGCGAGCATAACCATCAGCGGCGTGAGCTGCACCTTGCTCGTGTCTCACTAAAATGTGCTTAACACCACCGCTCGCTTCATCTTTATATAAATCATCGTAAATAGGTAAAATAGCACCGCCAGGATATCCGAAAATATACTCAACCCCGTGACGTTTGAGGCTGTCAATTAAGGCAAAACCCCCCGAAGCACGTTTAGGAAAAGTCTTTGATTCGGGAATAGAAACTTGAGAAGAGGTAGATCCAACTTGTGGAACACTGATTTGGGAAGGGGAAGACACGGCAAACCTCAGTGATTGGCTAATTTGACCTAAAAACGTAAAAACGTAAAATTTTGTAGTTAAAACTTCATTTTAATACTCTACCCATAACTTTTACACTAAATCAAGGAGTTGGGAGTTGGGAATTGGTAATTGGTAATTGTTTTATTTGTCCCCTTCCCCATCTCCCCCAAACCCTTAATACAACTCTTTCACCCATTCCCATTCTCTGGTTAATCCTGCTCGCAAATTAACAGAGGGTTGATAAGCGAGAATTCTTTGTGCTTTAGAAACATCCGCTGCTGTATGACGTGCATCTCCCATTGCTTTTTCAACATGGTTTCTCTTGATGGGTTTACCAACAATTTCTTCCATCGTTTCCAGAACTTCTTTTAAAACTACCCGACTACCACCACCAATATTGAAAATCTCTCCCACAGCGGCTTCTACTGTAGCTGCGGCTAAATTAGCTGCAACTGCATCGCTAACAAAGGTAAAATCTCGCGTTTGTAAGCCATCACCGTAAACCGGAATTGCTTCATCTTGGATAACAGCTTTATAAAATTTGTGAAATGCCATATCCGGACGCTGACGCGGACCGTAAACTGTAAAATAACGCAACGCTACAAAAGGTACGTCAAAGTTTTTGTGATAAAGTCCACACAATCTTTCCGCTGCTAATTTCGTGATTCCGTAAGGTGAAACTGGCTTGGGACAAACTAATTCGCTCGTTGGTAAAGTTTCTGCATCGCCGTAGACGCTCGATGTAGAAGCATAAATGAATCGTTGTAAATTTTTCGCATCCTTTGCAGCTTCCAGCATCACTTGAGTGGCGCTGATATTACGTTCCGTGTAAAAGCGGAAACCTTGTCCCCAACTTGCCCTTACCCCTGCTTGCGCCGCTTGATGGTAAATAATATCAACATCTTGTAACAATGCTTTCCAATCTAAAAACTGAATATCTCCTTCAATCAATTTAAAGTTGGGATAGTTTTGCAAGGATGTAATATTTTTATACTTGAACATCGGGTCGTAATAATCATTGAATTCATCAATACCAATTACTTCTTCTCCCTTTTTTAACAACGTTTCTGCTAAATGAGAACCAATAAATCCCGCCGCACCAGTCACGATATTTTTAGTCATATTTCTTGATATTTAGGTATTTTCTTAACTCAGTATTAACAGGTTAATCCCTTTATATACTTAGTTGCCACTACTTGTGATTTTTTTGTTTACACATTCGGGGATGGGGGGATGGGGGGATAAGGAGAAATAAATAAAAACTCCTCACTTTTAATCCAAAATCCAAAATCTAAAATCCAAAATAGCAAGGCATACCTTTAAATCTGGATAAGTATTAAAATTGATGGAAAAATAAAGCGTATCATCAAGGTGACTTCGAGGCATAAGAGTGAAAATTTTAGTTGTAGGTAGTGGAGGAAGAGAACACGCTTTAGCTTGGAAACTTCTTCAATCAAGTCAAGTTGAACAAGTATTCTGTGTACCTGGGAATGGTGGTACGGCTAGTTTGAATCGCTGTGAAAATATCTCTAAGTCGGTAGATGATTTTGAAGGTATCGGGAATTTTGCGTTAAACGAAGCAATTAACCTCGTGGTTATTGGCCCGGAAGTACCTTTAGCACAAGGAATTACAGATTATTTGCAATCTCTTGGATTAAAGGTATTTGGGCCAAACAAAGCGGGAGCGCAAATCGAAGCAAGCAAAGTATGGGCAAAAACCCTGATGCAAGAAGCTAAAATTCCTACACCCAACAGTGCGGTATTTAACCGAGTAGCACCAGCTAAAAGCTACATAAAAGACCACGAATTACCGATTGTGATCAAGGCTGATGGTTTAGCGGCTGGTAAAGGCGTTACGGTGGCAACAACGCGCAATCAAGCAGTGGAAGCAGTAGAAGCAGTTTTTCGTGGTCAGTTTGGTGCCGGAGAATTTGTAATTGTTGAAGAATGTTTAAGAGGACAAGAAGTATCGGTTTTAGCATTAACAGATGGTTTAACAATTAGACCTTTATTACCAGCCCAAGATCATAAACGCATTGGTGAAGGTGATACGGGAGAAAATACAGGTGGGATGGGAGCTTATGCACCAACACCAATTGCTACTGTTAATTTAATGGAACGGGTGCAAAAACAAGTTTTAGATAGAACTATAAATGCTTTAAGAGCTAAAAAAATTGATTATCGAGGCGTACTTTATGCTGGTTTGATGATAACTCCCAGCGGTGAATTCAAGGTTTTAGAATTTAACTGTCGTTTTGGCGACCCAGAAACTCAAGTAATATTACCATTATTAGAAACGCCATTAGAAGAATTAATGCTTGCCTGTGTCGAGCAGCGTTTAGAGCAAATGCCCCCCATCGAATGGAAACAAGGAGCCTGTGCCACCGTAGTTGCTGCTTCTGGAGGATATCCCGGAGCTTATGAAACAGGTAAAGTTATTACAGGTATCGCCGAAGCCGAAGCCGCAGGAGCAACCGTATTTCATGCGGGGACGAAGTTAAATCAACAATTAATTACAGATGGAGGGAGAGTTTTAAATCTAACGGGTATGGGAGAAAACTTCGAGCAAGCATTACGATTAGCATACGCCGGTATTGAACAAATTAACTTTGAAGGGATGTATTATCGGCGAGATATCGGACACGGAATTTTAGATTTTAGATTTTAGATTTTGGATTGAGGGAGTTAAAAGTTAGGAGTTAGGAGTTAGGAGTTAAGAGTTAGGAGTTAGGAGTTAAAAGTTAAAAGTTAAAAGTTAAGAGTTAAAAGCTAATAATATAGATTTATTCCCATGCTCAATGCCCAATTCCCATTTTTAAAATGCTGGTTCTTATAAAAACAATTCAAGACGCGATTGCCAATTGGTGGTCAGATTTTAATCTCCAAACTAGGTTGTTGGCGGCTGTCACCTTGGTTGTATCCTTGGTGATGAGCGGTTTAACGTTTTGGGCGGTAAATACAATTCAGCAGGATGCCCGTCTAAATGACACCCGCTTTGGGCGAGATTTGGGTTTGTTGCTAGCTGCGAATGTTACACCTTTTCTGGCTGAGGAAAATTACACCGAGGTTGCACAGTTTTCTCAACGTTTTTATAGCAGTACTTCTAGTGTGCGCTATATGCTTTATGCTGATGAAACTGGAAAAATCTTTTTTGGCATTCCTTTTTGGGAACCAGAAGTAGGAAATTCCCTGACTATTAAACGCAGAATTGAACTACCCGAAGACTACGCTGCTGACGTGGAAAAGCCAATGGTACGTCATCATAGTTCACCGGATGGGGAAGTTACTGATGTGTTTGTCCCCTTGAAGGCAAATGGTAAATATTTGGGTGTGTTGGCAATTGGGATTAATCCCAATCAAACTGCTGTAATTTCTACTAATTTTACCCGCGATGTCACAATCGCAGTGTTTATCTCGATTTGGGTAATGGTAATTTTAGGAGGGGTAATTAATGCTTTGACTATTACTAAGCCAATTAAGGAATTATTAGCGGGGGTAAAACAAATTGCAGCAGGAAATTTTAAGCAGCGCATTGAATTACAATTTTCCGGAGAACTCAAAGAGTTAATTATCAACTTTAACGAAATGGGTGAGCGTTTGGAACGCTATGAAGAACAAAATATTGAAGAGTTAACTGCTGAAAAAGCCAAGTTGGAAACTTTGGTTTCTACTATTGCCGATGGTGCGGTTTTGATTGACAACAATATGCAGGTCATATTAGTTAATTCCACAGCAAAAAGAATTTTTGGTTGGGAAGAATCTCAAGTGGTTGGTCATACCATATTGGAACATTTACCCTCACAAATGCAGTTAGAAATTAACCGCTATTTGCACCAAATGACAGCGGGAGAGCTAGAAAGTGCCGAATTTAGGATTACGATAAATCAACCAGTAAAAAGAACTATTCGTATTCTTTTAACTACAGTAATTAATCAGCAGCGAGAAAGTATTAAAGGTATTGCAATTACTATTCAGGATATTACTCGCGAAGTAGAACTGAATGAAGCAAAAAGTCAATTTATTAGTAACGTTTCCCACGAATTACGCACACCTTTATTTAATATCAAATCTTTTATTGAAACCTTGCACGAATTTGGTGAAGATTTGGGTGTAGAGCAGCGACAAGAATTTTTGCAAACTGTTAATAATGAAACAGATAGATTGACTCGTTTAGTTAATGATGTATTAGATTTATCAAAGTTGGAATCCGGACGCAGTTACAGTTTAGATGGAGTCGATTTAGGACAAGCAGTCGAACAAACTCTACGTACCTACCAATTAAATGCTAGAGATAAAGGTATTGAGTTAATTCAAGATATCGCTCCAAATTTACCCTTAGTCAGGGGACATTACGATTTACTATTGCAAGTATTAGCAAATCTCATCGGTAATGCACTCAAATTTACTAAAGCCGGTGGAAAAGTAGCGCTCCGCGTTTACCAACTCCACTCGCAGCAACACTTACAAGGAGCCACACCTCCCCATGTCCGTGTAGAAATTTGCGATACAGGGATTGGTATCGGTACCGAAGATCAGCAAGCGATTTTCGACCGCTTTTTCCGCGTTGAAAATCTAGTTCATACCCTTGAAGGTACGGGTTTAGGATTATCAATTGTCAGAAATATTCTGGAAGATAAACATCGCAGTAGAGTATTTTTGGTTAGCGAAGTTGGTGTTGGTACCACATTTTGGTTCGATTTGGAAGTATTTGAAGAAACTCTTAACAATGGACAGTTGACAGTGGACAATGGACAATTGACAGTTGACAGTTGACAGTTGGGAGGACGGGAGTTAGGTATTATGAATTTTAGATTTTAGGTTTAAAATCCACCCCATTACCGATTACGCATTACCAATTACCTATTCCCAATTTAAACATCTTTCAATGGTTGCTACTACTGATTGAGAAAGTGCTGGTAAATCGTAACCACCTTCTAAACCGAATAAGATTTTACGAGTTACTTTTAAGCAATATTGCGTAAATAAACCGTAGTTTTTTGGTTGTAAATTTATCCTTGCTAAGGGGTCATCGGCATTGGCATCGTAACCAGCACTGACTATAAGTAAATCTGGCTGAAAGCTGGATAAAAAGGGCAATACTTCCTTCTCGAATGCTGGTTGATAAATACTAATATCGCTACCGGGAGGAATCGGTAAATTTAATACATTGTTATCTATACCCCGTTCTGAAGATTTACCAGTTCCCGGAAAACAAGGATATTGATGCAGCGAACAGTAAGCAATTTGGGGATTATTTTCGACAATTGCTTGAGTTCCGTTACCGTGATGTACATCCCAATCAAGAATAGCAACGCGGTTAATTCCCGGTTTTTTCAAAGCTTGGAATGCAGAAATCGCGGCATTGGAAAACAAACAGAATCCCATCCCATAATCTCTTTCCGCATGATGTCCCGGAGGACGTGCTAATACAAACGCAGGTTTACCAGTTTCAACTACAATATCAACTCCATCCAGCCAAGCATTTACCGCTAATAAAGCCACATCATAACTGCGAGGAGATACATAAGTATCTGTATCCAAAAAACCACCACCATCAGTAGCAATCTCCTTAATTTTACGGATATATTGCGGTGAATGGATTTCCTCAATCAAAGAAACCGGCGAATTTTCGTTTACAGGAGTTGGCGTAAGCCATTCAATTTGCTCGGAAAAAGCAGCCTCCCTCAAAGCCGAAGTAATAGCTTTTAAACGTTCCGGTTTTTCTGGATGTCCTCTTCCTGTTAAGTGTTCGAGAAATTCGTCGGAGTAGATGAGAGGGAGCATAGGAGAGTTAGGAGTTAGGAGTTAGGAGTTGTAGAGACGTAGCAATGCTACGTCTGTACTTAGGAGTTAGGAGTTAGGAGTTGGGAGTTATTAATTACCTTTGACCTTAATCATCAAGCATTTCGGGAGATACTGCGGGGTTATGTTTGAGTTCTTCGGGAGATTGGTTGCGGATTGTGCTGTCGATTGATGGGGGATGCTTGATTTTGTCAAGTAGCTCCGGACTTAATTCCGGTGCTTCTTCTTTGGAATTGTTTTTTTCAGCTTGATTTTTTGCTTTATCTTCACTCATATTCTTTTCTTTTCGCTGTGTAAGGAATTGTTTATCAGCTTAGAAGACGCTCTGGTAATTACACACTATCTTAAGAATGAAATACTTTTCCCCTTTTCGATCATAATAATTCTTAGATCAGACAATCCCCCATTACCAATTACCAATGCATAATTCTATGAAAATCACTATTAAACTATTCGCGGCTTACCAAGAAGCTTATAAAAAACCAGAATTAACCTTAGAATTTGCCGAAAATACTTCAGTATTGCAGGTAAGAGAACATTTAATCGCAGAACATCCCGAATTAGAAAAATGGCGGGATGTAACGCGGTTTGGTGTAAATTTGAATTTTGTGGAACCAGATACCCTTTTACATGATGGGGATGAAGTGGTGTTGATTCCTCCGGTGAGCGGGGGATAATGTAGAGATGCGATATTATATCGCTCTACACGTTTTAACATAATTGGTATGGCGTTTTTATTTTACAATGAAATTTGAAATAATATTCTGCTTTTAATCGCAATTAAAATCATGGCAGGAACACACATTCGTTTCGATTGGGCAATCAAAAAGCTATTACGAGATAAAGCTAATTATGTTGTTTTAGAAGGATTTATCAGTGAATTATTAAAAGAAGATATAAAAATTGATTCTATTTTAGAAAGTGAGAGTAATCGACTTACAGAAGAGAATAAACTGAATCGGGTAGATATTTTAGCACAGAATATAAAAGGTGAGTTGCTATTAATTGAAGTCCAAAATAGCGCTGAAAATGATTATTTTCACCGGATGCTCTATGGAGTCTCGACATTAATTACGGAATATTTAAGTAAAGGAGAAGCTTACAGCAAAGTTAAAAAAGTCTATTCAATTAATATTGTTTACTTCTCTCTGGGACAAGGAAGGGACTATATCTATAAAGGTAAAATTGATTTTTACGGAATTCACCTTGAAGATAAATTAGAACCTTCAGAATTGCAAAAAGAAGTATTTAAAGTTGAGGAAGTATATGAAATATTTCCGGAATACTACGTTTTAAGAGTCAATAACTTTAATGATGTAGCAAAAGATAGTTTAGACGAATGGGTATACTTCTTGAAAAATAGCGAAATCAAAGACGAATTTCAAGCCAAAGGTTTAATGCAAGCCAAAGATAATTTAAAAATAGAAAACTTATCGACAGCAGAAAGAACTGCATATCAAAAATATCTGGAAGATAAAAGATATGAAATCAGCGTGATTGAAAGCGCAGAAATTACGGGAGAATTAAGAGGTAGAAAAGAAGCCAAGCTAGAAATAGCTAGAGTCATGAAAGCCAGAGGTATTGAAATTAGTTTAATTGTGGAAACAACTGGGTTAAATCTTGAAGATGTTGAAAAATTGTAGATATCAGAAGTCGGGTTTTTCAGTCAAATATTCACTCAGAAAATACAATTATTGTAAAAACCCGACGAATCACACCACATGACAATCAGAAGTCGGGTTTTTAGATTAAATATCTGTAAAAAAAGACAATCATTGTAAAAACCCGACTTCTTACCTCACTATTTCACCCTTCCTCGGAAACGAATAAACCCATAGGAATCAGTGGGTGTACCGGGTGCTGTAGCGTTAGGTAAATTCTCCAAATTCACCACTACAGCACCGTTAGTATTCGTACCATCACACTTAATGTTGGGATAAATAGTAGAAGGTTCAACACCAGGAGGGAAATATTGCGCTGCGTCACCATCCTTGACATTGGTCAACGATTGTGTATTACCATCTTTCAACCACAAAATGCCTCTATCTGAATTTTGCGATCCTGCCGTTGCTTGGGGTTGATTATTAAAGCTGGTGGGAATGAAGGTAACGTTAGAGGGAACGCGATCGCAAAATAGTACGCTTTTGGCTTCGGTGTCTCCAGTTGAGAGGAAGTAGATGGTATATTCGATTTCGTCATCGGGTTTGACTTTTCCACCGTTGATTCCACCAATTAGGAAGGTACTGCTTGTGTCTGAAGTAGTATCAACCCATTTATCGGTATCCGGTTTTGGATCGCTTTCATTTTGAGGTAGTTCGGTAATGTCTATTTTATTATCGTCGTAGGGGTTGGATTCTTCTTGGTTGTAAATACCAAGGTTATCACCACTGTTAGTAGTAGTACCATCGTTAATTTTGGTGATGCGTTTGATTAATAGGACGTTGGGGTTAGTAGATTTATCGAATCCAAAATTTTGATCTGTAATTGCACTACCGGAAACTGTTACAGCTAAATCATTGGGTGTTCCCAAAGTGTAACCAGTGGGAATATCAGTATCTGTGGTATCAACTTGGATTTTGTAGTCACCGTTGCTGACTCCGGTGAAGGTGTAGTTACCGTTATTATCTGTGTTGGTGGTAGTGATGATATTGTTGCTGTTATCGAGAAGATTTACTGTGATATTTGCTGGTAGTTTGGCTTCAGTTCCACCTAAGTTGTTATCACCGTCTGTGTCTTCGTAAAGAGTACCGGAGATGGTTGTGGTAGAAGAAGTAGTGACAGAAATGCTTGCTTGGTCATCTTCTGTCGAATTATTATTGTTAGGAGTTGAGTCTAGGTCAGGTAAATCAGAGGTAATAACTTCAGCTGTGTTGCTAAATGTACCTGTTGAATTAACTGTGACCGTGATATTCAATGTTTTAGTTTCACCGACATTTAAATTACCTACACTCCAATTTCCATTTGCAGGATTATAACTACCACCACTATTATTAGAGACATGGGTAACTTGGGATGGCAAAACATCTTTAACAACTACACCAGTTGTATTATCTGAACCTTTATTTGTTACCGTAACTGTATAAGTAATATTTTGTCCAACCACTGGATTTGGTGTATTCACAGTTTTACTGACTTCTAAATCAGCAGCGAGTGTTGTTACACCAACAATCACAGCACTGAGAATAACTAAATCATTATTAGAAGAAACTCTACCTGTAACTGAAGTTAATCCAGGACTAGTAAAAGTAGAAACATCAAAAGTATCTAAGTCAACACCATAGACCTGATCTGCACCCAGTCCACGAGTGTTAATACTGGAGTTAAAGGGATTATTTACGGGATTAAATGAATCACTGAGCTTGTTGCCTTGAAAACTAAAAAATTCATTTGTACCTCCTAAACTATCATCTCCCTCCCACAGCAGTGCTGTAAATTTAGAAATTGGTGCATTAGAAACTTTAATACCTGAAAGGGTAAAGTCTTGAGAAGCATTCCGTGAGACAGAAAAGCCATCGTAAAGATTGATGGCAAAAGGACGGGTGACAGTTGTAGTGTCTTCGTAAATAACAATTAATGACCAGCCAGAAAGAACACCTTGAATGTCGCACCAAGGACTTCCTGTCGCAACTGATAAGTCACTGAGGGTATAATTACCATTACGAGTTGTAGTGACAATAGAAGTTACATCTTTAATCCCGCTAAACCATCTATAAGTAGTACCGCTTAAAGTAAATGTATCTGTAAGTACTGTATCAGCTTGAACCGATTGACCTTGAAAAGTAACTGTATTGTCCGGTGTGTTACTCGAACCAGCCCAGTAAAGATAGGCTGCTTTAATAGTTGCCGTAGCTGGGATACCAGAGACTGGCGCAGTGTTACTGTTGGTGACACTACAAGAGTTAGCGCTATTAGGCTGTGTTCTAAGACTACCTCCTGTGACAACATAATCATAATATCCAGTAAATGTGCGCTTCAAGCTAAGTGGAACAGCCTCAGCTTTTTGTGATACAAGCAGTTGAGCCACGGTTAATACACAAAATAACCCGAAAGCCGGGGAAAATAAAGATGGTTTTCGATTAGGCTCTCGCTGCATCTGACTACTCATATCTACTTTCGCGATCGATCTTAAATGTTTAAATAAAGATTTCATTGTTTGAGTACCAAATATTACTGATAATTGATGTAAATATAAAGATGATTTAAAGTTGCTTTTACATTGGTATTAAAACTTTTATTTATAGCTGTTGACTTCCGTATAATTACTATTTGAAAAAAATTGTGTTTATTCAGGTATTAATGTAGAGACGTTGCACTGCAACGTCTCCGTATCTCGGCTGCGATCAACATCTATCGGTTAGGGTTCTTTGGTTTTGTATTTGGTTTATAGGGACATTATTGGTGGGTGTGGTTAGGATTTTTTGGTTTTGTGTTCGGGATTATGGGAGACGTAGCAATGCTACGTCTCTACATTATTGGTGGGTGTGGCAATGGTTATTTTGTATTCGGGTTACATAATTATTGGTGGATGTGGCAATGGTTATTTTGTATTCGGGTTACATCCATAAATCTGGGGGGTTATTTTTATCCTGTTCCCATTTTCCAGGGTTATTAATGATGTATTGACGAATTCTATCTATGGAATCATCAACGCGAATAATGCTTTCATAAAAGCGTTCTTGCCATGCAAAATATTCATGTTGATTGCTACGACACCAGCGGGTAACGGCGGATTTGTAGGAACGGATAATAGTACTTAAGGAAGCTGGTTTAGGTGATATTTGGGACATGAATTCACTTTGTGTTTCCGCATTCTTTTGAGATAATTTTGCAGTATTGGTAGGTTGATTGATAACTACAATTCCGTGGACGTGATTGGGCATAATTACGTATGTATCTACATGGGTATGTTTTGCATGATTAGGAATATCTATAAAATATTGTTGGGCAATTTCACCAATTGGTGTTAACTGTACTTTGCCTGAAACAACACCGTTACCTAAATGATAAATACGGTCTTTGGTACAAATAGTCACGAAATACCAACCATTTGCAGCATAATCGTAATCTGGTAAACGGATTGATTCTATTCGGTATTTACCCTGAAATTTCGGTTGTGTCATAGTAATATTTTTGTTTTTTCGGAAGATTAATGTAGAGACGTTGCACTGCAACGTCTCATTGTCTCGGCTGTGGTTACTATTTATTGGGGCTGTCTATGTTGTTTTCGGAAGATTAATGTAGAGACGTTGCACTGCAACGTCTCATTGTCTCGGCTGTGGTTATTATTTATTGGGGCTGTCTGTGTTGTTTTCGGGATTCGGGGAGACGTAGCATTGCTACGTCTCTACATTATTGACGGGTGTGATTTGGGTTATGGGGACATTATTGGTGGGTGTGATTTAGGTTACTGTTCTATCTGCAAATCTCCTTCCTGATTTTCAAATTCAATATCCACACCCCTAACATCAAAGAAAATCACCTCTACACGACGGTTACGAGCGTAATCAACAACATTATTTTCTTCTGTTCGTAATTTCCTTTCCCCGAAGGAACGAATTGTCATTCTTTCGGATGAAATACCTGTTTTAATTAAGTAATTTCTCGCATTTGTAGCTCTTCTCTTCGCTAAATCTTGGTTATAAGCATCACTAGCGCGAGAGTCGGTGTGTCCCTGTAGTTCGATGACTATGGTGGGGTATTGCTCCATGACTTCGGCAATTTTATCCAGAATTTCTCCACTATTAGGGCTGATAAAGTCTTTATCTAATGCAAAGTGAATGTTTCTGGGTACGCTTAAACTAATTGGTTCTGGTGTCGGTTCGGGTATTGGTGTTGGTTCGGGTGTTACTGGTGGTGGTTCTACAACTGGAGGGGTTGTACAGGTGGGAACTGCAAAATTTTGGATTTTAGATTTTGGATTTTGGATTGTTCCAGAATCACTAACGGATTTGATCATGGAATTCGCTGCAGGTTCGGAGGTGCCGTATTTTGGTAGGGTGGCGATCGCGCTGATCATCTCCCCCGGTTGTAAGTTTGTCAAAGTAGTTTGAAATCTTCCTTTGTCATCGGTTTTGACTCTGGTAATTACTTCCCCTAATGCGGAATATGCGGGGTATAAATCTATTTGCTGTTTACTGTTGGGTGTAATACGGTAAATGTCAATTTCGCTACCTGGGTCAGCTTTGCCATCGATGTTTACTTTACCGTTGATAACTATAAATTCGGAACTGAGAAATTCTGGGGTATTGATGGCTCCGTTAGCTGTATCTAAACGACGATTTGGGGAGTCGCGGGGTGGGTTAGGACCATCTCCACGTTGAAAGTCCCGTACTCCTGCGTTATGTCTGGTGTTGAGGTCGATACTCAATCCTTCAATATCAGCAAAGCTGTTATTTCTAATAAGGTTTCTTTTGCTATCAGGATAAGCTGTAACTACAACCCCCGAACCAGTTTGATTAGTAATTTGGTTATTAATTACCTGATGATTGTTACCCATCAAATAAACACCAGCCCGTCGTAAGCGTCTACCATTGTACTTAATGTTATTTGACTGTATTTTTACGGAACCTTCCGGCTTAAATAAGTAAACACCACTACCATCATTAGCACAAATTAAATTAGAAGTAACTTGAGAATTATTTATATTACCTTCTAATCTAATTGCATCGGGCATTCCCGCAATCCCGTTACCGACAATGATATTTTCAGTAATTTGAGTATTTTTCGCTAACTTCCCAGTAATAATCCCGCTACCTTCATGATTAGCAATACGATTACGGTTAATAGTTGTATCCGTGGCATTAAACACCGAAACCCCAAAAGCAGAAGTCTTATTCGGAAACTGTTCTTCCCGATTAATACCCAACCAATTATCTTTGATAACTGTATTTTTCACAGCTTCCGCAGAAAACTTCCCCCTACTACTCTCCCCCTCTAAAACTAACAATACCTCCTTACTTCCTTTCTCCGCGCCCTCAGCGTCTCTGCGGTTTTTTAATCCGTAATCTTCTCCTGGGAAACCAGTAATTACGAATTCTTCCTTCTCCATTCCCAAAACAACAATATCCCCTGGAGGTAAACTAGCGGTATCCCGATGTTTAGAACTAAAGCCGTGTAAACTCAATCCTTGAATTGTAATATTATCGGCAGCTACCGTTAAACCACGAAATACTTCTTTATCCGCAGCAGAAGTTATTTCTACCACAGGAATGGGAATTTCAATTTCTGCGGTAGCGGATTTATTTGTGTCGTAACCCGGTTGAGAAGTACCGTCAACGATTAATCCTGGAGTTGTTAAAGCCGGGAGAACGCTTTCTAGACGAATTATGGTTTGTGAGGGAGGTAGGTTAAATTCAATTCGTGATTGATTACCTGTAGATGATACTAAAGATTTTTCAACCGGACTTAATTGTTCTAAAGATAGATTACCATTGACGATCGCAATTGCTTCGCGTAATGTCAGAATATCATCAGCCTGTATAGCTCCATCTTGATTACTATTGACTACTACCCGCAAAGTTAAAGCTGTTGTCGCTGGTTGAGCAAAGGCAATATTAGGAGTTATCAACAATAAAATTGGTACGGTTGTCAATAAATGTTTTGCTGCAACAAGTTTATCAAAAGGTTTTTTTTGCTTTTTTTGGTTTTCTTTATTTTTTTTATACATAATAATTGCCGTTTTATTACTGAAGACATTTGAGGAAAAAGCTTTTTAAATCAGGAAATATTGACAAAAAAGCTGACAAAGTAAATGTATATTTAACTTCATATATCTTTCTTCATCTCCTAGGTGCTGTCATCAGTTTTTCTAACAGCGTTTTTTCATCTTTTTGAGATTTATTTGCTTTTTTAATTCTGTGGGTTATCCCACTAAATTCCCCTATTCCTTGTTCCCTATTCCCTGTTCCCTTTTTCTCCTTGAGTTGATTAATTAAAGCTTGGCGCTGTTCTATTTCTTGACGGGGTACTCTTTTCTGTAAACCGAAACCGTTGAATAACTCATTAAGTTTGACTGTTAAACCTAAATATGGTCCGCTAGCAGAACGACTTCCATCAAAATCGCGATCGTTTATTTCCCCAAAAGCGTAACCTGCTGCTAATCTTAAATTTGGTGTTAAGTAATAACCTGCTTCCACAACAAAGCCGGTTTCGGTATAGTCAGACTGAGTGATTACCCTTGCTTCTCCAACTAAATCCCAACTGTAGCCTAAACGATAAGTAGCGCGAAGTTGTCCGAGATTTGTTGTACTGTTCGATGAGAAATCATTGGCTAAATAAGTAGTACTGTTGCGTAAAGCGTATTTTCCGTAGAATTCCCATTGCCAATTCGGTGCGTAAATAGTTTCTATGGCGAAAGTATGATCTTCTGCACCAGTACCCGTTCCGAATAAGATAGTATCGGGAATTGTTGAGGGATTTTTTCGGTATTCGTAGCGCAATAAAGCGTTGAATTTATCGTCTTGAGGATTACGGTATGCTAAACCGATTCTCAGGTTAGCTGTATCTCCTAACGCTCTCAAGGTTTGATTGCTCGAACCTGCTTGTTGATATCTTGCTAAAGCAGTAAGAGAGCGTGAAATTTTACCTGTAGCACCTGCGGAAATTACGGTATTATTACCGCTGGATGAACTTCTGCGTTCAAAAAGAGCGCTAGCTTTGAAGTTGGGATTATCAGTGTATTCCAAGCCGACGCTATAGCTATCACCATCAGCAAAACCTAACGATGCAGCACTTTGACCGACAGCGAAAGGTTGTGCGAATTGTATCCCTGTACCGTTACGACCGAAGAAGTCACCAAAAACGTGTTCGTAAGCTAGATTCAATCGCAATCCAGAAGCTATTGTTATCCCCTGTTTTAAGCCTAATGCACCTTGAGTAGTTGGTCCATTTGCACCACCTAATACAGAAAAGCGTCCGGTAACAGAGGTGTCTTCACCAAATTTGTGTTCACCATTGACGTTGAAACTAGTGATGGAATTACCGTCAAATTGTCCACGAGTGTAAAACTGTTGCGTTAGGGAAAGGTTAATTCCCGGAATTGCTTGCCAATTAATCCCTAAGATAGTTCTATCGGGAAAAACTGCGTCTGTATTTTCGGATAATGTAGTTTCATTTTGGGCTACAAAGGAAAGCTTATTTCCCAGAGGAACATTAAGACGAGAACGTAATTGATTAGAATCTGTATTCAGAGTTTCCGGAGAAATTCTATCTTCTCGTTCCCGTTTAATCCAATCCACAGATAAATTAGCTTTACCAAACCTTTGTACAATACCAGCGGCAATTGTAGTTAGAGAGTTATCGACTTCACTACCAGGAATTGCAGTTGTGCGCGGTGAAAATAACTCCTCAAAAGTATCTATCGGTTGGGGTGCGATACCAAAGTTATCTTCATGATCATATTGAAAGCGTAAATTGGTTGTTTTGGTAATTCTTCCCGTAATTTGCGCTCCGTAACGAGTTTGTCCGGGAACAAAACTAATGGTAGCATCATTAGCAAATCCCGTATCTGCAAAACGGTAATAAGCGCGAGTTTGTAAACCTGAGATAACTTCCGCTTCAGCTTCCGCTCTCATCGCATTACCTTCAATCATTCCCATCTCATTAGAATCATTGCGAGAACGAGCGTATTCAGCGATAATTTTACCTAACTTACCAAAAGTAAACTGAGCATCTGCACCATACAATTCAAAATCGCGATCGCCTTGATTTTCTTGCATATAGGTAGCAGCTAACCAACTATCATTATTAACACCGCGAGAAAAGTTATATTGTAACCTTCCTGCATAAATATCGGTGTCAGCACCTGCTCCCTCATATTGATAGGTAGTAACGATACGTCTGACTAACACTTCACCAAATTCGTTGACATCGGTACGTAAAATCGGTTCACGAAATAAAACCGTTCCTCTGTCGTAATCAATCTCATAATCGGGGCCACGACTCAATTGTTTACGCTGTAATACAGTACCGGGGCGATTGAGTTCTTCTAATTCGATAAAAACAGTTTCACTACCAGGTATTACCAATCTACGAGATAAAAAGTAAAATCCACTAGTTCCATCAGGAGGTAGAGTATCCCGTTGAAAACCTTCCACATTATTTCCATAAAAAGCCGTAGCTTGAAGATTTCCAATATTGTAATTAGCCTTAAAACCGTGTAACTGACGAGTCAGAGAGGTAAATTGTTGTGAAGAACGAGAAAATTCTTCAGTATTGTAATCACCCCACATCGCATAATCGGGACTAGCTCCCGAAATCTTAGACGAACGCTCTAACCGTAAATATACGCTGTCGGTAGATGGAGTAGTTGGATTTACTGTTGAACTATCACCATAAACAGGGTAATTTTGTTCGCTAAATTGATAACTGCCAAACAAGCGATTGTCGCAATTACAATCTTCATTCAGCGAACGACTACTATCATAAGCACCCGTTACCAACCATTCACCAATTGCACCAGTTGCAAAAATAGCCGAACGAAATTTTACTTCGGTGTTGTTATCTTCATCTTCTGGGAGAAAATCCTTAAATCGACTATAAAAATCCGTACCTCTGGCACCTAAACGAAAATCAATCACTCCTGTCATCAAACTCGGACGCAAAGCCGTTTGAAATTGTAATTGAGTAAAAGCTTCCAATTTACCAACTTTCGCTTGAATACGTACCGTTTTTGCATCTAAATCCGATTTAAGAGTAGCAGTAAATTCTCCAGCCTTTGCTTGTACTTGGAATCCTGGTTGTCCCGGTTTAAAATCACTTCCGAGAAACTCTCCTGCTGTACTTGCTAAGGTAACAACAGCATCATGGTTAGAACGGTTGCCATTTTCATCGAGTAATACACCTTTGATAGTTGCTGTAGAACTTCCATCAGCAGGAATCCGTGATTCTACGGTATCTACTTTCAGTTGATGTACTCCACCTCTAACCATTATTTTAACGGTAGTAGGAGCTTCCTGAGAACCGATAACTTGAGCAGAAATGATATTTTCTCCATTTTGTAGAGAAACACCATACCATGTCTGTATTACCAAATCAGTTTCAGAATCGGTTTCAGTTCGTCCAATTAAAGAACGATCAGATAATTCCCCATTAACTCGTAATTCCACCTCATTACCTACAGGAAACTGAATGATAATTGGAGTCGCTGGCACATCTATAACAGCATCGGGTGTAGGAGCAATAATTCTTACCGTTGCAGAATTATTAGTATCCTTGGGGAACTGAGAAATATATTGAGTAGAATTTGGTGCTAAATTGGGGTTTAAACTTTCGGGATTAGGTAAACCAAAGGGAGATTGAGAAAAAGATGCTAAAAGGTTATTACTATTAATAATATCTAATTTTTGGTTGCGGTTATCTCCAGAAATAAATGAGTTATCCCCTGCTGCTAATTTCATTTCCAAAGAATTTGCAGGCTGTATAGCAACTAATGATGAAAAATTATAATTTTTATTTGTAAAATCATCTGTGTTCCAATTTTTAGCAATTAAAACTGGAATATTCTCAGGTGCTTTATTATTATTAATTGGTTCAAATACATTAATTGCAATTAATCTTGAATCAACATCAGCAAACCATGCTTTTATATCTATTTTTTCTTCAGATATATTTATCAATTCTTGTTCTGCGAGATTTTCACTATTAACAAAAGGTTCTAAAGCAAGTAAATAATTATCCCTTTTATGACTTGAATTGATTTTTTCTAAATTATTAGATAATTCCTTCTCTGTATCTACAGATAAAAATAGATTTTGTGAAGATACCATTTCTGGAATTTCTTCAATTTGAGGAACAATATCTTGTAAATCTAAATTACCATAACCCTTTATCGAAAAAAATTCTGATTGACTATCAAATAATTCAAAAGCAATTATTTCTTTAACTTCTTCTTGTGAATTTATTTCCTGATAGCCTTCATCCACAAACTTTTGCAAACTTTTAGGTAAATTACTATCAGGTTGAAACGCTTTGATAGCAATTATTTTTTCTTCTATATCTACATTTATTCTTTGCTCATTTTTTGGATTTACTAACGCTTTTGAACTTTGAGATAACTCTATATTCTGATTCCTTACCTCATCAGCCTTTAGAATTGCCCGTAAACGAATAGACTTACTACTCCTATCCTCATCAAAAATTGCCAATCTCTCATTATCTCTTTCCTCAGCGCTCTCAGCGTCTCTGCGGTTTTTACTTCCATAATCTCCCATCGGGAACAGAGTCTTATTCTCCCTAGCTTCCGTAGCTGAATTACTAGTAGATTCAGCATCTGCAACCAACGGATATAATACAACACTAATAACCCCGGCGATCGCGACAATTAACTTTAAATTGAGTTTCATTTCTTTGCCCCCTCACCAAAGCTAGGAGTAACTGCGAAGTTCATTCTTACCATTCCACCAGGCTCTAAATTTACTAATCGTGATTGACTGTTGCGCTCTTTAAACTTGACATTGGGTGCTAAAGTATAACCCGGTAAACTCTGTAAATCCAAAACACCTGTATGTTTACCAGGTAATACATTTTTAACAGAATATAAACCATCGGCATCAGTAGTAATACGGTTGCCATTTTCCAAGAAAATAACCGCATTCGGAACTCCCGGTTCCCCCGGTTGCTGTTCACCGTCAAAGTTTTTATCCACAAATACCCGACCGATAATAGTACCGCAATCAGCAGTAATACCTGGTCGAATCTTGAGTAAATGTGTTGCTGGACCATCTTTAACAGCAAAATCGTTATCAACACGCTGAGCGTTAACAGTAGCCGTATTACGTCCCGAACCCCGTACCGCATCCGGAGTTAATTTAGCAGCGTAAGCTATGTTCAGCACCTCATTAACCGGAACAGCTACATCAGTCCGAAAAGTAACATTAGAACCATTAATTTCAGTAGTTACCGCAACAGATTCTCCTGCAACTTCACCACGAACCGATTCTGGTAAAAATTTAAATCCTAAAGGAAATTGGTCAGTAACAACAATATTATCCAAACCAGCATCACCCGTATTTCTTAACGATAGACGATAAACCGTAGTTTCTCCAGGTTCAGCAGTAGCTCTATCTCCCGTTTTAGTAATAGTAATTTGTTCTGCTGGACATAAACCCAAATCAAATTGAAATGCTAATAAATCTAATCCAATAGTTTCAGCATTCGGGACAAAAACAACCCTATCGCTAATTTGAATACCACCATTAACACTAATTGGTTGACCATCTAAAGATGTAGCAGTGTAACGAACAATATTATCTTGAATACCACCAGTACTTTGATTAATTTCTAACTTAATTCTTCGTTGCGAAAAACCAGAACTTTGTGGAGGATTAACTACTAAAATATAACTTCTACCAGCATCAGTTTGACCTCTATTAGGATCGAATAAAAAGTTGTAAAAACCCTCATCTAAATTATTTAAAGGGAATGGGTTAATATTAGTTTCATTTGGTTCAATCCCTCTAAAAACACCATTCCCTTCAATATCAGGTAATTCCGTCCGAGTTAATGGAGTTAACTGTCCTAATTCCGTTCCCGTGGAGTCATTAGGGTCTGGGTCATATAAAGCGACAGTATATCCTGTATAATCAGGTAAAACTTCCCCCCCACAACCTAAAATTCTTCCTAAAGGATCAACTAATCGAGCATCCCGAATCGTTTGTATTTGACTGGTGCTGCCGCGAAAAATTTGATTAGCTTTTCGATTTGTATAACTAAATTCCGCCTGGTTACTAAATGTTGGACTCGGAACCTTTTGAGCGAAAACAGATATCGGACTTTGAATAATACTTCCTGCTAAAAAGGTAGCCGCTATCCGTTTAAACCAGCTACTACCATAAATATGGTATCGCTTTTTTTGGCTACACACGAATTTCTCCTTATATTTACTTATAATTAAACCGCTTGGGTTGTATTTTTGATTAGCGAGGGTTGGGGGGAGTAGGGAGTAGACTTGTTGGTTTTTGGATAATTTAGACAGAATTAATTAGATTTTCTATTCCCCCCAACCCTCTCCCCTATTCCCTCTCTCAACAAATCAACCTAATTTTGTCCAACGACATAACTCTATTCAATCCAAAATCCAAAATCTAAAATCCAAAATTGATTTACCGTACCTTTACCTGATAAGTCCCATCAACAGAGGCTTTAGCAGGAACTGACTTACCAAAATTCCAACGGATGTGAGTATAAGCTGTATCGGGAGCAGGACGAGTTTCTACTTGACCATTAGGTAATTTCACTTCGACAGTGGGATTTTTGACAAAAGTCTTACCACCATTAATACTGTAAGTAATTTGTGCGCCCGTACTTTTATTTACAGTTGCAGAGTTAAGTACATAAGCCATTCCTTTAGGAATCGGTTGATTAATTGCAAGATTATTCACAGCTTTTTCACCATTATTCGCACCCGATATCGAATAACGGAGTACTTCTCCTTGCTGCACTTTAGCCCCATTTGACAATTCTTGCCAAATTACTTTTTGCTTACCTTGAGCATCTTTTTGGACAATTTTCTTTTCCGCTTTCAAACGTAACTGTACTTGCCCTTGTTTGGCATTTTGAGCAACAGCAACCCCATCCTGAAATAGATTAGCAATTACAGGAATCTGATTTCCAAATGTTAAACCTGCAATTAATGCAACTACACCTAAACTTGCCACAGAAGAACGTTTCATAATTATTACTTCAAAAAACTATTACTGGATGCACCATTCTTTTTTGGTTCCCAGGGTGAGCCTGGAAGGGTTTGGAGGCTCAGATCAGCCTCCTGGTTAACCCTGGCTACCAAAGAATTAATTTGGTGGTGCTGGTGGTGCTGGGGGATTACCAGTCAATCCAGTACCATTAATCCGACGTTGGAAGATAAAGGTTCTCATCTCTTGAGGTGCAACATCTTTACTAACTGTGACGACATATTTGGTAACATCAGTTGTAGGAGTTGTACCTGTCTGGTCTCCGTTCGGAGTAAATTGAATATTTGCATTACCAGAATCCTTCGCCGAACCAGTAATATTACTAGTATCTATTTCCCCATTATTATCATTATCTTTCGCCCAATTGTTACCAAGAGTATCGTTAGTACCATCCTCAGTAATCTTGATATCGCTAGCGTTCAAAATAACGTTGTCCGTACCAGATTGAGGCTCAGAAATGTTCTTATAAGTAATGCGGTACTCTAAAATATTTCCAGGTGCAGGCTTTTTAGCAGTAGTACTAAATGTTTCATCACCTGGTGCTACATTTGGACCAGTAGCTTTCAGTACGCGGGTTTCCTTGACCATTTGTAAATAGCCAGTGTAAACGCGGTCAATGGTGATGTTTTCTGCGGGATTTCCATTACCGTCGTCATCGGGAGCATCATTACCATCATTATCAACAAAAGCTTTAATCGGTACTGGATAGCCACGCTGTACATCAGTATCGGTAGAAAGTTTGGTACCTGCGGGTAGATTTACTTCCACACCATAATTTTGAGTCGCATTCGCTGCAACTTGGGGAATTTTTACTGGGGTGCCTGAAGAAAGAGTGAAAACACCATCATTGTATGTATAAGTCGCTAATTGACTATCATAAGTAATTGTAACTACCGTACCATCAGGTAAGTCAGTTGTAGTCTCTGGTGCAATCGGTTGTAAGACAATATCAGCAGCAGCAAGTCCAGTATTTAAAACTGTATTCGTGAAGCTCACACCATCTGGATCGATTGCTGTACCAGGTTTAGTTTCCGCAGGTACCAAGGAAGACTTATTAGTAAAGTCTTTATTATTATCATTTTCTGCAACCGCATCTGGTGCATCCTTCGGACCATTTAATAAGGAAGTATCTCCCACTTGGCTGATTGTGAAGACGTTTACTTCACCACCTGCACCCGTACCCGTGTTGTTATTCTGGGTATCAACACCGAGAGTCTCAGCTTCATCGGGAATACCATTATTATCCCGATCTGTGGGGTCAATAGAACCGTCATCAATTTCACTATCGGGTAGTTCATCTGGAGGAAGTTCACCCGGTGTAGTCGTACCAGGGAAAAGTTGAGTTTGTGGATCGTAGTTACTAGGGTTGTTGTCACCAGATTCGTCGTAAACATCTTTACCAGTGGGGCTTTCACCAAATAACTGAGCAATGTTAGCAACTATTACTGAAGAGTCTGTACTCGTGACTTTCACAGTTACCTTGAATCCATTTACTTGTTGCCCAGGAGCAATGCTACCAGTACGGACGAAACCTACTCTTGTCACATTAGCTGGGATAGCATTGGGATTTAAATTCTGCCAAGTAGCTTTAGTCGCTATTGTACTAACAGCAGTGTCAGTGTAAACTGCCGTCCAACCTGGAGGAACTACAACACTTTCAAGTTTAGTAGCTACTGGAATCGCATCAGAAACTAAGATATTATCACCAGTTAAACCAGGAATAGCCGTACCTTCCAAAGGTGCGGGACTAATTCCATTACCCGTTGGGTCGGTATTTTCAACTTGCAAACTTAAATCATAGGTAACTGTATCATCAGAAGGACCATCTGCACCAGCAACGGTATGATTACTACGAACTTTTAAGACTTTAGCTAAAGTATATGTCTTGAGGTCAGAATCCACTACTGCTTCTAAAGTTGCGCTAGCTTCACGAACACCGTTTGCAGGTGTCCCAGCTACTTCACCTGTTACGCCATCAGCATCACCATTATCTACAGTGTAAACGTCACCACCATCGCTGCTCCTAGGAACGTTCTGTTCATCACCAGGAGTATCACCTAATTTAACGGTGATTTTATCTCCACTTTGCGCCCCTGGTTCAACTTTGACAGGAACTCTCACCAAAACAGATTCATCGGGGTCAATTGAATTGCTTGTGGTTCCCCCTTGAGCAACCTCTTCCCAAGTTTGACCGCCATCGTAACTAATTTCCACTTTACCATCGAGTGTCGCCGGACCCGTTACTGTGGGTTGATCGGGAACACGGAACTTCGTAGGGTCGTTACCGACGTTAGTAACGGTATAGTTGTAGTAAATACTGTCACCAACATTTATTTTGCCATCTCCCCCGACATCACCCCCATCTTTAAACTCTGTATTCGCAGGAGTAACGGTTATACCAGCTACTTCAGCAACAGTTACAGTCACTGTATTGGAAGTAGTATTAAGTGTTTCTCCTGGGTTGTTGGGGTCTTCGTAAGTTGCTGTAGCAGTGTTATCGATGGGTTGACCACCTGCGGTACCTTCAGCTAAAACAGGTGTAATAAATTGAAATACACCATTAGCAATCAATGCAGTAGCAACCAAGGAACGATACAGATGTCCCTTTTTGACAAAATTCTTTTTCTGTGACATTTTTGAATTAATAGCAAATTATGTTTTTTTAGCCTACGTTTAAATACGCAGGCTTTTTATTTGCAACTCTTTCCAGAATTGTTCGTAATTTTTACCTAATTAACTTTGATATTTCCTGAGTAATTTGGTAGATGTTCGAGTCACCCTGATGTCTGGAAACTACTCTATAACTCTATTTATTCGAGTTTTTTAACTTACCAGGAATATCAAAAGGAATTTTGGTAACAAATAAATCTTAATTTTAAATTTTTACTATATCGTCAGTGAATATATGGAAATTTAGATAATTTGAGTAATTCTTACGGATTTATTTATAGTTCCATTCAATACTTCAAGTTTTCAGATTATTTACGTATTTGTGTCACAGATTTATCACAGTTGATGTGTTAATTCAAAAAATCAAATTATCTTTATTGCTTGCTTGATTAATTACTTAATTTTTCAAGAGATTTTCCCTAACTTTTGCATAACTTCTGTTTTAAATTTTAAGATGTGAACTGTTTTCCTAGTAGTCCACCACATTAATTATGAATGGTTAGTTTTTCCCCAAATTGTCTAGAGACGTTATGTATAACGTCTCTACAGCATGTCGGTAGACGAACAAACCCTTCAGAACTTGTGTGGTGGAATACTAGTTACACCCAGCCTCTACATCGTTAGGAATAATTTTGCTGTCTTCGCCCAAGCCCAACTACGAACCCAGATAAGGGTTAAATTTCATCTTAATCCCGACAAAAATTATCGGGATTGTTTGACTCGGTATTTGAGGCGTGTTAGTATCACCCCACAGTTGACAGTTAAACATTCGACCGGGAGGAATACCAAATGCAAGCGGCAACCAACATCCAAAACCAAACTCTTACTCATGCATTTCATGCTTTGAAATGTAAAGAATGCGGCGCAGAGTACGAACTTGAAGCTAAAAATGTGTGTGAGTTGTGCTTTGGTCCTTTGGAAGTAAAGTATGATTACAGCAACTTGCGTAAAACCATTACTCGCAAAACTATTGAAGCGGGTCCAAATTCAATATGGCGTTATCAGAAATTTTTACCTGTAACCAGCGAAAACCCTATTGATGTCGGAACGGGTATGACTCCTTTGGTTCGTTCACACCGTTTAGCGCGTCGCTTGGGTTTAAAAAAATTATATATAAAAAATGATGCTGTTAATATGCCCACCCTTAGCTTCAAAGATCGGGTGGTATCAGTTGCTTTGACTCGTGCTAAAGAATTGGGTTTCACCACTGTATCCTGCGCTAGCACTGGAAACTTGGCAAATTCAACCGCCGCGATCGCAGCTCATGCTGGTTTAGATTGCTGCGTGTTTATACCTGCGGATTTAGAAGCAGGCAAAGTTTTAGGAAGTCTTATTTATAGCCCGACTTTGATGGCAGTTAAGGGTAATTACGACCAAGTTAATCGTCTTTGTTCGGAAGTTGCCAATACACACGGTTGGGGATTTGTCAATATTAATTTACGTCCTTATTATTCCGAAGGTTCTAAAACATTAGGTTTTGAAGTAGCAGAACAATTAGGTTGGGAACTACCAGACCATATTGTGGCACCATTAGCAAGTGGTTCGTTATTCAGTAAAATTTATAAAGGCTTTAACGAATTTGTGGAAGTTGGTTTAGTAGAAGGTAAAAACGTCCGATTCAGCGGCGCACAAGCGGAAGGATGTTCACCGATAGCCAAAGCCTTCAAAGAAGGACGGGATTTTATTCAGCCAGAAAAACCCAACACAATAGCTAAATCAATTGCAATTGGTAATCCCGCAGATGGTATTTATGCTGTCGAAATCGCAAACAAAACCAACGGTAATATAGAGTCAGTCACAGACGCTGAAATTATCGAAGGAATGAAACTGCTCGCCGAAACCGAAGGTATATTTACAGAAACTGCCGGTGGTACAACAATTGCCGTATTGAAGAAATTAGTAGAAGCAGGCAAAATCGACCCCGAAGAAACCACCGTCGCTTACATTACAGGTAACGGCTTAAAAACCCAAGAAGCCATCCAAGCCTACGTTGGCGAACCTTTGACAATCGACGCGAAACTCGATAGTTTTGAATCAGCCCTAGAGCGTTCCCGTACCCTAGAACGTTTAGAATGGCAGCAAGTTCTAGTATAGAAAGGTTACATGATTTTGGATTTTAAATTTTGGATTTTGGATTAAAAAAGTTAGTACCACCGGAGTTATGAGTTATGAGTTATGAATAACTTTGATTACCAATTCCCAATTACCCATTACCCATTACCCATTCCCCATTACCAATTACCAATTCGCTATTTTCAAAGATATGTCTGTAAAAGTTCTCGTTCCCACTGCACTTCAAAAATTTACTAATAATCAAGCTACTTTAGAATGTAACGGAAGTACTATTTCCGAACTGTTTGATTCTTTAGAAAAAGCTTGTCCTGGTATCAAAGGACGTTTGTGTGATGAATCTGGAAAACCACGCCGTTTCTTAAATTTATATGTTAACAGCGAAGATATTCGTTTTTTAGATGGTGCTGCGACACCTTTAAAAGATGGGGATGAAGTTAGTATTGTGCCTGCTGTTGCTGGTGGTTAATCAGTTAACAGTTAACAGTGATAGCGCAGCGTGACGCGGTAGCGTCATACAGTTATCATTAATTAAAAAATTTCTTGTAGGGTGGGCTTTTAGTCTGCCCTTATTTTCTTGTTACCAGCCATCTTACTGGAAACCAGTCGTAATAATGCCCCATTACCAATTACCCCATTCCCAATCTGTCATCATATGTAAAATAAAGATGACTTAAATCTCAAGGAGTAATCCAAGCAATGGCAGAAGAAACGAATCAAAACGAAACCGGAGACGAAAAAGCGCCGGAAGTTGCTAAAAAGAGCGCTCCTAGTACAGATTCTCCCGAAACAACAGATATCCCCTCTGCAAACGCACCAGATCCCAAAGCCGCATCGGGAGATAACCCCAATGCAGCTAAAGCTAAAGCATCAGGTGATAAGAAGCCCGCAGCAGCGAAAAAAGAAAAACCCCCAGCGGTTGAAGATAAACCTTTTGAGGAGTTCATGCAGCAGCATTATGTACCTGCTCTAGAAAAGGCAATCGCCAGTGAAGGGGTGGAAGATTTACATTTAGATTTTGCCAAGCAGAAGCTGAACATTCCTGGGTACGAGAAAGAGCCGGAATGCTGGCAAGTTTTGGGTAACTTCCGAAATGGCTTGCGTCAATTTAACGTTTATTTTCCCGACGAAGATATTAAGGGGAAAAAAGCGTTTTCTTGTAACGAAGGCAAAAGACCAAGTACTCTTGAATCATTTTTAATTGACGAACGTAGAATTACTCTAGATTTAATGGTATTTGGAGTAGTACAGCGTTTGAATGGACAAAAGTGGTTGGGAAGAAATTAAGTAAGTTCGTGAAAAATATAAGTAACGGCTCCATTTTCGGGGCTGTTACCTATGTCTACATAACCAGATTTATGCATTTCTTTTAAAGTTGTTTCTACTTGTGAAAATGTAGCACCTGTTTCTATCACTCCTTGAGTGACGCTCAATTTACCGCCGCGACGTTCGGCTGCTTTGAGCAACTCTATCATCAGGGTTTCTTGAGGAGAATGATAGATTTATGATGCTACAGGTTGATAACTTTATGCTACACCAAAGGGTGATAAACCAGCTTTTAATCTGAGTTTAATTTCTCTTTCTTCTACCATATTAGGAATCAGAAATAAATCTACAAATTGACCCAATCCGAACAAACCAAGGGTAAACATCCATAGCAAACCAGTGGCGATTTTGCCGTTATACAAACGGTGCAATCCACCTGTAAATCCTAAAAAACCCAACAAGTTGAGTATATAAGATATTTTGAGGCGCTCTTTTTCTTTTTCTTTCTCTTTTTCTTGATCTCTGACTTCAACCTTCATTTGATTTCAACTCCACAGAACTCTTCAGGTAACTGGAATTTTTGTAATTGTTTTTTAGTTAATAATTATCTATATTAACAATCAAATTTGAATTTGATATTTTTAGATATCGGCCAAATTTGTTAACTTGATAAAAATCAGCTATAATATAAAGCTATCTTGAAGTTATTTTTAATTGATGAAATCCAATGAAATCCATTGCGATATACTATATATATAATAAGTATTTATTGCTGGCTCTGAATCGCGATCGCAAAAATCCTCGATTACGAATTATTAACTAAAATCAAATTTATTAATTATCTAAATAAATCATCGACATGAAAGCATTTACACTCATCAGCATCCTAAATCCGGTTTATTTTAAATTTATAGGTTAAAGGTCAAAGGTTAAAGGTCGAAGGTCGAAGGTCAAAGGTTAAAGGTTAAGGGTCGAAGGTCAACTGTCAACTGTCAACTAACTCCCATCGAATTTGTTGCAACTCTTAACGTTTCAGATGGTTATTACTATCGGACTCCTTGGTAAACTGATATTTATACTTAAACGCAATATTTTCGTACCCCAATTTTTAAACGTGGCAACACACCGCGTTTATTAGTACAGCGTATATACACCCGACATATATAACAATCAGGACATGGTAGATTCCCTAAAAAAACCAGGATTTGAAGAAATACGTCCGGGTATTAAAGTCCCAGCCAAGGAAACTTTGCTGACACCCCGGTTTTATACCACCGATTTTGATGAGATGGCTCGGATGGACATCTCGGTTAATGAAGACGAGTTACAAGCGATTCTAGAAGAGTTTCGCGTTGATTACAACCGCCATCATTTTGTTCGGGATGCAGAATTTGAGCAATCCTGGGAACACATTGATGGGGAAACTCGCCAATTATTTATTGAGTTTTTAGAACGTTCCTGTACGGCGGAATTTTCCGGTTTTTTACTGTATAAAGAGTTAGGTCGTCGTCTCAAAGGAAAAAGCCCAGTTTTAGCTGAATGCTTTAACTTAATGTCGCGAGATGAAGCTCGTCATGCTGGTTTCCTGAATAAAGCGATGTCAGATTTCAATATGTCGCTGGATTTAGGATTTTTAACCAAGAGTCGTAAATACACTTTCTTTAAGCCAAAATTCATCTTTTACGCGACATATCTTTCTGAAAAGATTGGTTATTGGCGCTATATCAACATTTATCGTCATTTAGAAAAGCATCCCGAAGATCGGATTTATCCAATTTTCCGATTCTTTGAAAACTGGTGTCAAGATGAAAACCGCCACGGTGACTTCTTCGATGCGATAATGAGGGCGCAACCCCAAACTTTGAATGATTGGAAAGCGCGGTTATGGTGTCGTTTCTTTTTGTTGTCGGTATTCGCGACAATGTATTTGAACGATATTCAGCGTCAAGATTTCTATGCTGCAATCGGTTTAGATGCACGAGAATACGATAAAGACGTAATTGAAAAAACTAACGAAACTGCTGGAAGGGTATTTCCGGTAATGTTGGATGTGAAGACACCGGAATTTTATCAGCGTTTGGAACTTTGCATTCAGAATAACGATAAATTGAGAGCAATAGTAAATTCTAAAACTCCGAAATTCTTGCAAATCTTCCAAAAGCTACCCTATTATCTTTCTAATGGTTGGCAAGCTGTGAAGTTGTATTTTATCAAACCGATTGATGCTGCTGCAATTCAAGGTAGTATTAAGTAAAGTTTGGTTTGGTAAAGATTTATAAATTTAAGTTGTAAGATGGGCAATTTATGCTCATCTTATTTTTTTAACGCAAAGAGGCGCAAAGGTAAACGCTAAGGAGCGCAAAGTTTTGTCAAAGATGGGTAATTATAGAGTAGGAAGGGAGTAAGATAATCCACGAGAAGTTGTGAGATAAACGGCAAAGGTTCCTAACCAGTGACTACCTGCATAATGTTCGCTGACGGCATTTGCTAAGCCAATTTGACGATGAATATCAGCTGTATTTTCGAGTGTTTTGATACGGCGATCGCCATCTGGTAAATTAGAAATTATCCCTTCTATCATCCAAGCACGACTGAGATTAAGTCCGTAAAAATGAGATTGTAAATAGTCTTGGGAATTATCAACTTCAACGGGTTTTAGATTAACAGTTATATCTGGGAGAAAATTGGTTAACCAGTCAGCAAAAGCATTTTTTGTCAAAATTCTTCTGATTAAATCTGCTTCTGCTAAACAAGGTGAGAGAAAATCGTATCCTAACGGCTCGAATCGTAAAGAATAGTTTTTATCGTTGAAGTAGAATTGTTTTGCTTTATGCTCTATTAGGTTAATACAATCGGTATTTTTCGTAATTTTCGCCCAATCTAAGATTAATCCTAATGCAAAAGCAGTTTGTTGATGCATTCCCGTGCGGTTAGGAATTGTCAGTTTTTGTAACCAATCTTTTAAGTTAACTGCAATCAAAGTTTGCAACGGTTGTAATGCAATTTGCCATTTTTTAGCATTAATATCATCCCATTCATGGAGTTCCGCAGCAAGTTGGAGTAACCAAGCAACACCATAAGGAGATTCAAATCGAGGATGACGTTGAAAATAAGTAACTTCTCCCTGAATATTTTTGGGAGTTAAACTTTTTCCCAAAGCTTCCTTTACTGGTAAAATAAAATCTGCTTTGGGGAAACAGCGAGCCAAACGTGCTAGTAACCAATGTCCATGTACTGCTGAATGCCAATCCAAACAGCCGTAAAAAGCCGGAGTTAATTCGCGGGGTGGTTTTACATCTTCATTGCTATCAAGCCAGTAGATATTGCTGTGAGGATATTCGCAATCGATGCAATTTAAAACTAATTGTATCAGTTTTGATGCAGTGGTTTGATTAATTTCCATATTATTTAATTATCAGCTAGATATTTGATCAATTGCTAAACTGTTGATAAAACTGAAAAGAAAAGAACATAAAACCAATCTTTTGTATTTACGAGCTTAGCTAATGAATAATCAAGAGTATAAATCAACTTTTAATACAATTCGCTGTGGACATAATCATGCTTTAGAAAATAGTACTAATCATAATGTTCGTGCTGCTGCCACAATATTAAGAGATATTGGAGCAAATAATCCAGATGTTGTAACTGCTTTAGTTAATGCACTAAAAGATGAAAAAGAAGATGTTCAATACAAAGCGGTAACAGCTTTAGAAAAAATAGGTTTTACTGCTATTGATACTTTTCTTAATAGCCTTGATTCCTAGAAGCAAAAACTAAATCCATCTCTTAATATAAGATTGCATATTATTAGCCCACGAAGGTGGGCTTTGTTTGTGTAGCCCCAGACTTCCAGTCTGAGGGCGATTCGATTATTTACAAAAACTCTTAATCTACATACTCCACAACATCTTCCGTCTCAAAGCGAACTTTAGCCATATTGGCATATTTATCGCTAGGTAGCCGATATCCTGCCGGACAAACGACTACTGTATGATATCCTGTTTCTTTTAATCCCAAAACTTGATCGTATTTATCAGGAACAATACCTTCCATCGGACAAGTATCAATTTCCAACATTGCCGCACAGGTCATAAAGAATCCCAAAGCAATGTAAACTTGTCTAGTAGACCATGCATTTTTATCAAGAGGAAATGGTGGTTCTTTAATAAAACCTTTAATCATATCACCAAGTTTTTCCAGGTTTTCTACTGGAACATTTCGCACTTCCGACATCCGTTCAAGGTAAGAATCAACATCCTCACTATCAACATCTTTTTTAATAGTTAAAACTACCAAATGAGAAGCTTCCACAACCTGTTTTTGTCCCCAAGAATGTTCTAGCAATTGATGACGAATTTCGGGATTACGAACCACAAAGAATTTCCAAGGTTGTACTCCAAAGGATGAAGGAGTAAGCACTAAACTTTGTTCCAACACCTTCCAAACATCATCTGGAATCTTCTTACTAGAATCAAATTCTTTAGTAGCATAACGCCATTCTAGTTGTTTGAGAACTTCTTGGGGTGAAAATGTTGTTGTGTTCATATGCAAGTTAATAAAAAAACAGCCAGTTCAAAGATAAACGCAATTATGAATAAATGCTAGTAGATGATTATTGAAATAGGAAGAAGCATATTTTTGCTAATATTGGCAACTGTCGATAGATATATTAAGAAGTTCAAATATGCATATCCCAAAGCTCCATTTTTGCCAATTAAAGCATCAGCATCAAGCATTGGACGATGGAAGTCAGCAGGCTGTTGCCAGTCAGCAAGTTTATCATGAATATGAGCAATTAATTTACCAATTTCATTGAATAAGCTTAGATTATCAACTCGATTTATTAAAGTTGGTGAATCAATTCATGAAAGTATAGAAACTGGTTTAGAAATTCCTGAAGCTTCAACTATAGAAACAAAGCTATGATAACGATTGTAAATTGGCTTTTGATAGGTGTAATTATTACAATTACTTAGATATTCAATAATTTTTGCTTCTGATTCTATATTTTGAACGGTGTTATGTAATCCGCAATATACCCAGAGTAAAAAGTTACTTCGCTCGGTTGATAATTTAAAGGTTGTATTTTCTAAATGTTTGATTAATTCTAGTTTTGTTGATTTAAAATCATATTGCTGAATAGCATTATACGCAATTTCGATGTTCGGAATAATTTGCTGGTTCATATGCTGTAGATAATATTACTGAAATTATCTTGATTCAAACTCACTTTTTGGGTTAGATCATAAAAAATACTAATCAGTCAATTCAGCAATTAAGATTTTACTAATATATATTTTTGAGTAAATATAAAAAGTAACTACACCATTGCACATAATATTTTTTCTGGATACAAATCATGGTTGCACTCACACAGTCTACTCAAACTATATCGAATCCAGGACGTTTAACCGTTGAAACTGTGGAAATTGCCGAGCAAACTACTGCAATTCGTTGCTTAGATTGGGATAGAGAACGTTTTGATATTGAGTTTGGTTTGCGAAATGGCACAACTTATAATTCCTTTTTGATTCAAGCTGAAAAAGTTGCTTTGATTGATACTTCTCACCGCAAATTTGAGCAGTTGTATTTGGAAGTAATTACAGGATTAATTGACGTAAATAAAATAGATTATTTAGTTGTCAGTCACACAGAACCAGACCATAGTGGTTTAATTAAAGATATTTTGCAATTAGCTCCCGATATTACCATTGTTGGTGCTAAAGTCGCGATGCAATTTTTAGAAAATATGGTTCACCAACCTTTTAATTCCATGATAATTAAAAGTGGAGAACGTTTAGATTTAGGTAACGGACACGAATTAGAGTTTGTTTCTGCACCTAATTTACATTGGCCCGATACAATCTTTACTTATGACCATAAAACCAGCGTTCTTTATACCTGTGATGTATTTGGAATGCATTACTGTGACGATCGCACTTTTGATGAAAATTTTACCGCGATCGAAGAAGATTTTCAATATTACTATGATTGTCTCATGGGACCGAATGCACGGTCTGTACTATCTGCTTTAAAAAGAATACAAAAGTTAACAATTGACACAGTTGCAACAGGACACGGACCTTTATTGCAACATCATATTACGGAATGGATCGGACGCTATGAAAATTGGAGTTTAGAGCAAGCCAAAACCGAGAAATTAGTAGCCTTATTTTACGTTGAAGATTACGGTTATAGCGAAGAATTAGTTAGGGCGATCGCGCATGGTAGTGCCAGAACAGAAGTAGCTGTAGAATTAATAGATATCGGCAATACAGAACCCCAAGAAGTCCGAGAAGTAGTTTCTCAAGCAGCGGGTTTAGTTATAGCCATGCCTCCCCAATCAAATCTTGTCGCTCAAGCAGCTTTGAATACCATCTTAGCAGCCGTTGATAATAAACAAGCGATTGGCTTATTAGAATCCGGAGGAGGAGAAGACGAACCAGTTTATCCCTTACGTAATAAGTTTCAAGAATTAGGATTAACCGCAGCTTTCTCACCAATATTGATTAAAGAAGCTCCTAACAAGATTATAGAACAGCTTTGCGACGAAGCAGGAACCGATTTAGGACAATGGTTGAATCGCGAACGCACTATTAAACAAATCAAATCCATCGATAACGAGCTAGAAAAATCATTAGGAAGGATTAGCACCGGACTTTATATAATTACCGCCAAAAAAGCAGAAGTACAAAGTGCAATGCTGGCTTCCTGGGTAACACAAGCCAGCGTTAACCCCTTGGGAGTTGCGATCGCAGTTGCTAAAGATCGAGCCATAGAATCATTAATGCACGTCGGCGATCGCTTTGTGTTAAATGTCTTAGAAGAAGGCAAATATCAAAGCTTAATGAAACATTTTCTCAAACGTTTCGCTCCCGGTGCAGACCGTTTTGCCGGAGTAAAAACATACCCCGCTGCCACCAACCAATCACCGATTTTAGCCGAAGCCTTGGCTTACATGGAATGTGAAATTACCACCCGTATGGATTGCGGAGACCACTGGGTAATTTATAGCACCGTCCAAACCGGAAGAGTCGCCCAAGTAAATGCCTTAACAGCCGTTCACCATCGCAAAATGGGCAACCATTATTAAAAGTTAGGAGTTAGGAGTTAGGAGTAAGAAGTAAGAAGTTAATGAGACTTATTTTCTCGCCATCCCCCCATCCCGAAAGTCCCCCATCCCCATGTATAATCCTACTGAAAATACCCCGAATTCCATGTATTACATCACTAGAGAGCGCGTTGTCCGAAGTTTGGAATTTATCCAAGACGCAATTGTAATTTGTTTGTGTATCGGTTTATTTAGCTTTATGGTGCTGCAAGTGAAAGATATGTTTCTCTCTTTGCTTCCACCTCTACAGTTTCATGCCGTTACCGCCGATATTCTGTTTTTGCTGATTTTAGTTGAGCTATTCCGACTATTAATTATTTACCTCCAGGAACATCGTGTATCTATCGGAGTAGCCGTTGAAGTTTCTATCGTTTCTGCTTTGCGAGAAGTTATTGTTAAAGGTGTTCTAGAAACCAATTGGATTCAAGTTTTAGCGACTTGTGCTTTTTTATTAGTTTTAGGAGTATTATTAATCCTCCGAGTTTGGCTACCTCCTACCTTTAATGGCATCGATCCCGAACAAGCGATAAGTAAACGCTACAAAAATCAAGTAAAATCGGAATTATTAAATACGAATGGGCATTAAAGAGTTAGTTTTGTAGAGACGGGGCGTATTGCTACGTCTGTACGGGAGTTAGGAGTTTTGAGTTAGGAGTTAATAATAATTTTTATCTCTGCTCCCAATTAGCCATTACCAATTACCAATTACCCATTACCAATTACCCATTACCAATTCCCAATTCCCAAAATTAATTATGTCTATTACCTTAACCCCGAATCGAAAAAGAGATGTCCAGGTTGCAGAAATTGGTCAGGATACAATAATATTGCGATCGCGAACTTGGGAACGACTCAAGTTTGAGGTTGAGTATTCTCGTCAAAAGGGAACTACGGCGAATTCTTATCTGATTCAAGCTGAAAAAAAGGCTTTAATTGATCCTCCTGGTGAGTCTTTTACGGAAATTTATCTCCAGGAATTAGCTCAACATCTCGATTTAACTACCTTAGATTATATTATTCTGGGTCATGTTAATCCAAATCGTAGAGCAACTTTAGAAGTATTAATTTCTCAAGCTCCTCAAGCTACTATAATCTGTTCTCGTCCGGCTGCAAATGCTCTCAAAACAGCTTTGCCTTTCGGGGAATCGCGCCTTCAAGCGGTACGTTCCGAGGATAGTCTAGATTTAGGAGGGGGACATCAATTAAAGTTTGCTACCGTACCAACTCCTCGTTGGGCTGATGGACTTTGTACTTATGATGCTGCTACCAAAATACTTTACACAGATAAGTTTTTTGGCGCTCATATTTGCGAAGATACCTTATTTGATAAAGACTGGAAAAGTTTGGACGCAGAACGTCGTTATTATTTTGACTGTCTCCACGCACCCCAAACTAAACAAGTAGAAGCTGCTTTAGAAAAATTTGCGCTGTTCCCGGCTAAGTCTTACGCTCCTGCTCATGGTCCCGTTGTTAACTACAGCCTCAGTAGATTTACTTACGATTATCGTCAATGGTGTCAAGGGCAAAATCAAGAGCTAAGTGTTGCTTTGCTTTATGCTTCCGCTTATGGAAATACAGCAGTTTTAGCAAATGCGATCGCCAATGGTTTAATTGAAAATGGTATTAATGTCGAATCAATTAACTGTGAATTAGCAGATACTGAAGAAATTACCCGTACTGTAGAAGCTTGCGACGGCTTGATCATCGGTTCTCCGACATTAGGAGGACACGCACCTACTCAAATTCAAACTGCTTTAGGTATAATTCTCTCAACAGCAGCTAAAACCAAATTAGCAGGGGTGTTTGGTTCCTACGGATGGAGTGGAGAAGCGATAGATTTACTAGAAAATAAGCTCAAAGATGCCAATTATCTTTTAGGATTTGAATCGATTCGAGTTCGTTTCGCTCCTACAGATGAAATTCTCCAACAGTGTCGAGAGAATGGTGAATTATTTGCTCAAAACTTAAAGAAATTCAAAAAACTGCGGACACCCAGACAAGTGGTAACAGAAACTCATATAGATCGTACCGAACAAGCAGTAGGGAGAATTGTTGGTTCCTTGTGCGTCGTCACAACTTGTGAGGAAGACACCCATAAAGGAGTTTTAACTTCTTGGGTATCTCAAGCAACATTTAGTCCACCAGGAATTATGATTGCGATCGCAGACGAGCAAAATGCCGATTTAATCTGTCATCCCGGCAGTAAATTCGTGCTAAATATCCTCAAAGAAGGCAGAAATGTCCGCCGTTATTTTTCTCGTCATAGCACATTAGGGGATAATCCGTTTGTCAATCTTTCGACTAAAACTGCTGTAAATGGCTGTCTGATTCTTACCGAAGCATTGTCCTATTTAGAATGCACCGTCCAAAATCAAACTAAATGCGGTGATGGATGGTTAATTTATGCCGTAGTAGAAAATGGTGAAGTTTTAGAAAATGAAGGATTAACAGCTTTAGAACATCGTAAATCTGGGAGTCACTAACTAATTGTATCGCTCTGAGTATTTTACTTCATTAGGACTTAGCAAAAAGGCACATTTTTTATTTGCTTAAGGGCGGCACACGCCGCTGGAGAATGTGTTCACGCCCTGCGTACTTTGCCATCTGCTGCCCTGCAATCTCTGGATAGATGGTTTTAAGTTGATTCAGTGGGTATAGCACGGTGCCGCGCAAATCAGACGGTACAAGATGGTAGACAAATGATTTTGTTAACCCCATACTTCCTCTCTAGTCATTTAATGACTCAATTCCTTGTTCTTTAAGCCTAGCTAATCCATCTTTCATTGTTTTAACTTGCTCTAGTGAATGTCCTTGCCAAATCGTAACTTCACCAACAACCTTAAACGGAAATAATGAACGATAAGACTTTGTTGGATTGCCAGGGAATTTTCTGTCAGTTAAATCAGGATCGTCTTCAATGAGTCCTGTTGGTTCTACTAAATATATTCTTTCACGTCCTTCTCCAAAAGCAAGTTCAGCACCCCAGATTGCGGCATCTAATGTTGCTGTCAGGAAGATATATTTAGCTTTTTTTCTCTGTCCAAAATTCGAGTCAAAACCAACTTCGATAAAGTCTCCAATCTTTAGAGAAACCTTTGTTCCATGAAAGAACGTCTGAGAAAAGGGTGTTGCTTTAGGTTCACTTAATTTGTTCTTGCTTTCATTATTTTGCATTGTAGTAACCTATCTTTGATAGTTTTCTTGATTGCTGAGATTGTCCATTACAATGACTGCTAACTATTTATTAACCCGAAAGTTTCCGCATATCATCCCAAGCTTTCAGTTAAATAAAGCATTACAGGTAATTTAGTTATAATATCAAGAACTTTTCCAGATAATGACACTACCGTGTCACGCTTCGCTAACGTCAATATCCACATATTATACCGAATTTTTCTGTATAATATCCGAAGCGCGAATATTACACAAATTTTTCAGAATACTTTTACCGCGATCGCAGTTCTTCACTTAATAATCCATTTTTCCCAATCAACATTATCATCTTCAGATGATTTATATAATTCTGAGTTTCCAGATGCAAGTACTTGAGCAATCATTTGCATCGATTTAGTTCGACTCGGCAAATAATACTCAGAATTAGAGTTATAAACATCGGGATGATGCCAATTATCTAATTGAATAATTTGAGTTAATTCAGATGGTACTATTTCTCGTAATTCTGTTTCAGTTGCTAAAAGATTGCCACGATATTTGTTTACAAGATGAACCATTAAATCAAAATCAATATAATCTGATAAATGAAGATTTATCTGTACTTGACTTGAGTTAACAATAAATTCTTCTTCACGAATCATTACCGATATAAATTCTGAGATTTCTTCATCATCAATTTTTAATTCACCTAATGGATATTTGACCGGAAAATAAGTAACAAAAGGTTCATTGATTAAAATACGACTTCCAAATGCATGAATCATTAGTACTGGTTCAACACCATTAAAACTATACCAACTCACTATTTGTTCTATCGTCAAAGCCCAATGTTGATTGTTTCTGAATCCGGTGAGACGAGCAGTTACCATATCATAATTGATATGATCAAAACCTGGGAAATCCAAGTTATTTGCTGCTTTGTCTAGGCAATTGAGGATATCTTCTATAGTAAAACTTGTCATATAAGATTAAGTATTTCTTCCTAAGATAGCATTTTGCGCCAATAACTACATTAAAATTTGAATAAAAGTGTTATTTAATCATGTAAATAATCATTTTATCAGACCATTCATAACTATGATTAATCCTCGTGAAATATACGATTTATTGTTAGATAATGGCACTAATAATACTAAAGTCAAAGAAATAATCATCGGTTTAACTTGGACTTTATGTATAGCAGAAGGTGCTGGTTTATGTATGAGTCCAGGTACAGCAATTCGCACGTTACCTTGGTCGGGAACTTTAGTAAATAAATCCATTTCTGAGTTAGCACGTTGGTTACTTTCTTGGGATAATTATCAAGCAACTGTAGCAATGGCTGCGATTAATTCTGTAATTAATTCATCATCATCTTTACCCGATAATGGTACAGTTTTATCTCCTAGTGGTTCGGCGAATTTAGCTGTATTTGAACATTTTTTACCACAAATTCGTAACAAAAATGTTTGCATAATTGGACGCTATCCAGGATTAAATAAATATTCTCAAGAAATGCAAATGAAGGTAATAGAACTTCAACCAGGAGCGGAAGATTTTCCTGCACAAGCTTCAGAATATTTATTACCAGAAGCTGAATGGGTATTCCTAACAGCAACTTCTATTGTGAATAAAACCTTTCCTCGTTTAGTTGAATTAGCAAAGAATTCTAAATTAGTTTTAATGGGACCAACTCTTCCTTGGTTACCAGATTTAAAACATATGGGAATCGATTATTTAGCGGGAATTAAAGTTAGTAATTTACCAAGTTTAAGACAAACAGTTGCAGAAGGTGGTGGAATTAGAATCTTTGAAACTGGTATTCAATATTGTGTAGTTGAATTGTGAATTAAAAGGTTTATACTTAGTCATATAATGCATCTACTTCAAACATGAAAACAGATAAGATTTTTTACAAGCTGTTTGGCGAATTTCCTGAGATATTTTTTGAATTGATTGGAAAACCACCTACTACATCAAATTTATATGAATTTAAAAGTCAAGAAATTAAAGAAACCAGCTTTCGACTTAACGGTATATTTATCACATTAAATTCATTAAATACAACTACTAATGAACCGATTTATTTTGTAGAAGTTCAATGTTACAAAGACAAACTCTTTTACGATAGATTCTTAACCAGCATTCTTCTTTATTTTTACCAGTATCAACCATCAAATCCACATTGGTATGCTATAGTCATTTTCGATACTCGTAAAAACGATGTAGATTATCCCCAGCGTCTAGATTCACTGAAAAAACCCCATTTGCGCTGCTTTTACCTAGATGAGATGGAAAGGGTATCATCTGATTCATTAGGATTAGGAATTATCAAATTAATTGTTGAAGAAAACCAAAAAGCTAAAATATCAGTTAAACAGCTAGTTGATAAAGCAAAACTTGAAGTCAAAGATGCAGCTATCCAGAGAAAAGTTTTAGAATTGATAGAGGCTATTCTAGTTAATAAATTTCCTAATTTAAATCGGGAGGAGATAAAAGAAATGTTAAGTTTGGAATTAATCAAAGGTACGAGATATTACGAAGAGTTAAAAGAAGAAGTCAGGGGAGAAGTTAAGGAAGAAGTCAGGGGAGAAGTTAAGGAAGAAGTCAAAATAGGAATGATAGCAAAACTTCTGCAACGTGGAATGAGTGTGGAAGAAATAGCCGATATTTTAGAGTTAGATGTAGAATTTGTGAGAAAAATAGTAGAAGATAATTAAATAGTTTCAGAAGTCGGGTTTTTAGGATAATTATCTTGTAAGAGAAATATTTAAGATAAAAAACCGACTTCTCTATCCTTATTTATGACTTTGACTTTCAGAAGTCGGGTTTTTAGGATAATTGTCTTGTGTAATATTTAAGATAAAAACCCGACTTCTCTACCCTTGTTTATTACTTTGTTAAATTGAAATTTACAACGGATATGTACTATGAAGTTGCTTGCATTCTGCTTTTAATATCCCCGATTTTATTTTGATAGAAGTCGGAGATTTGGCAATAATTTCTTCACATCCTATGTTAATCATATTGGGGTTATAATCATCTTCAAAATCGGCAGCACCAGCACCATAAACGATTTCGGAAATACCAGCCCAAAAACAAGTAGCCGCACACATTGCACAAGGTTCACAGGTAGTATATAACGTATAACCCGATTCTAAAGAAGCAGTTTTAAGACGAGTAGTTAATTTACGTAAAACATTAACCTCAGCATGACAAGTTGGATCTGCATCCGATTCTACAGTATTTCCAGCTTGTTCGACGATTTCGTTATTTTTGACAATTACCGCACCAAAAGGAGTTTTGCTCTTCTCGGCTTCGATAATAGCCATTTGCATTATTTCTTCAGCAGTCATAATCAATTAATAATTAAGTAGGTGGGTAGAAAAAATTTATCGTTACGGTAAGGGAGTAGGAATAAGCTCTTAGTTTATATTTTTTTACATAGTAATGTTTATTTGTACTCACTTACTTAAAGTAATGATAAATAAAAGTCAATAAAGTAAATAATTCTTTGGAATTTTTATTGTTTTTTCACAAATATACGGGATAAAAATTCAGTAAATTACGACTATATTATTGTAGGGCTAACTAACAATTACAGCTCGCGACAAGCGAGAGCAGATTAAATACGATGATAATAGACAATTTTCGCGCTAAATTACGCAACGAAGCAAAAATTTGGCGAGATGAAGGGCTGATAGAGGATTCTCAATACGAACAATTATCCCAAAAATATCAATTTGATAGTTTAGATAATGTTGCACAAGACCGTTTTATTTTTATTTTAATCGGAGTCGGTTGTATACTTGTAGGTTTAGGTGCAATTACTTTCGTTGCAGCTAATTGGCAAGCTTGGTCTCGTGAAGTAAAATTAATTCTATTACTAAGTTTATTTTTCGCTACAAATATTGTCGGTTTTTTCCTTTGGAGAGAACCAGTATTTGATAATGCAGGAAAGAAACGACGACAACGGAAGCGAATATTTGGACACGGATTACTACTTTTAGGGGCTTTACTTTTAGGCGCAAATATGGCTTTTATGGCGCAGACATTCCATATTAGCGGTGATGATTATCAGTTATTCATCTACTGGGGAATTGGCGTTTTAGTAATGGCTTATGGTTTGCGTTTAGCTTCCTTGGGAGTATTTGCGTTTGTTTTATTTAATATTGGATATTTCATGGGTTTAGGAGAATTATGGACTGTTAATAATGAATTTTCTTTAACACGATTGATGATAGAACATATGCCAATTCTGTGGTTAATAATGTTTGTTCCCCTAGCTTATATTTGTCAATCACGATGGATTTTTGCATTATCTACAATTGCTTTTGCTAGTTCATTACAATTCAATCTAGAGCGATACTATAGATATTCACAATCTTGGGTTAATAATTTTACTTTTGCACTTCCACCAGCGTTATTGTGGAGTTATGATGATTTACTATTTCCTAAAGTTAATCAAAGATGGTTTCAACCAGTTGCGCGTAATTTAGCACTGTTATTTTTCAGCATTCTATTTTATATCCTTTCCTTCGAGTGGTATTGGCAATTTTCTGAATATCCTGATGTAAATAACGAATTAAAACCCAACTTATTTTTATTCATAGATTTGGGAATTCTTACCGCTTTAGCTATTTATCAATGGTTTAATTTACTGTTTGCAAATCGTAACCGTCAGCGTCAAGGAATAGATATTACTAATATTAGTATTGGTATTTTAGTTGTAATGGCAGCTTTTGCACCAATAGCTCGTCAAAATATTGATGAGATGGGATTTATAGCAATTTTTGTCTTCAATTTACTCTTAGCATTATTAGCTTCTGGAAT
Source organism: Rivularia sp. T60_A2020_040 (assembly GCA_015272215.1). GTDB lineage: Bacteria > Cyanobacteriota > Cyanobacteriia > Cyanobacteriales > Nostocaceae > Rivularia. The sequence continues at coordinate 29,580 of JACYMD010000104.1, read as the reverse complement.
GATTCGTCAAGGATTGCAATCAAATCAAAGACGTGCATTTTGGGGAGGAATGATATTATTAACTCTGCAAATTATTACCCGGATGCTTGAATACAACACAGAGTTATTATTTAAGTCTTTGGTTTTCCTATTGTGCGGAGTCGCTGTTATCACCGCCGGATTATGGTTTGAACGTCATTTATCAGTTAACAACTAACAACTATCAACTGTCAACCATCAACTAATTATGAAATCTCAACCTTTTCCCGATGAATCTTCTGAAAAACAACTTATTCCTGAATTTGAAATAAATTCACCATTAAATAATAAACCAATACCAATACTGAGATTTTTAATTCCATTAATAATCCAAGCTGGGTTAATTTTAGCAATACCAGCCCAATCGGCTCACACATACCTTACGGGAAAAACAGTCATTTTACAAACCGTACCCGTAGACCCTTACAATATATTGACAGGTTATTATCAAATCCTCAACTATGATATTTCCGTACAAAGTACTTTAGAAAAACTTCCCGGCAGTAAAGACGTATTAAAAGACGGGAACAGTTTTTATGTGGTACTCCAGGAAGAAAAAACTACTGACGAGAAAATTCCCAAAGCTTGGAAACCAATACGATTAAGTGAAAAACTTCCTGATTCCCTCCCCGATAATCAAATTGCGTTGAAAGGTAAATATCAATATGGTTCGATTAAATATGGTTTAGAAAAATATAATATCCCCGAAGACCAACGTAATCAAATAAATGATAATATATCTCAAGCTGCACAAAGTGCGACCCAAAATCAGCCACAACCGATTGTAGTAGAAGTCAAGATTGATTCCCAGGGTAAAGCCGTACCTATAAGTATGTGGGTAAAAGAGCGTAATTATCGCTTTTAGTCTTCATGACGTAATTGCCAAGCTGCACCAAAAGCCGCACCCGCACCCGCAAGTAATCCGGTACTCATTCCCTGGATAGTTTTACTAACAGGGTTTTGAGTCAAACACTCATTTGTCACCTGAGCAGCTTTGATACACATAGTACTTTCAGCCCAACTGGAAGTACCTCCCAACACCACACCAGTGATGCTACAGGAAACGACTAACAGTAAAAGACGTTTATTTTTTCTATCCATAGATAGGTTTTTGAATATCTGAGGGATGATTTTCTTTTAACTAATGTACATAAAAATTGGTGCATTGTCAGCAAGATTTGTATAAAACTGCAAAAATTATTCTTGTATAATTCTTGTATAATTTTTTGTATCAAAGGAAAATATATTGCTATTTGCGATATATTTCCCCGATGAAAACTCTGCGTCCCTTTGCGTTAAGCCTCTGCGTTAAAAAATAAAATTCTCTCTTATTCAATAATCAAATTAAAAGGCAAACGAGCATACACACCTAATGGATCATTCATATTTTGTAAAAGTGCAATTTCTGCTTGTAATTTCTCAAATTCAACGGTTAAAGGATGATTGGCTTTGAGTGGATTATTACTAGTTTTAAAATTAGTTTTAAAATTAGCTTTAAAAATAGTTTGGGTATCTTCAGCGACTTTACCAAAAAATCTTTCGCTAAAAGTACTAGGTTTAGGATACTCTTGCAACTGCCATTTGTCTCCTAACTTTGCTTGTGTTGCCGCATATTCAATAGCTGCATCTAAACCACCAATTTCATCAACTAAACCAATGTCTTTTGCTGCTTTACCAGACCAAACTCTTCCTTGAGCAATTTCTGCTACTTTTGCTTGGGGTAAATTTCTACCTTTGGCTACTTTATCTAAGAATACATTATAAACACGGTTGACACTACGTTGAAAAATCGCCAATTCTTCCTCAGATTGAGGGCGAGTTACTGTTCCGATATCGGCATAACGTCCAGTTTTTACACTATCCCAGGTAATACCGTTATCATTGGCTAACTTTTGAAAATTAGGTATACTGCCAAATACACCGATAGAACCCGTAATTGTATTAGGTTCAGCAAAAATACGGTTAGAATCTACAGCAATCCAATAACCACCAGATGCTGCAATATCTCCCATTGATACTACAACTGGTTTGACATCACGAGTTAACCTGATTTCTCGCTGAATTATCTCAGATGCAGTAGCGCTACCACCAGGAGAATTTATCCGTAAAACCACCGCTTTCACATCTTTATCTTGACGAATACGGTGGAAAATATTCGCAAAGCGGGTTCCTCCCACTTCTTGAGTCTGCCCATCACCATCAACAATACCACCTTCAGCATAAACTACAGCAATTTTATTTTGAGAGTTTCTGTTTTTACCTACATTAGCAATTTGAGCATATTCCTTTAAATCAATTTGTGTAAAAGATTTTTCTTTACTATCAGTCTTGGTAAACTCTTTAAGTTCCGTAACTACTTCGTCATAATAAGCAACCTGATCTACCAAACGGTTAGCTTTAGCTTCCGAGGGTTCTAAAAGACCTTTACTATCAGCAATTACTTGCAACTGTTGCGGAGTCATTTTGCGACTTTTACCTACAGTACCACGCCATTCACCCCATAAATCATCAAGTAACTTCTGAATTTGTTCGCGGTTTTCTGGACTCAATTGTTTTAAAATCAGCGGTTCAACAGCACCTTTAAACTTCCCAACCCGAACAATTTGCACTCCCACACCAAACTTTTCCAAAGCTCCAGCCAAAAACATCGGTTGCGAACTCAAACCGTTAATTTCCATTCCTCCAAAAGGATTTACTACAACAGTATCCGCTACCGAACTGAGATAATATTCTTTTTCACCCCATCCCACACCGTAAGCGACAACTTTTTTACCCGTATCGCGAAATTGTGTTAATGCTTGGCGAATTTCCTTAAGAGTTGCAAAACCAGTACTTCCACTTCCTGATGTGTCTCTAGCATCTAAATAAACACCAACAATTCTTTCATCAGTACGGGCTTTTTCCAAAGCATCCAAAACTGAACGCAGCGTCATTTGTTTTTGCAAATTACCTGATAGTGCTTGCTGTAAAATCAAACCCGAATCTGGTTCCGCATCGGTAATTTGGGTTGATAAATCAAACACCAACATCGAAGAATCCTTGACTTTCGGTCCTGAATCCGTGGAAGCAGCAGCAAAAAGTAGTAAAATCAATCCCGTGCCACTCAAACCAACAAAAACAAATAATCCTAACAAACTGCCAATTAAGCTCGCAAAAGTTTGCTTGATAAAACTACCCATATCATTTCCTCTTATCCTCAGTTTTATTGATAATATTTACGCTTATTCTACTTATTTAGTTAGTAGTTGCGCTTTAGCGCTAAAGCACAAGTAAGTGGTAAGCGTTGAGTGACGGATTGATTTTCCCACTACTCACTACTCACTCCAACTTCCTTTTTGTTTGTGAAAAATGCTTGTTTAGCGCTAAAGCACAACTACCAACCAAAATCTATTTATCCTTTGGATTTCATTTCAGTTTTGATCTATTTCTAATATCTCCTAAAAACATTATTACTAACATGAAAAAAAATCCTCAACAATTAAGAAATAAAATTACCCACGTGCTTTTTGTAAACTGTCAGAATGTTTTAGCTGTTCTAGTGTAGCGTTACCAGTACAGAATAGTACGGTGCTAATTTCCGCAATTAACACCTTTGCTAAATCGTAAAGTGTAGCTTCCGATGATGTTGCAGCTTGTAAAAACGGCATTGCTAACCCTGCAATATCCGCCCCCAAAGCAATCGCCTTGGCAACATCCACACCATCACGCAAACCTCCCGAAGCAATCAAAGGTACATCAGGTGCAACTTGACGAATCCCCGTAATGCATTCTGCTGTTGGTACCCCCCAATCTGCAAAAGTCCTACCCAAACGTCGCTGTAGAATATTATCAGCACGTTCACTTTCTACTAAAGCCCAAGAAGTTCCCCCCGCACCAGCCACGTCAATCGCTGAAACTCCAGCACTAATCAACTTTTCAGCCATTTTAGCCGAAATTCCATTCCCAACTTCTTTAACGATTACCGGCACTGGTAACTTAACGCATAAATTTGAAATTTTGTCAATAATTCCCCGAAAATTAGTATCACCCTTGGGCTGAATGCATTCTTGTAAAGGATTGAGATGCAAAATCAAGGCATCGGCTTCCAAAATATCAACAACTCGCAGACATTGATCCAAACCGTAATTGTAATTGAGTTGAACCGCACCCAAATTAGCAAACAATAGGATATCGGGAGCATACTTGCGAACCGCAAAAGTATCGGAAACCTGCGGATTCTCTACCGCAACTCGTTGAGAGCCGACACCCATAGCTAATCGGTAATGTTGAGCAACTTTTGCCAAACGACAATTGATAGTCTTCGCTTCTTGGGTTCCCCCAGTCATCGAAGAAATCAACAACGGTGCGTTGATCACTTTTCCTAAAAAGGTAGTACTAATATCAATTTCATCCCGGTTAATTTCCGGTAGACAACAATGGTCAAAATGATATCGTTCTAATCCAGATGTGGTTTGACGACATTGAACATCTTCCTCTAGACAGATGCGGATGTGGTCAGCTTTGCGAGATTCAGTTGCTGCTGAGTAATTTGTAGAAATCTTCACGGTAAAGACTAGAATTAATATTGACTGCTATTTTCTCAGTCTCTGGTATTTTGGGATTTTTTGGAGTGATACAATAACTTTTGATTACTTTATTAACATTTCGCATTTTAAAGGTCAAAGGTCAAAGGTTGAAGTAGTTTGTTTCTCGGACTTGATATTTTGCACCATAGAAACCCATCGTTAAAATAATTACTAATTGTTTGACTGCGTTTTTACCCGCCTGGGACTGCAAGTAAGAGTCTGATAGTAAAAATCCGTTAAAATAGACCAAAAATATGACAGTTTTACGTTAGTTATATTTTAATGGAGGTTTGGTCACAGGCACAAGAGAATTGGTCACAGCAAGCATATAGCGGGAAAGTAAACAAGTCGCTAAGAAGAAGACGGTAAACATCAACTTGATTATCAAGAGTGAGATCGCTCATACTAGATGATAAATCCCTTATAGTCTGAGAACTGTTTATGTTGTCGCAAGAACTGAAAGCACAAATCTTCAAGTTGCCACCCAGCGATCGCCTTGCGCTGATCTCTGCCATCGTTGAATCCCTACAAGATAATCCCCTTAAGCAACCTGAGCGCACTGGTGCAATTCGACGGATGAGAGGTTTGTTAAAAACAGAGCAACCTGCACCAACCGATGAAGAAGTGGCAGCGATGCTGGAAGAGCGACGAGTGGAGAAGTATCTTCAGTGAGAGTTTTAATTGATACCAATATCATTCTAGATTTTCTGCTACAACGAGAGCCTTTTTTCCAGGATGCGGATCTGCTGTTTCAGGCGATCAATGTGGGAGAAGTAGCTGGCTATGCTACAGCGACAACACTAACAGACATTTTCTACATCTCACGTCGGCACACTCGGAGTATTGAGCAAGCACGGCAAGCAGTCTCAGAAACACTCACCGTAATGATGATCTCTCCAATTGATCGAGCCGTTTTGGAATCAGCTTTTAATTCTGGTTTACCTGACTTTGAAGACGCTGTTCAAATTTTTAGTGCGGTTTCCCAAGGATTGGAATCGATTGTGACTCGTGATGCTCAAGGGTTTTTGAGTTCGCCTATTCCTGTGTTATCGATTCAGGAGTTGTTGCAGCAGGTTAAGCAGCAAAATGGTGCTTGATTTGGTTAGGAAGCATATGCTGCGTATTGTCAGCTTGTCGCAAACGCTGTCCAACAACCCCCTTGCAGCGGACGGATGAAAGCTGCTAGTGCTGAGTTCGAGGTTATCTGCCGCCACTTATCTTAGTCGTTAGCGATCCACAGCGCTCCGCAGCTTCAAGGAAAAAGTAACTGGTTCCCACTAGTGGATATATATGCTCTTTCAGGGATTCGGCATCAATTTTGTTCAAGACCCCAACTATCATAATCGGTAATTACGCAAACAAATTTGTCAAGCTTTAAACCGCCAGTTTAAAACATCCTCTTAAACTCCTGTTGATAGCTGCCATAGTTGAATTTCATAGCACAGATGATTTTCAAAAATTTTTCTGGCTGCTAATCCTTCTATTATTGGTTTATCTAACCAGCGCTTAAATGCCCAATTCAAAAGTGCGTATAATGGTGGAACTGCGATTTTTATCACATCAGCAATATATTTCCCTGTAGTTATCCCAAAAGTCCGAAAATTACTCACACATAAATCAAGTGTCGGTACAATTGATTGAGAAATATCTTCACCTTTAATTAATCTAAATCCTACTTTTTCTAAAGCTGTTTTTAGTTCTTCTCGGATGTGACAATTAGAAAAAATACCTTCTTGATATTTAGCATCAAAACGCATCATATCCGCTATTAACAGATAACCTCCGCTACTTAGTAAACGAGCCGCACCTTCAGCTAAATCATCTACTGCAATATATTGACTACTTTCGCTAAATAGAATTAAATCGTAGGATTTATCTTGTTGAAAATCTTCAAATCTAGTCAAGTGAAAAGGAACTTTACCTTGAGTATTCTCAATAAATTTTTCTTCTTGAATTGCATCTGGTGCTAATGCTTCGACAGCGAAACCGCGATCGCACAAATATTTAGTATTGCCACCGATACCGCAACCAACATCTAGTAAGGTTTTGATGCCTTCTGGTATAAAGCTAAAAAGCTTCATAGCATAGGCTTCCTGAGCTAAACGTAACTTAGTTAGAGTCAATTCTTCTTCTGGTGCGGGTGGTTCTTCCCAATACCCATAATGTAGATAGGAAGATTGCGTAAGCCCCATGTAATAATCGATTGCTGCATTCTGATAGCGAGTCGCTTTAGGAATCCGAATTGACTTTGATTTTTGCATTTTAGGTATCCTACTAAATATAAATAGATAAATACTTTGTAACTAATCGAAAGATAATGATTATTATCTAATTGATTGAATGCATAATACTTAGCACATTTTGGTTGTTTCCACAATTAAATAATCATATAGTTTTTTAAAAAAAATATCATCGGAAACTCAACAAGATTACCGACACACTTATTGATGGCATGATTAATTTTTGATTAATAAAATTATTCTTTTAAGAAAACTTTAGCTATTAATTATTTACACAATATTAAAAATAGTCTGCAATCAAATAATTTATAGCTGTAAATAAGCTTAAATCTCTTTTTCTCCGCAAAAATTATTCGTCGTGACGATTAAATTAGCAGATTGATATTTTTTACAAATAATTTCGCCCTTTTTCTACTGAAAAGACGGTTTTTCCTTTAAGATCAATAAACTAAAACCATTGGAGACCGGCGAAGTTGTCGTCAGATAACAAACTAAAGCATTTCTAAAACGCTCCGATCAACATATTCATCATTAAAACGGGCGCGACAGGACTCGAACCTGTGACCGACTGCTTAGAAGGCAGTTGCTCTATCCAGCTGAGCTACGCGCCCAAACCAAACAATATGCTTTTATTGTAAAGCTTATAAATTATATCAGTAGTTTAAACAAAAAGCAATGAAAAGAGTGAATTTTTAAATAAATCAAGATAAAATGTAACTTGATTAACTATAAAGTTAGATAAAAATCCGGACATATAGGGTATTCAAAAGGTATATTGTGTTGAAAAAAGGTAAAAGCGTCAAATATTACCAAGACGTTATTATATCTCCCATATATTAAATAAATGCCTCGGTGAGGAGTTATCTGAAAAATTCATGTTTATTTTGAAACGGCAGGACGTTGAAATATCAAGCATTGTACATCCGTCTCGCGACCAACAGGTACCTGTCCTTAATTATCAAGGACAAACTTTTCGGTTGATTAGTTTATTTAAAGCGAGTCAAGAAGAAGAAGCTAGGGCTTTGTGGCGAGAATTGACAGATCACCGGGGTAAAGCCTGCGTGTTATTGGAAGAAGAAGATCGCTTCAGTGTTTGGGGAAAAATTCGTTTAGACAAGCTTGATAGTGAAGCAAGCGAACAAGGTAATAATAAAATTTTAACGGTTGCGAGTATTTTACTGTTGCAAGCCGTATATATGGATATTGAAGAGTTTTTAGGTGCAAAACAAGGGAGTTTATTTAAAAAAGAAATTTCACATATCTTGAATCGCTGGCAATTTCCCGCAGCATCTTCACCCCAGGCAATTGATTATTTACTGGGTATAAACCCTCTAGAACCGATTAAAATTCCTTTTTGGGAGGAGGATTACGTAGTAGTATTTCTTGAAGAGTTGCATAGACTGGGTAAAGCATATTTTGGTAATTCCGATTTTGCTCATCAAACATTGGATACTTTACAAGATATGCCAATCCCGGAACGAAGGCTATTTATGACTTGGCTAAATAATTCAACTCTGAGTAAACTGTGGCATTAACATATAGTGATTTTTATGCAGTTAAGATTGTGTAGGTTTGTCAAGTTCAATAGGCTCTGGTTCCAGGAGAATTTATCTTGCGTACACAATCTATCAGCAAAATCTCTATGAAGTGCATAAACATGGTGAAGTAGAAATGAGTAGCATTTATAATAAGTCCTCGGCTTTTAAGTCATTATTTACGACTCAAAACATTATCCTGGCTAATATTAGTTGGGGTGTTTTGGCATTGCTATACTTTTTACTTTTTAGTGCTAAGGTTCCGGACGCAAATGGTTTAGTGAGTCGTGCCGAATGGTATGTAATTGGCACAAATCTTTTTGAAGCGCTAGCTTACCTGAGTGCGGGGATTTTATGCTTGAGAAATTGGCGCAGTCGTCAAATTGTCAGCGGTAGAAACGTTTGGCTGCTATTTGGTATAGGTATGCTTTCTTATTTCTTAGGAGGGATATTCTTTGGTTATACGGAAATAGTCTTAGATGAGGAACCATTTCCTTCAGTTGGCGATATATTTTTTGTGGTGACTTATTTGTTGGTTGGTATCGGCATGATTTTAGCGGTAGCTTCAAGACGAATTAATTTGGAGGTCTGGCAGTGGATAATTGTATTGGCGATCGCGGCTTTTGGTAGTGCTTTGGCATGGTTAATTAGTCAGCAAGATGCGGCCACCGTTGCTGTAGCAACAGAAGTTGGTTCTGGATGGAAGGAACAAGCCGGTACATTTTTAAATTGGTTTTATGTAGTCAGCGACGTATTACTATTAATTATTGCTACCAGTCTGCTATTAGCTTTTTGGGGTGGAAGAGCTTCTTTGCCTTGGCGAATGATTGCAGTTGCAACGTTTTCGCTTTACATTGCAGATATATGGTTTAAATGGGCGACTAGAGACCCCAATTATCAAAGTGGAGATGTATTAGAAGTGTGTTGGGTATTAAGTGGAGTTTTATTCAGTATGGCTGCTGCCCTGGAATTTGAGGCTTCATCAAATCGTTCGCGACGAGAACGCGGACGCAAACGAATTTAGGAAAACAACGTTTGGGGTCTACTACCATGAGAAAACTAACAGAATCCGACAAAAAAGAAATTCTCAAGCTGTACCGAGAAAGTGCCGAAACTACTTCTACTTTGGCTGAACGCTATGGAGTAAGCAATTCAACTATTAGCCGCTTACTCAAAAGTACTTTGCCAGAAGATGAGTACGAGTATTTAGTCTCTTTAAAGCGTGCTGCTAGAACCCCTGAAGGTAGAGCGCAAGTCAGCTACGATGATATTCCTTCTTTTAGCAATACTGAGGTTCAAAGCGAAGAGAAGAAGATTTCTCAGCCCAAAGTTGCAGAAACATTTATCAAGTTGCAGCAAGATGAGGAAGAAGATGAACCAGTTGAAGAAGTTGTCATCAAAAAACAACCCATACTCAGGAAGGTTAATAAGACAACTGAAGCACCTAGAAGAGTAAAACGTCGTTCTTCAGCACCATCATCTCCAGAAGTTTCCCCGGTTGCGGAACAATTGGAGCTATTGCAAGAAAACCAAACAGAAGTTTCCCAACCTCCCATTCGTCCCCAACTCAAGAACATCCCCAGTCCGCTATTAGATAACGAGCTTACAGAAGCCAAAGCGATCGCGGAAATGTTTGGTGAGGAACTTGATGATACCGATGATTTGGAAGACTTAGACGATTTACTCGAAGACGACGATGATTTTGATGATGAAGACGACGACGACGATGATTTCGAGGAACCCACACGTTTTGTTCCCAGAAGAAGGTTAAATGAGCCTTTGGTTCGAGTTTTACCACTAACTGAGGCTAATTTGCCTAGAACCTGCTACCTAGTCATAGATAGAGCCGCAGAACTGATTACTCGTCCACTCAGGGATTTTAGCGACTTAGGAGAAATCCCCAGTCCCGAAACCCAGGAAACAACTTTACCCATCTTCGATAACCATCGAGTCGCAAAACGTTTTTCTTCAAAGCGCGATCGCGTGATCAAAGTACCCGATAGCAAAGTACTGCACAAGGCTCGTTATCAATTACAAGCCAAGGGTATTACTCGATTGTTAATTGATGGGCAGGTATACTCCCTATCGACCGTTTAATTAACTGTCACTAATTATCGGGACAAAACCTAGATTGTGTGTTATGTATTTTCCCTTGCCGGGGCAATAAAATAATTTGTAATTAGTCAGCGCCAAATTAGTGCTACCGATTACTAATTATTTTGACTAGTGTTCATCTACTTTTTTGGTTAATTATGGATAACTTTACCAACTACGGTATAGTATTGGTCACAACTGGTTCTCAACAAGAAGCAGAGAAAATTGCCAATGCCTTAGTAGAAGCAAAACTTGCTGCTTGTGTTAGTTTTACCTGCATTAATTCAATTTACACTTGGCAAGGGAAAGTCAATAAAGACCAAGAATGGCAACTTTTGATTAAAACCGATTTAAATCTATTTCCCACAATAGAAGCCAAAATACTCGAACTTCACTCCTACGAAGTACCTGAAATTATTGCTTTACCCATTCTTAAAGGTCATCAACCTTATTTACAATGGATTACACAGCAAGTTGATTGATTTTATTAAATATTTCCAATGTAAACGATAACAATATCAAATTCTGATTTGATTAATCTTGTTTATTTTTAGTATTTTTAGTTGCATTTTTAACGTAAAAAATAGGTTCTAGATGAATTTTTATCCAAATATTTAATCATAAGTTTAATAGGTATTTAAATAATTTTGATTGTAATAAATAAATCAAAATTATTTTTTTATAAAAATAATTATCTAATAAATTAATTGTAAAAACATCGCTTGATTCAATCATCATCGATCGGTTTTCATATATCGAAATGATGACTTGATAATTTCCGTAGCTTATGACTACTGAAGGGGCGATAAATGACAAAAAATCAATTTTTCTGCCAGCCGCACCCCAACCCAAAGTTGCAACTTCCTTGGTATTTGACTCAATTAGGGCTATTAATTTTTCCCTTAATTCCGGCTTTAGGGGCTATAAGCTTTATTATTGCGTCAGTAGGAACTTGGCGGCAACAGTACCGTACAATTCATAATCGTCCATTAAATTGGGGATTTGCTCTTTTAAGTGTATTGCTTATCGCTACCACTGGTTTAGCTGATGATAAATTAGCAGCATTTCTTGGTTTATTTAATTTTTTACCTTTCTTTTTATTTTTTGTTGCTTTCAGCGCTTTAATTCAAACAATAAGGCAACTACGACAATTATCTTGGATTTTAGTCATCGGTTCAATTCCAGTAGTAATTATTGGGGTAGGACATATGTTTTTGGGATGGAGTCTGTCGCCGTTTTGGGAAATCATATTTGGTTGGAAATTGCCACAAGGAATAAATCCAATAACTCGTATGGATTCAGTAATGATGAATTCCAATCTTTTAGCTGCTTATTTACTGACAGTTTTTATTGTCGGGTTGGGTTTATGGATAGAAAACTGGCAGCAGATTAACACAATTAAGAAACCAAAATTTAGGATTTCCTCTTTTTGTAATCCCTTCGTATTTTTAACTCTTGCACTAATAGGTGATTTTGTTGCGTTGATTCTGACTCATTCACGAAACGGATGGGGTAGTGTAATTTTTGCCTGTATCGCTTATGCTTTTTATCAAAGTTGGTATTGGATGATAGCTGGAATAACTGTTGTCGCGGTTAGTGTGATGACAGCTGCACGCGCTCCTTTACCAATCGCTGAATTATTCCGCAAAGTTATTCCCCAATTCTTCTGGATACGTCTTCATAACCAAGTCTATTCAAATGCACCATTACCAATACACCGTAAATCTCTATGGAAATTTGCTTGCTCTTTAACATTACAGCATCCTTGGAATGGTTGGGGTTTACGCAACTTTAGTTTACTTTATCAAACTCAAACGCAATATTGGTTAGGTCATCCTCATAATTTATTTTTAATGTTATCTGCCGAAACTGGATTACCCACAACGGTATTATTTTTTGGTTTATTGACTTGGCTATTCATTATGGGTATTCGATTACTACTAAATGCAAAATCTCTAGAAAATCCAGATAAATTGATATTTTTTAGCTATCTATTAGCTTTTGTAGTGTGGATGATATTCAATACTGTAGATGTAACCATTTTTGATTTTCGTCTAAATACATTATTGTGGTTAACACTAGCTGCTATTTGTGGTGTGATATACAACTACAGCCATAACTTTAATACCAACAAAGTCAATTTTAACGTTGATTTCTAAGTGCATATTCTGAGGTATATCTTTTAAAAAGTTAATAATATAACAATACACGTCTGTGACTGCGAATGTGGTTTGTCCCGCATTTGTCACTGTTGCTGATTGTTGGGAAGATGTAAACACCTCGGAAGGGGTGTTTTTTTTATCACTCTTTTTGAGTATTTCTTTCATAAAATTTCAAAATTTCTGTACTTGTAAAAATAAGAGTTTTAACAAATGAAATATTTTAATCGTAAGTTAATAAAATTTGCTTCTTTTCTGAGTGTTTCTGCGATAAATTTAGTTTTTTCTCAACCTGCGATTTCAGCAGTTTCATGTGAAGCAGGTACTATTAGTCGGCATTCTAACGGTTCCTTAGCATATTGCGTGCTAGCCAGAGATACTAAAGTTACCGTCAGCAATCCTCAAATAGGCACTTCTATTTTTCCTTGTAAAGCTAAAAATTACATCACGTTTGCAGAAAAGTCAGAGTTTCAAAAATGTACACTTTCTCAAGAACTCAAAATCATCAAAACTAATTCTGTACAAACTTGTCCAAAAGATTTTATCGTATCGATTTCAACTTCAAGTGATGGTAAAAATATATCTATAGGCTGCGAGCGTTATTAATAAAATCATTACTCCTATCCCGCTGGAAAATTACCTATTTCTATGAAATCTCTTTCAAGAAGTGTACTCTCTCTAGCCAAAGTTTTTCATGGGGGAAACCCCCCGCTCTGCACACTTTCCGCTGCGTCTAGAAGGGTTTTTTTTTCTCCCTGGGGGAGACGCTGCGCGAACGGTAATCTTCTGCCGGGAAGGGAGTAATAAAAAAATTAAAAAAAAATTAAAAAAAATTAAAAAAAATTAAAAAAAATTTGTATATTTGGAAACTATTTATTTAATTTTGGCACGTCTAAGGTGATTTGAAATCAGTTAGTTTCTAAATAATTGTATAATAAGCATCTTTTTGCTGTGGTACAAATAGGGAACAGTTAAATTAATAGCGGTATTTGCTGATAAAAATAAACTTATCTTAATCGGAATTTTACCTGTATTACTGATGAAATATATAAGAAAAACCAATTAGTAAATAATAAGTCTCTCTTAGTGATAGGATGTTACCTCGATGTTTATTCCTTGAGTAAATCATGGCTAATAATACTCTGCGTAATGTGCTAATTGGTGCAGGAGTCGCTGCTGTTGGTGCAATTGGAACCAAGAAAGCTGTAGATTATTTCCGCAACCGTGGAAAAGAGGAAGCACCACCTGAAACTGAACCTGATGCTGAAGCACCCGCAGCAGATGAAGTTGCTTATGCTGCTGTAGAAGAAAGTTCTGTTCAAGGGTTCTTAGATTCAAGCTTTGGTGAAGCTGGACGTTATGTTCCCAATCGCCCACCGAAGATTTTTGAATATCAAGGTGAACAGTATATGGTGATTTGGGCTTACGACAACAAGCAAAACAAAAATCAAATGTTGGCTTTCAAGTATACTGATGCAGGTCGTAAGATGGTTGCGAGTGTCGGATATACGAATGATAAAACTGATTACAATCTCAGTTTAGATTCCACACCTTTTGCTGTTGAGGTTAATGGTAGCAAGTTACAATCTGGTAAGTCGGAAACTGCTGGTACGAATGATGTAGATTTTGTTCTAGCTTAAGTCAATCTGTCAAAAGTTAGATTTTTTGAGAATATAGCAAATTTCAGTTGAGTCCAATACACTAAAACCTCACCCCCTTCCCCTCTCCTAATATACGGAGAGGGGTGCCCGGAGGGCGGGGTGAGGTAAAATTTGTATTGCACCCAAGTGAAAACCGCTATATTTTTTGATCATAAAGGGTTGCAGTGATTGCGCCCTTTTTTATTTGATCAAAAATTAAGGGTAAGGAAACTGAGAGTAAGTTATTTAATTGGAGTAATATCAAATCTGTTGGCATCGAAATGATATTTTTTTAACGCAAAGGTACACGCAAAGGGACGCTGAGTTTTATAATGAGTTTTATCATTTATTTTTTCATCCTCTCGTTAGAGAAATATTTTAAATATTCATTCTAGAGAAGGAGCGATTTTTGTTGTTTCTAACGTTAGATTTTAATTAGTGAATAAAATTCTTGTAAAATTGTCAAGGACTAACGGTCTCAAGGGTTAATTGATACTAGTTAATTGATTGCCGTCTTTGAGTTAAATATAAGATAGATTTTGGTTCGTTAATAACACAATCTAAAAGTGTTTGAGTGCTTATGTGTTATTGAGCCTTAACGCTTTTACCGTTCATCTAAATTTAGAAAGAGAGGAAAACACATGGCTAACAATCCGTTGGAAAATATTATCCCATCACAACCTCCTGTAGACCAAAGAAAATCCGATGTTCACACATTGAAGTCTCGTTTGGAGTGGGGAGAGCCGGCATTTACCATTCTTGACGTGCGCGATCGCCAAACCTACAATGAAGGTCACATCATGGGCGCGTTACCAATGGCTATGGACGGTTTAGGGGACACAGCAACCCAAAGTTTAGCTAAAAGCCGCGATATCTATGTGTATGGTGCTAGTGATGCGGATTCGGCTCAAGCTGCACAAGCTTTAAGAAGTAAAGGTTTTGAAAACGTATCGGAACTCAAAGGTGGACTCAGTGCATGGAAAGCAATCGGTGGTCCTACTGAGGGTATTGTAGAATCTATGACTCCTGCTGGTAAGGATGATTACAATGTCGTCGATCGAATGAAAGACCAAGCGGCAAATATGAATAAGTAGTACGGTTTTGGATTTTATATTCTAATGTAGAGACGTAGCAATGCTACGTCTCTGAGCATTTCATGGAAAACGAACCATTCGTTAATTTTAATGCTCAAACAAATCCTTGAATTGTAATAAATCTAAACTTACTATTGTTGGTAAGCACTTAAAACAATCTTCGGCTAATTCCCATCTCTCTTCACGTTTAAGCATTTCCGTTAACTTGCGCTGTATACTAACTAAATAACGCACATCGTTAGCGGCGTAATTTAGTTGCTCGTCCGATAAATTAGCCGCGTCTCCCCAATCGGAAGATTGAGCGCTTTTATCGAGTTCTACTTTTTCTAATTCTTGTACTACTTCCTTGAGTCCGTGTCTTGGAGTATAGGTACGAACTAATTTACTCGCAATCTTGGTACAGAAAACCGGATTTACCATTATACCCAGATAATGACGCAACGTTGCTAAGTCAAAGCGAGCAAAGTGAAATATTTTCAGGACATTAGTTGCTTCCAAGAGCTTTTGCAAATTTGGGGCTTGAGTTTGCCCCTTTGCAATCCGGACAACTGTAACCCTACCTTTATTATCGGCTATCTGCACCAAACACAAACGATCGCGTAGAGGCAATAATCCCATAGTTTCGGTATCTACAGCAATTGTCTCGCTCTTTAAATATTCTGAAAGAGTTGTTTGATCAAAATCGCGATCGCAAACCTGAAAATCTGGTAATTCCATGAATCTTAAAAAATCAATGTAGTGTTGAAGGCTATAAAAAAGCAAACACTACTTTATAGCTCAAAAAAATCATAAATCAAACTCATCTACTAAGAATAAAAATTTGTGTGAGAAAAAACTCGCCTTCACTATTAGCAGCAACACCAACGCCAGTCAAGTTATACTTACCATGAATATTCTTAAGATGTCCCGGACTTTTAATCCAACCCGTTACGGCTTCGGCAACAGGATCATCATATCCAGAATTGAAAGCAACGTTTTCAGCCGCATTGTTATAGCTAATAGAGATACTATCAACTCGCTTGGCAAATCCATTATGACTGAAGGGTACTTGATGTTTTGCCATATTTTGGCTATGAATCCTCGCTTGTTTAGAAATTTTCTCATCTAGCTTCAGTATTGGCAATTTCTTAGAAACCCGATACTGATTTATCTGGTCAAATATTGCTATTTCTAAATCAGTAGTTTTTATATTAGTAGATAGTTTTATCGGACGTGATGGAATTGACAGTGGCTTGTTTACCGTCGGTTCGCTTGTAGACGTATGACCTGGTACAGGTTTTGTCGTCATTGTGCTACCCAGAACAAGTGTAGTAAAAGCAATACCAAGAAGAGTTTTTCCGCTCATGGGCAATTACATAGTTTATACGGTCTTGAGACGCTAATAGATAATTATTAGTTTCTTTCTATACCCGTGTTTAAATAAGTATTTTATTAGTTTCCAGATTTTTACACATCCTTATCTAGCCGTCAAGACTAGCTAATTTAAGGAACTTTTACATCAAGCGATTCCAAATTATCAATGAAGAGTTTAAAAAGTTGAAACACTATTTCAGCAAATATTCTGACTCAGTATCAAAATTATCAATTTGAATAGTAAAATCAGTATTGATGACTACATTATATTTATTGAAGTAATAAAAGTTACTTTTTTTGATAAAAATTTCATTGAATAACTAATGTAGTAGCGATATTTCATATCTTGCACCATCAAAACTCCTAACTCAAAATAATTACTGATTGTTTGACTTCATTCTTACCCGCCTGGGACTGCAAGTCCCAGTCTAATAGCAGAAGTCCATTAAAATGGACTAAAATATTATATTTTTATTTTAGTAATATTTTTATTTATATTTTTGATTATCTAGTTAATTATGCGTAGGGTGCAAAATGTGAGATATATTAAAAGTTGTCATATCTTTATTCTTGCTATAAATAATGTGGTCACGGCAAGTTTACATATTGTTCAAAATCAATTAAATAAAAATCAATTAAATAAATATAACCCACATTCCGCACTTCAAATTGAAACACGAATAAACTACAGTGAAGATAAAAGCAAAAAATCAGAATAATTAAATAGTTAATACTGAATTAATATGATGAAGGAAGAAAAATATTAAACATAAAATATTTGGCTCATAAATGCAGGTTATTTAAGTATTAGAAAACTTCGGAACAACAACTGTTCCTTCGGAGATTAATAAATTTTGATTCACTATGCAGAAAAATGTTTATCCGCAAGTAAGTAAATAGTATTTTTGACAAGATGACGGTAGATAATTCAAGATAAAATTACGTTCTTCAGTTAAATTAACAATTTGATTAATTCCATTTAAGGTTAAAAGATGAATACCTTGGAAACATTGAAAAACCCATCTTAATGTAGGAGAATCTGTTAACTTTCTTAGTTGATTTTGATTCCGATTTTGGCTCTTTTTAAATTATTTCTCAGTTCCCTTTGACCGAGATTATAAACTAATAAGCATAAAGACATTAAAAACAACATACTCTCTATTCTTTCAGGATTTTCAACAAAGAAACTATCAGCAAAAAATAAAGGGTCTTTAAGAAATCTAAATCCTCTCTCACAAGACTGTTGATTTTTATAATTTCTAATAATTTCTTCTGGTTTTAATTTATCATCGTCAACTAAATTAGTCGCTAAAATAAATCTTCCTGCTTGTTTTCTTTGTAAATTTATCTCTTCTATTTTTTCATAACTTTCTCCTTCCATTTTGTAAACAGTCTTATTACATGAAGCATTAGTTTTCATTATGTTAATTTCTTTAATTCCGAATAGCTTCAGTTTTTTGTTGATTCCTTTTAATTTATAGCGAGCTTGTTCTGGGCTTTCAAAATCTTCTTTTCTTAACTCTTTTAAAAGTTTTTCAACTTTTTCTCTTTCTTTTTTTAGTTTTTTCTCTAGCTTCTCCAAATCACTATTTTTCCTTTTTTCACTTTCTACTACTAGCCAAACTTGTTTAATTCCACCATAATTAACTATTTCCTCTTTCCATCTATATCCATCTAAATTTAAGTCTGCTCTTTTTTTTCTTTCTTCTGAGTCTACTTCTTCTATCTCTACAGACTGAATTAATTCTTTAGCTTTTTTGATAGTCATTGGAACTCTACTTATCCATTTTATATGTTGGATTAGTTGGATATTTTCTTGACTATATAATGCACTATCACACACCATAATACTATCAAAAACTATTTGCTTTTTAAACTCGACTAATATTTTTCCAAATACGGCTTTATCTGCTTCATTTCCATCTCCAGTCCTCATTAGTAACGGTAAATCACCATCCCCACTTGTTACTAAGTCTAAAACTACTTGTTTTAAGTCTGGTCTGTGGTCACGAGAATAGCCCTTAGTTATTATTATTGGTCTTTCTCTAAGTATTTCTGAAGATTTATCCTTACTCTCTTCACTGTTGTATTTCCCATGCAAATGGAATGATGTTGCATCTAAATGTGAATATTTTATATCTATCTGAAACTTTTTTATTACTGATAATACAATTTCTATAAAGAGATTATTTAATCCATACTTATATAATTTATCCATAACTCGTCCAATCTTATCGTCATTAATATAATCACTTTCTACATCTTCTCCTAATAATATTTTTATTCCTTTATCATCAAAAAACTGGTTAAATAAATATAAAGGTCTTGACACAAAACAAGCGTCCATTTATTAAAATAGCTTTTACTAAAATTCCTGCTGAAATCTTCTCGCGAGGGTCTATTCTTCACTTGGAATTAATTGTTTCAACTATTCCTATTTCATCAATTAATCCAGCTACTATTCCAAGATGGTCGATATTTTTTATTTCTGCTTTTGATGTTGGAGACACTTTTTTACCTCTAAAATTTTTTTTATTGTCTCATTTTCTTATTTAAGAATTGAACTATGATTCGATTAGCGAAGCGGCGTTGAGGCGGGCTATGACTATTTAGGGTTTTTATGAGTTGATTGTAAGCCCGTCTCAACGCAATCGAATCAAGCGTAGCGGTAGTTCAATTCGCCCTCGCCAACGAGTTGATTTACCCCTACGGAGCCTTCACTTGATGAATTTTATACTAAGTGTTGAACAAACAATTTACTTCAATATTCTGAGTGTTTTTATTTATTCATATCGGAGAGAAATTTCGTATTTCATTGTACTACATCCTGAAGTGCGGAATGTGGGATATAAGAAATAATTTGCTTTAGAGTATTAAATAAATTAAATTAAATTAAATTAAAAAAATATAATTAAAAAAATATAGAGAAAAATGTTGTAGCTATAGGTTGCTAATTAATGAATGAATCATTGTCATCCACATCCGCAAGTCTGATTTTAACTGCATTAATTGCCATTGGATTAGCGTTAACCCATTTATTTTGTGGAAAGCTAGGCTTTGCTAAAGTTTCTCGCAATCGCTGGTTGAGCGGTGCAGGAGGAGTATCTGTTGCTTATGTTTTTGTACATATCCTTCCAGAATTAAGCGAACATCAAGCAGTTTTAAATCAAACGCAACAAGGATTGATATCTTATTTAGAAAATCACGTTTACCTGATAGCATTATTAGGGCTAAGCATATTTTACGGCTTAGAAAAGATGGTGAGTAA
This sequence comes from Rivularia sp. T60_A2020_040, assembly GCA_015272215.1. Lineage (GTDB taxonomy): Bacteria > Cyanobacteriota > Cyanobacteriia > Cyanobacteriales > Nostocaceae > Rivularia. The sequence goes on along the minus strand of JACYMD010000104.1, from coordinate 9,614 downwards.
ATCTCGCGCAAGCCAAGAAAAAGCAGGTAAAAGAGACGCAACAACTCAAGGAGTATTTTGGGTACATATTACTTCTTTTACGGTTTATAATGCTTTAATTGGCTATTTATTAATGCATCGAGAAGAGCCAGATATTAAAAATTTGCTACTCTACAGTTTAGCAATGGCACTACACTTTGTTGTCAACGACTCCGGATTCCGAGAACATCACAAACATATCTACGACAATATCGGACGTTGGATATTAGCAGCAGCAATTATTGTCGGATGGATAATAGGTAGCGCTAGTCAAATTGGAGAAACAACAATAGCCGTTCTTTTTGCTTTTTTAGCAGGAGGAATTGTGCTTAACGTACTTAAAGAAGAACTTCCCGAAGAACGAGAAAGCTGTTTTTGGTCTTTTGTATCGGGTGTAGTAATTTATAGTGTGTTACTTTTGACTTTGTAATCGAGCTTAATATTTTTTATTGTATTTCCTGCAAAATTCTGCAATGCAAGGTTAATTTTGTTGGAATTAAAATACTTGGAAAATTGTTTTCTACTATCTCTGAGGATATTCAAAGTTCTTTCTAAAGATAGATTCCCAGAACAATCATAAATATTGCCTTAGCTAGAAGAGTTTATTCGCAAAAAAGTATAAATTAAAGTTAAATTCAATAAATTCACTAAATAATTAATTAAACTAATTAATAATAATTAGCTGAGGTTTATTTATAAATAATAGATGATTATTTTATCTTATATTTATTACCTATTATCTATTACCCATTACCAAAAAATATTGAAGAGGTTTTTATGCTTAAAGAACAAAGAAAAATGAAAAACTGGAAAAAACTTTTAAGCGGATTAGCAATTGTAATTCCATTCCTGCCATTAACTGCATTTGCGATTCCTACTCGTCCTAATCCGAAGCGCAATCCCTGCCCGAAAATCTATTACGAGGAACCTTACAATAGTAAATTAATAGTACCAGCAGAATGTACGCCTAATGCTGCAACTATGCGTTGGAAGCAAACCGGACAAGCTGTAGATCAATCAATTAATGTAGTACCGAGAACTACCAATGTAAAACCGATACAACCACCGGCACCGGAAGCTCGTCAGTCTGCCATTGCCACTGTCAAGCCAATGATGGATGGTAGAGTCAACGTCACATTGAAAAATGACACTAATGCTCGCATTTCCTATCAAGCAGTTACCCATACTCAAGTTAGGTATTTAGAAGGTGGAGAAGAAGTTATTTTGCGCGAGATTCCCACTCCAGTAACTATCACTATGGTTAGAGAAGATAGGGGATTATTACGAGTAATGCCAATGTCTGTTGAAGAAGGAATGTTAACAGTAACTTTGGATGAACAAACAAGATTTGATAATAATCAAGGTGTTATTAGAATTCAGAAAGACGGACAAGTATTCATGAATTAATTAACTTGAATTAATTCATGAAAAATAGTGTAATTTAATTGAAAGTTTTGCAGATAATGAATCGAATTCGTCAACAAACAATCAAATTTAATTTAAGTCAAAATAAGGGTATATCTATGAATAATTTTTGGAAGTTTCAGGGTGCTATTGCTTTATCTTTAATGGCTTTAGTACTTCCCGCTTGTGCTGATAATAATCAAGCAAATATTCCTGGTACGGGTAACGTTACTACTGAGGATGTTGTAGATAATACTGCTGCATTAGCTGGTAAAACTGTAACTGTAAGAAGCAAACCAGTAGATAAAGTTGGCCCTGCTTCCTTTACTGTTAGCGATCAAAAATTCTTTGGTAGTGAACCTATTTTAGTTATTAATGCTTCGGGAGAGCCTTTTACTCTACCTACTGATGATATAGAGGTTCAGGTAACGGGCATAGTTCGCAATTTGGTAGTAGCAGATATCGAACGCGAGTACAATCTGACTTTGGATAGACAATACTATACAGACTACGAAAACAAACCGACAATTGTTGCTCAGTCTATGGCATTAGCACCAGATCCAGGTGATATTACCAGAAATCCTCAGAAATACTACAATCAGCGACTTGCGGTAACAGGTGAAGTTGAAGACATTCAAGATGTTAACACCTTTACCCTCGACGAAGAGAAGTTGTTTGGTGCAACAGATTTATTAGTTCTCAATCGTAATCCGAAAGTCGCGATTCAAGATGATCAATTTGTCGCAGTTACCGGAGTACTTCGTCCTTTTGTACTTGCTGATTTTGAACGTGAATATGATTTAGGTTGGGATTTACGACTTAGAGAGAGAATAGAAGCTGAATACAGTACTAAACCTGTATTTGTAGCTGATAGCGTATATCCTTCTGCAATTTCTGAATAATACCTAAGTATTCGTGTAAAAATAAATTGAACAAGTAGTGTGGGCATCCTGCCCACCTTCGGGAAATAGCAAGCGAGACGCTTGCACTACTTATTTTTACATGATTCCTAATTATAAATTTGTTTGAACTAAGGCTGGGATTATAAATTTTATTATCTTATCTCAGTTTTTTGAATGTTTGATTTTACCTTTATTTGACATTTATCAACTATCATCTATCTCTAGAAAAATGGCTAATCAAACCGAAAATCGTTTTACTTTGAGTCCAAAAGTAATTTTCAGTATTGTATTTTTTGGAATTTTATTCGGACTTTATTTTTTATTTAATCGCGAACCTGCTGCTACTCCAGGATTGATGTCCGTATCTGAAGTAGCAAGTGAAACAGATGATTTAATCGGCAAATTTGTCACAATTAGAAGTAAAGATATTCAAGAACTCAGTCCAACTTCGTTTGCTATCAGAAAGAGAAGATTTTTGATGGAAAGTGAACCACTTATTGTGATTAACGCATCTGGTAGAGTTTTTAATCTTCCCACAGAAAAAGATACAAAAGTGCAAGTTACTGGTATGGTTCGTCAGTTAAATATCCCTAAACTTGAACAGGAATTTAATTTAAGATTGCAAGACGAAGTTTACCAAGATTATCAAAATGCTACTACTATTGTTGCTCAACATATAGCTTTAGCACCGGAAGTAGAAGATATTATGCAAAATCCTACTAAATACTATAACCGAAGATTAGCGCTGACTGGACAAATAACAGAGATGAAAAACTCTAAAATGTTCGCATTAGATACAGATAATTTACTTGGAGAACAAGATTTATTAGTTTTTAATCCGATTCCTGCAATGGCTGTAAATAACGGTCAAACAATAGCTTTAACAGGTGTACTGCGTCCATTTTCAGTTGGAGAGTTAGAAGAAAATTATAAATTAACTTGGGATGCAGGATTAAAGAAAGAATTGGAATTACAGTACAAAGAAAGACCTGTCTTGATTGCCGATACAGTTTATCCTTCAACAATTTCAAATTGAGATTGATAAATATGACCTTGATATTTGTTGAAATTATAACTAGTAAATATGATGAATATCCTTAAACAATTATCTCTAAATTTACGCTTAATTAAATTAAAAAGATTTATGGGTTCGGCGTTTTATCCTATGCAAAGGGATAACTTAGAACGTCAATTTAATGATATTAAACTCTTAAGAGCTACTCAACCACTAACTAATATTATTCGTGCCGAAAAAATAGCTAACGGAAGAAAATTCTATTTTGCAGAAGAAGTCGAATTAGAAATTTATTTTTTAAGTACCGATTTAGTGAGAATTAATTGGGAACCAGGTAAACTTCCGGTTCCTTATGCAATATCTAATCATAATTGGCAAAAAGTTGAAGTTGATTTTCAATCAATAGATAATAACTGGTTAATTTCTACTTCTGCTTTGCAAATAATTATCGCTTCAGATGGCAGTCTTAAATTTCAAGATGCTAAGGGAATTACATTACGTGAAGAATTACCACCCCAACGCAAAATTAAAGCTAATCTAACAAACCATGGTTGGGTACATCAAGCAAAATTGCGTCCCGATGAATGTATTTACGGTTTAGGAGAAAGAGCGGCTGCCCTCAATCTCCGCACTTCAACAGATACCATTAATAAACCTAAAACCTACCGGATGTGGAACTTTGACGCAGGTGGTATATATACGAATGGTACCTTTAGCACCAGTCTGGGGAGGAATGTGTGCTTTTCCTGATTTTACAGATGCCCAAGCTCGTCATTGGTGGAGTCGTCAGTATGAATATCTGCTCGATTTAGGTATTGCAGGCTTTTGGCACGACATGAACGAACCCGGAGTATTTACCCTTTGGGGTGACTCGACTTTACCAGCTTATTCTACACAACATTCAATGGAAGGTAGAGGCGGTGATCACTTAGAAGCACATAACGTTTACGGGTTACTTCAAGCACAAGCTGCTTATGAAGCACTATGCGAATATCAACCTGAAAAGCGTCCATTTATCGTTTCGCGCTCTGGATGGGCTGGATTACAGCGTTATGCTTGGACATGTACAGGAGATATAGAAACCTCTTGGGCTGGTTTGCAACAAACTGTCCCAACTCTGCTTAATTTGGGACTCTCAGGAATACCTTACAGCGGTCCCGACATCGGTGGATTTAAGGGTAATCCTAGTGCGGAACTTTACGTGCGTTGGTTCCAGATGGCGAGTTTTTTACCATTTTTCCGTACCCATTCCTCGAATAATGCCAAGCCTCGCACCCCTTGGGGTTTTGGCGAATCAACCCTAAGTATTGTTAGTAAATATTTGAGACTGCGCTATCAACTAATACCGTATTTTTACACATTAGCGTGGCAAGCAACTCAAACCGGATATCCTCCAATTCGTCCTTTATTCTGGGCTGATTTAGAAGATACTCGACTTTGGAATATTGAAGATGCCTTTTTACTAGGTGAAGCACTGCTAGTGTGTCCAATTGTTCAAGAAGGAAAACGCGAACGCAACATAATTCTACCCAAAGGAACATGGTATGACTTTTGGAACGATACCTCCTTAGCAGGAGGGCAAGAAGTCACAATTAACGCACCTTTAGAAACAATACCTTTATTTGTCAAAGCGGGGAGTATTTTGCCTTTAGAAGTGGAAAATAAATTAATTCTCCATGTTTATCCGCCATTGGAAGCAACTAGCGGAACTGAAATTTATAGTGATGCTGGTGATGGTTATGGAGACTGGCGTTTAGACAAGTTCTATCTTGAGTGGGATGAAAAAAACTTGAAATTAACATATAAACAACAAGGAAATTATCCTTTTACTTATGAAAGAATACAACTTCATCTCCACCGATTTGAATTACACAAAGCTATCGTGGATGGAAAACAAGTTAAATGTGAAGAAAATTGTTTAGAAGTTGAAGAATTTCAAGAAGTATTGTTTGAGGGAAAATTAATTAGTGAATATGAATAATCCGCTTTTGCCAAATTTTAATTTGTGGTATTGAATTCAATCAACTTTATTCAAGTTTATCCAATAAATATAAGATTTACATATAGAATTTAAGCAATGATGGAATATAGCTAATATTAATAGTTCAAATAGTTGTTTATCGTTATTACGGCTAGGGCGATTAATTGAAAAAGCGGGCTATTTAATATAATGAAGTTTTATAGTTTAATTACAATATTGCTATAAAAATTTATATGTACTTCAATAAAATTAACAAAAATATTTTCTAATAAACAAAATCGTGATTTTACATACTTCTAACGATAAAAAAACTATCTTATGGCATAGCTGTGGTCAATATTTTAACCCTAACCATAGATAGGTGTATGACTCTTACTTTTTGAGATATTACTGGGATTAAAGTCTGAATCTGTTAAATCTATAGCAATGTTGTTGTTATGAACTAGCAAGATTTTAGAATCCAAGAACAGAAAGATGGAGTTTATATTCCAATGCTAACCAGATTATGATTATTATATAGTTACGACCATGTTGCTAATCAAAAGATTACTAAAACATTCTTTCTTAGCGACAGATAAATTAATTAATATTTCATAAACCAGATTCACAATTACAAACTTTTGAAATTAAAGAAAATGGTAAAATGGCACCCAGGACAGAAATTATAACTCAACCAAGCGCTCGCGAAATATCACCAAATATTTCGCCTTCTAGGGAAGTCACAAGCATCCAAACTGGACTAGCAATTATTCCCGTGGCTTTTGTTATCACTTTGGCATTTATTTTTATCAAACAAATTAAATATCGCAAAAATTTATATACTCAAGTTGTCAGTCTCAAGCATTTTTCTGCTATTCCTTGTCGTAAATGTCAGTTTTTTGATAATAACCAACACCTTCCCTGTGCAGTACAACCTGCGCTAGTCTTAAGTGAAAAAGCCGTTAATTGTGGTGATTATGCACCAAAAAGGAGATAAAACTAAATGTAAAACTGCTTCGGGAAAACTTAAATTATAAATTCTAAATTGTGGTGTAGTTTTTGGAAAGTTGTTAACTTATACAACTAATAACAATTTTGAAAAAAAAAATCTGAATTTATAATAATATTAAACCTCTCCCACAATTAAGCTTAAACCCATTGTAATGACTGGAAGAAAACGTATTTACCAGAGATATCTATTGATTTTAAATCAGACGAAAAATTACTTAACTTAAGGAGAAATCATGTATACAAATGAAATGCAACGTGCAGTTGGTACCTTTGCTTCTCGTCCAGAAGCAGAAAGAGCGCTTCATGAATTAAGAGACGCTGGCTTCAATATGGACAAAATTTCCATAGTTGTCAAAAACGCTGAAGGTCAGGAACAGGTGAGCGGTACTGATTATGAAAAATCCAACGATGAACAAGTTAAAGGAGGAGCCAAAGCCGGAGCAACCGCTGGAGGAGTCACGGGGGGAATAATTGGTTTAATACCCAGTTTAGGAGTCTTAGCAATTCCTGGTATCGGTCCAGCAGCGGAAATAGGGATAATCCTGGCAAATACTCTGATTGGTGGCGGTATCGGTGCAGCTAGCGGTGGATTACTCGGTGCTTTGATTGGTTGGGGAGTACCCGAAGAACGAGCAAACTATTATAACGATCAACTTTCCCAAGGTTATTATGTAGTGTTAGTTGAAGGAACCCCAACAGAAATTAACACCGCTGAATCGATTCTGAGCAATCAAGGCGTGCGAGATTGGGAAATTTATAGCTCACCAACTACTGGAAATGTTCGCAATCGCACACTTATGTAGTGTTTCGTAGGCTTGAAATACTCGTTGTAACGAATTACTTGCTCTCGATACTATTATGAGGTAACTTATGGATTGGCAGAGTCTATGGCACTGGCTGTATATTGCAGGCATGGCAACGGGAGCGATCTACTTCATAATACTCGGTAGAAAACCTCGTGGTGTCCCTAAATACGAGTATTTAGTTGCCGCTTTTATCCCCATCTGGTCGGGACTCGCTTATTTATCGATGGTTTTACCAGGTGCGGAGTTAGAACAGGGAAAAATTGAAGTAGCGGGACAGGTGACTCATTTTGCTCGCTACATCGACTGGATTGTGACTACACCTTTGCTACTCTTAGCCTTGTCTTGGACAGCAATGCATCGTCATCACAAAAAAGACTGGACGTTAATTGCCTCCTTGATGATGACTCAAGTGATTGTAGTTGTTTGTGGTTTGGTTGCCGACCTTTCAGTTGTGCCTTGGGTGAGATACTTATGGTATATCAACGGTGTCGTCGCCTTCCTGATTGTTTTAGCCGGAATTTGGGGTCCCTTGCGTGCTAAGGCTAGTAGTCAAGACTCAGCCCTGTCCGGTTTTTACAACAAAATAGCTACCTATTTCACAGTGCTATGGATCTGCTATCCGACTGTATGGATTCTTAGTCCTTCGGGTTTTCGGGTTTTCGATCAATCAGTTGATACATTTCTATTTTGTCTGATTCCCTTCTTCTCCAAAGTAGGCTTTAGTTTCTTAGATTTGCATGGCTTACGCAATCTTACTAGTCCTGACACCCAAACTCGTCTCGATCAAAGTGTAGATGGTGTAATGCGGATGATGGGATTTGCAACTTTTGTCGCATCATCAAGGCGATCGCACTCACGTAGAAAAACACGATATTTACCAGGAGATATACGATAATGCAAGCAATTGGACATAAAAGATGGGCGATCGCAGAGGGCTATATACCAGCTTATAGCAATGGACCAGAACCGCAATTTACCAGCCACGAAACTGTTTGTATTCTCAATGCTGGTGACGAAGATGCTCATGTGGAAATCACCATCTTTTACAGCGATAAAGAACCCGTCGGACCATACAAAGAAACGGTTCTGGCTCGACGGACAAAACATATTCGCTTCAACAATCTCAAAGATCCATTACCAATTCCCCTGGGTACTGACTTTGCCAGTGTGATTGAATCAGATGTACCAATTGTCGTGCAGCATACTCGTTTAGATTCCCGTCAAGCAGAGAATGCTCTGCTTAGTACTATAGCCTATGGCAGCAATTAGCGAGTACAAAGTCATAGAAATTTTATACCTCTGGGCTGGAAACCATTCAGGACAAGAACTATACCATGCCATTCAATTTAAGAACCCCTGTCACTTCTAAATCAAAATCGTAGTGCAGATTTGTGGCAAATATCCCTTGCTTCTTACTTACATACTCGTTATTCTCATCCAGTTCGGGCGCGTGGGAAAAATCCTTCTTTTATTGGTAATAGTTGAGAGATTTTTATTGTGAAATAAAAGCGATAAAACTAGAAAAATACATAAAGATAGGCGCATTTATTTTAATTCATCAGAATTAAAATAAATGCGCCTTTTTTACTTGTCTGACAGTTAATTAATCCAGCTTTATATATATATGCCGAAGCTTTAACTGTGGCTAATTTAGTGGCTATTTTGACCACCTTTACGACCAATCTCGGACATATGTTCTTTATCTTCGCTGGTGACTTCACCGCCTTTTTTGCCAGCTTCTCTAGCTTCTTCAGAAGAGAAATCATGGGCATTTCCTTTCTCATGAGCAGCTTTTCCACCTTTACTAGCAATTTCGCGCTGCTTTTCTTCATCCATAGATGCAAATCCGCGTTGGTCTTTATTATTATCTGCCATTTTGGTTTTCTCCTAAATTAATGCTTCATTAAAAATCTACTTTCAGTTTATTTTTTTTGAAAAGCTGCTTAACCCATCTAAAGGTATAATAAAGCTACTAATTTTTTCTCAAAATTATATTACTTAAGTATGAGAGCAAAAAAATAAATTTGAAGTAATTAAGACTGCTCGTGGGGGTAAGAAGTCGGGTTTTTATGACTGTTTTGTGATGCGATCAATATTTCTCGAAAAAACCCGACTTCTGTGATTGTATTCAAGTAATTAGGGCTGCTCTTTTCTAATAACTATTTACGTGAAACATCGAATGTATAAGTATCACCGTGACTCAGATACCTTACCCGTTGATCAAGTCCGGCTTCTGTAACCGCTTGCATAAACTCTTCAAGAGATGACTTCATAACGGTGTAATCATTGTAGTGAATCGGGATACTTAAATGTGGTGCAATAATCTCAATTGCTTGCACTCCTTGTTTAGCATCCATAGTTAATAGAATTCCTAAAATTTTTGTTCCTCCTAAATGAAGCAAAGCTAAGTCAATATGGGAGCAACGCGATTTTGTGAAAACCCGTGCGATAGCGAAGCGCTGCTGCAAGCAGATCGCCATACTTATACTTAAGTAATA
>JACYMD010000111.1 GCA_015272215.1 Rivularia sp. T60_A2020_040 | reverse complement strand
GAGTGCTTTTTAAGCATACCGCGCTTTTAGTTTCTTTTATGACTGTTGGGGGGGGAAGTCCCCCCATGACCCGCTCTACAGAGATATCATGTTTTGATTTAATATAATCTAATATTTGATTTATTTATTAATAAAAATGGCAATAGCGATCGATTTTGGCACTAGTAACACCGTCATTGCTCGTTGGAATCCGGTAACTCAACAGCCAGAGACTTTAAATATCCCAAAATTATCGGTTCAACAAGGTTTGAATCCACCGTTGATTCCTAGTTTGCTGTATGTGGAAGATGCTTCAATTGCTCAAGTTTTAATTGGACAACAAGTTCGCGATAGGGGTGTTGATATCAAAGGTGACTCGCGGTTTTTTCGCAGCTTTAAACGGGGAATTGGTGCGGATATTCAAGGTTTTTTACCGGAATTGGATGGACGGAATATTACTTTTGAACAAGTCGGTGAATGGTATTTGCAAAAAATCATCGAGGAGTTATCCTCTGTTGAAGGTGGTTTGGATTCTTTAGTATTAACGGTTCCTGTGGATAGCTTTGAAGCTTATCGTCACTGGTTGGGAAAGGTTTGTGAACCGTTGGCTATAGAACAGGTACGGATGTTGGATGAACCGACAGCGGCGGCTTTAGGTTATGGTTTAACTGGAGAAGATTTATTATTAGTAGTTGATTTTGGTGGGGGAACTTTAGATTTATCTTTGGTGCGTTTGGATCAAAGTGTTCAACAAGAAAGTAAGAAACCTTTGGGCTTTTTACTAAAGTTTGGCAATAAGTCTTTAGCTGAAAATTCCAAACAAAAGGTAAAAACTGCCCGTGTACTTGCAAAAGCTGGTCAAAATTTGGGTGGTACAGATATTGATAATTGGTTAACTGATTATTTCGTGAAAACTCAAGATTTAACGGTTAGTCCCCTAATCATCAGACTTGCGGAAAAGTTAAAAATTCAGCTTTCTACCCAAAATCAAGCTAGTGAAGTTTATTTTAATGACGAGACATTTGAAAGTTACGAATTGGAATTAAACCGCGATACATTTGAAGATATTTTGCAAGAGCATTCATTTTTTGCAATGCTTGATCAGTTAATGACGCAATTATTGCAGCAAGCTCGTCGTCAAGGAATCGAAATTACGGATATTAATGCAGTATTGTTAGTGGGTGGTAGTTCTCAAATTCCAGCGGTGCAGAAGTGGATTAAAAATTACTTTGATGCTGACAAAATTCGTAGTCAACAGGCTTTTGAAGCTATTGCTCACGGAGCATTACAATTAGCGAGCGGTGTAGAAGTCAAGGATTTTCTCTATCACAGCTACGGAATTCGTTATTGGAATCGCCGCCAAAATTGCCACAATTGGCATCCTATCATCAAAGAAGGGCAACCTTATCCGATGAATAAGCCAGTAGAATTATATTTGGGTGCTTCCTTAGAAAATCAACCTAGTATAGAATTAATTATCGGAGAATTAGCAGCGCAAAGTGGTGGAACTGAAGTTTATTTTGATGGCGATCGCTTAATCACTCGTCGTGTAGAAACTAGCACAACTGTAGTAAAAGCTCTTAATGATAGCGATGGAGCAAGAAACATTGCTCAACTGACACCACCGGGATTTCCAGGAAGTGATAGAGTAAAAGTTTTTTTAGAAGTTGACGAACAACGATTTTTAAGAATTACAGTTGAAGATTTATTGAGTGGTGAAACGTTATTAGAAAATCAAATTGTAGCCCAGTTGAGTTAATTTGATTTGGGAAATTAAACTACGACGATAATCATAGAAGTCGGGTTTTCCCATCTTCTATCCGTAAAAGCAGAAAACAGTAATATAGCAAATTTCAGTTGAGTCCAATACACTAAAACCTCACCCCCTTCCCCTCTCCTTGATAAGGAGAGGGGTGCCCGGAGGGCGGGGTGAGGTAAAATTTGTATTCCACTCAAGTGAAAATCGCGATAAAAACCCGACTTCTTTCTTACCCTAGGAAAAATTAACGTTTTACAGCTTCTTTAAGACATAATCTAAATATGTAGTGTTTTGCAATATAATATAAAGTTATGCAAAGTACAGATACAATAAATCTTCGTTTATGGACAGTTAAGGAATACCATCGCATGGCAGAAGCTGGTATTTTTGATCAAGACGAACGAGTTGAGCTTTTAGAAGGGAAAATAATTTGGATGAGTGCGATTGGAACAGCCCATCGTTCTGCTGTAGGAAGAACAGACTATTTACTCAAAAATCTGTTAAAAAATCGGGCTTGGGTATCAATTCAAGATCCAATACAGTTAGATAATTATTCAGAACCAGAGCCTGATATTGCTGTTGTCAAAATTGACCAATTAGATTACGCTGACCACCATCCTACACCAGATGAAGTTTATTTAGTTATCGAAGTTGCCGATACTACTTTTAAAAAAGATTGTGAAACAAAAGGGAAGGCTTATGCAGCAGCAGGTATTGTTGATTATTGGGTTTTAGATGTAATTAATCGTCAACTTCATGTATTTAGAGAACCTAATGAAAATGGTTATAAAAGTGAAGTGATATTGAGAGAAAGTGAGAGTATTTCGCCTTTGCAGTTTCCCGATTTGAGTATTGATATTTTAGCAATGTTGCCGCCAGTAATTTAGAGTAAGTAAGTGGGTCAAATTAAATATAAAACCTCACCCTCAATCCCTCTCCGTATATTAGGCTACGGTGTACACACAAGTATACCCAGAGCGAGTTTCCAGCCATAAAAGAGCG